>CAZDRX010000008.1:0-10541 GCA_964508225.1 uncultured Candidatus Peribacteria bacterium
CCACAGCACGTTCCTCGTGCCGAGCTCATCGGCGAGTGCCTGCTCGATCTGCTTCCTATTCATGTGGGGGTTTCTGTCGGGGGAGAGGAGGCAGCTCTCGGTCGTGAGGATGGTTCCTGTGCCGTTCACGTCGATCGAGCCGCCTTCGAGAACGATGCCGGTGTCGAATCTGCGGTACTGCTCGAGCGGGAGCTTGTCCGCGACGTCGTTGCCCTTCAGCAGCGCGTCGTACTTGTTGCCGTACGCGTTGTAGATCCACTTCGTGAAGGCCACCTCGTGCTTCGGCATGTCTCTCGTGACGAAGATCGGGCCGTAGTCGCGGATCCAGATGTCGCCGGTCTCGACGAGATGCATCCGGAGCCGCTTCAGATCGGCCTTCGAGGCGCTGATCTTCGCGAGTGCGCGGGTCTTCACCGCTTCATCCGGCACGAGGAGTTCCACCGTCTCGTGCTGCGTCAGGATCTCGATCATCTCCGTGAAGGCCTTCTCGGCGCCGTCGATGTGGCCTTCCCACGTCTCCGCGAGGTTGTACGGCCATGCGAGCCACACGGCGCTCTGCGGCGCCCACTCCGCGGGCATGCGGAAACCTTCGGTCGCGGGCTTGTTCGTCATACGTTCTTGGTGAGATCGCCGTAGAGATCAGGTCGGCGTTCGGCTAAAAATCTCCAGGACTCCTGCACCTTCTTCGGAAGCGAGAAGTCCACGTCCGCGAGGAGTACCTGTTCGGTGTCATCGCCCTGCACGAGGACGGCCGCGAGCGGACTGCTCACGAATGATCCGCCGAAGAAGTGTGTCCTTCCTTCGTCACCCACACGGTTCACGGCTGCCACGTACACGTTGTTGCTGGCACTGTGTCCTACCTGTGCCGCCCGCCACATCTGCTCCCAGTCTTCGGGCACGTCCGGATCAGCTCTCTCCGCGTCCGGCGTCATGCCGATAGCCGTCGGGTACACGATCAGATCCGCACCCTTCAGTGCCGCGATGCGCGCAAACTCGGGGAACCACTGGTCGTAGCAGATCCCGACGGCAATTCTGCCGTACGGTGTCTCGTGCACCTTGATCACCTCATTGCCGCTGCCGAAGTAATCCTGCTCGTAGAAGCCCGGATCATGCGGGATGTGGCCTTTGCGGTAGCTCCCGAGCATCGCCCCGTCCGGACCGAAGAGGCAGGAGGTGTTGTACCGTTTGCCGTCCGCGAGTTCGTAGATGGAGCCGCCGATGAGGACGATCTTGAGTCTCTTCGCGAGGGCAGAGAGTGCGTCGCTGATCGGCCCTGGGATTGCTTCAGCCATCGTCAGGGCCTTTGTGTCCTTCGGCACGATGCAGAAGTACGGACCTGCGAAGAGTTCCGGAAGGATCACGATCTTTGCGCCCTTCTTCACCGCTTCCTCCGTCATGGCAGAAGCCTTCTTCAGATTCATGTCCTTGTCGCCTGACATGGACATCTGGACGAGGCCGATGCGGACGCTCTTGGAAGACATAGGAGACGTCCGTACGGTACCAAACAAGAATTCTTCAGGACAGCCTTTCCTTGAACGTCTCGTAACCGAATTCCTTCCGGTGCACCACGTTGTTCTTCGCATCCATCACGAGAATGTCGGGGAGCCGCACGCCGTTGAACGTCGTGTTCTTCACCGTCGTGTAGATCGCCATGTTCTGGAACACGAGGCGGTCGCCGGCTTTCAGCGCACGATCGAACGAATAACTGCCGATGAAATCGCCCGAGAGACACGTGATGCCGCCCAGTTTGTACGTGAATTTCTTCTCACCCGGTTTGCCCGCACCGATCACCGACGGTCTGTAGGGCATCCCGAGGACATCGGGCATGTGCGCCTCTGCCGTCGTATCCAGCATCGCGATCAAGCCGTCGTTCTCGATGATATCGAGCACGGTTCCCACGAGCACGCCCGCATTCAGTCCCACGGCTTCACCCGGTTCGAGGATCACGTTCGTGGCGTACTTCTTCTGGAACTCGCTGACGAGGCGGATGAGCTTCGCCGTGTCGTAGCCCTTGCGCGTGATGTGGTGTCCGCCGCCGAAGTTGATCCACTTCTTTCCGTTCAGATACTTGCCGAACTTCTTCTCCACGTTTGCGAGCGCCTCTTCCAGATCCTCCGCGCTCTGTTCGCACAGTGCGTGGAAGTGGAGACCGTCGGCCGCTTCCAGAATGCCCGGGTGCTTCTCGCACTCGCTGAGCGTCGCACCCATGCGTGAACCCCTCGCGCAGGGGTTATACAGGTCGTTCCCTGCTCCTGCGGACTCGGGATTGATCCGGATGCCGCACTCGATCTTCGGGTTCGCCTTCCGCACTGTCTCACGGTGCTTCTCCCACTGGGTGGGGGAGTTGAAGACGATGTGGTCGGCGTAGAGCACCTGCTCCGCGATATCGCGGTCGCTGAAGACGGGGGCGTAGCTATGTACTTGCTTCCCGAACTCCTCACGTCCGAGGCGCGCCTCGTTTACGGAACTGGCGCAGACCCCGTCCAGATACTTCTTCACGAGCGGAAACGTTTTCCATGTCGCGTATCCCTTCAGCGCGAGGAGGATTGTGCAGCCTGCCTTCTTCTTTACGCCTTCGAGGATCTTCAGATTCTCCTCGAGCGCACCTTCGTGGATCACGTACGCCGGAGTCACGATGTTTGCATAGTCGAGGGCCGCGAAGAACGGTTCGCGGTCACGCTCCCAGGATGGCTCGAAGACGTCACCTTTGCTCATGCTGTCAGGTTAGCGGGCAGCGGACGGCTGTCCACCACCTTGAACGGCAGACCGTTCTTGGACACGACGCTCAGGAACGGCTCCGGATCGAGCTCTTCCATGTTGAGCACGCCCTTGCCCGTCCAGATGCCCTTCATCACCATCATGGCCGCGGACATGGCCGGCACGCCCGTGGTGTAGGAGATCGCCTGCGATCCCACTTCCTTGAAGCACTCGGCGTGGTCGCACACGTTGTAGATGTACTTCGTGAACTCCTTGCCGCTCTTCTTGCCCGTAATCACGCAGCCGATGTTCGTCTTGCCCGTGTACTTGGTGGCGAGCGAAGCCGGATTCGGGAGGAGTGCCTTCAGGAATTTGATCGGGACGATCTTCTTGCCGTCGTACTCCACCTCGTCGATGCGCGTGATGCCGATGTTCTGCATGACGCGGAGGTGCGTGATGTAATTCTGGGAGAACGTCATCCAGAAGCGGATGCGCTTCAGTCCCGGGAGGTTCTTCGCGAGCGATTCCAGCTCCTCGTGGTAGAGGAGGTAGCTGTCCTTCGGACCGATCTGGGGATAGTCGAAGTCGAAGTGGACGCTCGTCGGATCGAGGATCGCCGGAGTCTTCACCCACTTGCCGCTCTTCCAGTGACGGACGACCTGCGTCACCTCACGGATGTTGATCTCGGGGTTGAAGTTCGTCGCGAAGGCTTTGCCGTGGTTGCCTGCGTTCGCGTCGAGGATGTCGACTTCGCTCACGGTGTCGAAGTATTTCTTGAGGATGTACGCGCAGTACGCGTTCGTCACACCGGGATCGAAGCCGGCACCGAGCACGGCCAGAATGCCCGCATCCTTGTACTTCTTGCGGTACGCCCACTGCCAGCTGTACTCGAATTCGGCCTTGTCGAGGGGCTCGTAGTTCGCGGTGTCGATGTAGTGCGTCTTCGTGGCGAGGCACGCGTCCATGATCGAGAGATCCTGATACGGGAGAGCCAGGTTCAGCACGAGGTACGGCTTCGTCTTCCTGATGAGCGCGATGACCTCCTTCGGTTTGTCAGCGTCCACGGCGTGCGTCTGGATCGAGACACCCCAGCGCTTCTTGATGTCTTTCTTGATCGCATCGGGTTTGGCGAGACTGCGTGATGCGAGGTGGATCTTCGTGAAGACGTCGCTGTTCATGGCGCACTTGTGTGTCGCGACGGAACCGACGCCGCCGGCTCCGATGATGAGGATGGTTCCCTTGGTCATAGAGGGGGAGAAAATGAGAGGAAAGATTTTGCCTTGAGGAGTTCTGCGATGAGAATACCGCCGCCCGCCGCTCCGCGCACGGTGTTGTGTGATAAGCCCACGAACTTCCACTGGAAGAGCGGGTCTTCGCGCAGGCGTCCGACGGACACGGTCATTCCTTTGTCCTTGTCGCAGTCGAGGCGGGGCTGGGGGCGGTCTTTCTCCTCCATCACCGTGATTGCCTTCAGCGGGGCGGACGGCAGTTCCAGCTCCTGCGGGACGCCTTTGAAGCTCCTCCACGTCTTGAGGATCTCCGCTTCGGTCGGCTTCTTCTCGCACTCGAACGACACGCATGCGAGATGACCGTCGATCGTCGGTACGCGGTTGCAGTGCGCGGAGATGACGATGGAATCGTCGTGCACGATTTTCGTTCCCTTAATGGTGCCGAAGATCTTGCGCGGCTCCATCTCGGACTTCTCCTCCTCTCCCTTGATGAGCGGCACGACGTTACTGAGAATGTCGAACGACGCGACACCCGGATGTCCGGCGCCCGAGATCGCCTGCAGTGTGGTCACGAAGATCCGCTTCAGCGTGAATGTCTCATGGAGGGCGGCGAGCGGCGCGGTGTAGCTCTGGATCGAACAGTTGGGTTTCACGACGATAAATCCCTTGTCCCAGCCGCGGTTCTTCCTCTGGATCGCGATCATATCGAGGTGCTGCGGGTTCACCTCGGGGATGATCATGGGGACATCCGGTGTCATGCGGTGCGTGGAGGCATTCGATACGACAGGAATGCCCGCGGCGGCGTACTGCTCCTCCCACTCCTTCGCGATCTCGGAGTCGAGGGCGGAGAAGACGAAGTCACAGTGCTTCTGCACCGCGGCGAGGTCGTCGACCGTGTGGAGGACAAGCTTCCCGACACTCTCCGGCATCGCGGCCGCGAGGTGCCAGCGGCCTGCCACAGCCTCCTTGTACGTCTTTCCTGCGGACGACGGGCTTGCCACGAGGTGCGTGACTTGGAACCACGGATGACCTTGCAGCAGCGTGATGTACTGCTGACCGACCATGCCGGTTGCGCCGAGAATGCCGACGCGGACTTTGTCCGGAGGATTCTTCATGCGAAAAGAATACAGCAATCATTCTGTGACGCCACATTTTTTGGGGCTTGCATCTCAGGCGTCACGCGGCAGAATGTGCATGATGATCGTCATGAAATTCGGAGGCACGTCGGTCGGGAACGCGAAAGCGATCCGGGAAGTCGCCGCGATCGTGAAGGCGCGAGTGAAGCTCCGGCCCGTCGTCGTCGTCTCCGCCGTGTCCGGCATCACCGATACGCTCATCCGTCTCGCGAAGGCTTCGGCTGAAGGAAAAGGTGCGGATATCCTCGAAAGCATCCGCGGACGTCACAGCGATCTCCTTGCGGATATGAAGCTTTCGCCGTCACTCCTCGCCGACGAGCTTGGCGAGCTGGAGAAGCTGGCGGTTTCCGTACGCAGGGGCAAGACGAAGCTCACGAAGAAGACGATGGATCTCTTCCAGTCGTTCGGCGAACGGATGTCTTCGGTGATCGTGTCTGCGGAATTGAGGAAGAGCGGAGTTCCGTCCAAAGCATTCGCCGCGTACGACCTCGGGATGATCACGAATGACGACTTCGGCGATGCCGAGCCGCTTCCCTCCTCGTTCGCGCTCCTGAAGAAGAAGGTGAACGCACTCAAGGTGGTGCCGGTCGTCACCGGATTCATCGGCAAGACGAAGAAAGGGGAGATCACGACGCTCGGACGCGGAGGCTCGGATTACACCGCCGCGATCCTCGGTGCCGCGCTCAAGGCCGATGCGATCCAGATCTGGAAAGAGGTAGACGGATTCCTGACGACCGATCCGCGCATCGTGCCGGGAGCGAAGGTCGTCCACGAACTCGCATTCGAGGAGGCGTGCGAACTCGCGTACTTCGGCGCCAAGGTGCTCCACCCCAAGACGATCCTCCCCGCGATGGAAGCAGGCGTTCCCGTGCAGATCCTGAATACCTTCAAGCCCGACGGCAGGGGTACCACGATCGTGAGCAGCTTCCGGGAGCGTCACGGCAAGAGCCACACGGTGGAGGCGTTCTCACGCAAGAAGGGGATCACGATCGTGCATGTCCGTTCGCCCGAGTTCTTCGACGGCAGCGGTCTCATGGCGAAACTCTTCCAGACCTTCGAGAGGCACAGGACGAGTATCGACCTCATCGCGACATCGGTCGTCAGCGTCTCACTCACCATCGATAACGAGGATTACCTCACGGCACTCGTGCAGGATCTGAGAACGCTCGGTGAGGTGCAGGTGGTACGCGGCAAGGCCATCCTCTGCATGGTGGGTGGCAGTATCAACGCCGCGGGTGTCGCCGGAAAGGTCTTCACGACGCTCGGCGAGCACAGGATTCCGGTCGAGATGATCTCGCAGGCGGCGTCGGGCGTGAGCATGACGTTCGTCGTCGACGAAAACGACAACGAGCGCGCGCTGAACATTCTGCACGAGACGTTCATCGGGAAATAATTCTCCGGAGGCAGAATTCTTCTTTACACAGAGAGCAGCGTGACTATAATCACGTTCTGTTCGCAAAAAATCCTCCATGTCCAAACGCCCTTCGGGCTCCTACAAGTTCAAGCAGGTACGACCGCACAAGGTCAGCTCCCGCTATATGCGTCCGCGCTGGGAACGCTTCGTGCATCAGGACAGCCAGGGCATGATGCTCATCGAGAACGTGCCGGTCGACAAGATCATCGAGAAGTACGGAACGCCTCTGTACGTCCTTTGCGAGAGCGAGATCCGTTCCCGGCTGCGCCGTTTCAAGAAGGTCTTCGGTACCGACATCGCGCTGCAGTACGCCGTGAAGTGCAACAGCAACCTGCAGGTGCTCCGCATGGCGCGCGAGGAAGGCTTCGAGCTCGATTGTTCGTCCGTGGGTGAGCTCATTCTCGGGCTTCTCGCAGACTTCAAACCGCGCCAGCTCACGTTCACGAACCTCTTCAAGACCGAACAGGATATCCACTTCGCGATCAAGATCGGCGTGCAGTCCATCACGGCCGACTCCATCGAGGAGATCGAGCACATCGCGCGTACGGCCAAGAAGCTGCGGAAGCACATCGATACCGTCATCCGCGTGAACCCGATGATCTCGCTCGGGTCGTACACGACCAAGGGCAACAAGTACGGTATCCCGATCAAGTACGTGGAGCGCGCCATCGATCTCGCATGCAGGAGCCCCTACGTCGACTTCAAGGGTTTTCACTTCATGGGCGGTTACGTCTACAACCCGCGTGTCTTCAAGATGGCGGCACGTGTCTTCGCCAAACTCATCAGGAGCTGTCTCGACAAAGGCATCCGTGTGAAGAGCCTCTCTCTCGGCGGCGGATTCCCGGCGGCTATCGGTGAAGAGGAAGCTTTTCCGATCGAGAGGATGAGGGATTTCCCGAAGTACTTCCAGAATCTCATGAACCGTTACGGCATTCCGCCGCTCCAGCTCATCTTCGAGCCGGGTAAGAGCATTGTGCTCAATGCGGGTATCGGTCTCATGAAGGTCATCAGCAAGAAGCGCCTCGGCTTGAACAGCCGCATGGTCATCGCTGACGGCAGTTCCTACAACTTCATCCCCGACGCGCTCATCCAGCCGAACGTCCATTACGACATCCTGCCTGCGTCCAAGATGAACGAGCGTCGCATCCACACCGTCACGATCGCGGGCAACACGTGTGACTGCTGGGACCTGATCCGCAAGAACATCGACATGCCGAAGCTCCGCGCAGGCGATCTCCTCGCCGCCATGGACGTGGGGGCGTATGCGCAGGTGATGTCCAGCAACTTCAACACCATCCGCCGTCCGGGCATGATTCTCCTCTCCGACGACGGCAATGCCCGCATGATCCGTCGTCGCGACCGTTACAGTGAAATGTTCGCACCCGAGCTCGACGTGCTCAAGATGGCTGGACCGGACGAACTCGAAAAATATCACAATATGTATCGCGTCAACATCGACAAGATCTGGAAGGACAAACAGAAGAAGGACAAGAACGGCAAGAACGGGAACGCAGCCAAATCGCTCACGAAACTCACGGTGTACAAGATGCTCGAGAAGCAGGTCAGCGACAAAAACGACAAGTCCGAGCGCCAGAAGTAGGCACTTCACCGTCATCACGATTGCGGCTTCAGGAGGTCTCTTTTGCGTCGAGCGTCACTTCGGTTTCCTCTTTGATATCCCTCGAAGCTGTGCGGACGACAATAGTGTCACTATGGAACGCATGCACAGCACACCATCGGCTGAGACCGGCAGCGGCAAGGATCTCGCGGACACGCTCTACCAGTCCGAACTGAAAACTGCGAAGACCGTGGGAGACGTCCGGCAGAAACTCGGCGCGCTCGTCGACAAAGTCGGCAGTGACGGAGAAGCCGGCAAGCGCATGACGGAGATCCGCGCGTCCGTCGACAAGGCAGCGGAGGGCGGAGCGCACGACAACGTGCAGCTCGAGGATCAGGTGGGCGGCAGCGACTCTGTGCTCGGCATGAACAAGCTCGGCACGAAGGAGTCGCTCATGCGCCGCGACCAGCTGAATCCCGAGCAGGTGGTGCAGCAGACCCGATTCACGGCAGACACACTGCTGCATGAGAACAGCGACGAGGTCGGTCACGCAGGACAGGATGCCAAGGCCGCAGCCACGATCACGATCATCGATGAAGAGGGTGTGCACGACGCGACGACGATGTTCGAGGGAGACGTGGTGGAGGGGGTCGCGGGCAAACTCGGTCAGCGTCGCGAAGGCCTTCCGGCCAAGACGTACATCGAGGGCGCGGATGCCGTCAGCAGGATCGGTCGAGAGACCGTCAGGAGCTACACCGCGAAGGGCGGTGCGAACGTCGGCAACCATCTGCAGACCGAAGTCTGGCGCAGGAATCAGGGCATCGAGATCGGCGAGATGCTGCGTCAGGGAGCGGCCGTGGGCATGACGGAAGCACAGGTCTACAAAGCCGCCCGTGAGCTCGGCAAGCTGCCGAATGCATCGGAGCAGCCCGCAGCGCTCGCTGCTTAGCCGCGGATCAGATCCAAGAATTCCTGCCTCGTGCGTGCATCACGTTTGAAGCTGCCTGCCACGTGGCTTGTGACGGCCACGGAATGCTGCTTCTCCACGCCGCGCATCATCATGCAGAAGTGGCTCGCCTCGATCACGACGCCGATGCCGACCGGTTGCAGCACTTCCTTGAGCGCATCGCAGATCTGCTGGCCGAGACGTTCCTGCACCTGCAGCCTGCGCGCGAACATGTCCACGATGCGCGGGATCTTGCTGAGACCGATGATCTTCTTGCCCGGGATATACCCCACGTGCACCTTTCCCGTGAAGGGGAGCATGTGGTGCTCACACAGCGAGTAACACTCGATGTCTTTCACGATGATCATGCCGTCGGTGTCCGCAGGGAAGAGCGCACCGTTCACGACGGTTTTGAGATCCTGATCGTAACCGGACGTGAGGAATTCCATCGCTTCCGCCACACGCTTGGGCGTTTTCTTCAGCCCCGGACGGTTCGGGTCTTCGCCGATGCGTTTCAGGAGGGCTTTGTAGAGCTGTTCCATGGGATTGCGAGTATAGATCATTGTCCTTTCTTTGTCCGAGCGACAAAGAAAGGACGAAAGAAAACGCGTGTGCGCCAACTCCCGCGCCGCAGACCCCCACCGTGGCGCACGCCTCCCTTGGCCTATATTTCACAATTCCTTGAGCTTTGTGCGCTTGCAGCTCTGATGCTTTACCTCAGAAAGATAGGACTTCAGCTTTCGGTCGAAGCCCGGGTGCAGAATGTCTCCGGCACCGAGGTCGATGAGGGGTGCGAGGACGAACTTCCGTTCGTGGAGTGCCAGGTGCGGCACCGTGAGCGCGTCGTCGAGGAGGATCTCACTCCCGTACAGGAGGACATCCAGATCGATCGTGCGGGGACCGAACTTGTGCGGCGGATTCTTCTTCAGCTTCTTCTCGATTGTCTTCAGCTTCGCTGCCACTTTTTCCGGTGGGAGCTTCGTCCGGAAGACCGCTGCGGCATTCAGGAACTCCGCCTGATCCTTGTACCCGACGGGGGCGGAAGCGTAGATGGGGGAGAAGCGGATTCCCGGGAAGTCCTTCCGGAGCAGTGCGGCTGCCGCACGGAGATTGGTCTCAGGATCGATATTCGAGCCGATGCCGATACAGACTGTTTCTATGGGCGGACGATGGTGACGGAGGCTGATTGCAGCGGCAAAGAAGGGGTTTTGCGCACCGTCACCTTCACACCGCCTGCGGGCTTGAATTCTCTGAGCAGCATCGCCGCGGCGTCCTCCGCGAAGCGTTCCACGGTTCTGCGTTCCGTGATGCCGAGCTTCACGACTTCCATCGTGACGCGGGCGTAATCGATCCCTTTCGTGAGGTCGTCACTCTGGGCGGCATCCTTCATGGGATGGAGCAGCTCGACGGTCACGAGGAGCGTCTGCTCCGATGCGCGCTCGGCTTCGTCGATGCCGATCCGCGTCGGGACTTCGATATGTTCGAGCAGAATGCTGTCCATGCGGTCAGTCTACCCTGCTTACTCGTCTCCGTCTCGCGCGGAAGGCATGTGTACGGTCTC
>CAZDRX010000008.1:10551-36039 GCA_964508225.1 uncultured Candidatus Peribacteria bacterium
TCTTCCAGTGCGAATGCGCGATAGGCCGTCACGTCCACGGATGCGGGTTTCGCATCACATTCGAGTGTGAACATCATGAGGCGCTGATTCACTTCACAGGAGATGATGCGTGCGGGGACACGCATCCCTTTCGCATCGTGCACACGGAACATGCTCGCGGCGCCGGCGCCGTACGTCTTGCTGTCCACGTCGCACGGCGTCGACGGCCACGGCACATCACCGAAGACCGTCATATTCACCTGAATCTGTGTGGGATGCTCTGCACTTGCTTCGAGAACACGCACATCCTGAAAGCCGATCTTCGCACCGTTGCCGTCACACGTGAGGCGGACGGTCTTGGGATTCCGGACCACCGTGCACTCTGCCGAGAGACCCACCCGCTTCTGATCATGCGCCACCTGCCCAGAACGGGACGGCGGTGATCCCACAGAGCCGAACGTCCATGCAGGAACGGCGATGTCACCGATGCTCACCGTGCCCGCATCCCCTTCATCACTCGCGACGTTCTTGATTGCGACGAGTGCGCCTGTGCGCGGGCTCATACGGACATCCAGCTTCTTTCCGCCCTCGGGCGATTTCCCCGCGATGGCGAGCAGTTTCCCTGCACCGAACATCCTCGTTTCGTCGCCTTCCTTCCGCTTCGTCAGACGGATGACCCCCGGCTCGGTGCCGAATTCCGCTGAGCATCCTGTCGTCCGGCAGAAGTGCCGGAGGATCCGGAAGCACTCATTGTCATCGTTGCCGATGCTCACACGTCGTTCGAGCACTGCTTCGTCAGCGCTCTCGACGCGGATATCGAAGCCTGTCTGCTCCCCGATGACCGCGAGACACTCTCTCCACCGGTACTCGAGGGGCGGGATTCTGTCCGGAGCAGCCTCACTCACTTTCCGTGCTTCCTCTCCCGCGTGGGTGAGTCGCACGCGCTGTTCCAGACTCAGATCCCCGTCCTTCATTTTCCTCTGCAGATCCTCGAAGACATCCATCACCTCCTGCGGGGGAGGATTCATCTCGCGGAGCATCTTGCCGATGATGTCATTGATTTCACGTAAGCCCTGTTGGCGTACGGCGAACAGATCATCGTCGAGCCTCAGGATCGGGGCCCGCAGCTCACGCATCACATCCTCTGTCCGCTTCTGGATCCATTGCTCGCGTTTGGAGAGCGTGACGGATTCCTGGGTCGCTCCCTGTTTCTTCATGGGCTTCTCCTCCGCGTTCACCACTGAAACGGCTCCCAGCACGAGCAGGAGACGTACCGCAGACATCGCTGCAGATCGCAGGTCACGCGTGCGGTCCGGAGAACGCAGCGGAGCAGGGGAGAGCGGTGAGGATGGAGCACGCAGGGATTCCCGCATGACTCCATCCTCTCCTTTCCCTGTATCAGGTCAATATGTTGGAGGGCGGCGGTGCGTTCTCGCTCTTGCTGACGCCGAAAAGTTCCGGACGGTTGGCGAGAGGAGTCTTCGCGATCTGGCGGCAGAGCCAGCGGCTCACGATGATCGCGGTGAACAGCGAGATGAAGATACCGATGGCGAGCGTCACGGCGAAGCCGCGGATGATGCTCGTACCGATCGTGAAGAGGATGGCGCAGGTGATGAGCGTGGAGGTGTTGCCGTCGCGGACGCTCGGCCATGCTTTCTTGAAGCCCGTTTCCACCGCGGTGCTGAACGTCTTTCCTTTGCGGAGTTCTTCCTTGATGCGCTCGAAAGCGAGGACGTTGGCATCCACGGCCATACCCATACTGAGGATCATACCGGCGATACCGGCGAGCGTGAGCACCACGTGCTCGTTCGAGATCAGGAGGATCGGGAGTTTCGTGGAGGCGATGAGGAGGACGACGTAGAAGAGGAGCGCGATGCTCGAGACGACGCCGAGGAGGCGGTAGATGAGGATCATGAAGAAACAGAGGACAAGGAGTCCCATCGCTGCGGCAAAGATCGACTGCTTGAGCGCGTTGGCACCCAGCGTGGCCTCCACCGTCGTCTGACCGGAGAGGTAGATCGGTGCGGGAATGGCACCCGTGTTCAGATCCTGCGCGAGCTTGCTTGCTTCCTCCACCGTGCGGCTGCCCGTGATCACGGCATTGCCGCCGATGATCTCGTTCTGCACGTTCGGAGCCGAGACCAGGTCTCCTCCGACGAAGATCGCGATGCGCTTGCCGACGTTGCGCTTCGTCATTTCCTGAAACATCTCCGCGCCCTTGGCGTCGAACTGGATCTGGACGACCGGAATGTTACTCACCGGATCCATCGAGACGGCGGCCGTGCGGAACCTCTGGCCATTCAAGTCCGTGTCCTTCCAGCCCGTCGGTTCGAGCGAGAAGAAGAGGGAACGCACCATCACCTGATCCTCCATGCGCATCACTTCACCCTTCTCAACCTTGTCCATGAGGGCGGTGGCTGCCGATTCGTCACCCTTGGTGCGCAGCGCGTTGTACGAGAGCTTGGCACCGGACTTCGTGACGCCCTTGTCTGCGCGGATGATGTGGAAACCGAACGGTGTCTCCACGGCTGCGCTCGTCTGCCCCTGCTTGAGGGAGAAGGCGGCGACTTCGAACGGCTGAACCATCATGCCGCGCGTGATGACACCCAGACTTCCGGCCTTGGCCTTCGACGGACCGTCGGATTCCTTCCGCGCGATCTCATCGAAGCTGGCACCGGCCTTGAGCCGCTTCGCAATGTCCTCGATGAGCGCCTTGGCCTGTTCCTTCGTGCGCGTGACTGTCGATTCGGCGCGCTCGGAACCCTTGTACTGGATGAGGATGTGGCTGGCGGTCATCTCCTCCGTGCCGTCCGTGCGTCCGCCGAGGTAGACGATGGCTGTGCCGTCCTTCAGCTTCACGGTCTTCTGCGTGCCGATGTCCATCGCGAGGAGTATTGCCTGAAGATCAGCGGGAGCTGTGGCAGGATCGATGGAGAGCTTGGATTCAAGAGCTGATCCCGGGATCGTCTTCGCGAGCTCGCCGTAGGCTTCGTCGGGGCTCGTCAGCGGACGGCCGACGGGCTTCTTGTTCTCGAGCACTTTCGTGAGGTAGATGCCTTTGATCTCGCGGATCTCCGTCTGACCCTGATCGTTCTGCTGGGTCGTCTGGATGCTCGACTCGGTCTTGAGCACTGGATCGGCGGGGGAGCGCTTCGCGAGGGCTTCGAGTCCCTTCGGCAGCTGCGAGACGAAGATCGGACGCGCATCGAAGTACGACACACCGAGCACGCTGCTCAAGTCCTGACCGTAGACCTGCAGGCTGCCGGTACCCGTCGTGACGGAGCGGTACACCTTATCCGCACGTGAGCGCATCTGCTTCTCATACTCCGTGTTGCTGCCCGAGTACTCCTCCTTGAATTCCAGCTGGATGGTCTTGCCCACCGTCTGGATGCAGCGGTTCACGTCGATGATGCCCGGACACTCCACGAGGAGGTGCTTCTCCGTGCCGAAGTATGACGGGGTGATGGTGGCTTCGCTGACGCCGAGCGCGTTGATGCGGCGCTCAAGGACTCCACGGATCGCCTCCACGAGTTTGGCGTGCTGCAGCTGGGTGCTCTGGAGTTCGAACTGGAGGTTGAGCAATTCCTTGTTATTGCCGCCGTTCTTCGCAGCGTCGATCTGCTGGGCGAGCTCCAGCTCGCGTGCGTTGATCTCATCCTCCGAAATACGGAAGTCGAGCTGGGTTCCGCCTGCGAGGTCGAGACCGAGGTGGAGGGAGGGCTTGAGATATCCCGGGAGGAATTTCTTCATGCCGTCCGGCAGGGCGACGATGAGACAGAGGACCGCGATGATCGTGACGATGACGGGCCAGGTGGAACGCTTTGAGGAAGCCATGGGAAGGGGGTTACTTGGAAGCGAGGAAGGAGAGATGGAGGCCGACGTTCACGTCGTCGGCGAAGATTTCCGCGACTTTCGCCGACGGGATCCCGCCGATGATAATGTGTTCGTTCGGTTTGTCCGAATTGATCTTCAGTTTCGAGACGAGGAGATCACGGACGAAGATGCCGACATCCTTTCCCTGGTTGCCTTTGAAGGCCTCCTGCAGCTTGCTGCGGCCGGTTTCACTGAACTCCAGTTCCACGCCGATATCGCTTCCGTCCGGACTCTTCACCGGTTGCACCCACTCGAGCATCGAGCCGTCGACTCCCGTCGGGACCCAGTTCGTCTGATCTGCACCTGTGCTGTCTTTGATGACGCCGTCCTCCAGTCTGATCTCGAAGGTGAACGGATCCGACGCAATGCGCTCGACGGTCTCCACGCTTGCGGACGGTACCGACATGGAGACGGAGGCGGTCGCTTTGTCCTGCGTAATAACTTTCACTTTCGGTGACTCCACATTCACGGCGGCCAGACGACGTGTAAACACACGTTCAGCGGCTTGAAAGAGGAGTTGGTTTTTTGCTGCATCGTCGAGGGAACTCGTCGCCTGGAAGGTCAACTGGACGGACGACCCGCAGGCAGCAAGAATCATCAGGGAGCCGATCAGGAGAGGTGTTCTAAGCGACATGCGCGGCCAAGTGTAGCTCTTTTGTCATGCGAGGGAAACGGCTCCTCCTTAGGCCTTCCGATGTCGCGTTCACCGCGTCAGCTTGAGCACCGTGCCCGCGCGGATCATCTTCTCCGTCAGATCGACGCTTTCGAGCACACAGTCTTCATCGATGACGCATCGCCGCAGCACACAGTCCGTGATTCTCGAACCGGGGAAGATGATGCAGTCGGAGAGCGTAGAACCGCTGATGACGGTCTTCGCCGCGATATCCATGCTGCCGGAGAGCACGGAATCGGGGCTCACTTTCGCGGACGGATCCGCGAGAGTCTTCTCGCCGACGACTTCGCGGTGGAGCGACATGTATGCCTCAAATGATCCGATGTCCTTCCAGAGCTCGGTGAAGACGAAGCAGTCCACGGCGATCTGCCTTCTCAGGAATTCCTCGAAGACGCCGCCGACGTTGTCGGGGTGTGCCTTCGCATGCTCGACGAGGACGGGGAGTGATGTCTTCGGGAGAATCCACCACCCCGTCGAAACCACGGTGGATTTGGGGTGCAGCGGCTTCTCCTCGAACGAAGTAACCGCCGACAACACTCCTTCTTTGGCTCCCGTGATGATCGTGCCGAACTGCCGCGCGAGTTCCTTGTCCGCGATATCGTGGCCGGCCACGAGCGGGTGACCGCGGAAGAGTCCGATGAATGCGCCCAAGTCCGCTGCGGCGTAATTGTCGCCGGCGAGCAGGAGCACGTCGTCATTGATCTTCTCCTCTGTGATCCAGTGCGCCACCGCGCCGAGCGCGCCGAACTTCTCACCCTCGTGTCCTGCATCTTCGATCGACACCGTCACCTTCCGGTTCTTCACCGTCTTCTGCCATGCCCGGAAGTCCTCGGCGAAGACCGCGTTCGTGCTCACGGTGATCGGCAGTGCTGCGGGCACTGCTTCCACCGCGTACGTGAGGAGGGGCTTGCCCGCAATCGGCAGGAGGGGCTTGGCTCTCCGTTCGGTGAGCGGCCACAGCCTGGTTGCGAAGCCTCCGGCGAGGATGAATACCTGCATCGGGCGCTATCCTACCTTATCCGCGCGCTGTCAGGAGCGGGTAGCCCTCCACGGAGACCACCTCCCCCTGCCCCGCTACACCGAGCACGGACGGAAGCAGCATGTAGGTCATGCCATGCTGGCGGCACACGCTCATGAGATTGATTGTGTGTTCCAAGTTGCTGCACTGGATGAGGTGCGTCGGCCTTTTTTCTTTGATGACGTCCTCAAGCTTGTTCAGCTTGCCGAGGACGGGCACACCTGCCACCTCTTTCAATGGTGAGCCCTGCGGATCGAGAATCGCGACGGGCTTGAGCGGACACTGCCGCTCCTCGAAGTGCCGGATGAGCTTCTCCGCTTCGCGGCTGAGTCCCACCACGAGTACGGGGTAGGCTGCCGGATTCTTCCGGAGGATTCTTCTCTGCCAGCTGTCGAAGGCGAGATGCCACACGAGCGTGAGACCGAAGCTGATCGCGCCGGCGTACACGAGAAGGAGGCGGCTGAAGAAACGGTCGAAGAGGAAGTAGTACGCGAGCGTGAACATCGCGGAGCCGAGCACGCACGCGAAGAAGATATGGAGGACGTTACGCTGCTCGGCCTGTACGCGGGTGAGCCGGAAAACCCCAAGTTGGGCCATGGCGAGCACCCAGACCGGAGCGACGACCGCGACCGTTCTCAGATAGAGCTCGAGCGGGAAGTCGGTGGAGAGGATGAAGCCGACGCGAACGAAGTATCCGATGGCATAGGCCGCGATGAAGAGCGCAGCGTCGGTGACGAGCCAGATGGCGAGGAGGATTCCGCGTCGCATGCCTCCATCATAGAGGAAGCAGGCTCGCTTGGGAGCAGCGTCCGGAGGGCGGAGCCTATCTCACGAACAAGCGCCTCCATTTGGGTGACGAGTTTCCGGTGCTGCGGGATCAGGAGTGCCGCAGCCTCCTTTGCTTCTTCTTTCGTCGGGATGTCGCCTCCGCTGCTCGTTCCGCATCGCGCTTCCCGCATGTCTTTGTCCATCCCTCCCTCATTCCCATTATTGAGCGCGAGCCGCAAGGCATCGTATCGCTCCCGCAAGGATTCTGCTCCGGGGATGCCGTGTTCCTCCAGCAAGGCAAGATCCTCGCGGATCGGATCGGGGAGAGCGCTCTGGTCATCGTCTTCGGCAAAGTGGCCGCACGCCGGGCGATTCGCCCTGCAGGTTCTGCGACATTGATCCTCGTATCCGCGTGATCCGTTCGTCGGTTTCCCGTTCTGACCGCGCTTCAACGCTTCGTGCCGCATGTCGCAGAGCGGGAATTCATACCCGTCGACCCGCACGACGCGGTCGAGAATCGGAAGTGAGGGGAATCCTTCCATGTCAAAAGTATCGCACATCTCATTCTGTGCTCCAAAGAAAATCCTCCCCCTATTTCTTGGCGTGCCAGACGTACGGAAGTTTCGTCACGTCCCACGGCACGCGACTGCCGCGCTTGAAGTTACTCGACGCGATCTCCGGATTTCCCGTGAACACGAGGCGATCCATGAAGTCGTACTTCGCTTTGATGACGGGGTTGCCCTGAGCGAGTCGCTGGAACTCCTTCTTATGGAGTGCGTAGAAGGCGAAACTCTCGGCGAAGTCCTCAAACGGGTCACTCGAGGCGTACCCCGAGACGAAGTCGCTCTCCTTCGTGCCCGGCTGGCTGATGCCTGTCGTGATCCAGCTGATCTGGTAATACGCGACGCTCGGGTCATTCTGGAAGATCGGTGTGTTGCCGTCGTAGAATCCGCTCTGACCGGAGTCCGGTGAGCCGCGAAGTCCTCCCAGATCCGCGACGTGGCCGCACTCGTGCGTGATGAGTGCGCGGAATTCGTTGTCAGGGACATTGCCCACGACGATGATCGTGTTTTCGCCACCGAGTCCGCGGTTGGCCGCCTTCTTGTCATAATTCACGTAGAAACTTTTGAGATTTGCACGGCAGAACGAGGGGAGTGCCCGCAGCACCTGATCGGCGAGCAACTGCTGTGCCGGCTTGATATCCTGCTGATTGACCACAGGGAGTAGCGTGGTGGCTGACTGGTGCGCCTTCACGACGACGGTTTTCACCGTGGCTGCCTTGACCGGTGCCATCGTGAACCTCGGCGCGCGCGCTGCGTCGTGGAGTGCGTCATTCACGCTTGCAACAGGGACTCCCGATGCTAGACTGGCCGCAGTCACGACCGCTGCTCCAGCGAGGAGCAGGGAGTTTCTTCGGAAGGCCGGTCTGGAAGCGTGATTGTGCATTGGAAAATGAAAGTGTATATTTATACTAGATAGCATCTATTATGTCAAGTGAGCCTGAAACCATCGTTGCCCCCGGCCAGACGCACACTCTGGTCGTCGAGAAGTTCGCCCATGGCGGCGCAGGCTTCGCCACGCTGCAGGGCATGCCTGTCTTCATTCATGGAGGTATTCCGGGACAGAAGGTTTCGGCCGTGATCACGAAGAAGAAGGAATCGTTCCTCGAAGCGAAGGTGGAGAAGGTGATCCTGCGTTCCAAGGACGAAATTCAGGCACGGTGCCCGCACTTCGGCACGTGCGGCGGTTGCGTCTGGCAGAACCTCGCGTACAACAAACAGATCCAGTACAAGGAGGACATCGTCCGCGAGACACTCGAACACGTCACACCTGCCGATGCCGCGATCCGCAAGCAGCTCCCGGGTCGTGTGCTCAAGATCATCCCGAGTCCGCAGGTGTTCAATTACAGAAACAAGCTCGAGCTCACGTTCGGCTACTCCAACATGCGCGTGGAGGAGAAGCCGTCCAAGGTGCCCGGCGGCAAGCCGCAGCGCATCTACTTCGATGAGAACCCGAGCATCGGTTTCCATCAGGCCGGTGAGTGGGCGACGATTCTCCCTATTAACGAGTGTCATCTCTACGATGAGCAGCTGCCCGCACTCCTCGCGGACATCAAGCGCTTCATGGCGGAGACGAAGCTGCCCGTCTACAACCCGAAGACCCACAAGGGCATGCTCCGCAACGTCATCCTCAGGCGCGGCATCCACACCGATGAGCACATGATCTGTTTCATCGTGCAGGCGAGGAAGAAAGAACTCGAGCCGCTGTTCCAGAAATTTCTCCGCTTTGCGGGACGCCCGAACCTGAAGTCCCTCCTCATCGCCGAACACTTCGGACTCAACGACAAGCCCGAAGAGCCGAAGATCCACGCGCTCGTGGGCGAATCGTGGATCACCGAGCGTCTCTTCGACCTCACGTTCCGCATCTCGCCGTTCTCCTTCTTCCAGACGAACACGCTCGCCACCGAGAAGCTCTACGCCGCGATCGCCTCGGCTGCCGATCTCAGCGGCCGTGACACGGTGCTTGATGCGTACTGCGGCATGGGCACGATCGGCCAGTACCTGTCGCGCTTCTGCGAGAAGGTCGTGGGGATCGAGTCACACCCGTCCGCCGTGGAGGATGCGCTCCAGAGTGCGGGACTGAACCGCATCGGCAACATCAGCTTCTACAAGGGCAAGACCGAGCAGATCCTCAACCAGCAGCTCAAATCCGGCGGCAAGTACAAGTTCAACTGCATCGTCCTCGATCCGCCGCGCGTGGGGCTCCATCCGCAGGCGCTCTCCGCCGTCATCGCACACCGTCCCGAGAAGATCGTCTACGTCTCCTGCAATGCCGCGACGTTCGCGCGGGATCTCGGTGAACTTCTGAAGAACGGGTACGAACTCCGCACCGTGCAGCCCGTCGACATGTTCCCGCACACCGCGCACATCGAGCTCGTGGCACAGCTTCACCGCAAGTAGCGTGCATAAAGTCACGCTCGTCACCGTCGGCAAGGTGAAGAGCGCATGGATCAAGGACGGATGCGACGTGTACGGTGACCGCCTCGGTCATCAGTGTGATTTCAGCGAGAAGATCCTCAGTGCCGGATCGGCGTCCGAGGAACATGAGCGGATTCTCGCCTCCATGGAGAAGACGACGGGAGTGTTTGTGGCACTCGACGAGACGGGGAAGGAGAAGTCTTCCGTGGAACTCGCCTCGTGGATGGGCAAACAGCGTGACATCGGCACTCCCGTCACGTTCCTCATTGGGGGAGCGTACGGGCTGAGTGACGCGATCCGGCAGAAATCGTCACTCGTGCTCTCTCTCAGCCGGATGACGCTCCCGCACGAGCTCTGCAAATTGTTCTTCCTCGAGCAGCTGTACCGCGCGCATACGATTCTTGCGGGGACGGGATATCATCATTGATATTCCGCTTTTCTCCGATGCAGGTTGCCCTTTCTTTGTGTGCGACAAAGAAAGGGCGAAAGAAAGCGCGGCGCGCCAAAGCCGCCCGCCCGGCGCTGTGTCTCCTCGCCGGCTCCTCCAAGGCTTCGGAGCCGACTCGTCGAATCCCGCTTCGCGGGATAACAGCGCCTTCCCCTTCACCCCCCGTGGCGCGCCAGCCCACCCTCTGTCATTTAAGAAGCCTGAGTACTCATACCGAAGATTGCGCGTGCTGTTCGAGCCGGACCTGCAGGGACGGCGAGTTCACGCGCATATGTTTCTTTGGTCACTTTCTTTGCGCCAAAGAAAGTGACATATCGTGTCAGAGAATATTGCGAAGTTTCTCTCCCGCTCCATCAGACCATTTATTAATCCTCTCCATCTGATCATACGGTTCATTCACGATGATGAGAGGAATGCCGAGAGATTTTCCGTTCGCGGATTTGAGGAACTGCATGAAGCGCTCGGTGCAGCGCGTCGTGAAGTAGTAGCGTTCATCGCCGAGGCTCACGAGGAGGACCGGCTTGCCCTTGAGATCGATTCCCTTCAGCTTCCCGAAGAGCAGTTCGTGCATGTAGGGGTTCAGCTGTCCTTCCACTCCTCCCGTGTTCCACGTGCCGGAGCCGAGCAGGAGGATGTCCGCATCCGTGAAGTCCGCTGCGGTCGCAAGTTCTGCGCGGATGATCTTCACGCTCACGTTCACCCCCGTCTCCTTCCAGCGGCTGAGAACGGTGTCCACAACGAACTGCGTGTGGCCGCTCGTGGTGGCGATGATGACGGTGAGGTTCTGCATGTCCGGATTCTACTCGCCTTGAGGCACGATGCGCGTTTTTCTGCTACCGTCTCCCCGCTATGGCTCTCGTCTATCCCATCCTCAAGCTCAAGGCCGGCAAAGAGCCGCACCTCAAGAACCGGCACCATGCGATCTTCCAGACCGCCGTGTCCGTGTTTCCTGCATGCGAGGACGGATCTATTGTCGAGGTGCAGGATTCGATCGGTGGCTTCCTGTGTTATGCCACACTCAATCGCAAGGCGTACATCGCCGGTCGTGCGATCGCATTCCGGAAAGGTGATCCTCTTGATCAGCTCGAGCAGCAGATCAGGACGTCGGTCGAACTCCGTCGCCAGTTCTTCAGTGGAGGGGACACGACAGCCTACCGTCTCGTGAACGCCGAAGGCGATGCAGTCCCCGGCATCATCGCCGATCTCTACGGTTCCGTGCTCGTGCTCCAGCTCACGACGATGGGCATGGACAAGCTCCGTCCCTGGGTCGTCGAGGTGATGAAGAAGTACGTGAAATGCGATGCGATCTTCGAGAAATCCGCCGGTCCCGGCCGCAAGAAGGAGGGCCTGGAGCCCGTCGAAGGCTGGATCGGCAAGCCGGGAAAGGAAACCGTGGAGGTGATGGAGCGGGGACTCAAGTTCCTCATCTCGTTCAGCGGCAGCCAGAAAACCGGCCTCTTCCTCGACCAGCGTGAAATGCGCTCACTCGTCCGGAGTCTTGCAAGAGGCCGCACGGTGCTCGATTGCTGCAGTTACGTCGGAGGTTTCTCCGTGTCCGCCCTCAAAGGGGGAGCGATTGCCGCAGATGCTGTGGACTACGACAAGGTCGCCATCGACAAAGCCAAGCAGCACGTGCAGGTGAACGGTGCCGACCCCAAGTCCTTCAACGGATATGCGCAGGACGTCTTCGAATTCCTCCGGAGGAAAGATCTGCCGCGCAATTACGACTTCGTCATTCTCGATCCGCCGGCGTTCGCCAAGAGGAGCACCGACCTCGATAGGGCCAAGCATGCGTACACGGACCTGAACCGTCTTGGTATGGAGGCTCTCAAGAAAGGCGGCTTCCTCCTCACGTGTTCCTGTAGTTATCAGGTGGATATCCCGCTGTTCCAGACGATCATTTTCCATGCCGCACAGCAGTCCAAGAAGTCCGTGCGCATTCTCGACCGCCACCGTCAGGCACTCGATCATCCGGTGAACATCTTCCATCCGGAGGCCGACTACCTGAAGAGCCTGCTTCTCTGGGTCGAGTAAACGAGTGTGCCCCGCAAGACGGATTCCTTGTTTCAGAGCTTCTCCCATGTCTACGATAGACGCATTCCTCCCCCTTTCATGAGCACATCTTCCACGCCGAACGGTCAGAACTTCGAGCAGAAATTCACCCGCGAGATGGGCAAGCTCGAGTCTTGGCTTGCGCCGATCTTCGCCAAGCTCCCGCACATTCCCTCCAGCGCGCGTGAGACACTCGTGAGCCTCGCACCGTGGCTTTCGCTCGTCTTCGGTATTCTCGGTCTCGGCGCACTCTTCAGTATGGGTGCGATTGCCTCGCTGTTCTCGCCGTTCATCCTCCTCGCCGCCGGATTCGCGGGCATCCTCTTCTTTGCGAATATTTTGATCGGCCTGCTCGCTGCGGTCTTCGAGATTCTCGCCTTCAAACCGTTGCAGGAACACCGCAAGAAAGGATGGAGTCTTCTCTTCTACGGTACGGTGCTCAGCGGAGCGAGCAGTATTCTCGGCATGCTCTTCATGAGTCATGGTGGCGAGGGCATCCTCGGGACGCTTGTGGGGCTGTGGCTCCTCTTCGAAATCCGTCCCGCGTACAAGGCGTAGGAACACAGGGATCGTCTCCGCGGGAGTCGAGTGTTGTATGAATTCCGACACTCATTCGTCACAGGTGCATCGCTCTTAATGTCACCTTAATGCCCGGGCGATAGATTCTCCCCATTCCCATGCACATCCTCGTCATCGAAGATCAGGCCAAGCTCGCGAGCAATATCAAGGGACTCCTTGAGCACGATCACTATGCCGTGACGGTCTCGAATGACGGCAAGGACGGTTTCGAGAAGGCGATGACGCAGGACATCGATCTCCTCATCCTCGACTTGAACCTCCCCGGCATGGACGGGTACGTCATCTGTGCGATGCTCCGTCAGAGCAAGAAGAATATGCCGATCCTCATGCTCACGGCACGCACGAAGTCGCAAGAGGTGATCCACGGACTCAACATCGGTGCGGATGATTACCTGCCGAAGCCCTTCGATTCTGACGAGCTGCTCGCCCGCGTGCGTGCGCTCCTCCGCCGTACGTCCCAGTCGCGGGAGCCCAAGCTCACCGCTGGCAATGTCACGATGGACACGAACTCGCAGGAGGTCTGGCTCGGCGATCACAAGATCGGCCTCTCGCCCAAGGAGTACGCGCTCCTTGAGTTCCTCCTCCGGAACAAGGGACAGGTGCAGGATCGTCCCACGATCATCAATCACGTCTGGGGCGGCCGTGACGAACTCATGTTCTCGCAGACCGTCGATGTGCACATCGCCTACCTGCGCAGAAAATTGGGCAAGAATCTCATCGAGACTGTACCGGGCAGAGGGTATCTTGTTCCGGCCAGCCTCCATGTTGCTTAGGAAAATCAGTTACCGGATCGCGCTCCAGTTCACGGGTTTCGTGTTCCTTCTCTTCATGATCAACGGGGCGGTCTTCCTCGCGGCCGATATCGAGAATTCGCGGCGCACAGCAGAATTCCGCCTGCAGCATTCGTCGTCCTCCGTCATGAGCAGGATCGAGAGCTGGCCCGACATCCGCCCCGAACGGCTTCCACCGCGCATGCGCGATCACATCCGTGTCGTGAACCTGCAGGGGCAATCCGTGTACGCGGGTGCCGTGTTCGCCGGATCACCGTTTTCACCCGATGAAGAGCGCACGGAGCTCACACTGCAGGGCGATGAGTACGGTGTCTTCACGGCACCGCTCGTCCGCAGGGGCGTGCTCGTCGGGTTCGTGCAGGTCGCCGAGCCCGAGCGTCTCCAGTTCGGGGATCTTCCGAGACGCCTCGCGATCTACCTCCTCGTGAGCGTGCTTGTCTCGGGTCTTACCTTCCTTGTCGGACTCTTCTTCGCGCGCAGGAGCCTCAAACCGGCGGAGGACATGATGGAGCGGCTCGAGCAATTCACACAGGACGCGAGCCACGAACTCAAGACGCCTCTTGCGGCACTCCGCTCCTCGCTCGAACTCGCGCTCAAGAACGGCAAGCTCAAGGAAGGCATCGTGTCTGCGAGGGAAGACGTGAAGGACATCACCATTCTCGTCGAACGTCTCCTCGAACTCGCGCGCCTCGATCAGCTCAGTCTCGAGAAGCTGACGATCGATGGGACCGCACTCATCCGCGATACGGTGGAGCGGCATCGCGCACTCATCGCGGAGCAGAAGCTGTCACTCGTGACGCACATCGATGACGCCGTGCTGACGGAAGGGGACTCGGCGCTCCTTCGTCAACTCCTGACGAACCTCCTGAGCAACGCGATCAAGTTCACGCCGGAAGGCGGCACCATCACGGTACGGCTGACGAAGAAATTCCTGAGTGTCACGGATACAGGTGTCGGTATCCCTGACGAAGCGAAGTCGCGCATCTTCGACCGGTTCTTTCAGGCGGATAACTCGCGTTCGCGCGGGGGCTTCGGTCTGGGTTTGGCTCTCGTGAAGCGCATCGCCGATCTCCATCGCTGGACGGTCGAATTCGAGAGTACACACGAAGCAGGCACCACGTTCACGGTGCGCTTCACGTCCTAAAGATTCATCCTTAACCGGCTCTTAAGTATTCCTCCCCGATACTGCGCCCATGTCGCGACAGTCTCTATTTCTTTTCACCCCGATTCGTATGACCAAGAACAAGTACATCATCGGCGCCGTCGCAGGTGCGACATCACTCGCCGTCGCTTTCCCGCTCCTCGCACAGTTTGCGAGTGCGGCGGATGAGGGCATGACGATGAACAGCCGCAGGGCTGACCGTCCCGCTCCCTCGCAGGCCTGCGTGCATGCTCTCGCGGAGAAGGACGGAGCGTTTCTCTCGGGCGTCGACGCCATGATCACGGCTCACAAAGCCGCGGTGCTGGCACACAAAGACGCCCTCACGGCTGCGGCAGCCATCACGGATGACGCGCAGCGCAAGACGGCCGTCGATCTTGCCGACCAGACATTCCACGATGCCATGGAGGCCGCCCACGATGCACAGGGTGATCACATGGCGGAAATGGAAGCGCTCAAGACCGCGTGTGGCACGAGCCTCGGATTCGGTCACGGCTTCGGCGGTCCGATGATGCGCGGCAAAGGCCCGATGAAGGGCGGAGGTTTCCACATGAATCAGGATGGCCATGGAAGGGGCCCTCGTACCGATGCAAACAGTGAGGGGCAGTAACCCCGCACTGTGACCACAGAAAGGAGCCGCGCAAGCGGCTCTTTTTTGAAGTCCGAGCAGGAGGCGATAGGACGAATATCGCGAGCAGTGCCGTCAGTACGACATCGTGCATGAGTACCTTCTCAAGCGATCGATGGTTCCGCGTGAGCTCGTGGCGAAGATCGAGCAGTATCTCGCACAGGCGGTCGTCGCGTAGTGCGCAGAGGTTGTTAATCCTGCCTTAATGGCGCGAGGTTATGGTGTGCGCAGTTTCTTCAACGTATGCGCACCCCTCAGATCATCGGCATCCTCAGGACGTTCGTGCTCGCACTCCTCATCACGTCGGCGTCGGCTGCGTACGCTGCGTCGCTCAAGACGACACTCACCGCTGAGAAAAATCCTACTCCGGTGACGAAAGAGGTCGCGTTCAATCCTCTGATGTGATTCCCATCTCGCGGAGCGTCGCTGCGATCGCTTCGCCAGCCAGCTTCTGCGTGCGCGCGGATGGATGACTGTCCCAGCCCAGTCGCTCGAAGTCCGTGCCGAGCTGTTCCGTGAGATCGAGAATCTCCCATCCGTGCGTATGAGCCATCGCCCGTACACTGTTGAATGTCTCGGGACGCTCTGCCCTGTCCGGCCAGAGGACAAGGAGCTTCGGAGCATTCCCGATGTCCGCACTCAGGCGTGTGAACCAGCGTCCGAAATGCGTGAGCTCGGACGCAGGCCATTCGACGATGAACGGTGCAGAGGAGGGGAGAGGTTCGCGCATCCGCAGAAATCCACGCTTCACGATGTCGACGAGCGGGCTCGTCCTCCGCCACCACCGTGGCCCGTGGATCTGCCACGATCCCGTCCCCGTGCGTTCCCGTATATCACCGTCGAAGGTTGCCTTCCGGTCGCCGTCGTTCGGTGTGAATTCGAGGATCGTCACGACAGGATGCAGTGCTCTGACTTTCGCCTCGTACGTGAGGGTCTCCTGTTCGATGTTGTATCCGTTCACGCCCGTGTTCACGACGGCGAACGCCGGAAGCAGTGCTGCGATCACCGCGGGATTCGTCTCTTCATCGCGCACGCCGAAGCCGAACGCGTACGAGTCGCCGAGGATTGCGATCACCTTCTTCCCGTCATCGATTTCCTGCGAACGGAATCCGCGGGAGTCCGTCGTCACCGTCTCCGAGCGGAACCCCGGTGCGTGCAGATCCGCCCGCAGTTCGTACTCAAGATCCGGTACGTCACTTGCCTGATGAATGGCGGGGCGCAGGTTCACGGGACGCACACCCGCTGCACGGAGTGCTCCGTCCAGACCCAGCACACATCCCGCCATAGCGAAGATGAGCAGGCAGAGATTCTGCAGGAGCTTCGTCATGGTGTGTTCTGATACCACTCGTACGTTCTGCGGATCCCTTCCTCGAGCGGTACCTGATGACGCCATCCCGTACGCCGCAGTTTCGTCGTGTCGAGCACTTTCCGGGGAGTGCCGTCCGGCCGTGATGCATCGAACAAAATCTGTCCGTCATACCCCACGGCTTTTGCGACGATCTCTGCCAGTCTCGCAATCGAAACCTCCTCTCCCGTTCCGATATTCGTGAGCGAGGTATCGTCATCGTGCTCCAGCAGATGCACGCATGCGTCTGCGAGATCCCGCGCGAAGATGAATTCACGGAGCGGCTTGCCCGTCCCCCAGAGGGTCACTGCCGGTGCCTTTGCCCGCTTTGCTTCATGGACACGCCGCAGCACCGCGGGCAGCACGTGACACGTTTCGAGATCGAACGAATCGCGCGGACCATACGAATTCGTCGGCATGACAGAGCGGTACTGTGTGCCGTACTGCCGGTTGTAGGCATCGCAGAGCACGATGCCTGCGATCTTGGCGGACGCGTAGGGAGCATTCGTGGGTTCGAGGAGACCCGTCATGAGCGCGCTCTCGGGAATCGGCTGCGGCGCGAGCCGCGGATAGATGCACGAGCTCCCGATGAAGAGCATCCGAGGCACGCCCGCGCGGTAGGCTTCATGGATCACATTGGTCTGGATCATGAGATTCTCGTACGCGAACTCGGCCGGAGAGCTCATATTCGCGTTGATCCCGCCGACTCTCGCGGCCGCGAGCACGATGACATCTGGTTTCTCGGATAAGAGAAACGCACGCGTCGCTGCCTGATCCGTGAGATCCAGTTCAGCGTGCGTGCGCAGCAGGAGGTGCTTGTAGCCCTTCTCATGCAACACTTCCACGATGGCCGATCCCACGAGTCCGGTGTGACCCGCCACATAGATTCTGTCGCTCGTCTTCAGCATACGACCGATCTTCTCTCCGTTTCCCCCCGAGAGCAAACCGGAGATCGATTGGCAGTCATGGGCGGGGAGCGTTACGCTGACTCCCGCTCCATGCCTCCGTCTGTTTCGATCATCGTTCCGTGCAGGAACGAGGCCGGCAATATCCCGCGTATTCTTCCGGCCATTCCGTCCTTCGGGGCGGAGACGGAAGTGATCTTCGTTGAGGGGCACTCCACAGATGACACGTGGACACGTCTTCAGTCACTCCCGCAGACGGTGGATGGTCGCAGCGTCCGCATCGTGCAGCAGCAGGGGATCGGAAAGGCGGATGCCGTTCACCTCGGATTTTCGCTCGCTCGGAACGATATCCTCATCATTCTCGATGCCGACATGACCGTCGATCCCGCGTGCCTCGGAGAGTTCTATACCTGCATCGCTTCCGGACGTGCGGACGTCGCCATCGGCACACGTCTCGTGCTCTCGATGGAGGAGGGATCGATGCCGCTCCCCAATCGTCTCGCCAACCGTTTCTTCGCTTTCCTCCTCGGTATCGTGCTCCGGCAGAGATTCACGGACACACTCTGCGGTACCAAGGCGTTCCGGCGCACGGATCATGCACGCATCCTCACCGCGAGCGGAGTGATGGGATCGCGCGATCCGTTCGGGGATTACTGGATTCTCGTCGGCGCGGCGAACGCAGGCCTGCGTATTCTGGAAATTCCTGTCCGTTACTTCCGGAGGAGGTACGGTAAGTCGAACATCCGGCACGTCCGTGAAGGCCTGCTTCTCCTGAGATTAACGCTCATGGCTGCCACTGTATCGCGCAGCACTACAACTCACTGACCATATCGTTGCAATTGACTCTCTCATCGTTCTTCACTGAAATACGTTCAATACGTATCGTTGTTTTCTTCCTTCCCTTTGTATGAACAAGTTCGTCCAATTCTTTGGATCCTTCGTCGCCATCGTTGTCGTCGGTGTTCTCATCATGACGGCGACGGGCCAGCTCGGTCCGGTACTCCGCAGCGACAGCGCAATTTCCGACAACGCGCTTGACGTGTCCGAGCCCGGTACGATGGTGACTCCGGACGGTCGTTTTTCCGTCCTCAAGACGGGAGACACCTACTTCGTCACGGAAAACAGTCCCGCTTCAAAACAGCAGGTTGCTTCGGCGAAGGGCACGCCTCTTGCGGGGGATCTTTTGGATGGAGGCACACCGATGAATCCTGCGGCAGCGGTCACCTGCAATCCGGGAATCGTGACGAAGGGTCCGCAGGATCCTGCGAGCAAGAAGTACAAAATCAGCTGTCCCACATCCATGCCCGGTGATTCATACTTCCAGGCGCCGGCCATCACCGAACTCCAGAATGCTCTCGGATGTACGAATGCCGCAGCTGCGGCGGCGAACGTTGCCTGTCCGGATGCGACGAACTGCGAGAAGGACGGAACACCCACGATGCAGACACCGAATCCTTTCACCACCTGTACGGTCAAGAACAAGAGGAGGGACGCGCGGGCGAAAACATGTACCGCCGACGTCGATTGCACGGCTGCCCAGTGTGACTACAAGCAGCTCTGCAAGCCGAAGCCGAGGGAGACCTGCTGCTACGCCGACAGCCAGACGGTCGCAACCTGCAGAGCCGGTGCCGGAACCTGCAGTGCCGGAGAGACCGTGGGCACGGACTATCCGACGGGTGGTCAGTGCGGAATGAACTGCAAACCCGTGAACACGCGTTGCTGCAAACCTGCGACTGGTGCTTGGTCGTGCAGCCCCACGTGTGCTGCCGGCGTGACGGGTGAGATCAAGACGATTGCGGAGTGCGGAGGCATGTGCTCATCATCCCCGACGGTGTACTGCTGCAAGAATACGGCTGCGAACACGTACGGCTGCAAGACGTCCTGCGGGACGGGGGAGACGTCGCAGACGATTACCGGCATGTGTGACCCTGCGACGAACTGTAAAGCTTCTTCCTCCAGTTCCACCCCTGCAGTCTGCTGCAAGAATTCAAATGGCCAGTTCTACTGTCGCCAGAGCTGCAATACGAATGAGGTTGGCGTCGGTATCACGGGTGCCTGCAATGCCAATAGCGGAGGAAACTGCACGCAAAGTTCCTCATCTTCCGCTACTTCCACGCCGGTCTCGGTGTGCTGCCTGACTGCCGGCACGTACACGTGTTCCCCGAACTGTGCGGGCACCGTTGTTCCGTTCACAGGGAACAACGGCGTCTGCGACACGAATATCAACTGCAAGTCTTCGGCCTCTTCTTCCAGCACACCTCCTCCTCCACCCCCGCCACCCCCTCCAAGCTCGACGGGAAGTACGTCTTCACGTTGCACGGGGTCTACTCCGGTTGGAACAACCTGTAGTAACTCGAATCCCTGTGATACCAGCAAGGGTGATTGTTTCTGCTCCACGACTGGGAATCCGCTCGCGATCACAGGCAAGTGTCAGTAAACGTTCCCATCACAGAAGAGCCGCCTCCGTGGGCGGCTTTTTTTGTAGCCGTATTCCGAAACGTTGCCCGTCTTCCGCAATTGACTCTCCCATCGTTCTTCATTGAAATACGTTAAATACGGCATCGTTGTTTTCTTCCTTCCTCTTTCTATGAATAAGTTCGTCCACTTTCTCGGATACTCCGTGGCCTTCGTCGTCGTCGGTATTCTCATCATGACTGCGACCGGCCAGCTTGCTCCCGCACTGCGCGGCGATATCATGGGATCGAGCAGCATGTCGATCAGCCCTACAGGCATTGAATCATCGATGCCCTCCAGTGCTGAGTCTTCCATTCCCGAAGGTATCGTTTCGGAGGATGGGAAGACCACCTTTGTGGAAAAAGGTGATGGCACCGTCGAGGCGTACATCACCCCCACAGAATCATCGACACAGACTTCCACAGCGTATGCGGGAGGCACCACGGGTGGTGATGACTCCGGTACGACCGGTGGCGCCATGTTGGCTGCCGGAGCGGTGACGTGTCAGCCTGGGATCCAGACGAAAGGTCCGCAGGATCCCGCGGGCAAGCAACGTAAAATCAACTGTCCCGGTGCCATCCCCGGCGACTCCTACTTCGCCGCCCCTGCAATCGCCGAACTCCAGACTGCGCTCGGATGTACGAATGCCGCAGCTGCCGCAGCGACAGTCGCCTGTCCCGATGCTGTGAACTGCGAGAAGGACGGAACACCCACGATGCAGACACCGAATCCTTTCACCACGTGTACGGTGAAGAACAAGAAGAAGGATACCAAGACGAAGACCTGTACCGCCGATGTCGACTGCGGCCCGGCCCAGTGTGACTACAAGCAGCTCTGCAAGCCGAAGCCGAGGAAGACCTGCTGCACGGGAGCCGGCGGCGCAAAGACGTGCAGAGATGGTGCCGGAACCTGCAACGCCGGAGAGACCGTGGGAACGGATTATGCGGCGGATCAGTGTGCCGCGAATTGTTCGTCATCTTCTTCCGCGACGTCGGCGAATGTCGTGTGTTGCGGCAACCCGAACGCATGGGCATGCGCGACCAGCTGCGCCACGGGCGTGGCGAGTTATACGCATCCGGACGCCGCAACATGCAATGCGAATTGCAGCACACCATCTTCCAATTCTTCTTCAGCGCAGACGGCACGTACATGTTGCAAAACCACGACGAATGCCTACGCATGCAGACCCAGCTGCGCAGCTGCAGAGACGATAGTCTTTGTCGGCGGTGATGAAAATGCATGCAATTCTGCCTGCAACGCCTCCATCTCGTCATCCATTGCCTCATCGGAGGCTGCGACGTGCTGCGCGAACGGCACATCGTACGTCTGCAGAGTGAGCTGCCTCGCCGGAGAGACTGGATTCAACTGGGGAAATGCTTCCGCATGTAATCTCGGATGCTTCTTCTCATCGGTATCTTCGGCGTTCAGTTCATAGGTGTCTGATGTTCGATGGTAAAGCCGCCTCCGGGCGGCTTTTTTTAGCACAGGTGTTTCGAAACGTTGCCCGTCTTCCGCAATTGACTCTCCTGCAGCCCTATAATGGAATACATCAAATACGATCGTCTCCTTCCTTCTTTTTGTATGAACAAGCTTCTCCACTTCCTCGGATACACTGCAGGGCTTTTCGTTCTCGGTGTTCTCATTCTCACAGCAACAGGACGGCTTGGCCCCATCCTCCGTGGAGATACCGGTCCTGCCGGCATGATTCCTGCCACCTACATTTCGTCATCGAGCTCATCCCTCTCCATGCCGGGGACGATCGCCGTCACTGAGCCCACGCTTGATCCGCAGATGACGTACACAGAGAATGCCGGCATCGTGAGCGTTTCGATCAACCAGACGTCCACGACGACTGCCACGACGACCACAAGCACGACCACAAGCAGTGCTTCTGCCTATGCGAATGCCCCCGCAGGCACGACCGGTGGCGGAGGCGTGACGGCGAATGCAACAGCCACTACCTGCCAGCCCGGTATTCTCACGAAGGGTCCACAGGACCCCGCAAGGAAGAACTACAAAATCAACTGCCCCAGCGGTATGCCCGGTGACTCGTACTTCGCCGCGCCTGCCATCACGGAACTCCAAAATACTCTCGCCTGCACGAATGCTGCTGCGGGGGTTGCCATGGTGGCGTGTCCCGATGCGAACAATTGCGAGAAGGACGGTATGCCCACGATGCAGGCACCCAATCCTTTCACCACCTGCAAGGTCACAAACAAACTCAGGAACGCAACGATGAAGACCTGCACTGCGGATGTGGATTGCACCGCTGCCCAGTGTGACTACAAGCAGCCCTGCAAGCCGAAACCCGCTGCGCCGCTCTGCTGTCTTGCACAGAATCCGACGACTCTCACCTGGACTCCCACCTGCAGAACGACTGCGACGTGTGTCGTGGGTGAGATGCAGGTCGGCACCGCATCCACCATGTGTTCCACGAATTGCCCCATGGCCGCGACAACTCTGAATAATCAGGTGCAGTGTTGCACGGCGTACAATGCAACGACACAGAGCTACGTCGGCACATGTCGTATGGCATGTGGCTCGGGAGAGTCGCCACAGGGAGGTGCCCGGAATGCCGCCACGTGTCCTGCCGAGTGTGCCAATATCGCCGCCGCAATGACCACTCCTCCAACCACGACGCCGCCAACCACCACACCTCCGACCACCACTCCTCCCACCACCACTCCTCCTACGACTACGCCTCCGACCACCACGCCTCCTCCGGCCAGTTCCTGTCCAAGTACGGCGATCGGACAATACTGCAAAGGGGGAAATACTCCTGTGAACTGTCCGAATGGTTGCTTCTGCCGTACGGCAAACGGTGACCTCGTTGGAGGCGTCGGGGCTCTCGAAGGAACGTGTAAGGCGAGTTAAAGACTGCTTTAAAATAAGCCGCCTCCGGGCGGCTTTTTTTGTGCTTGCACCCTGAAATTGCGCATGCACGAAACACCGCTGGACGACGAAGAGCCGCCGACGGTTGCCTGATGATGCTGGTAGCCCCACGGAGGATCGAACTCCGATTTCCTGGATGAGAACCAAGTGTCCTAACCATTAGACGATGGAGCCGCAAGATCAAAAGAGCACTCGCCGGACGTTCTTCGCTCTCTGAACGTCGATAAAAACGCCTTCAAAGAGCCTGTCAATTCTCAATGAATGGTTCCCGATTGTCAATTGAGAGCTTCAGGCCGACAATACCCGCCGCTTACCCGTTTCCTCTGTTTCCCATGACCTCCTCCATCCGCCTGCCCGATGCGATGCCCGATGTCTCGCGTCCCACACTCCTCGTCGTCTGCGACACGCACCACTGCCGCCTGCTCGATGTCGGCGGACACACGATCGTGGAGAAGGCGGAGCTCGCATCCAAGGAGCATGTGTTCACGGATCGTCAGGATCGCAAGCCCGGTCCGTCCGCACACGGCGGTCAGGGAGGCTCCATGATGGGAGTGGGGGAGACCGACCAGCTTGAGGAGCACCGCCTGAAGGAATTCGCCAACACGCTCGTGAAGCACCTTGAGGAACTCGTCCGCAGCCAGAAGATCGACGCGCTCCACCTCTCCGCCCCCGGAAAGTTTCTCGCTGCGGTGAAGAAGGATCTCACGCCCGCACTCACGAAAGTCATGGTGCAGTCGATCGACGGCAACTACGTGAAGGAGCAGCCGCTTGCACTCCTCGTGCGCTTCCGTCCGGATCTCAAGGAAGCTGTCGAGAAGCTCCGCAGTGAGGAGAACTACAGCCCCAAGAACCAGCCGCCGAAGAAATAGAGTGGTCATCCGGAGCGCAAAGGACGTACACTTTCGCTGTGACCAACCATACGGACATCAAGCGCGCACTCGAAGAACACCGTGCGAGCGAGCCTCACGGAAGTGCGCTCGGGGCGTACATCCATGACATCGTCTACGGTGCCAATGATGGCATCGTGACGACCTTTGCCGTGGTCTCCGGCGTTGCCGGTGCGGATCTGGCTCCGTCGATTGTGGTCATTCTCGGGTTTGCCAACGTGCTCGCCGACGGTCTTTCCATGGGGCTCGGCAATTACCTGTCCAGCAAGTCACGGCAGGACAATTACCAGCGTGTTCTCAAAGAAGAGCTGAGAGAGATCGAGGAGATTCCGGAGATCGAGCGTGAGGAGGTGAAGGAGATCTTCGAGGCCAAGGGATTCACCGGTGCGGATCTGGAGCGCGCGGTGCAGGTGATCACCTCGGACAAGCAGGCATGGGCAGACTTCATGATGCGCGAGGAGCACGGACTCAGTCCGGAGGAGGACGGAAAGCCGGTTCTGCATGCGGTGGCGACGTTCTCCGCGTTCCTGCTCTTCGGCAGTATTCCCATCTTCCCGTACCTCTTCAGCCCTGCCGTCGGCACGCATTTCCAGTACGCAATCGCCTCCACGGTCATCGCACTCCTCATCGTGGGGTTGCTCAGGAGCTGGGTGACACGTGAACGGCTCATCAAGGGTCCGCTCGAGATTCTCACCGTCGGCTGTCTCTGTGCTGCGGCCGCATACATCGTCGGTGTTCTTCTGAAGGGTATCGGCGCAGGAGCAGTCTAGACAGCCCGTGCCGGACAGATATCGCGGTAGGGGCAGTGTCTGCATGCGTGTGCAGAGGGCGTGGCACCGAAGTCCTTCGAAGCAATCCGCTCTGCGAGCAGGCGGATGCTCTTCAGTGCATCGATGAGTTCCGCTGCTGTCCGCGTCGTGATTTGTTCCGTGATTCCTTCCTCCGTCACGGAGAGGAGAACGAGTGCGTTCACAGGCTCCTTCCACAGATCCGCGGCAGCGATGGCGTACACGGAGAGCTGCAGGTCGGTCTGGAGCGAAGCCTCCTCTCTTGGTCCCGTCGATTTATAATCGATGACGGTGAGTCCGTGTGCAGATCTCTCGACACGGTCGAAGCGTCCGGAGAGTGTCAGATCATCCGCATCCGGCACGCGCAGCGAGAAACCTTTCTCGATGGCAGCCACATTCCGTGGTTCACTGCTCCACCATGCGAAGTAGTGACGCAGTGCCCGTTCACCCGCGGCAAACCGTGCATCCATCTCTGCGCGTGACGCGTAGCCTTCCGCGATGAAGCTCTCTCTCCAGAGAGAGAGGAGGGTGGTGAGCGAGAGCTCGACTTGCTGATCGTGCGGATGATCGTCGGTGAAGAGCATCAGCTGTTTCTTCTTTGGTTCCTGTCGCTCAAGCTCCAGCAGTCCGAACTTCCGGAGGGTGTTGTGCAGGCTTGAACCGAAGCTCTCGCCTTCGCTCATCGCACGCGGAAGCTTCTTCACGCATGCATACTCATACTGCCGCGGACAGCGGCGGTAGGTCGAGAGTTGGGAGTAGGAGAGGGCCACAGGTCTCCGATTCTATCCCTGCGGTGCGGTTATGCCACCTCGGGTGCGGCCACACTCTTCCTCGTGAGCATGAGCGGTCCGACCAGCGTCTTGTACGGATTGCCGTCATTGCCGATCAGGCCGACCTTGTCCGTGGTGGCGCTTGCGAGCATCTGCACCATGTTCTTCACGGTCTTCCATGTGAACTGATCCGACTGTGAGATGCCGAGAGCGGTTGCATGGATCGTCAGAATACCCCCCTCGCCGACTTCGGCACTCGTGAGACCGTTGCCAAGCCAGGCATTGCCGAATGTCCATTCTGTTCCGGCGATCGCGATGGTGTTGCCGTCCACGATCCGTAGGTTCTTTCCTTCCACATCCACACCGGCGCGGAGTTCATCGTTCGTATACTTCGGGGCAGTCGGGTCTTTCTCGAGCTCGGGCTCGGGCTTGGGTGCGGGTTTTTCGGCAGGTGTGTCACCGGGCTTTCCTTTGATCGCCTCAATCGTGCTGTCGAAGGTG
>CAZDRX010000008.1:36049-53870 GCA_964508225.1 uncultured Candidatus Peribacteria bacterium
GGTGCCCTGACGGTGCAGGCTGCCGAACGCGCTGGCGGCACCGAGAATGCCGCTGCCGATAAAGGCGATCTTTCCGGCCTTCTTCATATTCTCAGCGAGAGATTCGATCGCTTTTTCGCCGCTCTCACTCACGAATCCGACGAGCTTGCCCACCCACTTTACGGGGAACGATGCGAGCCACGATCCGCCCGCGATGACGGCGCCGAGCACGGGGAGGCGCATTGCGGTCGGGAGCTTCGCATACGCTTCACGCATAGCATCGGTTGTCGGCTTCATCGTATCGAGAGCCTCTGCAGCACCCGGGACGTTGTTCCTTGCAAGATCCACGACAGGGTCCACGACGGTTCGCTTCGCGAGGTCGACCCCGCTCGAAACCGCAGTGTCGATGTGATCCGTCGTGTATCCGACGGCGTACTTCGCCTGCTGGAGCTTCTGCCTGTGCCGCTCGACTGCGGTGAGTGACTCGAGGCGTGCCTCGAGTGTGCGGAGTGCGGTCATCACCTGCGTGCGGTCGTTTTTGTCGATGGCCTCCTGCAATGGTGTCGCTTCTGCCTGCACCTCGGTGTCGGTGTCTCCTTCGATGCTCGCGCGGAGCGCTTCGAGGGGCCTTTTCTGCTCCGGGAGAATTTCGGTACGGGTCGTGTCCATGGAAGAGAGGGGAATTAGGAGACGGGACGGATCGGCATCGGAGCCGGCATGAGCGTGAACTCTCCGTCCTGATACTTGTACTTGGGGGACGGTTCGCTGGTGTCGATCTTCGGCTTCCCCTGTGCGATGGCCGCGAGGACCTCTGCGTTATTCTCCGCGATGAGAACGTTGCTGCCGCTTCTGGAGATGAGCTGTACTTCGTCACCCGCAATCACGTCACTCGGACCGATCTCAAGTATCGAGTAGCGGTCGGGCTGCGGTGTGCCTGCAACTTCATTCACCTTCACCATATCCACGCCTGTCTTTGTCGGGAGGGTGACGGATTTGGGTGCGTTCCAGTTCACGGTCACGACATCCTTCAGATCTTTTGCGATGATGATTTTCTCCGTGTTCGTCAGCGTCTTCTTCGCTTCCAGAAGGGCGGCCGCGCGCGTATTCGGCTTCGGAGCACCCGCGGGATCCAGATCGGCCTCTGCGATGGTCAGGGTGCCGTTGTAGAGCGAGGTCTCATCGGCATTGAAGTCGCTCACGGCTGTCACGCCGGCGTTCTTCCAGTCTCCGACGGTGAGGATCTTGGTTTTCAGCTGGGCAAGACGTTCCGTCTTGGCCTGTTCCTGTGCCTCCGTCTCTGTTTTGAGCAGGTCTGCGCAGACGATGTTGATGCCGAGGACGCCGGCCTGCCGGCGCTGCTCGATGAGGCTCGCCACTTTCGAGCTGATCGCAGCCGGATCTCTCGTGAGCATGTCCTTCATCTTCTTCCACTGTTCGCGGCTGAGCCGCTCGTCGATCGTGATCGTCTCGCCCGGACGGTTCTCGGACTTGTGATCTGCGATCACATCGTGGATATCGAGAAAGGCGAGCTTCTGACGTGCACTGTCGGCAATGTTGAAGAGCGTCTTTCCGAAGAAGCTCTTGCTGTCGTTGCCGCCGAACATCTCCGCGGTGGAGAGGAACTGGTACCACTTCCGCGAGATCGCATTCTTGATCTGCGTCGGCGACAGTTCGCCGAGCGAACTGAGCAGAGGACCGATGAGGAACATGTCCTTCGTGCGTTCCGTGAGGGGCGTGATCACGTTCGTTTTCACGTAGTCGTATGCGGTGCCGATCGTGCTTGTCACGGCAGTCTGAGCCGTCTCCATATCATCCTTCAGGCGATCCGTATTCGTCCTGGGTTCGAGGGCTGTGCGGACTGCGGGGAGGCGGTTCAGGAGTGTTTCGAGACTCTCATCCACAGTCGCTGCATCCAGACTCTCCAGACGCGCTTTGATCTCCGCTTTGACGGCCTGACTCAGCTGTTCCCTTTTCTCACGGACGAAGATGTCCGCAAGCGCGTTCAGCTGACCTTCAGTGAGCGTTTTGACGTCCTCTCTGAACTTCTCGGGATTCAGAGCCGCCTGCTCCGCGACTTGTCGGGCGCGGTTCTGATCCTCCGGTGTGATTTCGACTGCGGGAGTCATAGAGAATGCGGGGAGTTAGGCGAAGGTGACTTCGAGTGTCATGTCGGAATTCGTCGTGAGGTTTCGTGCTGCCACGGTCTTCTTCGTGACGTCCGTTGCGGCCGCCTTGAGCTCGGTGGCGTTGATCTGGATTTTCTTGTTGTCCGTGAGTGTGAGAACCACCGCGGCACTCTGTGTGGCGGTTGCATCCATCACTTCCGCGGATGCGATGACCGTGTCGCCGATCTTCGTGATCGTGGCGTTCTTGCCCAGGATCGTGAATTTCACGCCGTCCGTCTCCCTGGACACTCTCATCGGGGTCGCGTCGTTGCCTGCGATGGCCGTCTCAATGCTCGGGGATACGGGCTTGCGGACACGCTCGGTAGCGGGTGCGGCCACTTCGGGCGGCGGAGGCAGGGATGCCACTTCTGCGGGGTACTCCCTGATGACTTTTTCACCTGCAGTCCTGAAATCCTCGAGCGTGAGCTCCGTCTTGCTCGGATTGATCTGCGCCATGATCTGCTCCACGTGCTGCACGATGTCGTACGTCGGTGTGCGCTTGGCGCGCCTCTCGATATTCTGCCCCTGAATGAGCTGGGCGCGGAGCACCGCGAGAATCTGCTGGGGATCGGTGTCGCCGGACAGCGTCTTCTGCTGTTCGACGAGCTTCTTTTCGATGTAGGCGATCTGCGCCTTGGGTGTGTTTTTGAGGAACGCGAAGACTTTGCCGAAGAACGAATCGGTGCCGAAGAGGCCTTCGAGCATCTTCATCGTGCCGGATCCGAGTCCGCCCATCTGGTCGCTGAGTCCGCTCATGGTCGCGGAGAGCTTTTCCACCATGCTGCCGATTTTCTGCATGCTCTCAGGCGTGCCCGAGGCACCGCCCACGAGCTTCAAGATCTCTCCCCGGGAGAGCGTGCCGTCCTGTCCGGCAGTGATCATGGCATTCATGATCTCCACTGCCTTCGTCGGGTTCTTGTTGTATTCCTGCTGTACCCGATCGAGAACAGTGTCGATTGCCGTGAGCGCTTCCGACGAGAGGCTCTCGTTCGCGATCATCTCGAGGACGCGCTGACGCTGCCCCTGATCGATACGCGTTCTCATCGCGTCGAGCATCTGCGATGCCTTCGTCTTGATCTGCTCGCGCACATCCGGTGCAGCGGGAACCTCGGGACTGGAGAGGGGTTCTGTCATAGAGAGTGTGGTTATGAAGCGGGGAGGAGAGTCTTCGCGACGTTGAAGTCCGGGATGTTGACGTTCCATGGAAGCCGCTCTGCCTCCGCGAGGATGCCTTCAAGTTTCCCGATCTGATCGGCATTCATGCGTGGCAGATGCTGAAGCCAGTACATCTTTTCGGCCTCGGTGAGGAGCCGGCTTGCCTGCACGCGGACGGTGAGAGCAGTGAGATCCATGAGTGGTATGTGTTTTCTTTACTATTATACCTCAAAAGAAGCTGTTTTGGAAGCTTCGCGGCAGGCCAACGTCTGCTACGGTATGCGCGCACTTTTTCCACCCCTGTCCCCATGCATGTCGAACACCTTGAGAAAGGAGTCAAATACAACGATCAGGACCTCATTCTGCTCGCCAAGAAGATCGGAAAATTGGCTACGTACTGCCGTTTTCTCAAGGACGAAGGCTCGATGATTCGTGTGGAATCCGAGCGTCGTGATTCCCAGAAAGAGCGTGATCAGGTCAAAGTGATGCTCACGGTCGTCCTCCCGCACAAGGTTCTGCGTGCCGAGTCCCGCAAATACACTGCACTCGAGGCGCTTGATAGCTGCACCGAGAAGCTCAAGCCCCAGCTCGATCGTTACAAGGAGATGCACACCGGAAAAGGACGCGCTCACCTGAAGGCACGACGCAAGAAGACAGATCTCGCTGCGTAGAGATTCCGCACGTTGAAGCACCCGACGGACGCGTTCGGGTCTTTCTCGTACCTCGGACTCTACTTCTTGGCCGGAGCGGCTTTGGCATCGCCGGGCTTGGCTCCAGCGGCAGCCGGAGCTCCCGGAGCTGCAGCAGCTCCTTCGGCGGGTGTGGCACCCTCGGCAGCTGCGCCTTCTGCGGCGACCGGAGCGACGACTTCGATGACTTCCTCCTTGCGCGGCTCCTGCACGATGAGAATCACGGTCTCGGGAGCGTCCTTCACTGTGACGCCGGCCGGGATCTTGAGCTTGGCCACCGTGATCGAGTCGTGGAGGTTCTCGAGACCGGAGAGATCGGCCGTGAAGTGCGACGGGATTTCGTTCGGGAGACAGGAGACTTCGAGCTGGCTGTGGACCGTGAGGAGCACACCGCCGAGGTTCTTGACTGCGGGAGACTCACCTTCGAAGACGACCGGCACCTTCGTGGTGACCTTCTTCGTCATGTCGACCGCGTAGAAGTCGACGTGCTCGTAGTTGCCGTTCACGGGATCGAACGCGATGGCGTGGATGAGGCAGGGGAGCTTCTTTCCTGCGAGGTCGATCTCCACGAGGGTGTTCTCACCGGCCTTCACGTAGACATTGTGCAGATCCTTGGCGGAGCACTGCACGGGGGTGTTTTTTGCGTTGCCGTAAATGACAGCAGGAACCGTTCCAACCCTGCGAAGATTCTTCGCGCTGGTCTTCTCGTCGCGGCCGATCACGGTCAAGGCAATTGCCTGCTTCATAGCCGGTGTACTGTAGAGACAGTTCAGAGGCGGGTCAAGTCCTCTGTGCGTGTTTCAGACGATGTCCCGGGGCGTTCCTAGAGCCCCCATTTCAGGAAGTATTTGAGTGCGCTTGCGGCGTGGATGCGGGTCGTCTTACGGGTGAGCAGGGAGAAGAGACTTGAGCCGCTGAGGCGGCCTTTCCGATCCAGCACTTTTACCCCCGGGAGATAGACGACGCGCTTGCCTGCCTCCTTCACCCTCCGGCAGAGGTCGATGTCTTCGAAGAAGAGGAAGAAGCGTTCATCGAACCCGCCGAGTTTCCGGTAGAGGTCGGTGCGCATGAGGAGACACGCGCCCACCATCCAGTCGACGTCGATCGCTTCCTGCTTCTCTCCGGACTTTCTGCTCCGTTCGAATTCCGCATGCCACTTCGACGGGTTCATGCGCTTGCGCAGCAGATCCGCCGGAGTGGGGAAGGATCTCGCGGAGGGACGCACGGTGCCGTCCGGATAGACGAGCGCAGGTCCGACGATGCCCGTGTCCGGATGCTTCTCCAGGAACGTGAGCATCGTCTCCAGTGCGTCCGGTGGCAGCGTGTTGTCCGGATTGATGATGAGGAGGTACTCGCCGTGGGCAAGCTTCACCGCGGCGTTGTTCCCGCGTCCGTACCCCACGTTTCCTTTGTTCTCCACGATGCGCACGCGCGGGCGTCCGTGCAGGTGCGCACGGATGAATCCCATCGATTCATCGTCGGAGCGGTTGTCGGTCACGAGGACTTCGATCCGGTCGGCGATGGTCTGTGCGAGCAGCGCCTCCGTGCAGCGCACCGTATCGCGGTGGCTGCGGAAGTTGAGCACGATGGCGGAGACGAGCGGGTGGTCCATGTGACCCTGAGTATATGCCGCGTCAGGAGCTTCGCGGTAGGATGGGGTGGTGGTGACGAAGACCGATGACCGGCTGATCAAGCTCCGCAAGCGCGTTGCGCAGATCACGACGCAGCCCGGTGTGTACCGCTGGCTCGATAAGGACGGCCACCTCCTCTATGTGGGGAAGGCGAAGAATCTGCGCAAGCGCATGCAGACGTACGTGAATCTGAAGGCGAAGAATTCGGCGTGGACGGAGATCATGGTGCGGCAGATCGTGGACTTCGATGTCACGGTGGTCCGCTCCGAGCTCGAGGCGTTCATTCTCGAATCGAATCTCATCAAGGAACTGAAGCCGAAGTACAACATCATGCTCAAGGACGACAAAGGGTACGTCTACGTCCGCATCTCCACCGAGCGTTATCCGTCGGTCGACATTGTCCGGCGCATGGAGAAGGACAAAGCGAAGTACTTCGGTCCGTTCACGAGCGGCGCCAAGGTCACCGAGCAGACAATCGGGATGCTTGACCAGCTCCTCCGGTTCCGCGCGTGCCGCAAATCACTCGATCTCCTGAATGCGGGCAAGCCGCTTGCGAACACGCCGTGTCTCGATCAGCAGATCGGGAAGTGTTGCGGACTCTGCATCGGTGCGGTGAGTGAGGTCGAGTACCGTGCGCGCATCGATGAAGTGGAGCACTTCTTCCGCGGGAGCTACGCTTCCGTGAAGAAGCGCGCGGAGGAGCAGATGAAGGAACTTGCCGTCGCCCAGAAATTCGAACGTGCGGCGCGCGTGCGCGACGTGCTCAGATTCATCGCGGATCTGGAGAGCCGGCAGATCATCTCCGATGCTTCGGGAGAAAATGCCGACGTCTTCGGCATTGCACTCCAGCAGGGCAAGATTCAGGTCGTGCTCCTCAAGCAGCGCGGCGGCAAGCTCATCGGTCAGGCCAGCTTCGCGCTCAAGGGCGAGGCAGAAAGCCGCAGTGAAGCGCTCCAGCAGTTCCTGCCGCAGTACTACGAGGACACGCAGGATATCCCCGACATCATCATCGTGAGTGACGCGCTGCCGGAAGGGGATCTGCTCACCTCGTGGCTCCGTGAGCGTCGCGGGAAAGCTGTGAAGATTCTCGTGCCCGAGCGCGGACGGAAATCGAAGCTCCTCGAGATGGCCGAGCAGAATGCCGCGGAGAAAGTGGAGCAGCAGTTCGCCGCATGGGAGGCGGAGATCAAGACACTTGGCGATGCACTCGAAGAGCTTGCGAAGCTCCTCCGGCTTCCGGCACCTCCGCGCCGGATCGAAGGCTACGATATCTCGCATCTCGGCGGCACGGCCACGGTCGGCAGCATGGTCGTCATGGTGAACGGCAAACCGAAGCGCGAGCACTACCGGAGCTTCAACATGAAGACCGTGCTCGACCTCGATATCGACGACTACCGCAGTCTCGCGGAGACACTCCGTCGTCGTCTCCGCTACCTCACGGATGATCTGAAGGCTGTCACCGCACGGTTCAGGGAGAGCGGTATCGTACTTGCGAGAGCAAAGAAGGGAGAGCAAAAAATCATTGAAGAGATCAGCAAAAACCATCCAAACGACATCGGGTCGGATGCGATTTCTTCCAAGGATTACTTCGTCGCCCGTCGAGGCGAAGAGGTCGTCGGATTCTGCCGTCTCTTCCTGTATCCCGGAGAAGTCCTCACGCTCCGTTCCGTCTGGGTGAAGGAGGAGGAACGCGGACACCGTCTCGGTCAGGCACTCGTCCGCACCGCGCTCGCGACCGTGAAGAAGGGGAAGGTGTACGTGCACATCTCCAAGGATTCACTTCTCGAGTACTACGCCGAGCTCGGGTTCCAGACAGTCACGACACCGCCGGACGTTCTCCAGAAGAAGCTCGACGGTTGGGCGGCTCTCCACCCCGGAGTCCCGCCCGGCATGATTCTGCTTTACCTCGTCTCGAAGCAGAAAGCCGACGAGTCATTCACCGACCGTCCCGATCTCCTCCTTATTGACGGCGGCAAAGGACAGCTCGGAGCGGTCACGGATGTCCTGAAGGAGCTGAACCTCACGATCCCCGTGGCATCGCTCGCCAAGAGAGAAGAGGAGATCTTTCTTCCCGGAGAACGTGTCTCTCTTGCGGTGCCTCCGGACAGCCCCGCGCGGTTTCTGCTCCAGCGCCTGCGGGATGAGGCACACCGTTTCGCGAATGATCGCCGTGAACGCAGGCTCAAGACGGCACTCTTCCAGTCCAAGCTCGATGAAGTCCCCGGCATCGGGGACATTCTGAAGGCGAAGCTCCTCAAACAGTTCGGTTCCGCGGACTTCGTCATCGCTGCAACGGACGAAGAACTTTCGACAGTGCTGAATCAGTCGCAACTTCAGGAACTGCGCAAGCGATTTCCTCGCCTGATTCCGTGACAGGGGTGAAATACCGGTGCTAGAGTGAGTCTCCATTTCCCACTGCACTTATGAAGAAGCTCTCCTTTCTCCTCGGAACCCTCGGCGGCGCCATGGCCGGCTACGTCTTCAGCAACAAGAAGCTCCGTGAACAGCTCCTCGGAGCCAAGGACACCTCTGCCGCCGCGAAGATTCTCGGCAAGCACCTCGCCGAAGACGGACAGGTGGTGGCCAAGGAAGTCCGTGATCTCGCCGAGCAGCACGGTCTCGATGACCGCATCGCCGACGGACGCAAGTACGTCGAGCAGTACTATTCGAGCGCGAAGGACGAAGTGCAGAAGTTCATCGGCGCCAAGGTGAAGCAGGCCACGAAAGTCGCGGTCAAAGCCAAGAAGCACGCCGTGAAGAAGGTGAAGAAGGCGATGAAGCGCTAGGCGCACCTTGTATCTCAGATCTGCTTCGGTCAGGTTTTTCATGTCCGTCCGGCCTTGCAATCGATCGCTGGATGAGTAGAATACACGGCGGGCTCGGAAAAAATTGCCTTACAGAGGGTTCCCCACAAGGTTCCCCCTTCTTTCTCCTATGGCCAAGCGATCCAAATCCACCGGTCCGAAGTACATCATCGTCACCGGAGGCGTGTGCAGTTCGCTCGGCAAAGGGATCGCGGCCGCCAGTATCGGCGCCATCATGAAGGCGTGCGGTCTCAAGGTGTTCGTCCAGAAGCTCGATCCGTACTTGAACGTCGACCCCGGAACGATGAGTCCGTTCCAGCATGGGGAAGTGTTCGTGACGGACGACGGTGCGGAGACGGATCTCGATCTCGGTCACTACGAGCGCTTCATCGACGAACCGATGAGCAAGCTCAGCACGATCACGACCGGACGCATCTACACGGACGTGCTCGCGAAGGAGCGCAGGGGAGACTTCCTCGGCGGCACGATTCAGGTGGTTCCGCACATCACGAATGCGATCAAAGACTCGATCAAGAACGCCGCGAAGAAGAGCGGCTGCGACATCATGATGGTGGAGGTCGGCGGTACCGTCGGCGACATCGAAGGTGAGCCGTACCTCGAGGCGATCCGCCAGATGAAGGCCGAGATGGGCTCGGAGAAGGTGTTTCACGTGCACCTCACACTGCTTCCGTACCTCGCGGGTTCCAAGGAGCTCAAGACGAAGCCGACGCAGCTCTCGGTGCGGGAACTGCGCCGTATCGGCCTGCAGCCTGACATGATCCTCGCGCGTGCGGATTACAAGATCCCGACCGAACTCCTCGATAAGATCAGCAAATTCTGCGACGTCTCGCGTGAGGCGGTCATTCCCGCGCCGACGGTGAAGTCGATTTACGATGTGCCGCTCAATCTGGAGGAACACGGCATGTCTTCCGTCATCAGCAAGAAGCTCATGCTCGGGCGCCTGAAGGCGGACATGACCGAGTGGAGAGAGGGCGGCAAGCGCTACGCCGAAGCCTCAGAGGCGATCCGCATCGGACTCGTCGGCAAGTACACGCACTTGGATGATGCGTACCTCTCCGTCATCGAATCCATCAAATCCGCTGCGGTCTTCTGCGGACGCAAAGCCGAAGTGGTCTGGGTGGACAGCGAGAAGCTCGAGAAGAAAGACACGGAAGTATGGAAGCAGCTCAAGTCCTGCGCGGGCATCATCGTGCCGGGCGGCTTCGGTACGCGCGGTATCGAAGGCAAGATCCTTGCCGCGCACTACGCCCGCACGGAGAAGGTGCCGTACCTCGGCCTCTGTCTCGGTTCACAGCTCCTCGCCATCGAGTTCGCACGGAGCCAGCTCGGTGACCCGCAGCTCACGAGTCAGGAGTTCGACGAGAAGGAGAAGCTCGGACACGAGAAGTACGTCGTGCACTTCCTTCCCGGTCAGCACAAAGGCCGCAGCATGGGTGGCACGCTCCGTCTCGGTGCGTACCGCTGCGTGCTCAAGAAGGGGACGAAGGCCTACGATGCCTACAAGGCCGCCGGTGTCATGGACAAGGACCACGCCGTCTTTGAGCGTCATCGTCATCGCTACGAGTTCAACCAGTCGTTCAGGAAGCGCCTCGAAGACAAGGGCCTTATTTTCTCCGGCGAATGGCCGGAGACCGGCATCATGGAGATCGTGGAGATCAAGGATCATCCGTTCATGCTCGGGAGCCAGTTTCACCCGGAATTCAAGAGCAGGCCGCACCGTCCGCAGGCGCTCTTCGCCGCCTTCATGAAGGCGGCCGCGAAGCGTGGATGAGCATCCGGTCCTGTGGTATCATGACGCCGATGTCAGATACGAAGACACAGATCGCGGGGGTAGAGCTTCCCTCGGCTATTTTCAATGCGGCAGGCCCGAAGGACGTCACATTCGAAGAGCTCAACGTCATCGCGGAGAGCGGTTCCGGTGCGGTCGTCATCAAGACATGCACACTGGAGCCGAGAGAGGGGAATGAAGAGCCAAGGTATTGTGATGTGTCGCTCGGCTCCATCAACAGCATGGGCCTCCCGAACCTCGGACTGCGGGCGTACATCGAGATGATGCCGAAGCTGAAGGCGCTCACGCCGAAGCCGATTGTGGCGAGTGTCGCCGGTATGAAGCCGGACGATTTTCCAGTACTCACGAAGGCCTTCATCGAGAGCGAGGTGGATCTCATCGAACTCAATTTCTCGTGTCCGAATCTCAAGGGAAAGCCGCAGATCGGGTACGACTTCGAGATGACGGAGCGGCTCCTCAAAGATCTCTTCGCGCTCGGCGGCAGGAAGCCGATCGGCATCAAGCTCCCGCCGTACTTCGATCCTGCCCACTGGGATGCAGTGGCGCAGATCTTCAAGAAGTTTCCGATCGCGTTCCTCACGTGTATCAATTCGGTGGGCAACACGCTCATCATCGATCCGGAGACGGAGAAGCCGCTCATCCGTCCCAAGGGAGGTTTCGGCGGACTCGGCGGCGAGTACATCAAACCCGTTGCCCTCGCGAATGTCAGAGCATTCTCGCAGCTGCTGGGTGACCGCATGCAGATCATCGGTGTCGGCGGGATCAGTACGGGACTCGACGCGTTCGAGTTCATCCTCTGCGGCGCGGATGCCGTCCAGATCGGCACGGTCTTCATGAAAGAGGGTCCCGCGTGCTTCGGACGCATCGACCGCGAGCTCGCCGCCCTTCTGAAAAAGAAGGGGTACAAGACCGTGGCGGACGCTAAGGGAAAGCTCAAGACTCTCTGAAAAGGTCGTCAAGCCTACTTCAGGGATGACCCTTGACTATTAGTTTAGTACTAAACTATACTGCAGTTGTTCTATTTCTTTTCCACTCCTCACCCATGTTTGGTCCAGGTTGTGGCTGCGGCAAGTAATCGCCCAGCATTAAACGGATAAGGCTCCCTCGGGAGCCTTTTTCGTATCTGTTCCTGCGGTGGCCGGAACGCCCCGCATCTCTTCCGGCTGCACGGGCGGAGCCATCCATGTGCGGTTGTTCCATGATGGCATGCCGAGGCCGTGCGCTATACTCTAGCCTTACGGTATGCATCAGCCCGACTTCCGTTCTCTCGCGGCGCATCTCACACATCTCACACCGGGAGAGTTGCAGGACGTGCGGAGGACATTCGACTTCGCCGTGGCAGCGCACAGCGGCCAGACGCGCGAGGACGGTTCGCCGTACGTCACGCATGTCATTGAGGTCGCACAGATCCTCGCAGGATGGCATGCAGACAGGGATACGGTCATTGCGGCACTCCTGCACGATGTCCTCGAGGACACGCCCGTGAAGAAAGACGAGATCCTCGAGAAATTCGGTCGCAGAGTGGCCTTGCTCGTCGAAGGCATCACGAAGTTCTCACAGGCGGACTTGAGCCCCGATCTCCCGCTCGACCGCAAGATCGAGACGCTCCGAAAACTCTTCGACGTCATGCGCCTCGATATCCGCGGTGTCCTCATCAAGCTCGCCGACCGCCTCCACAACGTGCAGACCATCGGCACGCTTCCCACCGCTGAACGTCGCCGTAAGTTCGCCATCGAGACGCTCACCATCTATTACAAAATCGCCTTCCATCTTGGCATGCGCGAAGTGCGGCGCACCTTTGGGGATACGTGTGTACCGTATGCGTACGACTGCGGGAATGAGGACCGCGATCTCCGGGATCGTCTGTGCAAGTCGGGCGCGAACATCGTCGGCAACATTCAGCATGAGCTGCTCCACGAAGATCCCCAGCACCGTGTTCTCAAGGTCTTCCTCCAGCCCAGGAACCTCTCCATCTTCCATGATCGCCGCACCGAGAGGGGAGGAGAGGCGCAGATGGCGGACGCGTTCTCGATCAGCATCGTCGTGAAGACCGAGGAAGACTGCTACAAGCTCCTGAAGACCCTGCACACGCTCCATCGTCCGATCAGCGGGCGATTCCGCGATTTCGTCGCCGCGCCGAGCGATGCCGGCTACAGAAGCCTCCACACATTTGTCGCGCTCAAGGACGGCACGATCGTGGAAGTACGCATCCGCACGCAGGAGATGTACGAACAGGCGATGTACGGCATCACGATGTCACTCTTCCGCAATGCCCCCGAAGCGTCGAACACGTTCCAGTGGATCAAGCGTTCCGAGAAGCTAGATCTCCAGACCCGTGACTCGAGCAGTGCATTCTGGGAAGCCCTCGAATCCGACATTCTCCGCGAGACGATTCCTGTGACGGTCGACCGCCGCAGAATTTCGCTCCCCAAAGGAGCCACGGCACTCGATGCGGCGTACGCCATCTACAACGAGCGCGCGAGCCACACGAAGACCCTCATGGTGAACGGCCGCCCCGTGACGCTCTCGGAGCCCCTCAAGGAGGATGACGAGGTGCACGTCACGTTCGCCACCGAACAACAGGCCAGCTTCGATTGGCTTCAGACGGTCTGCACGCATCACGCGCGTTTTCACATCGTCGACGTCCTCAAGCGCACGAGCCGCTCCGAGAAGATCGCGCTCGGCGCCACGCTCCTCCAGAAGGAACTCGATCACTACAACAAGGGACTCCTCTCGGGGCTCTCGCGTGCGCAGTGTCAGCATGTGGCCGATCACTACCGCCGCGAGAATTTCGATCATGTCCTCTCGATGATCGGCGAAGGTGTCGTCCGAGCACGCGATGTCGTCTTCTACCTCTATCCTGATCATCAGCGTCAGCACGCGTTGAGGGCCAAAGGTTCCGGCAGGTATCCCTTCCGTCTCACCGTCACGATGAACCAGCAGGTCGGGCAGGACGCTCTTTCGCAGGTGAACGGTGTCATGAGACTCAACGACATCACCGCGGACTCCATCAGCGTGAAGACATCGAGGCATCCGGGATTCGTGGACGTCCACCTTTCCGCGCATGCTCCCGACCGACTCCGCTTCGCCGATTTCATCGACGCGCTGGAGCGTCAGGACTCGGTTTCGTCCGTACAGGCGCTCATCCCGCGCTTCCAAAAGCTCGTGCTGCTCGGAGCCATCGTCGCTGCATTCTGCGTTACCATGCTCGATTTCATCCTGTTCCCGCAGTACAAGAAACTCGTGGAATCGCTCTCGGTAATCCCGCAGTTCACCGCGGAGGCGCTCCCGCTCCTGCCCATCCTCATCGTGAACTTCCTCCTCCTCCGGCTCCTCCAGCAGTACGTCGTCCGGATGCGTTCTGATCGCTGGTTCCTCGGCGTCGGCTTCATGCTGAACCTCATCGGGCTGCTCATTCTCATTCTTCGCATGTCTGTGTTTGGCGAGCTCAAGAGCGGGCTCTACCCCCTCGTGGTTATCTTCACGCTCTCGCTCATTGCCATGGGCTACGCGTTCTATCAGACGGACATGCTCTTCCTGCCCTTCGAGAAGAGATCCATGAAACCGATTCCATCGGCAGAGTGGCACTTCATCCGCCGCGAGAAGCTCATCGGATACATCATTCGTACCGTTGCCGTCATCATCTGGGGCACGGAGGTGATCTACATCAAGTACACAGACGTGAATCTCGTCTCGCCGTTTGTCCGGACGTTCCTCCTTGCCACGGGTGTCACGCTTTTCTCCGCCGTGCTCTTCGGCCTGCAGCATCTGCGTCGTCCAGCGCAGCGGATATCGTTCAGACTGCCATATGACGGCTTCTTTCTGCTTCTCGTCATCGGACAGGTGGGATACATGTACCTGAAGAACGCGAGTCTGCTCTACACGACGGGGACGAACATGCTCCTCCTTAATAACTTTGCCCCGCTCATCGGTCTGTTTGTGGCCGCCGCGTTCTGGCGTAGGGAAATCCCGTATCTGAAGCAGCCGCGGACGATGCTCTCGATTTTCCTCCTCGCCACTGCCGCCGGTCTTGGCAGCTCCTTCCTCGTCTATAACAGCCGGATGGCCGGCGGACAGAGCCTCCTCGGGGACGGTCTTGCCTTCCTCGGCACGCTCTTCGATGTCCTGCTCGTCGTCGGACAGATCCAGTACGTGAAGAAGTTCCGTGCCATGAATCCGGCTGTCATGAACATGCATGTCTTCTTCTTCGTCCTCCTGTGCACCGCACCCGTTATTATCTTCGCCCGTATTGCGGGGATCAGTTCTTTCTTTGCAGGGCTGACCCCGGTCACGATCGGCCTCGGCCTCGGCATCGGACTGTTCGAGGGCATCGGTCAGCTCTGCAACTATGAGGCCTTCAAGCGGATCGACGGTTACCTTGCACACATGATGTTCAATTTCTCGGTGGTCATCTCCTTCCTCCTCGAGACGTTCTTCATCGGCTCCGTGCAGCCATCGGTTCTCCTCGTTCTCTCGGGACTCCTCATCATTGGTGCATCTGTGGCTGCTGAAATGGTGAATTCACGCTGTCAGAAGCAGGGTCTCTAGGTAAGATCGTGTCTGTGATGACCGATCAGGAAATCCGCGCCGGCATGGAGGAGATCGTGAAGGTGCACGGCGCGTGGACCGCACACGACATCCATCTTTCGGAGAAGATTTCGACGTATCCCGGATGGCGCCAGTGGAGTGCGGACGGTGCGAGGAGATACATGCAGATCGCTGCAGACATCACCCGCAAGCCCTGGGAGGAGATATCCTTCCTCGACCTCGGATGTCTGGAAGGGCTGTATGCCATCGAGGCGGGGCTCCGCGGATGCAAGAGGTCGGTCGGCATCGAGATCCGCGAGCAGCACATCGTGAAGGCGGAGTTTGCGAAGAAGGTGCTCGGGCTTACGAATACGCAGTTCCTCCTTGAAGACGTTCGTGGACTTTCTCGGGAGCGTCACGGAACATTCGATATCATTCTCTGCAACGGGCTGCTGTATCACCTCGATACGCCCGATGTCTTCACGCTCCTCGCGCGCATGCGCGAAATGACGACATGCGCGCTCATCATCGACACGCACATCGCGCTCATGCCCGAACGCACGGAAGTGCATGACGGGCACGTCTACGCCGGTTCCAGTCTTGTCGAATTCCTCGCCGGAACCCCTCTCGAGATTCAGCTCAAGAAGGCACACTGGTCTTCCGCAGGAAACGAGCGCAGCTTCTGGCCGACGAAGCCGTCCCTTCTCAATGCACTGCGCCACGCCGGATTCACGTCGGTCTATGAGAGCTTTGTTCCATACCAGCCGCACACGTCTGACCGTCTGACACTCGTTGCGCTGCCCGGCACGGATGACCCGCCACGTGCGGCTGCTCCCGCCTTTGCGTCACCGGTCGACTGGCCTGAGTCGTAAAAGGGCTTCAGGGAGCGCTCATTCTGTGGTATACTGGGTGGAAACACCTACCCACATTTCCCATGAAGAAGACGCGAGTCCGCCAGCTGAAGAAGCGTGTCCATGGCCATGAGTCGTTCGTCGCCGTGGCGCTTGCCGTCGTCGCCGTCTGCACGCTCGCAGGTTCCGATGCGTTCTTCGCGGTACCTGATTCACCCCGCATCGCGCATGCGAACACGAGCGCCAATCCGTACCAGCCCGTGAACGGGGGCACGTACGTACCTCCCTCGTACTACGGAATTCCACCCACGATGCAGAATGGATACGTCTATCCTTCTCTGTCCTCTTCCACTCGTTCACTTCCCCGTGCAGCCGTTCAGCGCAGACTGAAGAACGCCAGGCGCTCCGCAGACAAGATCCAGAAGCAGCTCATGCAGGCCGAGGATACGATCGATGCTCTGCAGCGGAAGATCGATGCCTCTCCCGGACGCACGCACGATGCTCTCGAGAGTCTCATGCTTGAGCTCACAGACAGTTATGCGCGTCTGAACAAGCGTTTCGCCGACCTGCAGACCCAGATCGCTTCCTACGAGCTTCTGCTCGATCCGTCCAAGGACATGTCGCGCTAGGCAGCAGATCAGTTTGCCTGATCCTGCACGCCCATCGTGATCGACGTCTCTCCGTTGGCTCCCGTGATCGAGAGGGAGAGCGCTTTCGTGTCCTTCGTGAGCAGGAGAATGGTGCTGCCTTGCGCTTCCATCGTGTTCACCACGGTCCAGCCGCCGGCCTGCAGGGTGGTCTTGTAGTACTTCACGATCGTTTCGGCATCATCCTTGGAGGTGAGCACGAGCGCCATGCCTCCCTGTCCCGCACCGGCATTATTCATACCCGAAAACTGCACGGTGGCACCTGCGTACACCGGCACATCCGTCGGCCAGCCGTCCGGTACTTTGCCCGTGCCTGTCGTGACGGTTCCTTCACTCGTCGTGATGGTCATCGAACCGTTCTTCATATCCACATCCGCCTTGCCTCCGCTTGCGTCTTCGATCATCTTCTCCGCGATGTTCTGCCCGATACTCCGGAGCGCCATCTTGCAGCCTGCCACGACGACGAACACGGCGACGACGATACCGATGATGACCTTGGTCTTGTTGGACATGTGGGGGAGGAGGGGAGAAGTGAACTCAGTATGCACCGAGGATAGGGTGCGGCCAAGGTTTCCTGGACGGAGCCGCGCTACGCGACCGATGCGTGCCGGAGCCGGAGCGCGTTGCTGATCACCGAGACCGAGCTCAGGCTCATCGCGGCAGCCGCGATCATGGGGCTGAGGAGCATTCCCGAGAACGGATAGAGAATGCCTGCGGCCACGGGGACGCCGAGCACGTTGTAGAAGAACGCGAAGAAGAGATTCTGCCGGATGTTCTGCATCACTTCGCGGCTGAGCCTCCGCGCGCGGACGATACCGCGCAGGTCGCCCTTCACGAGCGTGACGCCCGCGCTCTGCATGGCGATATCCGTGCCTGTGCCCATCGCAATGCCGATGTCCGCTTCGGCGAGTGCAGGAGCATCATTGATGCCGTCTCCTGCCATCGCAACGATGTGACCTTCCTTCCGCAGCTGAGCGACGATCTCGTGCTTTCTCTCGGGGCGGACGCCGGCTTCGATATGCTCGAGGCCCAGCGCCTTGCCTACCGCCATCGCGGTCGTCCGGTGATCACCTGTGAGCATGACGATGTCCATCCCTTCTTTGTGCAGAGCGCGGATTGCCTCTGCCGTCGTATCCTTGATCGGATCGGCGATGCTGAGGAACCCGAGGACGCCGCCTTTCTCCGCAAGGAAGACCACCGTGTGGCCTTCGTGACGCAGGTTCTCGGCTTCTGCCGCGAAGACGCCTGCCTCCACTCCAAGTTCCCGGAGGAGCTGCTCGTCTCCGAGTGACAATGCCCTTCCTGCGACCGATCCGCGGATTCCGCGACCGGTGATGGACTCGAAATTCTCGCTCTTCTGCACGGTGATTCCCCGTTCGCGTGCGCCGTTCAAGACTGCGGCAGCAAGCGGATGCTCGCTCCCTGCCTCAAGGCTTGCCGCGAGCATCAGGACATCATTCTCCGTGTTCCCGGGTGCCGCCTTCACCGTCATGAGGCGCGGTTTCCCTTCCGTGAGGGTGCCGGTCTTGTCCACAATGAGCGTGTCCACTTTCTCCATCATCT
>CAZDRX010000008.1:53880-68173 GCA_964508225.1 uncultured Candidatus Peribacteria bacterium
CCAGTGATTCCGCGTTCTTGATGAGGATGCCGAGCGTGGCACCCTTTCCGATGCCGACGGTGATCGACATCGGTGTGGCGAGCCCGAGAGCGCACGGGCATGCAATGATGAGCACGGACACGGCACTCACCATCCCGAAGACGAGCGACGGTTCAGGGCCGTACGTGAGCCATGCGAAGAAGGCGGTGACGGCGATCCCGATCACGGCCGGAACGAAGTAAGCGGAGATCGTGTCTGCAAGACGCTGGATAGGTGCACGGCTGCGCTGTGCTTCGCTCACGAGCTGCACGATGTGCGAGAGCAATGTCTCGCTGCCCACTTTCTCCGCACGAAACACGAAGCCCCCCGTTCCGTTGATCGTCCCTCCGATCACATGATCTCCTGTCTGTTTTTCGGCGGGCAACGGCTCTCCCGTGATCATCGATTCATCCACGGCGCTTCTTCCTTCCAGAATCACACCGTCCACCGGTACCTTTTCTCCGGGGCGTACGCGGAGACGATGTCCGTGTGCGACTTCCGAAAGAGGGAGGTCGATCTCCGTACCGTCGTCCTGCACGAGCCGTGCGGTCTTGGGCGCGAGCCCGAGCAGGGCCTTGATCGCGCTTCCTGTCTTGCTCCGCGCACGCAGTTCCAGCACCTGCCCAAGCAGGACGAGGACGGTGATGACGGCAGCTGCTTCGAAGTACCGGCTCACATGACCGTGAGCGACCTGCAGTGATACGGGGAAGAGATCCGGAAAAAATACGGCGATGAGGCTGTAGATGTACGCGACGCTCACGCCGATTCCGATGAGTGAAAACATATTGAGTGATCGGTGCTTCACCGAAGCAACTGCCCGTTCGAGCAGCGGCCATCCACACCAGATCACGACGGGCGTCGAGAGAATCCACTCGATCCAAGGGAGCATGTCCGGCTCGAGGAATCGGTCGCTCACCCACGGAAACATCGTGATGCCGACCAGGGGGATGGTGAACACGCTGCCGATCCAGAACCGTTTTGTCATGTCGGTCAGTTCGGGGTTGGCTTCTTCCTCCAGCGTCACCGTCACAGGCTCGAGTGCCATGCCGCAAATCGGACAGGTGCCCGGTGCATCCTGCACGATCTGCGGGTGCATGGGGCACGTATAGTGTGTCTTTGTGACCGGTGCAGACGGATGTACCGGCTCGAGAGCCATACCGCATTTGGTACAGGCTGCCGGACCATTGCTCGTGACGCCCGGACACATCGGACAGAAGTACGTTCCTGCAGGAAGATTCGTGGGTACGGGTGCAGGCGTGTGGCCTTTGCAGTGTTCACATGCAGTCGGCATTATTGTGCCGAAGAACTGATACCCCGCATCATTCCGCCAGCCCTATCGAAATCGAATCCAGCGGTCTGCCATCCCTGATCCGTCATGCGCATGTGAGCGAAGCTTCCCCACGTATGCCCCATCATGCCGATGGTCAGGAGACAGACGACGCCGCCACCGATCAGGAGCCAGAGAGCCCAGCTCTTGAGCTGTGCGTGCGTCAGTGTTTTCGCTGCGAGAATGATCAGAAGAATGATGCCGGAAAGGAATGCGAGTACCGAGAGAATGTGAAGCGCCCAGAGGATCGGGAATCCGACTCCGATCATGCCGGTGGAGAATCCAGAGTTCATCATAGAAAGAGGGGGGAGAGAGAAAATAAAAACTAACGGATGCTGAAGCTGCCCATCATGCCGTTCATCAGATGTTCCGCGATGTGACAATGTAACATCCAGTCGCCCGGGTTGCTCGCGTCGAGCAGGATGTCGACCGTGTGGCCGACGGGCACGAGGACGGTGTCCTTCCAGACAAGATTCGTGTTCTCGACTCCGTTGTCCGAGAGAATGAGGAAGCGGTTGCCGTGGAGGTGGATCGGGTGTTGCATCGGGTGGGGAGAGCGCGCATCGTTCACGATGCGGATCTTCACGTGATCGCCTTTCGTGAAGCTGTAGGAGATGTCCTCGTTCACGGCTCCCGTTGCCTCGTCGATGAGCTTCCACTGTGTGTTCGCCTTGGTCGCCCGTACATTCATGCCCGGCATGAGATCCGCCCACTCCATACCGTCGTCGCCGGACATGTTCATACTGTGCATATTGGGCATTCCCGGCAGCTCGATCGAAAGTTTGAGTGTCTGATCCGGAGCCTTGGAGAACGACGACCGGAACGGATCGATGCTTGCCGTGACGTCCGCGTTCGCACGCAGCGTGCGGAAGGAATCCGCGTGAGACGGTTGTGCAGCGCCGTTCTTCACCGTGACGGTGCCGAGATCTGTCGTGCCGAGGGGAGTGGCGGACTGGAGCTTCGATGTTCCGGACGCTCCGAAGAGTACGTCCACGGTGACACGCTCCGACGGTGAGATGATCACGGCATCGACCATCTGTTCTCTCTCGTACCGCCCGCTGTCACCACCCACCAGTTTCATCTGTGCATCGGTGAAGGTGAGACGGTAGGGACGTGCGTTCGCCGCATTCACGAAGCGGTAGCGGACGACCGATCCTGACGGGACTGTTGTAGCGTACGTTGTCTGGCCGTTGATGAGAGAGACGTTTCCGAAGCGACCCATGAGTGCATGATCGGCTTCGGCCGCGTCATAGGGGACAGGCATTCCGTTCTGATCCACGAGGAGGTCGTCGAGAATCACGGTCTCGGTCATATTCACCGGTCCGTATGCATCGGCACGCTCAGGTTCCACGACGATGGCTCCGTAGAGCCCCATGTCCTGCTGAACGTCTTCACGGACGTGCGGGTGGTACCAGTAGATTCCCTCATCCGGCACGGTGACGATGTAGTCGAAGCTGGCTCCGGGTTGTACCGGTTCCTGCGTCACATTCGGAATACCGTCGTACTTGTTCTCCAGACGGATGCCGTGCCAGTGCACCGTCGTCGGGAGATCAATGTCGTTCACGAAGTGCACAGCGAAGGATGTTCCCTGCTTCGCGACGAAGGTCGGGCCCGGGAATGCACCGTTGTACGCGTACATGGCGATGTCTTTTCCGTTCAGGTTCGTACGGACGAGCCCTGCCGTGAGGTTCACGGTGTCGCCGTTCTTCACCGTGATCGGGGCAGACTTCTTCGCCCGGGGGAGGCTCGTAAGGTCTGTGCCGGCTCCCGGGAGGAATGTGAGCTGTCCTTCGCCGATCGCGTTGTTCATCATCATGCCTTGGCCTTTCCCTCCGTTCATCATGCCTTGGTTCCGGGGCACATCTGACGGGACCGCTCTGCCGCAGGCGGAGAGGAGAACGAGTGAAACAGTGAGAGTCGTGAGAAACCGGGGGGACATGGGAGAGTGGGGGGGGGGAATTAGCGATTCGAGAGGCCCATCGTCCGGATGATCTCCGAGATGAAGCCGTCGTAGTCTTTCTCCTTCTTCATCTTGTCCTGCGCGCAGGTATGCATATGGCTTTCGAGCACCTGTGCCTGCACGTGCTTGATGTGTCCGTTCATGGCGAGCAGATTCTCCAGAATATGCGGGCAGTACTCGCCGCTCTCGATCATCGTCACCACTTTCTTCGCGAGGCCGTCGAGCCTCTTCATGCCTTCCAGAGCCTTTTTCTGATAATCAGCGCGCATAAATAGGGGTAGGGGGTAGGGGTAGTATGGAGGAGCGCACAGAAAAGGTCAAGAACCCTGACCGTATTCTTCTCTTTGCGATGGAATTGGCAGCCCCACGGCCCACAATAACAAACTCTCTCATTGATGCAATGATGGGTAGGTATGTGGTCCTCAAAAGCATCGCAACTGTTGTCACTCTCAAGAATACATAGCCTTACTTCGCTGCGTTGCGCGGATCGTCAGCAGGGTTCACGTACGTCAGTCCCCATGGGCCGATTCCATGCAGTTGAACGACGCCGCCATCTTTACTCCAGGCGAAGTGGCTGGCGCCTGTTTTCATCATTGCGAATCCGCCTGCGCCCAGCTCTTCGAGCTTTGTACTATCGAAAGTATCTCCCATAGCGCGTGCGAATGTGCCGGAGATCACGGTGACGTGTTCATCCGCGGGGTGGAAGTGCGGAGCGATCTTGTAATCAGCAGGGAACTGGAGCCGCAGCGTGAAGGGCCCCGGTTTCGATGGGTCTCCCTCAAGGACAGCGATCTTGGCACCAGCGGGAAGAGCCGCAGGCGCGTCTTTCCAATCGACGTCCTTCGCCATGACGAGAATATGGTCCGGTCCGGTCATCTTCTCCTTCTCCATCATGTTGTTTGTCTGCTGTGCTTTGCAGCCGGCAAGGATAACCATCGCCGCGACGGCGGATCCAAGGAAGAGGTGTTGAGGTTTCATAGGCGGGATTTTACTCCTCTAGAATAACTTGGCACAAGAAGGTGTTGGCAGCCCCAGGGAGAGTTGAACTCCGGTTAACGGATTGAAAACCCGCTGTCCTAACCATTAGACGATGGGGCCGGAGATACCAAAGAAGAGCGAAGTCGCTTCTTGCGTGCCGAATTCTCATCGGTTCATTGTCAATTGTCAATTTCTCCTCTGCTTGAAACAATAAACGGCAATCTCTGATCTTCCAATATTCTCTCTATGACACTCTCTGCTTTTTCCCTCGTTCTGGGCGTCTTCTTTTATGTCTTCGGTTTCCCGCTCGTCTTCTCCGACGACAAATACGTCGCCTGGCTGAAGAAGTTCGTGAAGGACGAAAACAGCCTCCGCCTCTTCGCGGTGCCGGTGCTCGCCATTGCGGTCACCACACTCCGTCATCAGTGGCAGATCAGCGCCGATGGTGAAGGCATCATCGTCGTCATCGCCTGGGTCACGTTCGTGAAGGGTCTCGTGCTCGCCTGGTGGCCGGCTCAGACGATCCGCATGAAGGCCAAGATCCATGCGTTCATCCTCAGTGAGCACAGCATGCAGATGTTCACGGGCTTCGTGATGGTGCTCCTCGGGGCGCTCTTCACGTATCTCGGCCTGATGCTCCCCTAATGGGTGATCTCGTTCCCGTCGTCGTCGAGTCGCTCCTGCTCCTCGTCGTCGTTGCTGTCCTGCTCCTCATTCTGTCGAGCGCGCTCTTCCATCTGCGGCAGATGGTTGCGTTCGTGCCGACGCCGCAGGCCGTGACGGATGCGATGGTCGATCTTGCCGGTCTCAAGGCCGGAGAGCTGCTCGTGGATCTCGGCGCGGGCGACGGGCGCGTGCTTGCGCGTGCCATGGAGCGGGTGCCGGGCATCCGCGCTGTCGGTTACGAAGGGGCGTTCGGCGTGTGGCTTCTGGCAAAGTTCCGTGCACTCTTTTCGAAAGAGAAGCCCGTCATGCTCTGCAGGAATTTCCTGAAGGAAGACCTGAGCCAGGCGGATGTCGTCTTCACCTACCTTTCGATCTCGATGATGCAGACGCTGCGACCCAAGTTCGAGAAAGAGCTGAAGAAGGGTGCGAGGGTCGTCTCCCATGCGTTCTCGATCAAAGACATGCCGCCCGAGAAGGTGACAAAGGTGACGATGCCGTTCTTCGGTGTCACGAACGTGTATCTCTACCGGTACTAGGGCTCAGAAACGGATCGATGCGAGTGGCACGAGTGCCGCCACATGCGCCACGAGCATGATGAGTTCGAGGAGTGCCCATGTGAGGTACCCTGCGATGAGCCCGAGCGGCATCCACAGGAACCCGAGGAGGGTGGCGACCGTTCCGAGCAGCATCGAAAGCGGGATGAGCGGTGCTACGAGGACATTGCTGACAGGTGCAATGAGGGAGAACTGCCGGAACAGCAGGATGGAGAGCGGGATGGTGGCGATCTGTGCGGCGACGGTCGCCGTGAGAGACTCGCGGATCGCGAGTGTTTCGGGAACGGCACGGAACCATCTCTTCAGCGGGGTCGAAAGTTCTGCGAGACCGATGACGGCGAGGAAGCTCAGCTGGAAGCTCGCGTCGTACCAAAGCATGAGGGGATTGCCTGCCGTCATGAGGAAGCCCGTCCACAGAATTGACAGGCGTGTTGTCGTCACGCGGCCTGTGCCGATGGCGAGCAGACCCAGCAGACCCATGATCGTGGCACGGACGACGGGCGCTCCGGCACCCACGAACACACAGAAGAGCACCGCAGCGCCCGCGAGCGGGAGCAGGCGGCGCTTCAATGGAATCCAGAAGAGCAGACCGCCGAGGATCGTGAGGACGATCGTCACGTTGAAGCCAGACACTGCGATGATGTGCGTGAGGCCCGCGGTGCGGAAATCGTCCGTCAGGTGAGCAGGGAGTCCGCGCCGCGTTCCGGTGAGCAGTCCGGCGAGGAGAGACGCGTGCGGTTCGGGCAGGATGAGCCCGATCTCGTTTTCCACCGTCGTGCGCAGATCCGTGAGGAGCCGCAGCGCCTTCCATGTCCGTGCGGAGGACGGGGGAGGGTGTCCTGCATCCGCTTTCGTGATCTGTCCGCGTGTCATGAGTGCGCGGATGCCGGAGAGTTCGAGGTAGTGCGGGTAATCGAAGTCCTCGATCACCTCAGGTCGCGTGAGCTTCCCTTCGATCCGTACTTCATCGCCGTACTCCAGCGGCGGCCAGAGACCGTAGGCGTTGAAGAGGACGCGCCCCTGCGCCGTGTGTGTCCCTGCCTCATCCGTCACCTCGTCCACGGCGACGGTGAGCTTCGTGAGAGTCGGGCGCACGTCTGCGGGTTCTGCAATCCATCCATGGAGTGTCACGCTCTTCCCGAGAGCGAAACTCTCGATGTCCTCCGGCTGTGTGACATGCACGGCAGATGCCGCACTCGTGCAGGCGAGGAGCACTCCGAGCGTGACCGAGGCACCAGTCGCACAGAGTGTTGTTCTTTTTTGAAACACAAAGGACAGGGCGACGAACGCACCGGTGACAGCAGCAAGAATGATGGTGACGACGGGCGGGAGTATCAGCGGTTGCCAGAAGCGCAGGCAAAGCAGAGCTCCAAAAAACGTGATCAGGAAGCCATAACTCACGCGTGATGACTTCATGCGCGCGTCGATCTGATCGCTGCCTCCAGTGCGATCCACTCGTCGGTCGTGAGCGTCTGCGGTCGGCGGTCGGGGCTGATCTTCGTCTTCTCCATCGCGGCTTCGCCCCCTTCCAGACTGCCGATCGTGTTGCGGAGCATCTTGCGGCGCTGGTGCATCGCATGCTTCGCGAGCTTGAGGATCCGCTGTGTGGTGTCCGGATCTGTCTTCGGTTCCTTGAAGCACTGGATGTGGAGCACCGCCGAATCTACCTTCGGTGCGGGGATGAATGCCGTCGGGGGAACGAGCCACGTCAGCTCCGCCTTGCCGAAGAGTGCGACGAGGACCGTCAGGATACTGTCGGAGCCGCTGCTCACGATATTCTCGGCGACTTCCCGCTGGATGAGGAGTGTGATCGAAGTCGGACGGTCGGCGACCTCCAGAAGCAGGTGGTGCAGCAGGGGCGAGGTGATGTGGTATGGAATGTTCGCCACCACTTTGTACGGCGCGGCGGGGGACTGTTCCTGCAGCGCGTTGCCGACCGAGATCGTGAGCTTGGAGGTCTCGCCGCAGAAGCTGCGGATGAGGGGCGGGAAGCGTGCGTCAATCTCCACGGCCGTCACGTGCCCCGCGCGCTTGAGCAGCTCACGCGTGAGGATGCCGATGCCGGGACCGATCTCGAGGACAGAATCTTTCGGGCTCAGTTCGGCCGCAGCCACGATCTCATCGAGCGTGCCTTCGTCGACGAGGAAGTGCTGCCCTGCGTCGGTGTCGAGCCGGAGATGGTTTTTCCTCAGAAAGCCGAGGATCTCTTCTTTGAGCATCGGAGGAGAGAGTACGCGGGTTCTGTCTTTCCTTAAAGCCATTCGTTCGCGATCGATCCGCGCAGATTCCGGTTGACCGCTCCGTGCAATAACAGCCACGGAAGGACTATACTTTTCCCCATGAGATTCCTCGGTCCCCTGATCGTCATCGGCGCTATCCTCGCATCGCAGGTCGTCCTCGCGGCTCCCTCTGAGGTCTGGCAGGGCAAAATCTGCGCCTCGCATGGGCTTCAGCGCCGCGCCGAACGTACGCTGAAGGCACGCCGCACGCCGATGTGCGACCCCGACGCACGCACAGCGAACGTGCCATCCACGCAGACAGTGATCCCCGGTTCCCGCGTGGGTGTGCCGTGCCCTTCGCAGGCCACGCTCAGGAGTGCGCTCCGGATGATCGAGATCCGCCGTCCGTTCGCGTGCGACCCGAAGGCCACGTCCTTCTCCACCCAGCCATCGTCTTCCGCTTCTTCCTCCAGTGTCAGCGCCGCTCCAGCGGCTGATCAGGGTGACACGACGATCCGTTCGCAGTTCCTCCTTCTCGGCGAGACCGGCCCCGTGCTCGGTGCCGCCAAGATCTTCATCGAAGAGGAACCCATCGACCTCATCGCCGTCTCCGTGAACATCACGGCGGAAGTCCCGAGTGTGCAGTCGCTCCTCGTGTATGACGATGACAAGCGGTACCTCGGGCGTGCCACCCTCAATACGGCATCGTCCACGAACCGCAATTACCGCCTCACACTCGCTCCGGGGACATTCCAGATCGGCAAGCGTGAGGAGCGCAAAGTCTACGTCCGTGCGCAGCTCTCGCCGTTCATCTCGGGCGGTCAGGCAGGTCACACGGTGCAGATTTCCAATGTCGTCGTGGAAGGAAACGGCGTCTGGAGCAGCCGCAAGTACACGAAGCCGACGTCGAGCACCGAGTCGTTCCCTGCATTCGTCACGGCCCGTTCCACGATCACGAGGGTGAAGAACACACTCGATCCGTCGGGTGCGCTCGTGACGGGATCGAACCAGCTCCTCGCTTCGTTCGTCTTTGAGGGCAGGAAGAGTGATCCGTCCGCGCACATCGATCTCACAGATCTCACGTTCCAGATCGGACAGACAGGAAACATCACGCTCCAGAACGTGAGACTCAGGACACAGGGTCTCTCCGATGGTCATGGATGTACGGTCACCAGCTTTCTCGTGACCTGCAGCGCGATCCCGGACATCCTCGGTTCACTTACGGATGCCCCTCGGACGATTCAGCTCTACGGCGATATCATCCCCTCGGGCGATCTCCACGCGAGTCTGCAGCTGACCCTCAATGAAACAGGCGATCCGGGCAGTGCGGGCTCAGTCACGTGGAGTGACGGCTCGACAAGCTATAGCTGGGTGAGTGTCGATGGCCCCGTCGCGTCCGGAACGAACTGGAAGTACTAGAGTTGCTCCACGAGCACCTTGAGCGGTGCGATGCCGAGGGCGAGCTTCTTCGTCTGGCCTGCGTCGAATTGCACTTCCACCACGTCACCGCGCCGTGAGAGCACGGTCCCCGTGCCGAGTGTCCGGTGTTCGATGCGCGTGCCGTCTTCGATCGTGTGTTCGGTATCCGACATCCAGTCCTGATTCGCATCGTCACTCGCACTTTCCTGCGAGAATTCGTTCTGCGGTTTCTTCGAGGGGTTCCACCACGACTTCTGCGGGGCGCTATTCATGAGCCAGCCGTACTTGCTGCCGATCTCCTCGCTCGCCACTTCGAGCACGGATGTCGGGATGTCGTCGAGGAAGCGGCTGCGGGGATTGCTCTGCGTGTTGCCCCAGAGCGTGCGGCTCTGTGCGTGCATGAGCGTCAGGAATTCCTTCGCGCGCGTCATGCCGACGTAGAGCAGGCGACGCTCTTCTTCCATCTGGTCGCGGTCGAACGTGGCGGAACTGTGGGGGAGGAGTCCTTCCTCACAGCCCACGACCGTGACGCACCGGAACTCGAGACCTTTGCAGAGGTGGAGCGTCATGAGGGTGAGCGCTTCGCCGCCGTTATCGAGCTTGTCGACTTCGGACACGAGTGCCACTTCCTCGAGGAAGCTCGTGAGTGACTCCTGCGGGGCGAGGCTGTCGTACTTCTTCGTCACGGAGAGGAGTTCCAGCACGTTCTCCCAGCGTGTCTCACCCTCTTCGGTGTCATCACGGAGCCACTTCTCCATGCCGGACTTGCGGATGATCCAGTCGGCGACTTCGCTCACGGGTGCCGTCATGCTCAGCTTCTGTGCGTCCTCGATCATCGTCGCGAATGCGCCGATGCGTGCCTTGGCCGTGTCCGCGATGCCGTCCACCATCTCGATGTGCTTCATGGCCTGCCAGAGCGTGAGAGAGCGCTCGTTGCAGAAGTTCTGCAGCCGCGAGAGCGTCGTGTCACCGATCTTGCGGGACGGGACGTTGATGATGCGGAGCATGGAGATCGTGTCGCTCGGGTTCAGGATGGCGTAGAGGTATGCGAGCACGTCCTTCACTTCCTTGCGTGCGTAGAACTTCAGTCCGCCGAGAATCCGGTACGCGATGCCGGCGCGCAGACACGCTTCTTCGATGAGTCTCGACTGCGCATTCGTGCGGTACAAGATGACCTGCTCCGAGAGGGGAATGCCGGTCTTCTGGCGCTGTACGGTCTGCCGCACAGCCTCCTCGGACTCACGGCGCTCATCGCTGACCTCCGAGAGCCTCACCTTCGCGCCGTCCTTCTTGTCCGTCCACATCTTCTTCTTCGGACGGTTCGGGTTCACGGCGATCACCGCGTCGGCGGCGTCGAGCACCTGCTGCGTGGACCGGTAGTTCTGTTCGAGTTTGATCGCCACGGCGTCCTTGTACTCGTGCTGGAAGTCGAGGATGTTGCGGATATCCGCGCCGCGGAACGCGTAGATGGACTGATCCGGGTCTCCGATCACGCAGAGGTTCCTGTGCCCCTTCGAGAGCATGCTGATGAAGAGGTACTGCGGCTTGTTCGTGTCCTGATACTCGTCCACGTGGATGAATCTCCACGTGTTCTGGTATCTTTCGAGCACGTCGGGGCACTCCTCGAAGAGCCGCACCGTCTCCATGAGCAGGTCGTCGAAGTCGAGCGCGTTACTTTCGAGGAGTCGCTTCTGGTACAGGCTGTAAATCTCGGCCATCTTCACCTCCGTGTACGTGCCGCCGCGGGATTTCGCCTGTGCGGGACGCACGGCCTCGCACTTGAAGCGTCCGATGTGACCGAGTGCGGCGCGCGGTTTGAGTTCTTCGGGCGCGATCTTGAGATCGCGGAGGATCTGCTGCACCACTTTCTCCTGATCGTCGGCGTCGTAGATCACGAACGAGCGGTTGCGGCCGATCTGCTCGATATCGCGGCGCAGAATTCTGGCACAAATGGAGTGGAAGGTGCCGGACAGCGGCAGGTGTGTCGTATCGGTGCCCGACGGATCCGTGATTTTCAGAATGCGGGCGATACGTTCCTTCAATTCCTTTGCGGCCTTATTGGTAAACGTCACTGCAAGGATTTGCCACGCAGGTACCCCCTGCGCCATCAAATGGGCGATTCTATGCGTGAGAGTTCTGGTTTTGCCCGATCCGGCGCCGGCCAGAATAAGAACGGGGCCTTTCAGCGTTTCCACTGCCAGTTTCTGCTCGCTGTTCAGGCCGGTAAAGATGGGATCCAAGTCCTGTGTCATGGGCGGCGAGGAGAGTAGCACACCAAACTTCAGGCCTCTGTCTGTTTTGCTTACAGAAGTTTCTGTGACATCACCGATTCCGCGGCATTGAGCATCTTCTTGTTCACCGCGGCCTTGGGGGAAGCGAGTGAAGCGATCTCTGCGTTCTGTTCCGTGAGGCTGGAGGCGATGCGCTTGATGTCCGACGGAGCCGGAGCGGCGAATTTCTTCTCCAGACGCTTCTGTTCCACTTCAAGTGCGAGGCCGGGATCCGTCCTCGACACACGCTCGAGCGTCTCGGTGCCCATCTTCGTGAGGATGAGTTCGTGGGCGTTCCTGTAGCTGATGTGGGTGGCGAGATCCGCGAGCATGTTGATGATGTTCTCGCGCTTCTGCGGGTCGAGCGTTTCGGCGAGCTCGTACGTGGAGATCCGCTTGAGCGAGGCGAGGATGGGGGAGAGCGCTTCACGCGAGACGACATAGAAGGTGTAGTGATCCTTCGCGTACATGAGTTTCTTCAGTTCGCCGATCGCCTCCGTCGGGACAACCAGAAACACGTGCGGGTAAATCTTGTCATTCTTCTTCATCTTCTCGGACGTCTTCTTCACCTGATCGTCGATGTACGTCTGCAGGCTCTGCGCCTTGCTCGCTTTTGCATCGAACACGACGTACTGCCCGAGGAAATCGATGAGGAAGTCCGGTTTCAGTGAGCCGTCGAAGTCGTCCGGGAGACTGTTGTTGCTGTACGACGTGAACTGGAGGTGCGGCTGCTTGCACAGATCGACGAGCGTCGTGATGACGTCGTTCTCATGGTCATTCCAGAGGCGGTCGCGCTCTTCTTCGGCCATCTTGCGCTTGTCGGCTTCATTCTCGATGACGCGCTGACGCTCCTTCTCGAGCGCCCGCTCCGCGTTCTGGAGCTTGTTCACCATATCGCGGTGTTCCTCTTCCTGATGTTCGCGGTTCGTCTCGAACTTCGTCACCATCTTCTGCAGGAGCACCTTCTCCTTCTCTCCGGCTTCAAGCTTGGCCTTCACCTGCTGGAGCTCGATGAACATCTGCTTGCCCGCGCCCTCGTTCTTCATGAGCTTCTCCTTTGCAGTCTCGAGATCTTTCTCGAGGTTTGCGATCTCGCGTGTCGCATCTTCCGACGAAGAAGCCGCCTCAGGACGGCGGAGCTGGAGCAGGATGCTGGCACCGAATCCGATCGCGACGACGGTGATGAGGACAATCTCAAAAGCGTTCATGCCCCGATCCTACCACAGGGTGCACAGTCGTCCACTCTTTCCTTTACGCGGCTTCGGCGCGGCGTGCGTCAGCGAATCGGTCGACGATCGGGTGACCGTCCACTTTCACTTCGAGGATGGCGTTCGTGTTCATCTCGCGCAGTGCCGTGACGTTCAGGCCTGCCCTGACGGCAGCCTGCAATGTCTCGGTGGTCTGGAGAAGATCAGCACCTTCCTGCATGTGCCGTTGGCGTGCGATATCGTGGATCGTGATATCGTTTGCGTCGGTGATGGTGAGGGTTTCGAGAGCCATATGCGCCCATAGTAAATGTTTCTTACTATTTGTCAAATCTCGCTTCTTTCCGCTCCCACAGCTGAAGGCGAGAGGCCTTCTGCGGCTTCAGCGTGAGCAATACTTGACTTTCCGCTTCCGGCGACTACAATGCCGCGGCTGCCTGACTTCTCCTTTAGCACGCGCTTCCGGAGAGGTGAGGAGAATCATTTTTCGTCGCGTTCACCCCCTTTCTCACCCCCATTTCTATGGCTCTCAAGAAGGCCAACAAGAAGAAGATCATCGGTAAGTTCCAGACGCACGTGAAGGACACCGGCTCACCGCAGGTGCAGGTCGGCATTCTCACGAAGCGCATCGATCAGGTCACCAAGCACCTGAAGGACCACAAGAAGGACAACTCCGCCCGCCGCGGACTCCTTGCGATGGTCGCGCAGCGCCGCAAGCTCCTCACGTACCTCAAGATGAACGACGAGAAGGCCTACGGCAAGATCCTGAAGACCCTCGACCTCGAGAAATAGAAGGAGGGGATCACCCCACGCAATCAAGAGGGCGCCGTAAGGCGCCTTTTTCTTTGTCCGGTACGGGAAAACGTGGTAGAGTGCTCGTCAGTTCCTTCCCTGCACCAACCGGATAGCTGTTGGATTTACGTACCAGTCCCCCCGTGCGGGGAATTGATGTGTAAGTCCAATCAACAGACATCCTTACGATGTAGGGGAGGATCATTCATCCTTTTCTCCCTTTTCTATGAACAAGGAATTCACGCTGATGCTCGGCGATGCACCGCTCGTGGTGCGCAGCGGGCAGCTCGCCACGCAGGCGAACTCTTCCGTCATCTGTCAGATGGGCGACACCGTCGTCCTCGGCAACTGCACGATCTCATCCAAGGCGCGTGACGGCGTCGACTTCCTGCCGTTGCAGGTCGTCTATCAGGAGAAGTACTACGCCGGCGGCAAGATCGCAGGCTCACGCTTCCGCAAGCGCGAAGGCCGTCCGTCCGACGACTTCGTCCTCCTCGCACGCGTCATCGACCGCGGTCTGCGTCCCATGTTCCCGAAGTACCTCCGCAATGACATTCAGGTCTTCGCGACCGTTCTCAGCTACGACTTCGAGCATGAGCACGACATCGCCGCCGCCAACGCCGCGAACCTCGCATGCGCTCTCTCCGACTGTCCGTGCGACGGACCCCTCGGTACGGTCCGCGTCGGACTTATCGGTGGCGAGCTTGTGCTGAATCCCTCCCGCGAAGCACGCCTCAAGAGTGAGCTCGATATGTTCGTGACGGCCTCGCTCGAGCGCATCGTCATGATCGAAGCCGGTGCCAATCAGGTTCCGGAGGAAGAGATTCTCCGCGCCATCGACTTCGGCAAGAAGATCGCCGACGGCACGCCGGCGGAAGTGCAGCG
>CAZDRX010000009.1:0-46332 GCA_964508225.1 uncultured Candidatus Peribacteria bacterium
AAGTTGGCTCTGCTCATGAGGGAGCCTGTGAGGGTGAGGGACTTCACGATCGGCGTCCCAAAGCTGTCGGTGAGACGGATGAGGAGCTTGCTGGCCTCCGAGGAGCCGGGAGGTTGCCCTTCGGGTCCGGCGATCTCGAGGCAGGGTTTGTAGCGCAGGAGGTCGCTCCTGATAAAGCCGAAGGAGACGGACTTCTTCTCGCCGGACTTGAGGGTGATCTTCTCGATCACTTCGTCGGTGGTGGGGTCGTAGCCTTTGAGGACATCGGAACCTGTGGCGAAGAAGATGCTGTAGCCTTTCGCATTGCCGGGAGGGAGATCGAAGGTGCCGTTGCCTTTGTCGTTCAGGAGGATCGTTTTGCGGACGGCCGTACCGTCGGTCGTGGAGCCGGAGGCGGTGAAGGCCAGACCCTTGAAGCCCTGCAGTTCGCTCGTCTGCTTCTTGCCGTCCCCGTTCACATCGACGAAGGCGGAGACGGTGAGGATGCCGTTTCGCACGGAGGAGTCGGAAGGTTTCGTGCTGCCCTGATTGAGGACGACTCTCGAGAGGCCGCCACCGGTAGCATCCGAGGTACCGGAGCTGCCGGAGCTGCCGGTGAAGGTCACGTTGCAATCATTATCGAGGGTAAAACTCTGCTGAGTGCTCCAGGTCGCTTTGAATCCGGTATCAACGGTGGCCACGCTCCAGTAGTAGGTGAGGCCGGTGCGACACAGAGGATTCTTGAGAAGCATTGTTCGACTCTGACCGTTCGGCACGACGCGCGTCACCCAGTTGGGGGATGCGGTCTTACCGGAGACGATGTTGTTGGCATTGGAGCCTGTTCCCACACGAAGCTGGTACTGGAGGAGGCGGGTCGCAGTCTGCGTATCCGAGCCGGAGCCCCACGAGAAACGGACTGTGAGGACGCCATCGGTGCCGCCAGCAGAACAGGAGGCGTTGCCGCAGTCTGCGACTTTGAGGTTGGCATTCGTACCGTCGTAGTAACTGATGACCGGTTTGTTGTCTGCTCCCATCACAAGCGAAGTGTAATTTCCCACAGCGCCAACTGCATCGACGGTCGTTGTCGTATTTCCCGATGAGCACGCTGCATTACCACATTTTATGACCTTCAAAGCGCCACCGTCATAACTGATGACCGGTAGATCGTCGGCACCGAGTTTAATCGAAGAATAGGTTCCGACAAAGCCACTCGAATCAACGGTTGTCGTTGTATTCCCGGATGAACACGATGCATTACCGCATTTTGTCACTTTCAGATCCTGGGTCGAATCCGTGTAGTAACTTGTGACCGGATACCCGTCTGCTCCAATCGTAATCGAAGTATAGCTTCCTACATCGCCGAACGAATCTACGATCGTTGTCGTATTGCCCGACGTACAAGCCGCGTTACCGCATTTTGTAACTTGCAAGTCACCACTGATGCTCTCGTAATGGCTGATGACCGGATACCCATCTGTTCCAATCGCGATGGAGGAATCGTACCCCATGGTGCCGCTCTCCACGAGTGTGCTGGTGTTCCCCGATGAACATGCGGTATTACCGCACTTCGTCACCTTCAGGCCGAGTGAAGCGTCTTTATGACTGATGACGGGGAACGTATCGGTACCGATGGCAATGGAGCCATAGCTTCCGACGTTGCCGGTGCTGTCGACGGTTGTCGTGGTATTGCCCGATGAGCATGCTGCATTCCCGCACTTCGTTACCTTCAAATCGAGGTTCGTGGAATCGTAGTAGCTGATGACGGGATTGCCGTCCGTACCGGTCGCGATCCTTGCGTAACGTCCAACGTTGCCGGTGCTGTCCACGGTTGTCGTGGTATTGCCCGATGAGCAAAATGCATTACCGCATTTCGTTACCTTCAAATCGGCGTTCGTGGAATCGTAGTAGCTGATGACGGGATAGCCGTCATTTCCTACTGCAACAGAGGTAAATTCCCCCACGTTTCCAGTTGAATCGAGCGTTCTGATGCCATTATTTTGTGAAAAGAACGTCGTGCCAAAACCTGTAGAGGGTGCTGTCGGTGCGGTATTCGCACTCGTGGCTGCCTGATCGTTTTTGTAAAACCTCTTCGGGACGCTGATCGTCGTTCCGGCCACGTAATCAAGATCGCCATCGGCGTCCAAGTCGGCCAGGGCAATACTGACTCCTCCGTCTCCCGCGCCGGTGAGCGTCGATGATCCGAAATTGGCACTTCCGTCATTGATCCAATGATTGTTACCACCATTCGTGGTGGCCAGAATATCGAGATTGCCGTCATTGTTGATGTCGCCTAGCACACCTAGGAGAACTCCTGCAGAGGCATTGAGGACTGTGCCTGCAACGAATGTTCCGTTCGTCTGCTGGATATACGGCGTGACAGTGGTCACCGAGAAGTTATAGACCACAAAATCAATACGACCGTCGGCATTGAGATCTCCCACGCTCAGTCTGGAAGCAGTAGGCTCGACATTACTTGTAGACTCAACGAAAGCACCGGTGCCACTATTCAGATAGACACTGATTCTGCTATTCGTTTCCTGCGTCAGCACAACATCCAGATAGCCGTCACTATTGAAGTCAGCGATCGAAATATCTTTTGCGTACGGAAGGGTCGAAGCGGCTTCCGTAAAGTTCCCGTGACCGTCGTTGATCCAGACAGCCTTTGTGTTGTTCGCGCCAGTGCTGACCAGAATATCCAGATCGCCGTCATTGTCGAGATCTGCGAGCTCGATATTCGTAAAATCCGAGGCAGCTCCCGACGGAGTGAGCGACGTGAGGGCGAATGTGCTGCTGCCGATATTTTTGAACAGGTGAATCCTGTCGAGACCGCTGCCGCCTGTGCGCTCAGCCACGATATCCGTGTCCCCGTCGCCGTCGATGTCACCACCTGCAAACTTGCCGAAGTACTGGGAGTTGCCGAAGGTCGAATGCGCAAACGTACTGTCACCGTTATTGGAATACAGATGATGCGCAAGCGATCCTGCTGTGTCCGAGGTACCGGCTACCCAATCGAGATATCCGTCATCATTGACATCGAGAATGAGGACATCGTTGAGCTGATCCGTTTCGGAAGTTGAGCTGTAGAGTGTGAAGCTCATTGCGTACACCTTCGCCACAAACTGTACCGAGAGAACAAGAAACAGGATGGTCAGCGCATTCGTCGCTGCGATTTCAAGGCGCGAAGGAATGTGCCTGAACGTGCGCTCGACCGAAGCGATGGATTCGCGATCCACGTGGAGAAAGCGCGCGATGACGTGCCACTCACGTACGAGAAAATATGCCGCGGTGAACACGAGAGCGGCGTTCATCCAGAGCGAGTCGACCCCCAGTACTGCCATGAGGAGGCAGACGCTCAGTGCGAGTGCTGCAATCAGCCAGGAACGGACAGGGGATCTGTGGGTCAGTTTTGTGTGGGTATAATCTCATGATTATAGCACAAATAAGCACTTTTTTAAAGCACACACACTCCCCTCCTCTAGGACTTCTTTGCGCGCTTGCGATCCGTCTCGTCCAGAAGCTTCTTTCTGAGGCGGATACTGGTCGGCGTGACCTCCACGAGCTCGTCCTCCTGGATGTACTCGAGGGCGCCGTCGAGGGTCATGATGCGGGGCGGGACGAGGCGGATGGCCTCATCGGCGCCGGATGAACGCATGTTGGAGAGCTTCTTCTCTTTGCCGACGTTCACCATGATGTCCATACCGTTCGGTGACTCACCGATGATCATGCCTTCGTACACGGGCACACCGGAGCCGATGAAGAACGTGCCGCGTTCCTGCAGATGGAAGATCGCGAAGGCCACAGACTCTCCCGTGATAGCGGAGATGATGGAACCCGTCGTGCGTCCCGGCATATCGCCCGCGTACGGCGCAAACTTGCTGAAGGCGTGTGTGAGGATACCGTTACCGCGCGTGTCGATGATGAACTCGTTCCGGAAGCCGAGGAGACCTCGCGTGGGGATCTCGTACGTGAGGCGCGCGATGCCGTTCTTCGTTTCCATGTTCTGCATGAGACCCTTGCGGAGACCGAGCTTCTGGATGACGGCGCCGGAGACTTCCTCGGGCACGTCGATGTACGCGATTTCAAACGGTTCCAGCTTCACGCCGTTCTCTTCGTGCGTGATGACTTCGGGACGTGACACGGCGAGCTCGAAGCCCTCGCGACGCATGGATTCGATGAGCACGCCAAGGTGCATTTCTCCGCGACCTGATACGCGGAACGCATCCGTGCGATCCCCCACTTCGATCTTGAGTCCCACGTTCGTCTCGAGCTCTTTCTCGAGGCGCTCGCGGATGTGACGGGTGGTGACGAGCGTCCCCTCTTTGCCCGCGAACGGTGAGTTGTTGACCATGAAGTCCATCGACACCGTCGGCGGATCGATCTTGATCACCGGAAGCGGCTCGATATCCTGCTGTGTGGTGATGGTATCTCCGACGTAGACCTCGGGCAGACCCGAAAGCAGCACGACGTCGCCCGCCACGGCCTCCTTCACTTCGGCCTGATTCACACCCTGATAGACCTTGATCTTCGTGATGCGTCCGGGCTTGCGCGTTCCGTCTGGCTTGATGACAAACACGTTCTGGTTCTGCGCGACTGTCCCGTCCGTAATGCGTCCGATGGCCGTGCGTCCGGAGAATGTATCGTACTCGAGGTTCACGGGCTGAACACGCAGAGGCTTGGTTGCGTCATTTTCGCCGGGCTTTACTTCGCGAAGGATGAGATCGAAGAGCGGATCAAGATTCTTGGATTCGTCCGTGAGTTTGAGCTTCGCGACTCCGTCGCGTCCGATGGCGAAGATGTACGGGAAATCGAGCTGCGTGTCGTTGGCACCGAGCTGGATGAAGAGATCGAAGACCTGTGAGAGAGCCTTCTCGGGATCCGAACCTTCGCGGTCGATCTTGTTGATGATGACAATCGGACGGATGCCCATCTCGAGAGACTTCTTGAGCACGAAGCGGGTCTGGGGCATCGGACCGTCGAACGCGTCGACGAGGAGACAGACGCAGTCGCACATACGCAGCACGCGCTCCACTTCGGATCCGAAGTCGGCGTGACCGGGCGTATCGACGATGTTGATCTTCGTCCCCTTGTACAGGATCGAGCAGTTCTTGGCGTAGATGGTGATGCCACGCTCCTTCTCCTGATCGTTGCTGTCCATCACGCGCTCGGTGAGCTGCTGATGCGCTTCGAACGCGCCTCCCTGACGGAGGATCTGGTCGACCAGCGTGGTTTTTCCGTGGTCGATATGCGCGATGATGGCAATAGTCCTAAATTCCATGACGCTGTAGTGTAGCGGTTTTTTTGTCGGTGTACAGCCCTCCACAGCACTTCAGACCCCCTACACGTGGCGACGCAGAACAAACATGGGCGGCACGGCACGCTTGGTGTCCTGCACCCGGCTCCTCATCATGCTGGGGCAGAAGCTGCCGAGAACGAAGTCGCCGCATTCGGCACCGAACTCCTGCACATAGTTACTCATATGAGCCGCCATATTCAGAAGGCGGGGAGGTCTCATCTCAGGTGCAAGCAAAAGAAATGCATTCAGATTCCGGAGCCGGTCATCCTCAGGACTCAGATCCTTGAGAATATCGCGGGAAGTCTCGAGTGCGGAAAACAATGCACCTCCACTCGAATTCTCTCGCGAGACGGCGGAAATCCAGATACGTCCGTTCCGGAGAGAAGGTCCGACATACGGACAATGCTGACTGATCGTTTCACGGAGCCAGCGGTGCGTCTCAGCAAATGTGTGCAGAATCCCCTGGTCCGGGATTTCCGTATCCTGATCACTGAGAAACTCGTCCATGTTGATGTAGGAGAATGCGTGAGGATCAGTGTCACCGGAGGGGTGGAGCGCTCCGATCTCCCTCACGACATTCTGAAAGTCTCCCGTGCGCCGCTCCCCTGCCACCGTATGGAAGATCTCCGCACGCGACTTCTCGTGGATCCGGTCGATGCCGTACTTCTCGGCGATGCGCCAACGGTCAACAGCGTCGAAGACTTCGGTAGTCTCGCACGTCGATCGTCGTTCGAGTATCTGAGGCGTCATGCAGATGCAGGGTGAGGAGGTGAATTAATACGGAAGTCATCATCGTTGTCAAAAAACCTGAGGCACCGGAAATGCTGGTGCGCTTTCCAGAGCGAAACGAATGCTCCGGTCTTGCGGAGAGACCGCAACTCTGTACAATGCACCCATGGTAGGTACCCCCCCTTCCGCGGCCTTTTCCTTTCCGGACAAGGCGTGCTTCTGCGTTCCCGCCTTCTAGCCCATGTGTGGAATTATCGCCGTCTCCGGCTACCGCGACGTCATCCAGGAACTCTACGACGGACTCATCGTGCTCCAGCACCGCGGACAGGACGCAGCGGGCATCGTCACCTACGACAACCAGTTCCACCTCAAGAAGTCGACGGGCATGGTGAGCGAAGTCTTCCACAAGAGCTCACTCGAGCGCCTGAAGGGCCCGATGGGCATCGGTCACGTCCGTTACCCGACCGCCGGATGCAGCAGCGAATTCGAGGCACAGCCGTTCTTCGTGAACTCCCCCTTCGGCATGGCGCTCGCGCACAACGGCAACCTCACGAACGCAGCGCAGCTCGCACGCGAGATCAAGGAGTACGACTACCGCCACCTCAATACGAACTCGGACTCCGAGGTGCTGCTCAACGTCTTCTCGCTCGCACTCCGCAAGCAGCGTCCCAATCACCTGACGGCCGAGCACGTCTTCCGCGCGGTGAAGATGGTCTTCCGGCGCTGCAAAGGCGCCTACTCGGTCGTGTCACTCATCGGCGGTCACGGCATCGTCGCCTTCCGCGATCCGCACGGCATCCGTCCGCTCCAGCTCGCACGCAAGCGCTACGGCATGAAGTACGAGTACATGGTCGCGTCCGAGAACACGGTCTTCAAAGCGCTCGACTACGAGTTTATGCGGGACATCCAGCCGGGTGAAGTCGTCTTCATCGACAAGAACAACCGTCTGCACTCCCGCGTGGTGAAGCAAGGCACACTCAATCCGTGCATCTTCGAGTGGGTGTACCTCGCCGCTCCGGATTCCACGATCGACGGCGTGAACGTCTACAAGGCGCGCGTCCGCATGGGAGAGTATCTCGCAAAGCAGATCCGCGCCGCGGGCATCCAGATCGATTCCGTGATCCCGATTCCGGACACCGGGCGTCCCGCCGCTGCCGGTCTCGCCGACAAGCTCAAAGTCCGCTACCGCGAGGGCTTCGTGAAGAACCGCTACATCGGACGCACGTTCATCATGCCCGGTCAGGAAGTCCGCAAGCGCAGCCTGAACTTCAAGCTTCACCCGATCGACCTCGAGTTCAAAGGCAACAGCGTGCTCCTCGTGGACGACTCCATCGTCCGCGGCAACACGAGCAGGAAGATCGTCGAGATGGCGAGGAAAGCGGGAGCCAAGAAGGTCTACTTCGCCTCGGCATCGCCGCCGATCATCGGTCCCGATCCGTACGGCATCGATCTCCCGACAACCACGGAGCTCATCGCCGCCAATCACTCCATCGAGGAGATCCGCAAAGCGATCGGCGCGGACGGCCTCTTCTACAACAGCATCGATGACATGCGGAAATCCATCCGCGTGGGTAACCAGAAGATTCGACACTTCAGTGAGGGCTGCTTCACCGGCAAGTATCCGACGCCCGAAGTGACCCCGAAGCTTCTCAAGAGCATGGGCTGCGGCCGCAACGAAACACGGGAGTCCTTCAACCGCGAACAGGAGCACAACCCTGATCAGACGAAGATGATGTCGCTTGTGTGATGTGATAAGGTGCACGCATGAATATCTTCCTCGTTTCGAACTCCGCACGCGGTGAAGCGATCGCCGATGCTTTCTCTCGCAGTCCGCAGAAACCGGACATCTTCGTGGCATCCACGGTGAAGAGTCCCGGGTTCCAGAAGTACGCGAAAGAGCTGAACGTCGTGGACATCATGAGCCTCTCGAAAATGGTCGACCTCGCGAAGAAGTGCAAAGCCGACTTCGCCTTCGTCGCGCCGGATGATCCGATTGGCGCAGGAATCGCAGACCGTCTGGAAGCCGCAGGAATCCCCTGCGTGGCTCCCAGGAAGAACCTTGCAAGGATTGAGTCGAGCAAGAGCTTCGCACGCGAACTCATGAAGAAGCACGGCATCGACGCAAGTCCCCACTTCCGTGTGTTCACCATGTCTTCCGTCGACCAGAAGAAACAGACGGAGATCGACATCCGCGGCTACCTCGAGCATGAGCTGCACGGGCACTACGTGGTGAAGTACGACGCCCTCAAGGGCGGCAAGGGTGTGAAAGTGAGCGGCGAGCACCTCATGACCATCGACGTCGGAGCCAAGTATGCGATGGAGTGTCTGAACGAGTGCGGCACGGTGGTGATCGAGGAGAAGCTCATCGGCGTCGAATTCAGTCTCATGTCCTTCGTTTCGGGAACCAAAGTCGTGGACATGCCCGCCGTGCAGGACCACAAGCGCGCAAACAGTGAAGACACGGGGCCGAACACGGGAGGCATGGGCACGTACAGCGATGTCGGACATGGACTCCCCTTCCTCACCGCCGACGACGTGAAGCAGGCGAGCGAGATCAACCAGAAGATCGCGGAAGCACTCCTCAAGGAATGCAATGAGCCGTACAAAGGCATTCTCTACGGTGGATTCATCGCGGTGGAAGATGGCGTAAAGGTGATCGAGTACAACGCACGCTTCGGCGATCCGGAAGCGCTCAACGTGCTCCCCCTCCTCGAGTCCGACTTCGTCGAGATCTGCCAGAGCATCATCAAGGGGACGCTCACTCCCGATCTCGTCCGGTTCCAGAAGAAGGCGACCGTCTGCAAATACATCGTTCCGAAGAGTTACCCCGAGGGGAAGAAGGAAGTGGGTCAGAAAGTGCTCGTTCCGGACACCATCTCGGAGAATGCGCGCATCTACTACGGTGACGTCTCGCTTGATCCGACGAACGCCATCCTCCTCGGAGGCTCGCGCAGTATCGGGATCGTGGGTATCGGAGAATCGCTTGCAGAAGCCGAACAAGCTGCTTCCACGGTCTGTGAAAAAGTGGTCGGACCCGTTCGCTACCGCTCGGACATCGGCACCGTGGATTCCATCCAGCGCAGAGTGGACCTCATGCACAAGATGCGGTCGCGCTAGACTCTCTTCAGGAGTTCTTCCTCTTCCCACTTCTTCATCGCGGCCACGATATCGTCCAGCTGTCCTTCCATGATGGCGGGGAGATTGCTGAAGTTCTCATTGATGCGGTGGTCGGTCACGCGATCCTGCGGGAAGTTGTACGTGCGGATCTTCTCGCTCCTGTCGCCCGTGCCCACCTGTCCGGAACGCATGTCGGTACGTTCCTTCGCGAGACGCTCCTGCTCTGCAGCGTAGAGACGGCTCCGGAGCAGCGACATCGCCAGCGCACGGTTCTTGAGCTGGGAACGCTCGGTCTGACAGGCAACGACGACGCCGCTCGGGATGTGCGTGATGCGGATGGCACTCTCGGTCTTGTTCACGTGCTGACCTCCTGCGCCGCCGGAACGGTACGTGTCGATTTTGAGATCCTGCGCCCGTACCTCGATATCCACTTCCTCGGCCTCGGGAAGAATGGCTACGGTCGTTGTGGAGGTATGCACTCTTCCTTTTGCCTCTGTTGCGGGAATGCGCTGAACACGGTGGACACCCGACTCGAATTTGAGTTCACCGTACACACCCACTCCCTCGATACGAGCAGACGCCTCTTTCACTCCTCCGGCGTCGGCTTCCGATACATCGAGAAGCTCAGTCTTCCAGCCCTTCTGCTCAGCATAACGCAGATACATCTTGAGCTGCTCTGCCGCGAAGAGGGCTGCCTCCTCTCCTCCCGCACCAGCACGCACTTCGAGAATGACGCTCTTCTCATCATCGGGGTTTCTCGGGATGAGGAGGCGCTTCATCTTCTCAAGGAGCTGAGGCTGACGCTCTCTGGCCTTGCCTGCTTCCTCTGCGGCCATGGCCTTCAGTTCAGGATCGCCGCCGAATGCCGCCTCGTCCTTGATCGCTGTCTCGCAACGATCAAACTCAACGAGAAGTGCCTCAAGCGGCTCGATCTGTTTGATGCGACGTGCGATCTTCGTGACCTCCTTCTGATCTCCGTACACAGCAGGGTCTTCCATCCTCCTGCGAAGGACTTTCAGTTCCTCAGCCGCTGCTCTGACTTTTTCGATCATGATGAGAGGAGGATACCGAAGGTACCCATATGGCATGGGCGTCGCTAACGCGCTGCCTGATCGAGCGCGTCGAACTTGAAGCAGGCAAGGCCCGCGTCATGATTCCAGAAGACGTCGTAATCCAGATTCCTCGTGAGCGCGAAGCTTGCGCAGAGCTGGTATGTGGACATGCCGGTTCTGTTGTAACGGTAGGACTCTCCGGTCTCCGGATCGACGATGCGCACCTTCTCATACTGTGCGTTCGCGACGACATCTTCCAGAGTGTCCGGCAGCGGCTTCGGCAGTCTGACCGGTGCAGGTGTCACGACGGGCTTATTGAGACCATAGACCTGCGTGAGAATTTCGTTCTGGATCGACCGGAGATCGCCAAGACGCTGCTCATCGAAACGCTCGGCGCGTCCCTGCATGGGAGTACCGGCAAGCAAAATACCGTAGAGAACGGCAGCACCCGTGATGACGATGGAGATCCCGAGGAACTTCCTGTGCATCGAACTTCCCGCATAGTGCTCCGCGTCCATCCGGAGAACATTGAAGTAGTAGATGAACGGCAGACCGCTCAGGACAAGAATCGACGAAACTTTCAGGAGGAACCTCGTGGAGAGCTCTCCGTTGAGGAGATAGAAGAGCAAGGTGATGCCGTCGCCAAGCAGCGTGCAGGCCGTGACAAAGAGCGTCAGGTACGTAAGCCACTTGCGGACTCCGGACGAGAGCTTTTCGGGCTGCGCCTTGAATTCGCGATGAAGAATACGGGAGAGAAGAACGAAGAGCGGATAGGAAACGATGATCACCGCGATGGACCAGCGGATGCCGGCGAAGTCTGCGTCACTCGAGTACTGATACTCGCGCATGGCCGCATCAGGGAAAAGCCTGCCGATGTAATCGAATGCCAGAATGACGAGGCTGATGACCGTGGAATACAGCGTCGTGAAGGTGAGCAGGTGAAAGAACGCATCCTTCGCTGAGCCGGTATCGGGGGGCATCGGAACAGTCATATCGAGCGTGCCGGAGGCCAGCGCCGTTGCGATATCCTTCTCCTTCCATCCGGATGACAGGAGGAGCATGCGGATCGTCTGATGATCCATGCCCTTGGAACGGGCGTGAGCGATGAAAGATTCGATCTTGGAAGCCATAGGTCAGCATTCTACGTCGCTTCTCGGGGCGGCGCCACTGTAGAATGCACCGGAATGAAAATCCTCCTTGCCATGTCCGGCGGCATCGACTCAAGCGTTGTGGCCCATCTGCTCAAAGCGGAAGGGCACGACGTGATCGGCGTGCGGTTCACACTGTGGACTGATCCGCTGGCACCGGCGCTCGCGCAAATTCTTCCGAGCAAGTGCTGCACGACACAGAATATCTCCCGTGCCTCAGCGGTGGCGAAGAAGCTGGGCATCCCTCTCCGTGTGATCGATCTGGAACACGAGTTCAAAACGCAGGTGGTCGATCCGTATCTGGATGCACACCGCAGAGGCCTGACGCCGAATCCCTGCATCGGATGCAACCGCTCGATCAAGTTCGGAAGACTCATCGAACTCGCGACGGAACTCGGCTGCGACAGACTCGCAACCGGCCACTACGCACGGACGGCGACGGAGACCGGAAGTGACGGAACCGCACGCACGATTCTGCTGCAGGCCGTCGATGCGAAGAAAGATCAGAGTTACTACCTCTACGGTCTCACGCAGGAGCAGCTTGCGATGTCACTGTTCCCGCTCGGCGCGATGACAAAGACGGAAGTCTACGGTCTCGCGGAGCACTTCGGAGTACCGCTTCCCGATGCATACCGCGAAAGTCAGGATCTGTGCTTCTTCCCGGAGAAGACACCGGAGGCATTCCTGAAAAGGCACCTCGCAGGGGCACTCAAGCCGGGAGAGATCGTGCGTCGCGACGGCACGGTCGTCGGAACACATGCCGGCCTCGCTCTCTACACGGTGGGTCAGCGTCGCGGACTCAAGGTAGGAGGTCTCAAAGTTCCGCTGGAAGTGGTCGAAAAAGATACGGGGGGAAACAGGCTTATCGTGTCTGATCAGGGCTCCGAGAGGTTCCAGGAGGTTCGCCTGACTGACCTCCGCTTCGTGTCCTGGACACCGGAATCCGGCGTGCCCGCTCAGTTCGAGTGCCGGGTGCGGTCTCTGTCCGCCCGCAAGTCCGGATCTCTTACATTGGCTTCAGGAAGGGCTCTCTTCAGATTTGATACAGCAATGCCCCCCCTCGCATCCGGCCAGTCCCTCGTCTTGTACCGCGGTGATGAGGTGGTCGGCGGGGGCGTCATGGAATAGGTATCAAGTAACTGATTTCACAGCCTGTCTAGTCGTCGGGAATTGGCTTTCATGCTACAATAATCGACTATTCGGACCGTTCTCTCCATCCGGATATCCGCACTGTGCACCGCGCCCACTACGACTCCAACGGCAACATCATTCTGGAAGCGGAAGGGACACCTGTGCCCGAGCGCGCTCCCGATCTGCCTTCCGTGATCATGACCGAGACGCGTGTTTCTGCATGGAACATGATCCCGGAACCGAAGAAGGCAGAGCTTGTTCCAGCCCTTCCTCTAGAGGAAAAACGAAAGACGCGCAGGCCGCCTCTTGCGAAGAAGGCGATCCACGAAACAATGGTGGAAACCGAGTCGCAGTACCTCACGACTGCCGATGATCTGAAGCGTGAGATCGGTTTCGCGTCCGAGGAGATCCGAGATCTCCCAAGGCGCCTTCACAGAAGTATCAACGCATTCTGGAAAGTAGCCAATGCTCCCGTGCACCTGAGGAACCGGAAGAACGGGAAGCCTGCAACGAAGCTGCAGCTCTTCGTCACGGATACCATCCGCTTCGGCGGAACGTTCGCACTCATCTTCTCCACGCTCTTCGTGGGAATCAACTACCAGAGCTTCTTCCAGATCGCCCGGGCTGAGCTGGCACTCGGCACGGATATCAAGACCGAACAGGCACTCGAGGGTATTTCCGGCGGAAAGGCCGACAAGAGAAACTCTGCAGCCTTCGCAGGATTTTCAGCACGCTCCGATTCCGACATCCTCGCGTATCTCCCGGCCGTCGGTCCGTTCGAAGACCGCCTTGTCATCCCGAAGCTTGGCAAGAACGTGCCGGTGGTCCGGCCGAGCATGGAAGCGCTCATGAAGCAGGACTGGAAGACATTCGAGAACGATATTCAGACCGCTCTCCACGGAGGCGTCGTCCACTATCCGGGCTCTGCGCGTCCGGGACAGGCGGGGAACTTCTTCCTGACGGGACACAGCTCGTACTACCCGTGGGATGACGGCGACTACAAAGATGTGTTCGCCCGTCTGTCAGAGCTCGTGATCGGAGATACGTACTCCGTGTACTACGGCGGCGACCGGCACACGTACCGCGTAACGAAGAAGTACGAGGTGAAACCGAGCGATGTCTCGGTACTCGACCAGCCGACATCCCAGCGCATCTCGACTCTCATGACCTGCACACCGGTCGGCACCACGCTCCGCCGTCTCATCGTGCAGGCGGAAGAGATCGATCCTGCCACGGGAGAGATCCTGAAGGTCGGTGAGAAGCCTGAGGAACAGAACGCCACTCCCCTGACACGTTTAGAAGCGCTGCCGATTTAGGCGCCGCACTAGACGTTCTTTGGAATCAGCGGAAGGACAGGCTCTGCAGGGAGAGCGGATTTTCTGAAACGCAGATGCTGCACAAGTGAGCGGATCCGGAGCATGGTGGGAAAGGACTTCGGCGACAGATGCTCCACCGTGAGCCCGAGGAGAATGAGCGCACAGCCCGCAGCCTGATAGAAGTGCACGTCCTCACCGAGGAGGAGGGAAGCAAAAATGATGCCGCTGAGCGGATTGGCGATCTGGATGAGGGAAAAGGTCGTGGCAGGCAGACGATCCAGCGCCTCATAGAAGAACGTAAGATCCAGATACCGGGAGAAGAAGGTGAACGCGAGAAGGAGGAGAATTTTTTCGACAGGGAATGCCGCGACTTCCTGTGCGACGGAGAACTGAAGAACCGCCCCGAGGACTGCTACCGCCACAATAGCTGCGATATTGCGGATCGCGATTGCAAGCTCCGGCATGATGTGCGAGAGGTACTTCTTGAAGATGACCGTACCGCATGCAGAGAGGAAAGAACCGACGACGATGAGCGCATCACCGATGTGCACCTGAATGGAGCTGCCTGCGACACCGACGTTGATGACAAGAATTCCGGTGATGATGGTCGCAAGACCCGAGTACTGCATCTTGGACATCCGCTCGCCAAGGAAAAACTGGCTGAGCACGAGGACGCACACGATGTCCGATGCCGAGAGTACCGATGCGTTGATCGCCGATGTATAACGCAAACCTGTAAACCAGAGCAGGGGTGCCAACGCTGAATTCAGGAGACCGTAGATGACACAGATGCGGAATGACTTGGCATCCAGCTTCACGAATTCCCTGAGCAGCGGCACGAGACCGAATGTCATCACGATGAACATTGCCGTTAGTGCCTCACTGAGAATGAGAAGCGTGATGGGAGACAGGAATGGCGTCAGGCCTTTTGCAAGCGCGTTGTACGTACCCGACCAAATCAACGCTCCGAAAGCGAGAAGAAGACCGAGTCGCCGCTCATGACCTTCGTGTGTGAGCTCCATATGTATTTGGATATATTATAACATAATTAGCTGTTTTACTCAATTGGCAGCAAAGAAGCTGCACATCGATATACTCAGGACACTGCCGGGGTGGCGGAATGGTAGACGCGAGGGACTTAAAATCCCTTATCCCTCAATGGATGTGTGGGTTCAATTCCCACCCCCGGCACCAAGAACACTATGCACTCTCCGTGAGCTCACCGATGAGATTACGCTCCATGATCTCCCGGATGCGTCTCACATTCGACGTCTGGCCGAGGGCCCACATCAGCTTCACGACTGCGCACTCGTACGTCATGTCTTTGCCGGAAATGACGCCGAGTTCTTCAAGCGCCAGCTGCTTTCTGTAGTGATGGAGATCGATAGATCCGCGGAGCAGCTGCGAGGTGATCACGACGGGAATCTGGAGCTTCGTCACTTTGCGGAGCCACGGGAAAAGATCCTCCGGAATCATGCCGAGACCGTATGCACGCAGAATGATGCCATGGGGTTTGGCTGCAAGCAGCGCATCGAAGTAGGCCGGCGGCATCCCGGGGTGAAGCGTGATCGAAACGATGTTCGGATCGAACCCCGGGCGCGCCTCAAGCGTTCGCTTGCGCCTGACCGTGCGCCACGGGTGAAGCGAGACCGCCGTGTTGAATTCGGCAAGCGGTGGAAACTTGGGGCTATCGAATGTCTCGAGAATGGAGTGATCCGCCTTCTTTGCTCTGGAGCCCCGCAACACACGCGGACCGAGAGCAATACACACTTCGGCAATGTCGAGCTGTGCGGCCTGAATGGCGTACACGAGATTCATCCTGGCATCACTTCCAAGATCATCGATCGGCATGAGGGAACCGGTCATCACGACCGGCTTGCCCAAATTCTGCAGCGCGAAGCTAAGCGCCGCCGCTGTGTACGCCATGGTGTTGGTACCGTGCACGACGACAAAACCATCACACTGATCATAGAGACGCTCAATGGCGGTGGAGATCTCCATCCAGTGAGCCGGTGTCACTTCGGAAGAACCGACGTTGGTGATGGAGTGAAATTCAAGCTTCACATCACGCTGGGCCTCGGGGATGAACCGGTGCAGCTCAATGAGAGACTCGATCGGCTCGATGCGACCGGTCTTGCGGTTCCGGATCATTCCGATGGAACCACCCATGTAGAAAACGGCAATTCTGGCGCGTGACATCAGAGCTAGGCTAGCGCGAGTATCCTCAACCGACAATGTGCGTGTCCTCGATCCGGATTCCGAACTTTCCTGGGAAGTAGAGGCCCGGCTCGATCGTAATCACTTCGTGTTTCCGGAGAAGTGCATCCGGACGCTTCGTGGAAATCGTGACGCCCTCATGAATCTCGATTCCGAGACCATGACCGAGAGCATGACAGAATTCCTCCGTGTATCCGAACTCTGCGAGTACACTCCGGGCGACGGTATCCAGCATGTGGATGGAGGCTCCTTTCTTGATCTTACTTTCTGCAGTTTTTTTGGCTTTCTTCAGGGCTCGAATAGCTTTTGTAACCTCGGGACTCTGCGGGCCGGTAAGGTACACCCTGCTGAAGTCGCTGCAGTACCCCTCATACTTCGCACCCATGTCGACCTGCACGAGGTCACCTTTCCTGAATTTTCTGTCCGTCGGATGATGATGGGGATGAGAGGTGTTCTCCCCGAATGCGACGATGGTGTCGAAAGCCATAGCGTGCGCACCACGCTTCCTGCAGAGCGATTCAATCATTGCCGCGAGCTCCCGCTCGGTTATGCCGGAAACAAGATATGTCGGAATCATCGCGAGAACCGACTTTGAAATGGAGCAGGCCCGCCTGATCGATGACAATTCCTCAGAATCTTTAACACGTCTTAGCCCTTTTATAAGCCCGATTGTCTGAACTAATTTTTTGTTCTTAAAATGAGCCTTCCAACGCTCGTGTTGCTCGACGGACACACTGTCTGCCTCAAATGCAAAGCTGCGAAGTGCCTTCAGTGTGGGAATCATGAGCGCGCTATCCTTGATTGTATAAGTGGATTGAGCCCTAGATTCAGCCATTTCTGCGTATCTCTTGTCAAGGAACAGAAAGAATTCCTTGGATGTGACAAGTGCAGCTCCTGCGGAAGCTGAGATCCTCGTGAGGTAAAAAATGCTATGAGGATTCGTGATGAAGAGCGCCTGAATCCGCGCTTTCTTCATTGTCTGCCTGAGACTGGCGATTCTATGGGGCATGGAGCGCGGGGACTAGCGAAAAAACTGATCTTATGCTATCATATTTGGAAATGAAGCACACACATTCCATCACCACGATCGTCACCCGCTTCGTACGCATCACTGCAGGCGTAACCCTTCTGTGTCTTCCGTTCGTTGCGATGGCACAAGTCTATGGGGGAGGAGGCTTGCCGGCAGGCGTCTCATCCGCGAGTGGCCTCGGTGGAATTTCTGTCGTCACGAGCATCAATGACATTGTGGTACGCATCATCTACTTCATCCTCGATATCGCCCTGATTCTTGCGGTGGCTGCGGTGATCATCGCAGGCATCTACCTCATCACGAGCAACGGCGATGAAGGTCAGCGGGACAAGGCAAAGAAGATCATCTACTACGCGGTCATCGGTATCGTCGTCATTCTCCTCTCGAGGATGATCGTCGCCTTCGTCAATAATATCTTCTCGTAAAGCATGAACACCTCGCGTGCTTCAACACTGACGGCGATTGCGGGATTGTCACTGACCACCGCATTTTTGGTGTTCTTCAGAATGAGTGGAGCCCTTGCAGAAGAGCAGAACACGATTCAGCTTCATGTGGGCGAGACGATGGAAATTGCAACGGATGCCACCTCAAGCGATGCACAGCACAGCTGGATTCTGACGAAAGAAAGAAAATTTCTGAGTGGTCAGCGCACCCGCTTCTTCCAGACACGACTCACGGAGCCCGGTACCTACACGCTCGACGTGAGTGTGCAGAATCCGAAGAGCGGTGAAAATGCCCTCCGCACCTTCACACTCATCGTGAGCGATGCAGGAACTCCCCCGCTCCCCGAACAGACCGATCTCACGGTTCTGCCGCTGCGCGCTGCGGTGACGACCGAGCCTGCTTCCATGAACGGGATCGTTTACCTGCCGCCTGCCGGAGGTGTCGTGAAGATCGACGGTACGAAGTCCGAAGGAAAAATCGACGCCTACGCAATCGACCTCGACACAACGATGGACAGTGACAACGACGGCAATCCCGGCAATGACCGCGACAACGAGGGCACGCTTTCCATGAAGACAGGCAGCGCCATCTACTTCTTCGGCATGCCGAAGCCCACGCCGCGCGCGATCCGGGTGACGGTCAGCGATCTCTCGGGCGCAGGACCTTCCTCACTCGATATTCCCCTGTCCTTCTCTTCGACACCCACAATCCCGTCATCCCCCACCCCGCCGATCCAGAATGTGAACGGGCCCATCGTCATCGATCAAAAGGATCTCACGGTGTCCGTATCCGTGAAGACGGATGATCCGGCACTGCAGGGAAAACAACTCCTGTATGAGTGGGACTTCGGCGACAAGAACAGGAGCCTTCTGAACACCCCGTCACATTCCTATGCGGCAGCGGGAACCTACGTCGTGACACTCATGATCCGGGATATCGCCACAGCCGAAATTCTGCAGAGTATCTCTGCCACGGTGCAGGTCTCCGAACCGGTTGCTCCCGTTTCCTCCGCATCATCGGTCGCCTCATCCGAGTCGTCGAGTGCCGGATCCGGCGGATCTGCTTCGTCCTTCTCGGTCTGGTCTGTGGCCAAGGTGCTTTTCATCATCCTTCTGCTCCTTGCACTCGCCGTCGGTCTGTACGCCGTGCTCACGTGGATCAAGAAGCGCACGACGAACTCCATCCAGCAAACGCTTGAGAAGATGGAAGAGACGATCGTGAAGAAGGATCCGAAGGAAGCTGTCGGTGAAACTCCTGCTCCCATGAAACTGAAGAAGGACATCGTCGATGTGACGCCGAGGAAGGCATCCGAAGAGATCGTGGAACGTGAAAAAGCCCGACCTGACTTCCAGGCACAGCAGAGGCCGAACGAAACACCTGTTGCGAGTGCGGGACCGGTGCCTCCGTGGCTGAAGAATGCCGGCGATTCAGTGCAGAAAACACCTGCTCCTGTCGCTCCTGCTGCAGCGACTCCTGCCCCTGCCCCTGTTGCTGCACCTGCGGCTCCTGCCGCGCAAGGTCCCGTGCCCGCGTGGCTCAAGCCGGAAACAGAAGCCCCAAAGACTCCGTCAGTTCCTGCCGGACCCGTGGCGCCTGCACCTGCTTCGAAGCCCGTTGTCGTTGCCGCCCCTGCACCTGCGCCCGTACCCGCTTCCCCGAAGCCGACGCCTGTGCCAGTACCGAAACCCCAGCCGACCCCGAAGCCAGCACCCACGCCAGCCCCCGCTCCGGTGAACCCACCGACCCCCGCAGCGGCTCCTGCACCGAAGCCGGCACCTGCTCCAGTGGCACCAAAAGCAGAGACTCCGAAGCCAACACCTGCCCCCGTACCGAAAGCCGAAGCTCCGAAGCCAATCCAGTCCAAGGCACCTGAGCAGCCGAAGCCTGCCCAGAGTACGCAGGACGGAAGCGATCCACCGATCGCCATCATTCAGGCGGACAGCATCAGCAAATAAAAGAGAACCCCCGGAAACACCGGAGGCTCTCTTTGTCATACGTGTTCAGAACGAGAGAGGCATCGGCACGGGATACGTTCCCTCGTTGCCCGCTTCGATGGCGAGCGGAAGGGAACCGTCCTCGCGAAGCGACGAAAGACCGTTTGCTTTGATCTTTGCCTCGGAGAGCGTGAAGAGCTCTTCGCCGACGCGGACGATCCGATCGATATCGAGACCGCTTTGGTCGTACCAGTAGTCTCCGGCCTTCAGGAAGTCATCCGAGGTGTGATGGCTGATCTTCCCCTTGAGCGAGAAGCCTGTCCCGATATCAAAAGAGTAGACGTACGCACCTTGGAAGACGGCCGACGTATCGGCTGCCCACTCATTCTCCTTCGGGGTCGTACGCTTCTCATACACCGTGACAGGGAAGGAGAGAATCCCGCGCTCCGGGTCGAAGAGGAGTGCCTTGTGATCGTAGAGGAGCGGACTGTCCGTACCGCGTGCACCGATCACTTCCTTGTGAATCTCCTTCGGATTCTCGACATCACTGACATCGAAGAGTGCGACTTTCATGCCGAGGACAGCGGTGTAGTACACCGCATCATCGGAGTGGACTTTGTCCTTGTCGATCGACTCATCCACTTCCTTCCCGAAACCGAGGAGATGTGTGGCATCCACAGGATGCAGGTAGTTGCTGTAGCCCGGGATCTTCAGTTTGCCGAGAATCTTCGGACTCCTCGGGGAGGAAAGGTCGATGACGAAGAGCGGATCGACCTGCTTGAAGGTGACCATGTACGCGCGGTCACCCATGAAACGAACCGAGTAGATGCTCTCTCCGGGCGCAATGCCCTCCACGGAGCCGACGGTGTCCATGCCGGATGATTCCAGAACGTAGAGATTGTTCGTCGACTTGGCTTCGGTTCCTGCTGCATTCCACGAGGGGCTGATGGTGGTCGCAATGCGGAACGTGTCGCCCTGCTCATCCATACTGAACTGATTCAGGATATGACCGGGAACCGATCCCTGAGCCTTGAACGCAGTGCCGTTGCCTTCGTAGGCAAAGCGGTAGACCGTCGTCTTCTGCTGGGAGTCTCCGCCCTTTGCATGCCAGGAATAGGACCAATCGGGAGCCGCGACGTAGAGATTCTTCAGACTGGCGTAGACGTTCTGGCCATTCCCGAGAATGACGGTGCGGCCGACTTCGGCAGAACCCTGCAGAGGGATACTCGCGACCACGAGATACTCGGGGCGCGGGACTCTCGGGAGGATCGTGACATCATCGCAATCAGCGACGGGCTTGTCCTTGAGCTTGAGGGCGGAGTCGTCGTACACCGGAACGAGTGCTGCGGCACTCGATTCCTTCTTCTCCCTGTACGTGCCGTACCAGCGCGTGCCGGAACTCATGACGAGGAGCATCTTGTCACCGACGAGACGCGAGGAGATGGTATTACCTTCGAATGCGAGCGAGCGTGTCTCTTTCGGATGCGCCTTGTCGGAGACATCGAAGATCCTGACGCCGGCCTTCTGCACGAACCAGATCGGGGGATAGATCATCATTTTGCCGCTCATGCTGTCTTCCATCATCGGGGTCGGAGCATTCTGCACCGATACCTGACCAGTGACCGCGAGGCGGTTGCCGGAAATGTACAGATCCTGCGGAATAAAACCCGTGAACGATGTGGTGGAGACCACTTTCATGTTCTGCGGATCACGGACATCGACGATACGGACTTTGGAATCACGGCGGCTCACGATGTAGAGGTACGCACCGTCCGTCTTCACGCGATCACCTTCGTCGACACCCTCCACCTGTACGTTCGTCTTGGAAAAATCATCACTGCCGGCGGAGACCGGCGACACCGTCTGCGTAGCCTTGCCTGTCGCCATGGGTGCGGCAACAGCGTCTTCCATCATCATGCCGCGGTTATAGAGCACGGGATCGCCGTAGCCCGGTTGTGCGGATTCCGTGAATGCACGGAGATCGGTGCAGGATTTGGCAAGCTGCGGCTCATCGGACGCAAGATTCACCTTCATATCGGGATACTTCACGTTGAGGAGGCCTTTGCTCGGCTGATCGGTCTTCTCCTCCGAAAGCCTCCACATCATCTCGGCCATCTCGCCGCGCCTCAAATCGGAGTCGAGTCCGGCGACGGTCGGAGGGATCGCCTTGGAGGATTCGAGCGCGCGACCGTAGCCCTCATACCACTCCCCTCCATTACTCTCGGTGTGCTGGCTGTAGGCCAGTGAGAGCATCTTGCTCGCCTCCACGAAGTTGATGGGGTCTTCCGGGTGGAATGTGCCATCGGGGTATCCGGAGACAATCCCCTCTTCTTTCGCGATACAGACGTAACGGGCAAACCACTCGTTCGTCACATCGGGGAAACAGTTCGCCATGTCCGCGGATACTTCGCCGCGGCTCTCGAGGAGAATCTTCAGAAACTCCGCACGGTTGATCCCGTCGAGGGGTTTGAACGAACCGTCTGCGTAGCCTTGAATCACGCCCTTCTGCTGCAGCGCCTCAATGGCGGTGCTATATCCCGTCTTGGTGGAGACATCGCTGAATGCCAGCGCAGAGGGAAGGAACTGGGATGCGATCGCAAGACCGGTGGTCAGTGCGATGAATCGGTGGAAACGTCCTGACATGATGAAGGTGGGAAAAGAAGTAGTGCCATTGTAGACGGCCACCCCCTGCGGAACTTACACGAAGACAACACTCCTGCTCCGACGGCACGTGTATTTGTATGCGGCTGCGGGATACGATCGCTGTGATGTGTGTGATGACTGGGGCGATCGATGGGGCTCGAACCCACGACCCTCTGGACCACAACCAGATGCTCTAACCAGCTGAGCTACGATCGCCATATGTTTCGTCCGTGTAAAGATCTGTCGCAGGCGAGCATAGTTCTCTTTTGGACGCCTCGCTACGCGAGGCTAGGCCAGCTGAGCTACGATCGCCATACCTTGTCTAGACGCGCTTCCAATGCGAAGCCGAGCCATTGTAGCTGAAATCGTCTTCCGGTACACTACCCCGCATGGCCGAGCTCAAATACCGATCACCGAAGGGCGTGCACGACGTGCTCCCCGCAGACCACCAATACCTCACGTACATCAAGAAAGCCGTGCGTCACCGCGCGCGTCAGGCCGGTTACAAGCGCATCGATCCGCCGATCTTCGAGGAACGCGCGCTCTTCGAGCGTGGCATCGGATCGCACACGGACATCGTGGAGAAGGAGCTCTTCGCCGTCGGCAGGAAGAACAGCGACACCGCTGACAAAGAGTACGCACTCCGTCCGGAATTCACGGCCGGCATCTGCCGGAGCTTCATCGAACAGGGCATGCAGGAGCTCCCGCAGCCCGTCGAACTCTATGCCATCGGTCCGTGCTTCCGTTACGACCGTCCGCAGAAGGGTCGCTACCGTCAGTTCCACCAGTTCGACTTCGAGGTCATCGGTCTCTCCGACCCTTCCATCGACGCACAGCTCATCCACATGATCGTGAAGATCTTCAACGATCTCCACATCCTCGAACGCCTCAATCTGCAGGTGAACAACATTGGCGCTCCGGCCGACCGGCAGGCGTACGTGGAAGCGTTGAAGGATTACTTCACCGGTAAGGAGAGGAATCTCCCCGAACTCGACCGTGAGCGCCTCAAGCACAATCCGCTGCGCCTTCTCGACTCCAAGGAAGAGGACACGCAGATTCTCGTGAAGATGGCTCCCAAGCTCTCACAGTTCCTCAGTCCGGAGAGCAGGCAGTACCACGAGACACTCCTCGAATATCTCACGGAACTCGGGATCAAGTTCACGGAGAATGAAGGTCTCGTGCGCGGACTCGACTACTACAACCAGACCGTTTTCGAATTCTGGGACAATTCCACCGGCGCGCAGAACGCCGTCGGCGGAGGAGGACGCTACGACTATCTCGTGGAGCAGCTTGGTGGAAAGCCGACACCCGGCGTCGGATTCGCCGGAGGGATGGAACGCATCATGTGGCACATGCAGGAAGCCGGCGTGGAAGCCCCGAACAAGGATCAGGTCGACGTGTTCGTGGCGCAGCTCGGTCCGGAAGCGAAGAAGAAGTGTCTCCAGCTCGTGAGCAAGCTCCGCGACCTCGGTGTCCACACCGTGGGTGCGCTGGGTGAAGCGAGCCTCAAGAGCCAGATGCGCCTCGCCGACCGTTTCCAGGCGAAGTACTGTCTCCTCCTCGGCCAGATCGAGGTCAAAGAAGGCACGATCATCCTGAAGGACATGTCCGCCGGCAAGCAGAAGCAGATCCCGTTCGACAAAGCGATTCCGGAGGTGATCAAGGCGCTCGGCAAGAGCAATCTCGACACGTACTCGATCAAAGATCACCTCGGCGAATTTGCGGATCCGGGAGAAGGCTGATCAGAAAACCGAGAGCGCACTCTGCACGATCACGTAACACGCGAGCGCAAACCACTCGACCATCGCGATGATGATGCCCCAGACGCAGAACCAGATGATCGCGTCGTGCTTCTGCCCTGCGGCGTACGCCTTAAGGTACTTCCACGTCGTAAACCAGATTCCGAGCGGCCAGAAGAGGATAATGGCCAGTGCCGCGGGAACGGTGAGCTGAATCATAGGATCAGACATCCAGGTTCTTCACACCCTTCGCGTGCGTCTGAATGAACTTCTTGCGCGGGGCGACATCAGCACCCATGAGCGTCGTGAAGATGGCATCGGCTGCTTCGGCGTCCTCCAGTGTGACACGGAGCATCGTGCGCTTGGTCGGATCCATCGTCGTATCCCAGAGCTGATCGGGGTGCATGTCACCGAGACCCTTGTACCGCTGGATGCCCACTTTCTTTTTCTTCTTCACGGGAGCGGCAAGCTCCACTTTGCCCTTCGCACCCTTCTTCGGCTGCACCTCTTCGGCTGTCTCCTCCTCTTCGGGGATATCCTCATCGGACGTCTCGAGTTCTTTGGCTTCCACACCCCACTCCTTCAGGATGGCATCACGCTCCTTCTCGTTGAAGGCGTAGCGCGACTCCTTGCCCATCGAGACTTTGTAGAGCGGTGACTGTGCAATGTAGAGGTGTCCCTGCTCGATGAGTTCGCGGAAGTAACGGTAGTACAAAGTCAGGATGAGCGTGCGGATGTGCGCGCCGTCGACGTCGGCATCCGTCATGATCACGATACGGTTGTAGCGGAGTTTCGTGATGTCCTTCACCTCACCGATGCCCATACCCATCGCAATGATGAGCGACTTCACCTCATTGTTCGCGAGCATCTTGTCGAGGCGGGCCTGCTCGACGTTGAGAATCTTTCCTTTGATCGGAAGAATGGCCTGGAACTCGCGGTTTCTGCCCTGCTTGGCAGAGCCTCCGGCAGAGTCTCCCTCGACGATGAAGATCTCGCATTCGTCGGGATTCCGTGAGCTGCAGTCGGCAAGCTTGCCCGGAAGCGTCATGCCCTCGAGCGCACCTTTGCGGATCACAGCATCGCGTGCAGCTCTGGCGGCCATACGGGCGCGTGCTGCAAGCAGACACTTTCCCACAACCTCGCGGGCGTCGCTCGGGTGCTCTTCGAAGTACTCAGCGAGCTTCTCGTTCACGACCGTTTCCACCGTGGTCTTCATCTCGGCATTGCCGAGCTTGCTCTTCGTCTGACCTTCGAACTGCGGTTCCTTCAGGCGGACGGAGATCACAGCAGCGAGACCCTCGCGAACGTCATCTGCGGTGAGGTTCTCATCCTTCTCCTTGAGCAGGCTCTCCTTGCGGGCGTACGCGTTGATCGTGCGCGTGAGCGCGGCCTTGAAGCCGGTGAGGTGGGTTCCTCCTTCTGTGGTGTGAATGTTGTTGGCGAACGTGATCGTCTGATCCTGGAATGCCTGACTGTACTGGAGCGCGACTTCCACGAAGCCGTCGGCTTCCTCCTTCTCAAACCAGATCACATCGCCGATGCCCTGCGTATTGTGATTGAGGTGACGGACGTAGGCAGCAACACCTCCCTCGAAATGGAAACGGTAGAGGCGGGGAAGATTCAGATCCTCCTCGGGACGCTTTTCACGCTCGTCCATGACGGACACCGTGATCCCTCTCGTGAGGTACGCCTGCTGACGGAAGTGCGCGAGGATCGTCGAGAGGCCCATCGTGAGCGTGTCGAAGATCTGCTTGTCCGGAAGAAACTTGATGAGCGTTCCGTGGGGCTTGTCGGTCTTACCGATTTTTTTGACGTCAGCCTTCGGTTTGCCGCGCTCGTACTCCTGCATGTAAATGACGCCATCGCGGAAGACCTCAGCGCGCATGTAGCTGCTGAGTGCGTTCACGACGGACGAACCGACTCCGTGAAGACCTCCCGACACTTTGTATCCGGAATCGTCGCCGCCGAATTTGCCTCCGGCGTGGAGCACGGTGAGCACCGTCTCGAGCGCGGACTTCTTCGTCTTCGGGTGAATATCGACGGGAATACCGCGTCCGTTGTCTTCGACACTCACGGCTCCGTCGTCATGAAACGTCACCGTGATGTGATCAGCGTGACCGGCCATCGCTTCATCGATGGAGTTGTCGACGATCTCATAGACACAGTGATGGAGACCGCGCTGGTCGGTAGAACCGATATACATTCCGGGGCGCTTGCGGACAGGCTCGAGTCCTTCAAGAACCTGAATTTTCGCGGCGTCGTACGTTGATGCTTTTTCGGGGGGCATAAGTCTCGGGCAGTGTAGTGAGAAGAGTGTGGAGAATCAATCCTCGGATAATGCCGGGTTCGTGGCTTTCTGTTGCGGGAAATTTTTGACAGAACATCACTATTATTACTTGATAATACATTGGATTTCTTGTACTCTGCGCGTGTGTCCCAAACAGGATCCAACGTCCGCGACGAAGCGGGCACCTGTCTATGGGACTCCATGGCTCACATAAAGGATTATTGCCATGCTGGTTCTTTCCCGAAAGCCTCCCGTCAAGGGAGCACAGCCCACCGCACGTCAACAGATCGTGGTCAACGGCCCCGCCGTGATCACCATCCTCGATGTGCAGGGTAACAACGTCTCTGTCGGGGTGGAGGCTGACCCTTCGGTCAGTATCCGCCGCGGCGAAGTGGGCGACGTTCCTGGTGAGGGGGCTAACGAAAGCGAGTCACTGGAGTGATTCGTGAACCAAACCGTTTGACTAGTCGGGCTTGCCCGGTTGGTCAGGAGGTCGCAGGGATTCATTCCTGCGACCTTTTTTTCCCTTGTAGCCGCGGCATGCGTCACCTACAATCCTCCCCGCTATGACCACCAAGCAAAATCCCCCAGCCGGCACGTTCACAGACAGCGAGGAAGTCCTGGTCACCAAGGAAGGCCTGAAGAAAATCAAAGACGAACTCGATTTCCTGAAATCCACGAAGCGTGAGGAAATCGCGATGCGTCTCAAAGAAGCGATCTCCTACGGAGACCTCTCCGAGAACGCCGAGTACGAGGAAGCCAAGAATGAACAGGCGTTCGTCGAGGGACGTATCCTGGAGCTGGAGAAGCAGGTGAAGAACGCACGCCTCATCACGGAGCACGATATCAAGAAAGCCGCGAAGGGCATCTCCATCGAAATCGGTTCCGTCGTGACGGTGAGGAACAAGACCGACGGCGACGAGCCGGAGACGTACACGATCGTGGGATCCATGGAAGCCGATCCGATCGAGCACAAAATCAGCAACGAATCCCCGATCGGCAAGGCGCTGCTCGGCCGCGAGAAGGGCGATACGGTCGACGTCATCGCACCTGCGGGAAAATTCAAGTACGAGATTCTCAAAGTCGCGTAAGTCATCCGAGTGGATGAGGAACGCGGAATGCTTTATTGTGCACACGCATTCTTTGCATGGCTGACCAGACGACTCCTCCTCCGGCGACTGTCCTCGTCGTTCCTCCCGATACGGAGCTGCGCTTCGCAGAACTCTTGGCTCTGATCAAGGGATCGGAGAGTATGAACAACGAGGAACGCCAATACTGGATCAACATCCTGCCGATCATGACGCAGGAACAGCTGAAGAATCTGGAAGACATTCTCTCGAGCGAAAAGAAACAACTTGCCGCCATCGACGAGAAATACACCAAGCAGGGTCCCGGCACGGACAGTGGCGTTACCGCAGAAGCGATCGGGGAGAAGATCCGCTCACGGAAGCAGAAGCGTGAAGAGGTGGAACGCGAAGAGGCGAAAACCGAAGCAGGGACGGAAGACCAGCTTCTATCGCAGATCCAGTCGCTCTAGCGGCATTTCAGAATCGCACGCTCGGCGAGCGCGACGACTTCGCCCTGATGCTCCGCGGTGTAATGATAACCTCCGGACTTGAGCGCGATATCCGCCTCCGAGGCCCAGGTGACAAGATCATTCATCTTCGCGCTGTCCATGGATCTCGCGAGCGGCAGGAGCCCTCTCACCGCGAGGAAGTGCAACCCGAATGCGGATGCGATCGTCCGTTCGTCGCGAAGCCCACCGTCAATACCAGACCACACGAGTGTGAGGTTCTTGATCATGTTCAGGAGAATCACCCAGAGTCCGTACGGATCCTCTCCCCTTTCGAGCTGACCGCGGAGAAAATGGAGTGCCTCATCGGGTTTCCTGTTTCCCACCAGATCCGTGAGGCGCCAGATGACCTGCTCACCGGACGGAACAGCCAGCCGCTCGACATGGGAAACGGTGATCGCCCCGTTTGCAAACGCTGAGAGCTTCCTGAGTTCGGATTCGAGTGTCCACTGATCGCTGCCGGTGATGGTGAGCAGCCGATCAAAGACCGGACGCTCGATGGACGCTCCCTCGGCGGACACCACTCCCTTCGCCCACGCGTAGAGCTCTGCAGGGCTGAGAGAGCCGAAGTCCTTGTGCTGGGCGAGAGCCGCGATCTCCTTCGTGACGCCGAGACGTTTGTCGGGCTTGGGATCCGCGATGACGACGAGGGTCTGCGGGTGGATCGCCTCCGCGACAGAGACGAATTCCTCCCGTTCGATGCGCGGAATTCCCCGGATGAGGACGAGGCGCTTCTCCGCGATGAAGGGCATGGAGGAAACGGCATCCAGAAGACCGGAAAGTGATGCATCCTTGCCGGAAATCTCGAGGAAGTTCTCGGGGCCGTGCTTCTCGCAGAAGGCCTTCTTCCAGCGCAGAACCTCCTTTTCAAGAGCGTAGGCGTTCTCGCCGGTGAAGAGGTGCAACGTGGCCTCGGGCATGACAGGGATGCTACTGACGAATAAAGTGCAGAGTAAGTCAAATAAACTGTACAAGTTTCGGACATGTATCCAAATCACATCCTAAGATCCCGTCAATGTCTCCCCATGGAGAAAAACCGTGTTTTGGAGTACTATAAGGAGAAATGAAACACCCATATTCCCTCTTCAGGCGTAAGTCTCTCAGGAGCGTCCTCGTCGTCGCGGGAAGCATGAGCGTGGCCTTCGCTCTCGGCATCGAAACTGCCGGGGACGTCCAGCCCGTCATTCTTCCGACGCGCGCCGATGCGAACGTCCTCTCGGGTGACTTCAATGCCAACGGGCAGCTGGATTTGGACGACGTCCACACGGCTCTGGAGATCGCGGACGGTTACCGCACGCCCACTCCGCAGGAGTTGGCTGCCGACCCGAACCGCGACTATCAGATCACCACGGAGGACGCGATGTCCATCCTCGAGCAGCTCCAGCGCACGCCGCAGAAGCCGCACGTCGAACTCTAAGTCCGACAAGCGCGTCACGGCAGATATCAAACCCACACATACCCACATGCACTTCCTCCGTCATACCACCGTCGTCGTCCTCGCCATGGGGATCGTCGTCTCGGGATTCCCGATGACGGCTCACGCTGAGATGACCATGACGATGACGCTTGCGCCGCACTGCACATCCGAAGACCGTACAACGTGTCCGGCATTCGAGGTCGCAAACGGATCGAGCATCAAGACAGGCAAACTCGCAGCAGGCGACATTCTGGATCTCGACGTCGTCGTCTCGGGACCGGAGTTCGGGAGTGTCCGCTCGGTACGCTCCTGGCTGACGTACGAACCCTCAGTGCTCGAGTACCGCAGCGTAGAGCTCACGAAGGAGCTTCCTTCGCCGAGCGCAGGAGAGCAGACGGCCGATGCCGTCGGCAACGTGGTGAAGATCGGCGGCAGCACGGACAGCGGGCTCTCGGGAAACAACGTCGCCGTCGCACGCGTCACCTTCCGCGTTCTTTCGACGACGCAGGACGCAGTGATCTCCTTCAATGACTTTCAGGCAGACGGCACCGGACACACGTCGGTGAATGGTCCGAGAGGTGCCGGTGCGCAGAATCAGGGCGCACTCCCCGACCCGCCGTGCATCAGTTCGATCATCGGCTGCCGCGGAACGCCGCAGGCGATGCTCTCCATCGAACCGTCGACACTCACGGTCACGCTCGCGGAAGCCGCAGGCATCGTTCCTACGGCCACGGCCGCACAGCTCGTCACAGGATCATCTTCCTCGACATCGGGCGCAGCCGCCTCTTCTTCCTCCGTTGCGAGTACGGCAGACACTTCCTCGTCCGCAGCCGCCACGACGACCACGGGAGATTCCACATTCGGCATCCTTCAGGTACAGGGCGTGAAAGTCACGACCCGCGACACCATGGTCTTCATCGGATGGAACGAGCTCCGCAGCGCCGGCATCAAGGGATACAACGTCTACTACAGCACGGTAAGCGGACGCTACATCCAGCGTCACAGCGTCCCGAAGACCGAGACGAGTCTGACGCTCAGGAATCTCCCTCCGGACACAACGTACTACTTCGCGGTCCGCGCTGTGAACGCACAGGATCAGGAGAGTGTCTTCAGCCAGGAGGTGTCCGTCATGGTGGGCAGACCCGAGACGGCATCCGTATCGCTCACTGCACAGCAGACCATCGGCCTCGATGACGATACTCCGGAGGGCAATCCGATGGAGATCCACGGCGGACGCGTCATCCGCGGCGAGACCGGCATGAGCGACATTCTGTTCATGGTCTTCGGTGTCTCTGCTCTCATCGGTACTGCCTTCGCATTCCGCCGCCAGATGGCGATCCATACACTCATGCCCCATGCCGTCTGATCAGAACCCCATCACCGGCTGGCATGCGACCGACGATGAAACGCCGGTTCCTGTCCGCTCAAGCGCGACGTCCGCACCGGTCACCGCTCCGGCTCCCGTACAGGGACCCGCACACGATATCGCAGAGAGTGACCGCGGCCACGTCCGCATCGAAGCCCACATGCAGGAAAGGAGCAGCCACAGCATGACATTCTCCGCTGTTCTCGGGATCCTCATCGCCCTCGGCGGTGTGGCCATGTACCTCGGCATCGGCAATGTGAGTCTGAGAGGTGATCTCACGGGCGGCACGACGTCCGTCACCATTTCCATCAGCGATGCCGGCGAGTTCAGTCCCGCCTCCGTGGACGTTCATCCGGGAGACACGGTGACGATCGAGAACCGGAATATCGATCCGCAGGTCCTCAAGCCGAAGAGCGGCCGTGAACTGTTCCCCGTGCAGGTCGTCTTCGATGAACCGTACACGTTCACCGTCGCCGCAGATGCCATCGGTCAGTACATCTACTACTCCGAGACACTCCCCGCAGACCGCACCGTCACCTTCAACGTGACGCAGGCCAGCGCTGCGAGCCAATCGAGTGCCGTGTCCTCCTCGGCAGATTCCGCGCCGTCCGACACGATCTCCATTCCGCTTCCGTTCGGCGGAGGCAGCATCGACCTCCCTGCAGACCAATTCCCGTCCTCCTCCTCATCCTCCGTCCCCGTAGCCGACGTCTCCACGACGCACTCGGGCGACACCGCGACGATCGACCTCGGCGGTGGTGCATCCAGTGCTTCGAGTGTCGATCTCGGAGGAAGCGGCATCCCGACAAATCCCTACACCGTCGCGAATGCGCCGGTGAGCATCGCCTCATCCGCAGCGAGCACAGCACTCCACAGCGGAGCACCCCTGCTTGCAAACACGATCCGCCAGCCGAAGCGCAACACCGAAACAGGACCCGCCGGCATGATGCTGCTCTTCATCCCTGCGCTTCTCGGCGTCATGGTGCTCTCGAGGAAGCTGAACGTCGCGTAACGAAAAAGGACGCCCTGATCGGACGTCCCCTTTCTTCGCTGTGACTGTCTTAGAGCTGTCCGTCGGACGACTCGCCGGAAGCGTCTGCGGAGGGCTGCTTGCAAGCCTTGGCTGCAGTCTTGAATGTCTTCCAGGCAGACTTCTTGGCAGTCTTGAAAGTATTGCGGGCAGTCTTGACGGCCTTCGTGTAAGCCGCCCAAGCTGTCTTGATGGCCGTGTTTCTCTGTGCCGTATCCGTGAGAGCCCAGGCAGCCTTGAGGGCGTCCTTGCGGGTGGAGAGAGCGGCAGTTGCGGACGTGGAGAACGTCGTCCATGCACCCATGAGAGCGGTGTCGCGCGCGTCGACAGCCGTGACCATGCAGGCTCCATCGACATTCTTCTTGGCCTTCTCCATCTTCTCCTCACCCTTCTTCATCTTGGACGAAGCGGAAGAGGTGGAAGAGGTGGAAGAAACGGATGATGCAGACGATGCAGATGATGTAGATGATGAGGACGTCACAGACGAAGACGATGAGACCGACGAGGTCTCGGAGGATGAGGACGATGACATGGCACCGTCTTCAGCGAACGCCGGAAGAGCGGATGACATGGCGAGTGCGGCAACGATGCCGGAGGCGAGATACTTCTTCATAGAGAATTGGGAAAAGAAAATAATATTCCGTCGGTTGCGGAGACGAATGATCCTACGAAGTCTTACATGAGTCGATTGACAAAACAGATGACTTGAAAGGTCGTCTCCATTTGCCCTGCATCACGGGAACGCGTATGCATGGAATCATGACACTGTTTCTCACACTCTTCTCGAAGCTCATTCCTCTTCTGGCGATCATCCTGCTTGGCTGGGTGGCAGGCTGCAGGCTGCACGTGAAGAAGGAAAGCGTCGCGACGCTGCTTCTGTACATTCTGGCGCCGGTCATCGTCTTCCACGGAGCCTACACCGCCGAACTGAATGCGGGGATCGCCATTCTCCCTGCGTTCTTCTTCCTCTCAGCGTGCCTCTTCGGTTTCACGGGTCTCTTCATCGGGAGATTTCTCTGGAAGGACAACACCCGCAACATCTTCGCGTACACCGTCGGCACGGGAAATACGGGATACTTCGGGATTCCGGTGGCACTTGCTCTCCTCGGCGATGCTTCACTCAGCGCCGTCGTACTCTCGACGATGGGACTCATCTTCTACGAAAACTCCGTCGGATTCTTCCTGACGGCCCGCGGCCACTACTCCGTGCGCGACAGCATCTGGAAGGTCGCCCGTCTTCCTTCACTGTACGCATTGCTCCTCGGACTCGCGATCAATGCGCTCCACATCACACTGCCGGAAGGGTATCCCGCGATCGCACAGAATTTCCGCGGCGCCTACACGGTGCTCGGCACGATGATGGTCGGCCTTGGCATGTCAGGGCAGGCACTCGCCATCGACTGGAAATTCCTCTCATCATGCTTCCTGACGAAATTCATTCTGTGGCCGGTGTACGCGTTCGGATTCGTCCTGCTTGATGGGCAGATGCTGCACACCCTGACACCCATGATGCACACCGTCGTGCTCCTGCTCTCCATCATGCCGATGGCAGCGAACACCGTTGTCGTGGCCACGGCGCTGAACGTGCAGCCGGGCAAAGCGGCATTCGCCGTTCTCGTAAGCACGCTCTTTGCACTCGTCTACATTCCTCTCGTACTCGCGCTTTCCGGCATGTATTAGTTGCCGGCGACTCCGCAGAGCCTCGGCGGACTCGAGAGGATGTCGGTACCGAAATGCGCAGTGAGGTAGTACTTGCCGCCGTTGACGGAGAGTCCGAGTCCGGTGATCGTGAACGAGGGATTCACGATCGCGTTAAAGTGCGGACGGTACGAAAGATCCTGCTCGCCCAGATAAAAATCGAACGTCGTGCGGACAGCTGCGAGCAGCTCATCGGTGCAGTCGGTATCATTGCAACGGTACGGTCCCCAACCGATATTTTCGGTGAACGTCTGGGAGTGCACATTCCGGAAATCGAGACCGAGATCGAGGAACCACTGCTTCACCGAAGCATAGTTGTATCCCGCGATGGTCGCGTCGCGCGCGTGATCGATGAATCCCTGCTCCGCGGCTGCCTTCGACCAGATGGACGCGCTGCGGGTGAGATATGGGTTGAATGTGTATGACGTGAGTCCCCGCTCGGAGCGCTCGGCGTTGTACCAACCGAGCCATGTCTCACGCACGCGCCGGAGATCGACATTCGGAATCTCCGAGTCTTCCGACTGTATACATTTTTTATTCATGAGATCATCCGCCGTCAGGCTCTCCCTGTCCACGACATGCCGCGAGAGACGCCAGAGCACTTCGACAAGTTCCCCGCGTGTGATCGGCGCATGCACCGAGCGGATGGAAAGCGGAAGTGCGCCCCGATCCCCTGCCGCGCGGATGAAACGCTCATACCAGACGGCGCCGTCCGCCGGTGTATCGATCTCAAGCGCCTGTGTGATGAGCTTCACCGCTTCCACCACCGTCACGGACTGCGCGGGGCGGAACGTGCCATCGTGGTACCCCTTGATGAGACCTGCACGGTACGCGCGGCGAAGCGCAAGGTTATACCACGCACGCGCATCGATGTCGGTGAACGGAAGTCCGCTGTTCGTGAATGCGTGCTCCGCTTCATTTCTCCAGATCGCATCCTGCGGAAGAAAATGCTCCGAGAGAATCTGCGCGGTTTCTGCTCTGCTGATCGGACGGTCGGGACGGAAGGACCCGTCGCTGTATCCCTGCACGATCCCCTCCTCACGGAAATCGTGGATCGCCTGCGCGTACTCGTCATCGGAAGGAACATCTGAAAAGTGAGCAACCGGAAACGGAGATGATGTGACGTGGAGTGAGCGCAGATACCCAAGGTCCTCCGTGGCATCGCTCAGGATGCGTGTCCCCATACACAGGGTCGTCAGGAGTGAGCCGTCGGATTCGGCCTGCGCGTAGATGAGGTAGCGGTGACCGATGAGGATCTCCACGCTGCACGATCCGTCCTGCGTCGGAACTTCGATATCGATGGACGCGCCGCCCGCTCCCTTCCATACTTCCACCGGTGTGAAGCGAAGAACCGTCCATGCGGCTCCCTTCTCCGACTTCACGTACCGGATCGCATCACCGGTGAACACGACCTGCGAGGATGCATATTTCTCTGCGGGACTTGTGGGAGCGCAACCGCACGCAAAGACCTGCGCGGGAAGTGCGAGCGCGATCATGCCAAGAACAACATCTGATGTGCGCATGGCTTCCTACGATGCATGACCGAAGAACAACAGACAAGCCCATCAATGAAAAACATCGCGAAGGCAAGCTCTGCTTGGCGTGCGAAGCGGCACCTCGCTGAAGGAGAGCTCACGGGAGGAAACCGCAGATTTGCCTTTCATGAGTGGTGGGCCGGGAAGGACTCGAACCTTCGAAGGCGTAAGCCAGCAGATTTACAGTCTGCCCCGTTTGACCGCTTCGGTACCGACCCACAGTGGAACGAAAGAGCCCGCAGATTGTACGGGGCACAGCGACTATCGGCAACCGAAGGCGCAGAACGGCGTGCGCGCGAGTCCGGAAAGAAGGCCGAAAGGACAAGGAAACCTGTCGTACGAATGCACAATGATCGAAATCGGTGTCAATCCATCGTGAAAGAGCCCCTTGTGCTCGTTTCACGCTTCAGCCTAGAATCCCGTCCATCTACCCCATTTCCCCATTTCACTATGGTCGTACAGTCCCACGTTAAGGAAGTTCTTGCCAAGATGGGTCTCCGCTGCGGCGGCGACTTCTGCGATGCCCTCTCCAAGGCCTGCGAGGAGATGGTGAAGAAGGCTGCATGGCGCTGCAAGGAGAACAAGCGCCAGACGGTCTACGGCTGCGACTGCTAGTTCGTATCCAACAAAGAAGCCGCAAACCTCAGGGAATGCGGTTTTTTTGTATTCTGATTATCCCTGCCGCTGTTCAATCTTTCGCTGCACCGCAGTCTCGATCTCGGTCCTGATGACCTCCTCAAGGTCACCGGATGCAGGGTCGTATCCCCAGATAGAGCGCACGATGGCCGAGCGCGCCGTATCGATGCACGACTGGAAGAGACGCTCGTGGTCGTGTCCCTCAAGCAGGGCGGGGACGAGATCATGCGCAAGGGGAAGAAACCTGGCGATGAGCTGGGTAACAGCTTCCCGATGATCCGTAGCGTCGATACCTTGATGTGAACGAAAGGCAGCAAGAGCCTCATCGTTGAAACGCGGGACTCTGTCGTGACCTTTGAGAGAAAGATCGAGATGCATCTTGAGCAGACCGGCCGCGATGTCCGTGGGCGACCTGTTCTTACTGCGATGTGTGGCACTGCCGGTCTCCACGGGTCCCGATGCTCCTGACTCTGAGGACGGCCTCGGCGCTTTGACCGGCTGTGATTGCCGGTCGATCTCCGTCCTGATCGCATCTTCCACTGCACCCTGAACCGCCTCCTTGAAGGACTCATACGTCACATCGTCCGTGAATTCGAAGTTCTTGGCGGCCTGCTTGAGTGCCTGATATCCGGCGTTCTGGAGAGACCTGACAGGGAAGCGCGAATCGGGATCGTGAAGACTCTCCGCGAGCGGATACACCCACGCCATGTGCCTGCGCATGATGACCCCGATGAATTCACGGTAGTCGTAAACCTCCTCCCTGACATTCGTCGCCGCCCAGAGCATGGCAAGAGCCTCGCGCTGCTGCGCCTGCTTCTCTGCCTCCGTGTCGACCTCCGAATGCACCTTCTCTCTCTTGGGGGAAGGTGTGAAGAGCGGGTGCTTGCGGAACTCATCGCGGATTCCCTGCTCAAGGAACTGCACGAGATCACCGTGCACCATGGGATCGTAGCGATCGGCTGAGGCACGCAGAGCCGCATCCGCAAGGCGGTGACACTCGTCTGTCGGAATCTCACTCTGTCGCTCGAATTCACGGTCCTGTTCAAGAAGCTTGCCGGGAAGCATGCGATACCGGTCACAGACGAAATCGACGGCCTGCCGGAACGTCCAATCTGCTTTCACGGAACCGATGAGACGAAGCGTGACGGAGATGATGTAATCCTTCTGACGCTTGTCCTCGGTACGGGTGTTCACAGCAGGCGCATTCTGTACGAGCGCAAAAAGTTTCGGGCGCGTGTCGTCGATCTGAGCGGCGGGTGTCTGCGGGCGTGAAGGCACGGCCGGAATCGCAAGACTCTGTCTCATCACGGGAGCAACCAGCGGAGTCTGGGTAATCACTGTGCTTGGCTCAGGCGGAAGATCAGGCAGTGCGGCGGCCTCGGGCGGATCGATCATGACTGCTTCCGCTCTGTCCGTATCCGGCTTGGATTCTTCGGGAACAGCGGTATCGACGACGAGTGCTTCCTCGGAAGAGACAACCGTGGGCTCAGACGTCGTGACGGTGGCTTCTGGTGTGCTCTCCTGATCGCCTGCCACGGCTACGTTCTCCACCGTCCCCTGTACCGAAGCACCTCTCACCACGAGCTCGGCATGACGAACGCGGATCATCGCGGCGAGGTGCGCAAGCATGGGATCCTTCAGCATTTCTCCCAGATCCTCGATCACCTCGGGGAGATAGCCGAATTCATCGAGTGCATCGAACTTCTTCAGGTCATCGATATTCAGCCGAGGCTTCTCGGTTGTACCGGCATCTCCGGTTGCCGGAGGAGCGGACGGATCTTTTTTCTCTGCCAGATCGGAAGGTGTGGGAACGGATGTCTTGGCTGTCCCTGCATACTTCTCCCTGTGATTCCGCCAGTAGTGATAGTTGGCCTCGGGCACATTGTACGTACGGAGAATGGCCGCAAGAGAGCCACGGGCGCCCGGCCTCGCCGCACAGTAATCCACAAATGAAACAATCTGCGCGGGGTTCCACTCCTTGTAGGAATCCGGAAGGACGGGAGCAGCGACAAGAGTCACAGCTGCCGGCACGGCCGTATTGGAACTTTCGTCGGAAGGTGGAGAAGAGGATGGATCGGATGAAGCCACAGAAGCAGCCTCCGCTGTCGAGCGCGTCTGCAGCTTCTCACGCTGACCTTTGAGGTAGTGGTAGCGGGTTTCGGCGATGTTGTGCTCAACGCAGATTCTGCGCAGCGATCCATGCTTCTTCTCGCGCGCATCCACCTTGTCGAGGAACCGGAGTGTCTCCACAGCAGTCCAGACCGCAGGATCTGCGGGAAGCTTTCCGTTCGTTTCGGCAGGAGAAGGTGCAAGAGGAGGATCTGCGTCCACGATCGCGAGAGCGGCATCTGCAGGGGTTTGACCGTCGCTGTTCCCCACAACCACGTCCTGCTCCACGACGACGGATGACGCTGCCGGTATGTCTACGGGCAACGCCACGACTTTGAGACGAGGTTCGGGAGCACTGGCGACTTTCACGGCGGGCTTCACTCTGTCCTCTGCCACGGCGTGAATTCTGGCACGGAACTGTTCGATGACACCGATCACGCGCTCGCCATGAGCCTTCTCCGCCTTCTCACGGTCCTCATCCACCGATGCAAGAATATGGATCGCATAGCCCAGCGTCATCTCCTTGGGGAGCTGCAGCGAGGTTCCCGCTCTGCGCAGTTCTTCCTCCAGCGTTGGCCTGCCGTCTGCCTCAGGAAGGTGGACGGATTTGTCGACAACATGACGAACCATGGAGGCGGAGCGTATCGGAAATTATGACCTTCGCAAGGATCAGAAAGAGAGCGAGCCGGAAATCTGCGAGTCACTCACGAAAGATCACTCGTAACGCAAAGCTTCCATCGGACTGAGAAGCGACGCCTTGCGTGCCGGATACAGACCGAAGATGAGTCCGGTTCCGACCGCCATGATGAGCGCGAGGATGATGGACCAGCCCGAGAGTGCAAACGTGATGGCTCCGAGAACCTTGGCCGCGACCTGTGTCAGGAACCATCCGAGGAAGACACCGATGATGAGACCAATCACTCCCCCGCTCACCGTGAGGCTGACGGCCTCGAAGAGAAACTGGAGGAGGATGTCCTTCCGCGTGGCTCCGAGCGCTTTCCTGAGGCCGATCTCTTTCGTCCGTTCGGTGACGGACACGAGCATGATGTTCATGATGCCGATCCCGCCAACGAGGAGACTGATGGCAGCGACGAGCGCAAGGAACACGGTCAGACCGAGTGTGACGGCACCGATCGTCTCGGTAGCCTGTTCGGCACTGCGTGCCATGAAGTCGTCCTTGTCCGGATCGTTCTCCGGATTCTTGATATGGTGACGCTGCCTGAGCAACTCGGTGATGTCCTGCTTGCCGAGCTCGGGATCTCCGATGGAATGCATCGCGACGTAGCTGAGCGTGCGCTGTCCGGTGACGGCACGCGCCGTGGTGAACGGGACGAGGACCATCTTGTCGAAATCCTGCAGGAGGAGCGACCCCTTGAACTGGAGCACACCGACGACCGTAAACGACGAATCCCCGATCGTGATCCGTTTGCCGAGAGGCTCCGCATTACCGAACAGATCTTCTGCAGTCAGTGAGCCGATGACGGCGACGCTGAGCGCACCCTGCTCGTCGCTGTCATCCAGTTCGCGCCCCTGCGCCACCGTGAGCCCGTAGATTTTGGAGAAATCATGCGGCGCGCCGAAAATGAGCGGTGTCACCTCCTCCTTGCCGTACGTGATCGTCTTGCCGACGAGGATGACTGGTGACACATCCTCCACGGTGGAGAGTCCTTTGATCGCGATATAGTCGTCGTACGTCAGACTGTTGAGGTTCCCGCCGAACTTCTCCAGTCCGGACGGAATGATCTCCAGCATGTTGGTCCCGATGGACTCGATTTGTGTGAGGATGTAGTTCTGGAACGTCTTGCCCATCGAGACCATGAGCACGACAGAGGCGACACCGATGATGATGCCGAGCATGGTGAGCAGCGACCGGTTCTTGTTGACCAGAATCGCTTTGGCAGCCGCGCGGGTGGTATCTGAGAGGAGCATGAATTATTCGTAACGGAGGGCTTCGATGGGATGGAGGCTGGCGGCGTAGCGCGCGGGAGAGAGTCCGAAGACGACGCCCGTGATCATCGACATGAAGAAGGAGGCGATGATGGCCTGCATGGAGACCGCAAATGCGTACGTGACGAGAAGTTTCTTCACGATGAGCGCAATGAGGTACGCAAGCCCGATCCCGCCGACGATGCCGATCATGCCACCGAGCACCGTAAGGATCACGGCTTCGGTGAGGAATTGGAGGAGGATATCCCTGCGCATGGCTCCCAGGGCTTTGCGGAGTCCGATCTCCTGTGTGCGCTCCGAGACGGAGACAAGCATGATGTTCATGATCCCGATGCCGCCGACGATGAGGGAGATGGCGGCGATGGTGGTGATGAACATCGTGAGTCCGACGGAGACGGAGCCGAGAATCTGGTTCGCCTGTTCCGAAGAGTGCACGACGAAGTCGTCTTTCTTCTCATCGTCCTTCGGGTTGTCGATGCCGTGGCGGCGGCGGAGGAGCGACTTCACATCGTCGAACGCGAGATCGAAGCTGCCGGTCGCAAGCATGGTGAGATAGTTCAGATGCTTCTGACCCGTGACTTCCTTCGCCACCGTGAAGGGGACGTAAATGCGTTCGTCGGCATTCTGGAAGAACTGCGAGCCGATGGGTTTGGCCACACCGACGACGGTGAAGTGATTGTCCCCGACCCTCAGACGCTTCCCGAGCGGATCGGTGTTGCCGAAAAACTTCTCCGCAGTGTCATGTCCGAGCACGGCATAGGCCTTGCCGCCGTCGATATCGTCCTTGTCGAGGAGGCGACCTTCGGCGGGGCTGATGTTCTGGTTCTTGAAGAAATTCTCCACGACACCGAACACCTGCGGCGTGCCCTCGACGCTGCCGTACGACGTGGTGCCGGGGATGAAGATGACAGGTGCGACACTCGCGATCGTCCGGAGCTGCTCGAGCTCACGGAGATCCTCGAACGTGAGGCTGTCGTGACCGGCCGAAATGGCAGCGGCTCCGCCCCCCTGTGTGCCGGGGAAGATCACCATGCTCTTCGGGCCGAGACTTGAGATCTGGCTGAGGATGACGCCCTCCATACTCTGACCGACGGAACTCATGAGGACGACCGCACCGACACCGATGATGATGCCGAGCATCGTGAGAAGGGAGCGCATCGGATTCACGGTCACGCCCTTCAGAGAGGCACGCAGGGAATCGCGGAATGTCATGATTATTTCAGGGAATCGGTGGTGCCGGCCATGACACGCTTGAAATCGGAAGAGTCGCTGAAGATGCGTCCGTCCTTGATATGGACGATGCGCCTCGCATGTTCCGCAGTCGTACGCTCGTGCGTGACGAGAATGATCGTGTGTCCTTCTTCATTCAGCTTCTGGAGTGCCTGCATGACGGCAACACCGGAGGCCGAGTCCAGGTTTCCTGTCGGCTCATCCGCGAAGATCACATCGGGATCGGTCACGAGAGAACGCGCAATGGCCACGCGCTGTTTCTGTCCACCGGAGAGCTGGTTGCTGAGATATCCCTTGCGATCACCGAGACCGACGATTTCGATCGCCCTCATCGCGCGCTTCTCACGTTCGGCCACGGGAATCGCGGGATGGTAGAGGAGCGGGAGCATGACATTCTCGAGCACTGTGGTGCGCGGAAGGAGATTGAACGCCTGAAAGACAAAGCTCACGCGCGTCGCGCGGATACGTGCGAGTTCGTCGTCATTGAATGCCTGCGTGATCTGACCCTGAAAGAGATACCGGCCTGACGTGTAACTGTCGAGGAAGCCGAGGATGTGCATGAGTGTGGACTTGCCGGAGCCGGACGGGCCCATGATCGCGACGAACTCGCCCTTCTCGATCTTCATATTGATATCGAAGAGCACGGGCGTAACGACTTGGTCGTTCACGTACGACTTGCAGAGATCCCGGGTTTCGATGAGAGGAACGTTGGCCATTACTGTTTGATGAGAACAATCACGGTTTCTCCCTCTTTGATACCGGTGACTTCGAGCTGACCGCCTTCGCCTTCCATACCCGTATCCACGGAGCGCTCGTCGTAATTCACGCCGTCATCTTTGAGGATGCGGACGACCTTCGTGCCATCGGCCTTCTCGACAACGGAGCGCAGCGGCACGGAGACGACATCGGATCTGAATCCTGTAACCACCTCGGCATCGCCGGTCATACCGACTTTGAAGTTCTCCATCACGGTCGTGAAGTCGAGCTTGATGCGGTACTTCGAGACGCCGTCTTTGTCCGTCGAGGCCGTATCGATCTCATTCACACGGAGATCGAACGGCATGCCGCGGAACGCGTCGAGGACGACCGAGCCGCTCATGCCGAGCTGCACCTTGGGAATGTCCACTTCGGAGAGGAACATCTCGATGCGGTACGGCGAATTGCCGAGCATGGTGACGGAAGCCTCTGCGGAGGGACGGATTTCGCCGACTTTCACATTCACCTTCGTGACGAGCCCGTCCACGGGAGCGATGAGAATCGTATCGTGGAACTGGGAAGCCGCTCTCGCGAGATCGGCCTGTGCCTGATTCACACGGGCACGCGCGGCATCGATATCAGTCTGACGTGCGCCGGCCTTCTTCAGATCCAGCTGTGCCTGATCGATCTGCAGAGATGTCTGGTACGTGAGAATATCAGCCTTGGCTTTGTCGCGGACACCCTGCGTACTCACGATCTGCGCCTGCTGCGCGGAGATGCGCGTGTCGTACGTGGCCGACGCGTCCTGAAAGGACTTCGTGGTGGAGTCCATCGTGGAGAGCGCCGTCTGGACGTAGGACTTCTGTGTGGCGATCGTCGTCTTGTTCGTCTCCTTCGAGGTGTTCGTAAAGTAGCTCGTGAGCTGGAGTGTGGAGACAATGTCGTATGCACGGTTCATGATGTCCGTCGTATTGGAGACGGCACTGCGTGCCTGACCGAGCTTCTGGAGCGCGTCCGTATAACTCGCCGGCGCACTGTTCATCTGAAGCGAGGAGATCGTGACGAGCATCGACTGCATGTTGGCCTGCAGCGAGTCGTAGCCCGCCGGCGAACCTTTCACGACGGCATCGTTGACATCGTTGGCGCTAAAGACTCCCTGTACGGCCTGGATCGCCGTCTTCGACGTTGCAAGCTGCTGCGAGATGATGCTTCCCACCGTGCCGACCTGACCCGAGAGGGACGTGTCGGCTTCACGCTTGAGTGCATCGAGTTGTTCCTGCGCGGTCTTCAGTCCGTCCTCGGCATTCCGGAGCGTCTGCTGCGCGCCTTCGAGCGAGGCCTTCTTGTTGGCCACCGATGCCTCGGCGATGAGGATGTCCTCGGGGCGGCTTCCTTCCTGCAGTGCCTGAAGCGCTGCCTTCGCCGACTGCACCGAAGCGCTCGCACTGGCTACGCTCGCCGCGAGTGTGCCGGAACGCAGTGCTGCCAGCTTCTGTCCTGCCTTCACACGATCACCTTCTTTCACATACACACCGGCGACGACATCAAGTGTCGGAAACTGGAGAGCGAGATCCTTCTCGGAGACGACTGTACCGACAGCTTCCACCGTCTGTTTCAGGTCGCCGCGGAGAGCGGCGGCCGTGACATAGACAGGCTTGGACGGCCTCGTGATGCCATACACCGCAAAGGCGATGAGCAGAACAACCGATGAAGCAATCGTGACCTTGAGGTGCTTTCTGAGGAAGCGGAGGATCACGAGGAGCTTGGACCAGAAAAGTCCGAGGAGAGAGAGCGTGCGGGAGAGAACAGCGTGCATAAACAGAGAGGATACGGGGGTACTGGAAGCTAAGACGAAGTACGGGCGATAACCTTGCGGAGAATCTGGAGCAGAGCCTCCTGATCAGCGGCCGGAAGTTTGCCGAGGATTTCGGCGAAGATCTTACGGCGTTCGGTCATTTTCCGCTTGAGAATTTTCATGCCGCTGGGAGAAATACTCAGCCGGACGAGACGGCGGTTGATTTCATCATGGACGCGGGCGACGTAGCCGAGCTTCACAAGACGGTCGATGAACGAGGTCGCAGAAGGCGAGGTGACACGGAGGGCATCAGCGAGTTCCTTCATCGTGATGCCGGGCTTCTCCTGAATAACGAGAAGAGCATGAAGCTGACCCATGTGAATCTCTCCCGTATCGCACATGAGCATGCGCTTGCGCATGACACGACCGAGGTCGTACACGGACTGCATGAGGCCGTCGATACCGGTGTCAGAGACGGTTTGAGTCATAAACACTTAGATGGCCTAAGTATAAGGATCATGAATCGAATGTCAATCCCGTCTCCCCTGAGATGGATGATTTGTTTGACATGGCGGTGTCTGTCCTCAAAAATGCCTGCCAATGTACAAGCATCTTGAAGGTGATTACACCGGCGAAATCGTCCTGAAGGTGAAAGCCGACGCGAATCCGTATCTGGTGATGAATAACATTGCTTCGCACTGCAGGATCCCGGACAACCAATTCGTCGTTGATCCGGACAGGCTTGCCCGTCCCGAAGAGCGTGGTCAGCACGAGAAGGAGATCCACTTCACTCTCACCTGGCAGCGGGTGGACGCCGAGCTCTCGGAAATCCGTAGGAGATTCTTCGAAGCCATCACCAAAATACCGGTTGTCGCGGATGCCTTCGTGGAACTTGTGAAATTCGACGTGCTCACGGCCGAGCAGGTGCTGCAACAGAGAGCCGAGAAAGCTCGGCAAGCGCCTCCGCCACGGCTTGCTCGACTGGACGCAGCGTAAAGCCCTCCGCTTCGAGCTTCTTCGTGGAGAGAATGCAGTTACTCCTCGGCGCCTTGGTGACGCCCGAGAGATCCTTCGCCGTGATGCGCTCGAAGGTGTGGCTGGGATCGATCGTCTTTTTGTACATCTCCATAATGGTGTACGGCGACATCGCACCGGGGTTCACGACGTTGTAGATCCCCGTCGCACGCTTCTTGATGAGACCCTCGAGGACGACGAAGAAGTCGGGGATGTAGGTGAGTGAATTCACTTCATCGAGCACTTTCGTGTACTTGATGAGCTTGCTGATCAAGTTACGCGCACTGGGAGTCCGATCGAACGGCATACGGAGGCGGAGCTGGAGGACGGGAAAAGGCTTGAGAAGCTGATCGCTCATGGCTTTGGTGAGCGAGTAGAAGCTCCCGGTGAAATTGGGCGCATCATCCTCGGAGAAGCCCTTACCGCCAGCATCGCCGTCGTAGATGCAGCCGGAACCGACGTGGACAAAGTAGATCCCCCGCTTCTGGGTTTCCTCCAGAAGCACGAGCGGACCCGTGACATTCGCACGGAGCGTCTCCTCTTTATGATCCTCGCACCAGTCGACGTTCGGCTTGCCCGTCTTGCCTGCGGCATTGATGACGATGTCGGGTTTTTCGCGGTCGAGGACTTCGCGCACGAAGACCGGATCGGCAATATCGCCTGTCGGTGCGACGGCACCGGGATAGAGCGTGCATAAGTGGGAGCCGATGAAACCCTGAGCGCCGAAAACGACGATCTTCATGGGCACATCCTACACCAACTCCCGACCCGATTCCGAGAGACGCTACAATCCGGCTGTGACCTGTCAGATCCCCTACCGCATCGAGAAGTCGCGCAACCGCACATCGCGTGCGATCCTGCGTGACGGCGCGATCCTCATCCGTCTGGCACGCGGACTCTCCGGCTTTGAAGAGCAGAAGCACATCGACAATCTGCTCCGGCGGATGACGAAAGCCGCCGTGAAAGAAGGGCAGAGAACCGTGATCGATCCATTCCGTGCCATCCTCGACGGTGCGATGCAGGCCGATGTCACGCTCGCCGCGGGAACGGTGATCCGCCTGCACATCGTCGAGTCCCATGCGAAGCGTACGAAAGCGATGCGTCACGGTTCGGCGTGGGTCATCCGCAAAAGCAGCCATACCGACACGAGGACATTCCACCGCTTCCTGTGGAAGCTCGTGTCGATGCACGCCGCGAAAGAGGTGGAGCTCCTCGTACGGCAGATCAATGACGAGACCTTCCGCGAAGACGTCCGCTCCGTGAAGCTCAAGTTTCTGCGCTCGCGGTGGGGCAGCTGTTCGCTCGGCAGGCACATCACACTCGCCACTCCCCTGCTCTTCACAACGCCCGCGATCCTCCGGTACGTCATCATCCATGAGCTTGCGCACATCCTGCACCACGACCATTCGCGGAGATTCTGGGCTGCGGTGGAGACACACGACCCCGATTTCCGCGTCAGTCTGAAAGCGCTCAAGCTGATGCGGCTCCCGTCGCTGCGCGGAGACTAAAGATTGACGGCGCGGAGGGAAAGGATATATCAAGGGATACTTTCCCCGCCTTCCCGATGCCCGAACGTCAGTTCCACGTCGACCTGCCTCCGAAACTCGTGGCGATGGATACGGGTGACCGCAAGAAGGCCATTGCAAGTCTCCGGACACAGCTCGTGACGACGCAGCCGGTACAGGATGCCAAGGGGGCACCGCTGCGTCAGTCAACGACGGGTTTTTCCGAGAGCACCGCATACCGCAGCGAAGCACTCGTCACCTTCTACTCGGAACAACCTCAGGCACAGGCCGTCATCGAAGCCCTCGGGATGAGAGTCTTCGAACTCATCATTGCCGAAATGCCGCGGAGTCTCCTCGAAGACCGTGAGAAACAGGATGCAGCAGTGGAAGGTCTGTGCCGCCAGATCAACGAGCGGCTTAGGAAGTCCGTCGCAGAGGACACTCCGGAAGAGAAGATCCCGCATGTGGCTACCCGTATTCCCGAGACGAATCGCACGGTATTCCACACGAAAGCATACGGCGAGAAGACCGGAGCCTACGTACGGAATCTCTACTCAAAATCGAAGATCACGGTCCTCGGAGCCTGAAATTGCGTGTTCTAAAGACTCCCCTTTTCGGTATACTGATTCCCGATGGCCAAGTCCCGCCGCAGAAAGGCAGTCCGGAAGACCAGGCGTCGCTCGTCATCGAGCGATCTGAATCTGGATCTTGACCTCAAGGAT
>CAZDRX010000009.1:46342-67384 GCA_964508225.1 uncultured Candidatus Peribacteria bacterium
CGCGCAGACAGGTGAAAGCGGTGATCACGATCGGTATCGGTCTCGTGCTCTTCCTCGCACTCCGCGAGAACGCAGGGGCTCTCGGCCATGCGATCAACCGCACGCTCATGTTCCTCTTCGGAGGCTACGGCGCGCTCTTCCCGAGCACCCTGATCCTCTTTGGATGCCTCCTCATGGTGGGCACATCGCCGAACATCGAGCTCAAGCGCGGTGTGGGCTTGAGTCTCATCCTCGCATCGTTCCTCGGCATCGCGACCCTGATGGCGCCGATTGCCGACATCGCGGAGAAACGAGACGAGCTCGGCGGCGCGATCGGGTTCATGATGGCGTTCCCGTTCGCGGCATTCGTGAGCAAAGGAGCCGGATTCATCATGCTCGGGGCACTCATCCTGACGGGACTCTTCATCACGTTCGAGCCCGACATTCCTGCCATCATCCAGCGATTCACCGCAGCCGAAGAGAAGAAGCGCCGCAGCTCTGCCCGTGCGGATGAAGAAGAGGAGGACGAAGAGGAAGAAGAGGACGAGATCCGTCTCCCGCAGGTCGACAGCGACAAAGATCTCATCGAGCAGGATCTCGACGAGGTGGACATCAACATCGTCCGTCCGGCATTCGCAGAAGAAGCGAAGAAGGCCGACTCCAAGAAGAAGGAGAAGCCGACTGCACCGCTGGTGCAAGCCATGGCGAAGGCGGCAGCCAAGGAACTCCTTGAGATGAAGGACACGCGCTTCGAGGAATGGAAGTTTCCGGAGATGGATCTGCTCGAGAACAAGCGCAGCGAACTCACGGTGAACGACGATGAACTCAAGCGTCAGGCCGCGCTCATCAAGGAGAAGCTCGCAGAGTTCGAGATCGACGTCACGATGAAAGACGCGCACCCCGGTCCCACGGTCACACAATTCACACTCCAGCCTGCGGAAGGCATCAAGCTGAGCAAGATTGAAGGCCTGAAGAACGATCTCGCTCTCGCTCTCGCCGCACAGAGTCTGCGTATCGAAGCTCCGATCCCGGGCAAGGCTCTCGTGGGTCTCGAGATGCCGAATGAGATCCGCTCGACCGTCTACCTGCGGGAAATGCTCGAGGCGCCGCAGTTCAAACAGTCGGACTCACCGCTCACCATTCCTCTCGGCCGCGGCGTGTCGGGTGATGCGTTCGTGGCTGCCATTGAAGACATGCCTCACCTCCTCATCGCGGGTGCGACCGGTGCGGGTAAGTCCGTGGCGATGAATACGTTCCTCATCTCGCTCCTGTTCCAGAATGCTCCTCACGAACTCAAGTTCATCCTCATCGACCCCAAGCGCGTCGAGCTCATGCCCTACAACGGCATCCCGCACCTCCTCACGCCGGTGATCACGGAATCGGACAAGGCTCTGCAGGCACTGCGTTGGGCCATCGCGGAAATGGGGCGCCGTCTCCACCGCTTCTCGGAAGGAGGAGTCCGTAACCTCGCGGAGTACAACGACAAGCAGACCGAAGAGGACAAGAAGCTGCCACGCATCGTGATCGTGGTCGACGAGCTCGCCGATCTCATGATGAGGCAGCACCGCAAGGACACGGAGACGATGATCGCGCGCATCGCCCAGATGGCACGTGCCGTCGGCATGCACCTCATCATCGCCACCCAGCGCCCGAGCGTCGATGTCATCACAGGTCTCATCAAAGCCAACATCCCGACCCGCATCGCGTTCCGCGTGGTGAGCGCCATCGACTCCCGCACAATCCTGGATTCCATCGGCGCGGAAGACCTCCTCGGCAAAGGTGACATGCTCTACATGAATGCATCCACGCCGAAGCCCATCCGTATCCAGGGCATCTACATCTCCACGAAGGAGATCGAGCGCGTCATCAATGCGATCAAAGTCGCAGGCGGCGGCATGCTCACGGAAGAGATCTCTCTCGGAGACGGAAGCAGAGAGGAGAACGACGCGGTGACCGGAGCGACGGCCCTCATCAATCTCGATGCCGACGACAACGGCGGCGACGACATGTTCTTCGAGGCTGTGCGCGTGGTGCAGGAGACGGGCAAGGCGTCGGCCTCGCTGCTCCAGCGCCAGCTCAAGGTGGGCTACGCCCGGGCAGCACGTCTGCTCGATATCATGGAAGAGAAGAACCTCATCGGCCCTTCGGACGGCGCCAAAGCGAGGAAGATCTTCATGGATAAAATCACGCAGTAAGAGGGAAAATGATTGACGCAGCCAGTGGCGGTTCGTAGACTGCGCCGCCCTTTCATGAACACCTCCCTCTCCCCACACGGCCAAGACGATCTGGACAGCGTGATCGACCAGATGGATCGCGATCGCGTGCTGCTCGCTATCGCGGGGGTCCGTGAGCTTGAAGCACGGCATTCGCCACGGAGCAGGCAGTCGAAAGAAGCGACGGATCTTCAGGATGAAATCCGTGACAATATCTCGGAGTGGGCGGGTCTGTAAGGCGGTATACTCGGAGGCATGGAGCTTCTTCTCGCCACGACGAACAAGGGCAAGGTCATCGAGATCGGTGAGTGCTTCGCAGGACTTCCGCTTGTGGTCAGGACTCCGCAGGATTTCAAGATCAAGGAGACGCCTCATGAACACGGGAAGACCTACCGTGATAATGCCATCATCAAAGCAACGTACTATCACGAACTTGCCGGTGTCCCCACACTCGCGGACGACTCGGGCATCGTCGTGGACGCGCTCCGGGACGAACTCGGTGTCCAGACACGGAGGTGGGGTGCGGGCAATGATGCGACGGACGAAGAGTGGATCAGGCACTTCCTCGAGCGGATGTCGAAGGAGAAGAATCGCCGCGCGCAGTTTGTCTGCAGCCTCGCCTACATCGGTATCGACGGCGAGCTGGAGACCTTCGAGGGAACATGCGACGGCGTGATCACAGAGACACGCGAAGCCGACTATCTCCCAGGTCTTCCGATCTCAGCCTGCTTCAAGCCTGATGGCTTCGGAGCCGTGTATTCAGCCATGTCTATTGAACAAAAGAATAGTACAAGTCACCGGGGGCGTGCGCTGAGGAAAATGCGGGAATTCCTGAGTCAGAAACTCGCCTCCTCCGGTACGTCATGAGTACGGCCGTCGAAGCGACCGGCCTGATCAAAGTGACGCTGGATACGGCGTACATCGGGCATCCGAAGGATCGGAAGAAGATTGATCAGGCGATGACCGTCATGCACGAAGCGAACCTTCTCGGGCCAAAGTCGCTGCAGGAAGCGCCTGAGATTCTTGCACAGGGGCTCAGGCTGTATGCGCATCTCTTTCCGAATCCGAACGAACGCGAAAGCGACCGTCTCATCGGAGCACGTCTGGAGAACGATGGTATCGCGGATGGGAAAGCATCGTGCTTCGATATCATCATCGGTCGTGACTCGTCGGGAGCTGTCATCTCATGGCACCAGTTCTCTACGATTCCTCTCGACGGCGAGTCTGCCGCAGTCGCCTACATGCAGTATACGGGGAGCGCAGGCGAGGACTTCATGCGGCGGGAGTACGGCAGGAAAGAAAGCCACCACGGGCACGGCATCTACACCTACAACATTGCGCTCATGCAGCAGATTGCCGATGCACGTGCGCGGAAAGCTCTCCGACGCTCTCAGGGTCTGAAGGGATACATCCTCGAAACCGAAATCTCAGGACAGGGCAACGCTGCGGAGGAGATCCGCTACACGGCTGAGCGTCTGAGGATCCACGAACGTACAGGCGCGAAAGCACTCATGATCAGGATGAAGGACGGAAGTCTTCTCTCGCCTCACTACCAGCCGTCGCTCGGCGAAGGCCGTGAAGCAACGAAGCTGCTCCTGCTCTTCAGACCGATGAAGTACGACGCAATGAAAATCCATGAGTCTGAATCGTTCCCGAAGGATGAGGCGGAGCGGATTGTGATGGCATTCATCGGGAATTTCGAGACTGAGGGATTCGATCCTCGTCTCGTGGAAGAAGGTCGCGCACTGATCAGAAGATGGTTCTCCTCAGCAGAAAGTTGCATGCTCGTCGCTCCCTCGCAGGTGCCAAACGTGATTGAGATGTCGCGCACCGATGATCTGCTGAGGAAAATGACCGAGCGTGACTTCGGAGACTTGGATCTCCATGCGGCACAGATACAGGGAGCTCTGAAACCGTTTTTTCCGCTTGTATAAGGGCTCCGCCAGATTACAGTCCTCCGAGTACATACTCGGGCGGCGGGTCGCCAAGCAGCCTGCCTCTCTTGTCGAGCACAAGCTGAACCGAAGGATCGTCGGGGAACTGCCAGACCCTCAGGTCTCCACGATGGTAATCGCGGCAACTGAATGGAATGCGTACGCGGATCCTCCCCTGCCGGTGCTCATACACATCCTGATTGGAACGGAGGAGCGCCGGTGAAAGATAACTGCTTCTGATACACGCATTCCACACCGGATTGGAGGAAATCACGCTGCCCTGCGGATCAATTCTCAGCAGCTTCGGTTTTGCGCGGACAATTTCCGCTGACACAGGCGAAGGGCAACGGGCTTTCACCATGGCAATGCGTATCGCCTTCTCGTCCATATCCAGCATTGCCGAAAGATCCCGTGAAGCCACCGCAAGAAGTTCTGCCGATCGATCGTCCGGAAGAATCTTCGAGAGTGAGCAGAAGAGCTGTGCGTGAAGAGCAGGATCACGGTACACGTGTTCATGGAGATAGCGTGCGGCAGCGACAAACCTCACGAGTTCACTCCCCTGACGAGATGCCCTGTGCCGGGCGTAGTGCGCGTCACGCTGTGCCGAGGCAGTCACAGGGCACAGAAGAGCAATGAGGCAGATGATGAGGGAGAAAGATTTCATGACACTATTCCATCATCGATACGGCTCCTCTGTGAGCCCCATTGAGGCAGGCTACGTTGTATGTACAGAAAGATGCCTTCTGTTTGCTGAGAATCAGGTTCTGTCACACGTCAGAACACCCTTCGCGTGGCTAGAGTTCGGTAAAATCAAGCGCAAGAATTTTCGCCCACACCTGCCGGATGAGCGCCTTCAGATCATCCTTTTCAGCTTCGCTGACGGTGAACTCACGGGCAATCGGGTCCTCGCCACGCTCGCCGATGAACTCGAGCCGGAATGCCTGTGGCACCAGCATCGGATCGGCAATTTCCAGCAGGACAGCGTAGAAAACGAGCTGACGGAAATTGGCACCGTCTCTTCCCGACCGGGAAACCTTGCCCTCGTCCACTCCGGCACGGATTGCAGAGGGAGACTTCGGCGCACCGGTCTTGAAGTCGATCACCACCGCGTCAGCGGATGTGGCGGAGAAGAGATCGATGCGATCGATCTTTCCCTTCACAGGGATCTCTCCGAGCCGGCCCCGGTGGTCTCTTTCAACGGCATGGATGAAGGGCGACGAGCCCTCGAGTCTCTGCTCGTAGTAGCGCGGAAGCGCCACCTTGGCCTGCGAAAGGAGATCCTCGCGTTGCTTCTCGGTCAGAATGTTCTTCTCGAGAAGATGCCACTCAAACGCCTTCAGAAATTGTTCCAGAGAGAAGGGCTTCTTCGCCTGCTTCGCGGTCGCCCATTCGCGGAGAGCCCAGTGCACAGCGCTTCCGTAGCCCAGTGACCTGAGGGAGGATTCCGTGAGTTCCTCAGGCTGACCGAGAAGATCGATACGCTTGAAGGCTTCGGGATCTTCGAGAAAGCGGCTGAGAGAGGTCGGAGACAAGGCAAAAGTTTTCAGCCTCTCGTGGAGGTATGCCTTCAGCTCTTCGTCATGATCGGGCACCGGCTGAAGAAGTATGAGCGACGAATGTTCGGGATTCTTCAGGACACCATCCTGTTCGGGGAGAGGCCCAGCCTCCGCGAAGAAAGCCGATGGTGAGACTGCCCTCGCACGCTCTCCGACGGAGAACTCTCTCGGGCAGATGAAGAGAAGCTCCCGCTTGGCGCGCGTCATCGCGACGTAGGCCACTCTGCGTTCATCCTGATGCTTCTCGTACTTCTTCTGATCCGACTCCCAGCCGAAGAGCAGGTCCTCGGGGATGGAAAGCGATGAAGGATTGCGGCGCTGATCCCAGTGACCGTCCCTGAAGCTTGAGAGAATGACGGTGTGGAACTCAAGCCCCTTGCTCTGGTGAGCGGTGAGCAGCTGGACTCCCTCCGTCACAAGGTGCGGGATCTGATAGGTAAGTCGTACCTGCCCGAAATCCTCATCATCGTAAAATCTGAGATCCTGAAGGAACTTTCTGAGAGTGAGTAGCGGCGCATGGAGGCAACGTTCCTTCACGTAGCGGAAGAACTCTTCGACGACGGCGAGATCCACCGGATCGAGATCTTTGGCCATGAGAGCGATGCCGGACTCCCGCAGAACGTGTTCCACAGTCTCAAGTACGGTGCGCGACTCCTGCTTCTGACGGAGATCGAAAATGACATCTCTCGCACGGATGAGCGTCTTCCTGTCGAGAAGCGGAAGATCACTGTTCTCCAGATCGAGAATGAGATCATGGACAGAAACCTTGGTCTCGCGGGATCTGGAGATGAGTCTGCCGATATCCGCGGGATGGCAGCCGAAGCATGCACAGGCAAGAGCATGGACAAGAGGGTCATCCTTCGTGCTCTCGGTGCTCTTCAGAATGGTGAGAGCCTGACGCACGACAGGATGCGCCAGGAGATCTGCTTTGCCATGAAGAACGACGGGGATTCCCCGTGCCCTGAGCACATCGTAGATCGGTCGGAGTTCTCCGTTCGTCTGCACGAGGACCGCTATATCCGTTGGAGAAATCTTCTGTTTCACTCTTTCCTCGATGAGATCGGCAATGAGCCACGGCTCGGCGGCATCCGATGCGGAGCGCAGCAGTAAGGGCTCCGATGACTTTTCCTCCGTGAATGCTGTGAGGTCTTTCTTGAGTCCCGGGAGCCTTCCTACAAGTCGCTCATCATTCTTCGCGATGAGTCTCCCCGCGGCATCCAGAATGACCTGCGTTGAGCGGTAGTTCTCCGTAAGTACGATGACGGAAGCCTTTGGGAAGCGCCTGTGAAAGGCCATCATGTGCTCCATGTTGGCTCCCTGAAAGCGATAAATGGCCTGATCATCATCGCCGACGACGAAGAAGTTCGGCTCGTTCGGGACATTCTCGTAGGTGGTAAGACGATCGATGACCGCCCATTGTGAGCCGTTTAAATCCTGCGCCTCATCGACAAGAATATACTGGTACCTCTCTTGGAGCCCTGACAGAAGCCAATCTTCCTCATTCAATACTTTCAGGACGGTCAGGATCATGTCGTCGTAGTCGTACATCCCCTTCTCGGTAAGAATGCCGGCGTACCGGAGGAAAATATCGATGAATTCACGGAACTTGCGGGCGGAAAGCAGGTTTTTTTCATTCGCCTTCGTTCCCGCCTTACTCTTCCCTGCCATCTGCTCGTCATACTCGCCTGCGACACGTTCGAGGTCCTTGAGAGATTTGCCTTCACGCTTGCAGTCACTGATACGCCCGAGGAGTGCGGGGATTTTCTCGTAGGGATTCTTCGGATTGATGAGTGCGGAGCCCGTACTCACGGAGTCGATCACCGTCTGCATCGTCTGGTACTTCTCCAGATCCGAGATCTGCTTGCTTGCCGAGAAAAGCGAGAAGACCGGAGCATTGCGGCTGATGATGGAGTCTGCAAAGCCGTGCACGGTGCTCACGGTGACCCCGTAGGCGTCCGGCCCGATGAGCTCCCTGAGTCTCTCGCGCATCGCGGTCGCTCCGGATGTCGAGAATGTGAGACAGAGAATGTTGCTCGGCTTGGCGTGCGTCTTCTTCAGGATATTGGCAACGCGCATGCCGAGGACCTGCGTCTTGCCCGTTCCGGGGCCAGCCACGACCATGACCGGACCCTCCACGGTATCCACCGCCTGCTTCTGGCCGGGGTTGAGCTTCCCGTAGTCCTTCTCGAATGATCGCATGCGAAAAGTATGAACCAAGAAGCTGCAGAATCCAACGAGGCTTTCCTCACTTATGCGAGCATTGCCGCAAGCATCACCTGTGTAGCGCAGAAGAACGCGATTTCTGCGATGAGTGCGCAGAGCCAGAGAATGTAGCCGATCTTGATCGAGAAGAGGCTGACGGCAGCCACGGTGACCATGGCAGGCCAGAGGAGGACGCCGAGGACAAGGAGAATGCCGATGTTCCGGAGGAAGACCGTCGACCACTGGTGAGACGTCCGCTGCAGACTCGCGGAGATGCTCTCGAGGACACCCGTCTCACCGCTTGCATGAATAACGGGTGCAAGCGACATGCGCGGAAGGAAGTACACCGCGATCACGGGCCCGAGTAACGGAATCCAGAGAAGGGAGCGGATGAAGAGCCAGAGAAGGAGGAATGCGGTACTCGCGACATACTTGGGGAGAACAACGGACGCTTCGTAGGCGGAGATGCTTCCGCGCGAGAAAAGAATGAGGAAGTAGACAAACGCAACGAAGGCAATGACACAGTCGAGCAGCACCATGAAGGCGATGAACGGTCCGATCCTCGCAACGTACGTGATGCCGATCCGATCACTCGGGAGTGTGGGGGCGGTATCGATCGAGGGAGATCCGCCACGATCCTCAATGGCTGCGATGAATTCCTTCATATCGAGGCTCGAGAGCGTGTTCACCTGCTGCTGCACGGTGGTCTCCAGTTCTTCACGGGAGAGGCTGAAGTGCGTGGCAAGTGTCGTCTCGATGGCATCGATTTTGCGCTGTACGAATGCGGATGAGACCGCAGCGAGCATGGCGAAAGAGATCACACCGACGGTCACTGCAGATGCCTTCCGCTTCATCAGCTCGAAAGAGCCGACGATCAGACCGGAGAATGGTGCACCGTGCTTCATACGTGAAGACTACTCCTTCGGCGGATCAACCGTGTAGGCACAGTGATCGCACTTCATCACGGACTGTCCGCCCTGATGGATCTCCACGAGCGAGCCCTTGCGGCACTCGGGGCAGAGTTTGCCGGTCATGAACGACGGGGAGGCGAAGGTGACGGGCTTTCCCGGACCGGTCTCGCGGATACAGGCGGAACGGGGATGGTCGCGGAGCTTCTGGAGCACCTTGGCTTCGATCTGGCGGATACGCTCGCGCGTGACATTGAACTCCTTGCCGACCTCCTCGAGCGTGTGACCGATGCCGTCCTTGAGCCCAAAGCGCATCTCGATGATCTTGCGCTCACGCGGGGTGAGGTACTCGAGCATCGCGTGGACGTTCTCTTTCCTGAGCTGGCGGTTCGTGGCGTCGAAGGGGTTCACGGCCTCCTCATCCTCGATGAAGTCACCGAGCTTGGAGTCCTCCTCGGAGCCCACGGGAGCCTCGAGCGAGATGATGTCCTGACTGATCTTCTGGATGTGGCGCACCTTCTTGATATCCATCTCCATTTCGACCGCAAGCTCCTCGACGGTCGGCTCGCGACCGAGCTCCTGCACGAGACGGCGCTGCGTGTGCGTGAGCTTGTTGATCGTCTCGACCATGTGGACGGGGATACGGATGGTACGTGCCTGATCGGCGATCGCACGGGTGATGGCCTGACGGATCCACCACGTGGCGTAGGTGGAGAACTTGAATCCACGCTCGGGGTCGAATTTCTCGACCGCGCGGAAGAGACCGATGTTGCCTTCCTGAATGAGATCGAGGAACGAGAGTCCGCGACCGATGTACTTCTTGGCGATGGACACGACGAGGCGGAGGTTGGCTTCGGCAAGCTGCTGTTTGGCTCCTGCATCACCCTTGCGGATGCGGCGGGCAAGCTCGACTTCTTTGCGGGCATCGATGAGCGGCACACGTCCGATCTCGGAGAGGTACATGCGGACGGAGTCGTTGCTGATTTCGAGGAGGTCGACCTCACGCTCCTTCTTCTTTTTCTTCGCATCTTCAGCTGCCTTTTTGTCATCCCTGATGAGGATACCGGCGGTGGCGACCACCTCGAGCGAGGCGTCGTCGGTATCCGCGGCAGTCGTGGCTCCCGAGCCGGCCTCACTGTCCTGCATCTGTGTCTCGGTGTTCGGGTTGGCTTTGCGCTGCCAGATGAGCGTGTCTTTGACATCGATCACGTCGATGCCGAGCTCCATGAAGAGCGTATAAATCCTGTCGAGAAGATCGATATTCGTCTCAGCGTCAGGAACGGCGCGAAGCACCTCCTGGTGTGTGACGTAACGTTGCTCGCGTCCCTTTTTCACGAGATGCTTGATCTCGTCGGGAAACGCCTTCAACTCGTCATCAGTAGGCTGATGAATGAAACTACGTGGATGAGATGCCATAAGGGTACAAGGAGACTATAGTCCATACCTCGTCTTTGCAAGCAGAAGCCAAGTATTGAGGAGCCGGTGTTCCAGTGTTGAGTTTGACTTATTTATTTTTTGTTTTGTTTTGTTCTTTTTCGTCTCTCACGCTTCTCAGACCGAACGGTCTTCAGAGGCTCGGCAAGAACCGAGTGGATCTCTTTCAGGTGATGAGCTGCTGCGACTCTGCCCGCCTCAATGAAATCGTCCGCACGGTCGAAGCGGAACATCTGAGCAGGCATCTTTGGCTGGATAATGAGATCGCAGGCCTGCCGGTCGTTCTCGATTTCACGATGTCCGCGATCCATGAACTCCCTCCACGGAGACGGGAGGAAGCGCCGAAGCGCTCCGTAGCGCGGGTTCGTGTCGGTTCCGATCACCCTGTCCGGAGAATGGAGGGCCCGAAGCTGCCGTGCCGGAAGCGCGCCGAAGTGCACGAAGTCGACAAACGTATCCTGCCCAATCTTCACCGGCGCGAAAATGACAGGGATCGCACTGCTGGCGAGGAGCGCGTCTATCATGCGTGTCTCATCAGCAAAGACGTGCGGGGTAATACACTCGAAGAAGTGTTCCGTGAATCCGGGGAGGAGAATCCTCTCCCACTGCACGGGCCTGCTCACTTTCCCCGCGACACAGACGAACGGAATGCTGCAATCGCCGATGCAGGCGGATCCGATGAGCGGGAAGAGAATGTTCTCGAGTTCCTGACGGAGGAACCCCGCGTGCAGACCATTCATGAACGGCGGACCGGATACCCGGGCGACTTTGAGGAGAGAGATCTGTGAAGCGGTCCTTGCAATAGCTCCGGTCCCGAGACCGAGCGCATACGCGCCCGCGACGATCGCGCCCATGCTGGAACCCGCAATAGAGTCGAAGAGAAATTTTTCCCGTTCAAGAACCTGGAGGACTCCGATATTCGCGAGTCCCCACGCAGCGCCACCGGAGAGAACAAGTCCGCGCTTCATGAAACCGATGACATCTTCGTAAGCTTGAGCAGCTGCTGATACTGGGTGAGGAGCTTGGATTCCTCATCTGCTCTGCCGCTCTCTCTGGCTTCCTTGAGCCCCCGGATGATCTCCATCTGCTTCGCGGTAACCAGCTCGCGGTTCGCGGCCGCCGAGAGTTTGCGGAACTCCTTCTCCGCCATGGAATCTGACCACGGCGGAAACGTCTCCTCACAGTAAAGAGCAAGAACGGACATGCGCTCTTTTTCGACGGGATCGATGTCGAGGAGTGAGAGGATGTCTGCGGGAGTCGTGTCGATCTTCGACTTCGCCACCGCATCACGGATGATCGTACGCAGATCATCGGGAGGAATGAGCTCGACGACGAACGGCCGGAGTGCGGGGTAGATGAATCCGAGACCGAGACAGAGCTCGAAGCGGGAGTACGGCGCATCCTTCATCCCTGCTTTCACGGCAATCTTCTTCTCGGCGGTGCCGGACTTCCATGCGTTAAAATCGGACTGGATCTCCGCACCGATGATCCCGAACGCCTGCGAAGCCTTCTCAAGGTACGCACGCAGCTCGACGGAGGTCGGGACCGCATCCAAAAGAGGGAAGAGCGTTTCCGAGACGGCGCGCTTGCCGGTGGGCTCCGCGATGTCGGATCGGAGGCGGAGACGGCTGATCACGGAATCGATGTACGGCTGCGCGGTGGTGGTCATCAGCTTCTGGAACAGCGCTGCATCTTTCTGGATAAGTTCGTCCGGATCTTTTGCGGGCAACGCGACCGAGAGAATCTGGAGGTGTGCGCGGCTGAGGAGATCGAACGACCTCGCGGCCGCGAGCTGACCTGCATTGTCCTGATCGAGACAGAGCACGACCGACTCGGCGTAGCGCTTGATGATCTTCACGTGCTGCTCGGTGAGCGCGGTGCCGGAGACGGCGACGACATTTTCGACACCGGCTTTGTGGCAGGCCACGGCATCGAAGTAGCCTTCGACGAGGACGACGGATCTTGCTTTCCGGATCGCGTCACGCGCGGCGAAGAGTCCGAAGAGCACGGACGATTTGTTGTAGAGCGGACCCTCGGGCGAGTTCACGTACTTCGCATCACTGTCCCCCATCGCGCGTCCGCCGAAACCGATGACGACACCCTGCGCATCGTGAATCGGGAACATGATGCGGTGACGGAAGCGGTCGTAGATCTTGCCCTCCAATTCCTTCTGGACGGCGAGCCCGGCTGCAATGAGCTCTCCGCGTGTGAAATTCTGCTTGAGGAGATGCTCGTACGTCTCGGAGAACGAATCCGGCGCGTAACCGATGCCGAACTTGGCCATCAGCTCCGGCGTGACGCCGCGGGAGACGACGTACTCGAGCGAACGGGGAACCTCCTTCAGCTTCTTCATGTAGAACTTCTGCGCTGCTTCGAGGCATTCCCTGAGGCGCGTCTTCTCATCCTTGCTGACGGTCGGCCCCTTCTTCATGCCCTCTTTCGGAATCTCGACTCCGGCTTTTTCCGCGAGGATCTTCACGGCTTCAGGGAAGTCCACACCCTCGATCTTCTGGATGAAGCTGAAGATATCGCCGCCGCTCTGGCACGCGAAGCAGTACGCGATGCCCTTGTCCGGAGAGACGAGGAAGCTCGGATGCGAGTCATTGTGGAACGGACACAGACACACAAAATTCCGCCCCTTCTTCTTCAGCTGACAGTACTGTCCTACGAGCTGATCGATCGGAAGCCGTGCGCGGATCTCGTCTTTGATGTCCATGGGAGGGCGAGTATACACCCGCTTCCAAGCGTTCAGCTGAACATTCTCACGATCTCTCTCGGAAGCCGATTCAGGAGCGTTCCGGCCTTCAGCATGCCACGCCCGAAGGTGAGGTGTTTCTTCAGCGCCGGAGATTCCATGGCGAGGAGCACGTCGCCATCCTCACAGGAAGACTTTTCGATCTTCAGGTTCACTCCTTTGAATGCAGATTTGAGATCCTCAGAGGAGAGCGAGAGCACCTGCTTCGTCGCCTCGTGTCCGCGGAGGGTCGCGATCTCATGCGACAGACGAGGGAATCCGTGCGTCGTGTTCTTCGCGAACGGAAGGCCGGTCATGTACGGAAGCACGGGCAGGAAGAAATCCACGACCGCCTCGGGCAACATGAAGATCTGTTCTTTGTTCTCCAGAAGAATTTCGCCTTCGTGGAGGAATCCCGTGCCGTACCACTCGCCGAGACTCTCGGTGATATCGCGGGACCGTGCTTTCGGCATCGCCGCCCAGCGATGACCCTCCATCGGCTTCTTGCCGACACGATCCTTCGTGGGAGCGCGCTTCTCGATCACAACGGAGAAAAAGCCCTCGGTATCGTACGTCTGCGGCCAGAGACGGATCATCGGGAGATTCTCCGTGCGTCCGAACGAAGCCTGAATCTTGCCGGAATCCTCGATCGCTTTGGAAAAATCACAGGAGAGGATTTCCGCAGGATTCAGGACTGAAAGCTGATCACTATATTTGTTCAATACAGACAGCACCACACCTTCATTCTCTTCGGGGGTCAGTGTGCAGGTGGAATAGACGATTCTGCCGCCGACTTTGCATGCGTGCACCGCGGACTCCAGGAGTTCTTTCTGGAGATTGGCCATCTTGCCGATGTTGTCGAGTGAGCAGTACGTGAGGGCGTCACTGTCTTTGCGCACCGTTCCTTGCGCAGTGCAGGGAGCATCGCAGAGCACGCGGTCGAACCGCTCGGTCATATTGCCCGCGAACCACTGTCCGACTTTGCGCGTGACGACGGCGTTGATGGAGGCGCACCGCTGGAGATTCGTGATGAGCGACCAGATGCGCTTCTCCTGCACATCATTGGCGATGAGAATGCCGGTGTTCTGCATGCGCGCCGCCATCTGTGTCGTCTTGCTGCCGGGCGCGGCGGACATATCGAGCACACGCTCGCCGGGTTTCGGATCGAGGAGGGCTACGGGGAGCATGGATGCCGCCTCCTGCATGTAGAAATGGCCGAGGATATGCATGAGATCCTTGCCGAGAGCCTCCTCGCGGTCGACGCGGTCGATGAAGAACGCTTCCGGACACCACGGCACGGGCTCAAGTGACCAGTCTTTGGAGGCGCCCCAGTTCTTCAGTTCCTCCACCGTGCACTTGAGGGTGTTCACACGGAGGGATTTGCGAAGTGGCTTGGAGCTCATCTCTTTCAATGACTCCACGTCTGTAAACTTGCTATATCTATCAAAAGGGTGTGTCATAGTAGAGAAATGGTGCATCGATTTTCAAATCAGCAGGAAGAGTTCTCCGAGCCTCCGCATCACCAAACTGGAGGAGGGAAAAGCAAGAGTAGCATACTCGAAGGATCGCTCGTGAGTGAATCATTGCGTAAGCTTTCAGAATTAGAGGTAAAAATCCGTGAAATATTGTGGACTGAAGCTCAGCAAAGAAAGGACCAAAATTCAGAGATCGATGAAATACTCGAAGTCATGAGCGAGGTTTATACCGAAATGGAGATCACTGCTGCTGCACGGGAAGACGAAACACTCGCTGAGTCAGTGAGAAATGACCCTTCACACTCTACAGAGCGAGTGAAGCTTGTTCTGAGTGTAGGGACCATCCCTGAAGTTCGTAAAATTGTTGAGCCTCTCTTGCTAGAGAGAAGCAAGATAAAAGCGCGAATCAAGCATATTCAAAGACAGATGAAGGACTATCCTAGCAACTAACGTCGACTCTCCCTATGAACCAATACTCCCCTGAGACAGACTCCCCATCTTCACCTGTCATCAATACAGGCTTGCCTGCAAGCAGCACACTTTTTGATCTTTCCCTCCGGACACAAGACCTGCTTGAAGAAAAACATCCCCAAAGCCTGATCATCGGCACTCACCCAAAGATTCCCCTTGTCGGCGATGGACTACTTTCCAGCAGCAGATTCGAAGAGGCTGGGCGGACAAGAATTGTCGATTCGCCAAAGGAAGTCCTTGAAAGGCTGAGAATGCTCGTCCATCAGCATTACCGCCGGTACGCATGTGTTATGGCGGCCTTCGAATTCCACCATTTCAAGGGCAGAGATCTCAGTGATTTCACAGAACTCCTACAGATGCTGAGCCATGGAACGGTGATCATGGCAGATTACACTCTTGCTGGGATACATTCAGAAGTGGCACGTCAGGAGACACAAAGTCGAGTCGAAGTCATTCAGCAAGGCATCTATGGAGGATTCGAGAAATGGTTTAACGACCATACCGTCTTCTCAACCCAGGGTTTCCTGGACACCGCGAAAGACGCTGATTGGAAATCGTTCACAGGATTCACCATGCCAAACCACAAGACGGGGGCGATTGCCTCATCAAGTCTATCGCAGGCTGAACTCACCCTGATTACGAACGAAGCAATTCCATCTGCAAGAAATTCTCTCGACTCGTACCCTTCGGTAGCTTACTGATATGTCCACGCGGATAGAGAACATCTCTCTAAACATCATCGGCAATGAACTGCCAGTCATCCAGCCCGAGGCGACTCGATGCGTGGGATGCCAGTTCACCATCGAGGACTTCGCGGCGTCATCCGCGCTCAGGACTCTCCTCGAAAACGAGGGCTGTCTCCACGACTGTCCCATCCTCCATCCCGAACCTACACCACGAAGCTCACCAGCTTCCCCGGCACATAAATCTCTTTCTTGATGCCGGACTCAAGATACTTCGCGACGTTCTCGAGCTCTTTCGCGAGCTTGAGCACCTCTTCTTTGGATGCATCCTTGGACACCATGAGATCACCGCGGAGTTTGCCGTTCACCTGCACGACAATCTTCAGCTCATCATCCACGGTGAGCGCCTCGTCATGGACAGGCCATTTCTGCTCGATCGCGAATCCTTTCTGACCGAGCGCGCTCCAGAGTTCGTCGCTGAGATGCGGCGCAAGCGGCTCGATGAGGAGCGAGACGGCTTTGCAGAATTCGAGTGAGAGAGCATCCTCTTTTTCGGCGAGATTGAGAAGCTGCATGAGTGAGCTGATCGCGGTATTAAAATGCAGTGTGCGGATGTCCTCCGTCACCTTCTTGATCGTCTTGTGGAGGAGAGATGTGACGGCGGGGCTGTCCTTGAGCACCTTCCCGTTCGACTTCGTCGTGATCGTGCGGTGAAGCCGCTGCACGAAACGGACGATGCCCATGATGCCGGAATCGTTCCAGTCCCCGCCGCCCTCGAACGGACCCATGAACATGAGGTACATGCGGAAGACATCGGAGCCGAAGCTCTTCACGAATTCATCGGGGCTCACGACGTTTCCTTTGGACTTGCTCATCTTCGCGCCCTTGTTCGTGATGAGTCCTTGGTGAACTAATTTTTTGAACGGCTCCGAGTGAGTCACAAAGCCGAAATCCTTGAGTGCCATCATCACGAATCGTGCATAGATGAGGTGCATGCAGGCGTGCTCAGGGCCTCCGATGTACATGGAGACGGGCATCCACTTCTTCTCGAGATCCTTGTCGACGAACGTCTGCTGATCCCCTTCCATGAGGTAGCGCAGATAGTAAAAGCTCGAACAGACGAACGTATCCATGGTATCGAATTCCGGACGCCATCCTTTGCCGAAGATCTTCTCCGTGCGCGCGATGAATTCCTTGCTCTCCGTGAGCGGCGATTTTCCCGTCGGCTTGAATTCGACATCGGTCGGGAGTGTCCACGGCAGATGCTCCTCCGGCACCGGATGCGCCTTGCCCTCCGGATCGTAGACGATCGGAATCGGTGCACCCCAGTACCGCTGACGGCTGAGGAGCCAGTCGCGGAGACGGTACTGCACCACGGGCTTGGCGATCTTCATCTTCTTCGTCATGTGCTCGATGATGTCGTCGCGGACTTCGCCCCACTTGCGACCCTTGAACTCCTCGGGCTGCTGCATGACGGCGTTCGGTTCCTTGGCATAGCAATACTCGAGATTCTTTACCTTCTCGGCTTCAGCCGGATCTTCCGGCAGCATGACGGCACGCAGCGGTATGCCGTACTTCTTGGCGAATGCGAAGTCGCGCGTGTCGTGTGCGCTGCAGTGCACGATGCCCGTGCCGTAATCCATGACGACGAACGATGCGACCCAGATCGGGAGATCACCCGTACCGAACGGATTCTCCACATAACGACCGGTGAAGATACCTTCCACATGCTCATCGAAGTTGTACTTCTCGGTGGCCTTGAGCTTCTTCATGCGCGCGACGAACGCGAGCACGTCTTTCTCGTACTTCGTCCCCTTCACCATCTTCTCGATGAGCGGGTGCTCGGGCGCGATGACGGAGAATGTCTGCGCCATGAACGTCTGCGGCACCGAATCGAAGACTTCGAATTCATCGCCGAGGTCCTTGATCTTGGACGCGATATTCACGCCTTCGTTGCGACCGATCCAGTTCTGCTGCATGAGCTTCGTCTTCTCCGGCCAGTCGAGATCTTTGTGACCGTCGAGGAGCTTCTGGCTGTACTTCTTGATATTCCAGTACCACTGATCGAGTGGCTTCTGGATGACCTCGCTGCCGCAGCGCTCACACTTGCCGTCCTGACACTGTTCATTCGCCAGCACCGTCTGATCTTTGGGACACCAGTTTACGGCGCCGAGCTTCTTATAGGCGAGACCGTTCTTGAACATCTGGAGGAAGAGCCACTGCGTCCAGCGGTAGTACGCCGGCTTACTCGTGTTCACGAGTTTCTCCCAGTCATACATGCAGCCGATCGCACTGAGCTGCTTCACCATCGTCGCCACGTTCTTGTCCGTGAAGGCATCGGGGTGGACGCCGTTCTTGATCGCGTGGTTCTCCGCAGGCAGCCCGAACGCATCGAAGCCCATCGGCGAGAAGACATCATGACCCTGCATGCGCATGAAGCGCGCGTAGGAATCTGCGGGGGCGTAGTTGTACCAGTGACCGATGTGGAGCTTGTCACCGGACGGATACGGGAACATGACGAGCGAATAGAAGGGCTTCTTCGCCTTCTTCAGGTCGGTCGTGTGCACGCCGGCATCCGCCCAGGCTTTCTGCCATTTTGCCTCTGCCTGTGTTGCGTCGTAATCATGCGGCACGGCGGAATACTACTGGCTCGTTTGGGGTACGACAATCCGATGCTTCCATGCTAGGATATGGCTTCGCCATGGCCAAACTCCCCACCGTCGCGATTATCGGCCGCCCCAATACGGGCAAATCCACCCTCTTCAACCGGCTCATCAATGAGCGGAAGTCCATCGAACACGACGTAGCGGGCACAACGCGCGACCTCGTGAGCAAGCGTGTGGATCTCGGCGATATGTCGTTCATTCTCGTGGACACGGGCGGTATCGGCTCGACGGAGGACAAGGACTTCGAGAAAGACGTGGCCGGACAATCCGAGCTCGCGATCGAATTCGCGGACGTCATCATCTTCACGGTGAACTCACGGGAGGAGATCACGAACGACGACCGGAAAGTGGTGGATATCATCCGCAAGAAGCGCAAGCGTCACGTGCCCGTGATCGTCGCCATCACGAAGACCGACGATCCGCACAAGCTCGACGAGGTGATTCTGAATTACTCGGAGATGAACATCGGGGACGAGATCATCGCGGTGAGCGCCCCGCACCGTCACGGCATCGTGGAGCTCGAGTCTGTGATCATCAAGCAGCTGAAGAAGCTCAACTTCGGTCCCGTCGAGAAGGAAGATCCGGCGAACCGTCCGCCGAAGATCGCCATCATCGGGAAGCCGAACGTGGGCAAGAGCTCCATCGTGAATGCACTCATGACCGATGTGCAGCGCGAGACCGCTCCCCTCCTCGTCTCTCCGATTGCAGGCACGACGCGTGACTCGGTGGATACCGAAGTGACGTACCACGGCAAGCAGTACATCCTCATCGATACGGCGGGTCTCAAGAAGAAATCGAGGTCTGTCGATGACATCGAACGCTTCGCCGCAATGCGCACGATTACGGCCGTGGAGGAAGCGGACGTGGTGATCCTCGTCCTGAGTGCAGCCGAGCAGCCGAGCCAGCAGGACAAGCGCATTGCTTCGCTCGCCGAAGAGAGCGGCAAAGGCCTCATCATTCTCCTGAACAAGATCGACACGATGAAGGGTGAGAAGCGTGAACAGGCCGTGGAGTTCGTGGAGGAATCGCTCCAGTTCGTCACGAAGTTCGCAAAGATCATCCCCTGCTCCGCAGTCACGCGCGAAGGTCTCGTGAAGCTCTTCGATCTCGTGGCAGGCGTACAGGAGAGCAGAACGCGCCGCATCTCCACGAGGGATCTGCGCAGGTGGTTTGAGGACGTGGTGCACGGTCAGCCGCTCGGCGAAGTGGCGAAGACGAAACACATCACGCAGGCCAAAGATGTCCCGCCGACGTTCGTGCTGTTCGTGAAGAATCCGAAGCGCGTCGCGGTCTCGCAGCTCCGCTACCTCGAGAACCGTCTCCGTGAAACCTTCGGCTTCGACGGAACGCCGATCCGCTGGATCACCAAAGGCGGTGAAGAGGGTGAACCGGAGCGCAAGCTCAAGCGCTAGATCCTATCCCCTGCCTTCGCGCTGGTCCTTCACACGGCCGTCTTCGTGGATCGGCAGCGGGTATTCGCGGACGACCACTTCGAGCTTGTCGAGCAGCCGGACCGGATCGTCATCGAAGACCATGTTCGGCGGAATCTTGCGCTTGCAGAGCTCTTCGACGACGTGCGGGATCGCGTTACTGATGCCGCCGGAGTTCGTGATGATGCCGATCGGCCGGCCTTCGTCGTACGCGATCGTGAGTTCATTCAGTGTGCCGATGCCTCCACCGATGATGATGATCGCATCACTCGACCGGATATTGATGATGTCACGCTCCATGAATCCCATTCCCGTGAAGATGATGATGTCGTGACCGGCGGGCGAGAGGTATTCGTTCACATGTTCGTACTCCGAGAATGCAGGAGAGACACCGATCGTGAGGGCGCCTTTGTCTTTGGCAGCGGCCATCGCATCGTGCGGAAGGCCGGGACAGGCGCCGTTGATGAGGATATAGCCGCGACGGGCAATCTCCTCACCGAGCTTCTTCGCTTTGTCTCGGGCGACGGGGTCTTCGATCTGGGGACCGGAGGCCGATCCCATGACGCCGATCTTGAGCTTGCGGTTTTCCATACGGGTGTGGGGGAGATTGTACTGAAAGAGAGAGCGCACGGGGCAACGTCTTCTAGATCGTTGCCAGCTCTTCGGTGCAGAGGGAATGCATGGAGGAATCCGACGTCGGGAGAATCTGGTCACAGCGGCCTTCGTCTCCCGTCACGATCGCAACGCAGAGTGCGAGGTACTCTCCCGGGGAAAGTGTCTGCGGAGCCTGATCGGAACGGTTCGCCGCGGCCTCAGCTGTGCCGCTGCAGAGGCGGACATCGTTCTTCTTGAGAGCCCATTCGATCCTGTCGATCTGCGCGAGAGTGAAGGGATCGGCGGACACCTTGTACGTCTTCCAGACATGGGTGAGCTTCCGGACCGTGAACATCTTCTTCGCCGTCTTCGCGACATGCTTGAGTACCGTCTTCGGCGCGGAGACCGATGTGAGTACCGTCGCGGCATCGTCGATATTCTTGAGCGAAGCGGCACCGCCGAGCGCCTTGGATGCCGCAGATTTGAGAGCGGGATTCGTGGCGACCGCTGTGAGGACTTTCGCTGCTGCCGCAGCATCCTTGGCACTCAGAGCATTGCCCCCGAAGAGCGAACCGGCCGTACGGGTACGGACTTCATCCTGCGCCATCGCATGGATGGTGCTGAAGTTGGCATTCGTCGGCGACACGAATGCGGAGGCGATGAAGCCCGCGATTGCGCCGATGGTGAGGAGATTGCGGATCATGGGATTACTGAACACGCTGCCACCAGATCTCCCCGAGCGAGGTGCCGGAGGGGGTGGAGA
>CAZDRX010000010.1:0-13885 GCA_964508225.1 uncultured Candidatus Peribacteria bacterium
GTCTCGCTCGACGTCACGGAAGAACTCTCTCCGCTGGAGACGGAGGAATCAGCGGAGGAGGACGTGTCGGAGCTTGCGCTGGAGGAGGCATCCGAAGAGGAGGTGTCGGAACTGGCACTCGAGGAGGAATCGGAACTGGCACTCGAAGAACTCTCGGAGCTTGCCGAGGAGGACGGAGCGGAACTCACGGAGGAAGAACTGTCAGAGGAGCTCTCGGACGATGCGGAAGAGGATGAGTCGGAGGACGGGAGCGCAGCATCGATCACTGTGCGGACGTAGCCCTCGGGGAGGATGAGGATGGAGGGTTCGTGGTTCGGGTTATAGGTGAAGGAGATGCGGAGATCGGGCTGCTCCCAGACGTAGTCGGAGTGGTAGCGCGCGCAGCTCACGGGCTCGCCGTTGCCGTCGATGAGCGGGCGACCCTGGATACAGGAGTTCCAGACGGTGTCCGAGGAGACGGGCTGGCCGAGCGCGTTCACGGGGAAGGGAACGGGGGCCACTTCAGTTCCGGCTGCGTGCGTCAGGAGCGGATCGACGGAGGAAACGGCGAACCACGAGAATGAGATGATATTCCCGGCAGGTTCCTTGAGCTCGATCGTGAAGCCCGTCTGCGAGCGGTTCCTGATCCTCCACGGAGCGAAGTCATCGGACGTGGCGGTGACGATCGGCGTGTGGATGAACGCACCGGAGAATGTGACCGTGACGGACTCTGCAGACTCCGGAATCGTGGCGATGCCCGCCTGTTTGCCGCTCACGGAGAGTTCGCCACGGACATGCACGTCTCCGAGGAAGGTGGCGAGACCCGTGATCGTGACGTTGCCGACAACCCTGAGCGAACCCGTGGAGACGAGCGAGCCGATCTCGACTCCGGATCCGGAGACCATGATCGGTCCAAGCTGCATGGAGGAAGCGCTGAGCGTGACCGTACCGCCGACGGTGAGGGAACCCTGGATGGCCGCGCCATGCGTGAGGTTGAGTGAGGCAAGATTGAGCGTGCCGCCACTGAGCGATGTCCGGAGCGCCAGAATCTGGCTCTGGAGATCCGCGACGAGTGCGCGTGCCGTGAGATCTTCACCCGTTCCGGTGCGCGGCGCTACGAGCTTGGCGGCCATTTCCGCCACAGACGTGAGCTGTTCGGGTGTGAGCTTGCCGGTGACCGTGAGAACGGCTCCTGAGAGACGGCGATTCACGATCTCCTCGATCTGCGCACTCAGATCAAGCGCGGAGAGTTGATGGGTGATGGCGGAGGAGACCTGCGTATCGAGATCGATGTTCTCTGATGCACTCTGGACGAGGCGGGAGACTTCGTCGGAGATGTTCATCGACGCGATGGACTCGAGAACCTTCTGCTCGACGGTCTCGACCGTGAGCGACTGGTTACGGCGTGAAATGAGGACATTGATCATGTCGGAAGTCTGCGTGCCGTCGTACGGCTCGAGCGCGACACCGACGGTGGACTCGCCTGCCCTCGCTTTACGGAGCAAGCCCGGCGTACTCGCAGAGGTGAGGCTGTCGCCCGGACGGATGACCGCACCGGATTCGACGACCGCACGTGCAGGCACCTGACCGATGAGACCCACGAGGTAGTACCCCGGCACGGGCACATCATCCGCACCCGTGATCCTGTTTCCGATGAAGGCCGGATGCGAGGAGATGATACCCATGACGTTCGGGTCAGCTGCGCGCGTACAGCGCTGCACCGTATTGCTGCGGAGAATGTCGATACAGACCACTTCTCCCGGCGCGAGGACATCGGACGATGCGAACCACTCGGCGTAGTCGGCGCCGGCGGAGGAGTAGGCGCTGTCGGAGAACGTGGCTCCGGAAGCCGTGATGCGATAGACGAGGTTATTCTTCTTGGCGCCGAGTCCCGTACGGACTTCGGAGATGATCTTGAAGACGTTCGTGGCACCCGTCGCGGATTCCGTATCCAGTGTGAGGAGTGTTCTGCCCGTTCCGCCGCGGATCGCGAGGCTGCCGGACGCGTTGAGGATGGCTCCCGAACTGCGGTAGAGCGCGACATCGAAGACTCCCCTGTAACCGAAGAGAATGTGCGGAGCTCTCGCAGAGCCGGTCTGCGAGTTCATGCGCGTCTCGAGGACGAGGAGCGCCGCACCGGTCGCATTCGACGTGATGTACGCTCCCGTGGAATTGCGCGTCTGGCGGACGACGAGTGCTCCGGAACCGCGGATCGTGCTCTGCGTGACCATGAGAAGGCCGGACGACGTGAGGGTGTTTTCCGCATGCAGAACGGCTCCGGAGGTCATGCCGAGAATTCTGAGGAGGATGGCGCCCGTGTACGAACCGCGGGAGTTGATGATGAGTCCGCCCGTCATCGTATCGCCGCTCTTCTTCACGAAGATGCCCTGTGCATCGGCGTATGAGAGTCCGGACCCGGCTCCGGTCTGATCCGTGCCGCAGCTGAAGCGTCCGGTGGATGCGTTCCAGAGGAGTTTGCTGCTCGTTGCATTGCTGCAATCGGTGAGTCCGGCACCCGAGAAGGAGCGGGCAACGAAGAGTGCGGCACCCGACATCGTGCCGTTCACTTCGAGCTTGGCGCGCGGCACCGTTCTGCCGATGCCGACATTGCCAAGGATGTAAGAATCGCTTGCCGCCATGATCGCGAGTGCGGCACCGGAGAGAGTGCCCTTCGTGGAAAGATTGCCCTTCACGAGGGTGGCACCGGAGATAGTCGCCGAGCTCTGCACCGTGAGGAACTTGCCGGAGAGCGTACCGCGGGTACCGATGTTACCGACGGCGAGAATGGCACCTGTGAAGTTACCGTTTCCGGAGATCGTGAGCTGGGAGCCGGAAATCGTACCGCGGACATCAAGCTTGGACTTGGGAGCGGACGTCCCGATACCCACGTAGCCTGAGACATCCGTGCTCACATCGAACGTGAGAATGTCGAGCGATCCGAAGTCCGAACCGTTGCTGATCTTCAGCTTGTCGGAGTCGCTGTTGTCGATACCCATGATGAACTGCCGGCTGTCCGGCAAGCGGAAACTCATCGCAGCATCACCTGTGCCGTTCTGATCGATGAGGAGACCCGGACCCGCACCCGTGACGGCACCGGAGGAGGCAAGGTGGAGCAATGCGATCGGTGCGTTCGTGCCGATACCCACACGTCCGAGAGCGGAATTCGCCGAGAGAAGAGGAGCGTTGGAACCGCCCGAGCCCGAGACGTAGAGCGCACGGCCGGACATCGCACCGAGGACGTTCAGAAGAGCACCCGTGTAGTAGCCGCCGCTCTTGGTGATCTTCAGAATGCCCGTCATCGTGTCGCCGGAGACGTTCACGTAACGTGCGTCGCCGATCGTGAGCACGTTGCCGGTGCCGAAGCCCGTGCGGCAGACGAACTTGTTCGTGCTGACGTTGTAGAGGAGCTTCTGATCCGCACCGTTACAGTCGCCAAGGCCAAAGCCGAGGATCGTCGAGCCAGAGAGGTAGTTCTTCGAGGCGATACCGGTCTTCACGAGAAGAGCGCCGGAGATCGTCGCAGAACGCTGCACCGTGAGGAAGTTGCCCGAGAGCGTGCCTTTCGTGGAAAGATTGCCCTTCACGAGGGTGGCACCCGAAATCGTGGCAGAGTTCTGGATCGTGAGTGTCGAGCCCGAGAGGATGCCCTTGGTGGCGAGTGTCGACTTCACGAGGAGCGTTCCGGAGATGGACGCGGAGCGCGAGAGGACGAGGTTGATACCCGAGAGGTTACCCTGCACCGTGAGCGTGCCCGTGGCCGAGCGGTACAGCGAGACATCGAATCTGCCGCGGTAACCGAAGAGGATGTGTGGAGCCTTGGCGGTACCGATCGTGCTCAGGACAAGGAGCGGCGCACCGGTGGCCGTGGACATGAAGTACGCACCGGTGGAGTTCGTGAGCTGCTTCAGAACAAGGGCTCCGGAACCGAGTCTCGTGGTCTGGGTGACGCGGATGTAACCCGACGACGTGAGTCCCCGCTCGGCGTGAATGATGGCGCCGGAGAGAGCATTGATGAGCTTGAGACCGACGGTATTGATGGTGCCGTTCGTCATGTTGATGACGAGCTGGCCGGTCATCGTATCACCCTGCTTTCTCACGTAGCGGCTGTCCGTGATGCCGAGGATCGATCCCGTCGTGGAGAACGCGGCACCGCACTCGAATTTCTGCGTCGTGTAGTTGTAGAGGAGGCGCTGATTTGAGGTGTTACAGGAGCCAAGATTGAAGCCGGCAATCGTGGAGCCCGAAAGATAGCCCTTGCTGGCGATGCCGGTCTTCACGAGGAGTGCGCCGGAGATCGTCGCAGAGCTCTGGACGGCGAGATTACGGCCGGAGAGCGTACCCTTCGTAGCGATGCCCGTCTTCACGAGGAGCGTTCCCGAGATGGAGGCGCTGCGGCTCACCGTGAGGTTCGAGCCCGAGAGCGTCCCGACGACATCGAGAGATGCATTCGTCTTGAGTGCGGAGACGCCGCTGCGCCAGAGGAAAGCGTCGAAGACATCGTTCGTGCCGAACGCAAGTTGTGCCGAGCGCATGGCCGTCTCTGATGAGCTGAGCGCGAGAACCGCCGCTCCCGTGGAAGTGACGCCGATGTACGTTCCGGTACCCGTCCATGAGTTCTGGAGCACGGTGAGCGCACCCGATCCGGTCACGTTGTCATTCACAATATGGAGGAGCGATGTGGGAGTGCCGGTACCGATACCGACGTTTGCGATCGAGTAGAAGATCGTGTTGTCATCATTGATGGTCCACACGCTGTCACCGCCGGAACTGCCGGAGGAACCGCCTGTGCCGCTCAGTTTCACGAGGGATCCGTTGCCGAGACGGGCGTAGAGACCACCACTGTCGATAGCGTACGTGGATGTCTCAGGTGTGAATGCGCCACTGTAGCGCGCATTCTTCGAGATACGGATTTCATCGAGGTAGCCGTTGAAGTTCACGTCTCCGGAGGTGCTGTACGGGTAGCGGTTACCGAGCATGAGGTAGCGTCCTGTGACGGTTTTGAGGGTGCCTCCGAACGTGCGGGTGAAGACGACGACGCCGTCTTTATAGAGACGGAAGGTGTTGCCGCTGCGCTCGAGCGCGACATGGACCCACGCGCTCGTCGTGAAGGTGGCGGGATCGATCATGTTCACGGTCATACCCGTGGACGTCTTGAACATACCCGTGAGCTTGTTGGCCTGGAGCGAGAGCGACCACTGCATATCGTTACTACCGTAGACACCCATGAGGAAGCGCTTGGATGCGCTGCTGTTTGCGGTATAGACCCACGTATCGGCGGTGAAGTCGCTTGTGAGGAAGTAGTCGTCATTGTTCGAGCTCGAGCGGTAGTACTGGTAACCCGAACAGTTGAACTTGATGCTGTAGGAACCAAACTTGGCCTGATCGGCACTCTGTGTGCGACAGGGACCTGTATGCGCGTTGTTGTTCGTCTTGCCCACGGCCGTGTTCGTCGCAAGGCCGGAAGCATCCTCCGCCTGCACAAGGTACGTGGTGTTCGCATCGTTGCCTCCCGCGAGGCTCTCACGGGCGAAGATGCGCGCGAAACCGTCTGCGACAGGTGCGTCCGATCCGACTTCCCTGAAGTCGAAGCTGCCGATGTCGGCAAGACGGAACTCGTCCGTGCCGTCATTGTTCGCATCGATCTGGATGCGGTTGCCGGGGATGTCGTATCGGAGAGCGGCATTGTCGCCGGAGATACCGATGTTAAGCGCTCCGCCCGAGAGATAGAGACTGTTCCAACGGAGCGTGTCACTTCCGAGACTCACGGCATTCGTGACCACCGGTACCAGTGACGTGAGGAATCTGCCGCTCGCGGTGATCGTATTGCTCGTGGTAGCTCCGAGCGTCACGTTGCCCTTCACCACGAGTGCGCCCGAGAATGAGCCATTCTTGCTGATGGTGAGCATGGTGCCGGAGATCGTGCCGACCACGTCGAGCTTCGTCTTCGGTGTTGCCGTACCGATACCCACACGTCCGAGTGCCGAGCTTGCGTGGATGAGCGGAGCCGTCGCACCGCCGGAGCCCGAGACGTAGAGTGAGCGGCCGGACATACCGCCGAGGACGTTCAGAAGAGCACCCGTGTAGTAGCCGTTGGATTTGGTGATCTTCAGAATGCCCGTCATCGTGTCGCCGGACTGATTCACGTATCTGGCATTGCCGATGGTCAGGACATTGCCCGTGCCGAACGCGCTCGTACTGTCCGTGCCGCAGACGAACTTCTGTGTGGAGTTGTTGTAGAGGAGTTTCTGGCTTGTGTCCGAGCAGGAGCCGAGGTTGAAGCCTGCGATGGTGGCACCGGAGATGGATCCCTTCGACGTGATGGAGGTCTTCACGAGGAGTGTGCCCGAGATGGAGGCGCTGCGGCTCACCGTGAGGTTGTAACCCGAGAGCGTGCTCGTCGTGGAGACGTTGCCGCCGACGACGACGAGCGAGCCGGAGATACTCGCGTTGCGGGAAATCACGAGATTCGTGCCCGAGATCGTGCCCTGCACATCGAGCTTGGATTTCGGTGAGTTTGTGCCGATACCGACATTGCCGTTACTCATGACAACGAGTTCATCGGTGTCGTTATTGTTCACGTCGATGCCGAGGCTCTGGGACGATCCGTTGTAGTGGATCGCGGTGTCATTGCCGCTCTGACCGAGGTAGATGGTGCCACCCGAGAGATACAGAGACCTCCAGCGCTTCGTGGACGAACCGAGGTCGAACTTCAGATCGAGACCGGGCAGGAGGTGACCGGAGAGATTGAGGACCGCTCCCGTGGTGCGCCAGAGTGCGACATCGAAGTAGCCCCTGTAACCGAAGAGGATGTGCGGAGCCCTCGCAGAACCCGTGGAACTGTCGAGGACGAGGAGCGGATTGTTGATGTGCGAGCCCGATCCGCGGATGTAGGCACCGGTCGAGTTTGCGAGCTGATCGACGACGAGTGCGCCCGAACCGATGGCACGGCGCTGCTCGACGGCGAGTGTGCCCGAGCTGCTGACACCCTTCGTGCCGAAGATGTGCGCACCGGAGGAGACGCCGAGAACATTGAGGAGCGCACCGGTGTAGTAGCCGCCGAGCTTCGTGATTCTGAGGCCGCCGGTCATGACGTCGCCGGACTTCTTCACGTAGCGCATGTCGCCGAGCGTGAGCACGTTACCCGTGCCGAAGGTGCCGGAGTTATTGTCTGCGGCACAGTTGAACTGGTTGAGAGAGTTGTTGTAGATAAGTTTCTGGCTGGCACCGGAACAGGAACCGAGTCCGAAGCCGTTGATCGTGGAACCGGAGAGGTAGTTCTTCGTCGCGATGCCGGTCTTCACGAGGAGCGCACCCGAGATGGTGGAAGAGCCCTGAATGGTGAGGTTACGGCCGGAGAGCGTACCGCGAGCCGTGATGGTATTGAGAACGAACAATGAGCCGGAAATGTTTGCGTTGCTGCTGATGGTGAGACGTGAACCGGAAATGCCACCCACGACGTCCAGCTTGGATTTCGGTGCGGTCGTACCGATACCCACGCTTCCACTTCCCGTGATCCGCATACGTTCGGTTTGGACTGAACCGGATGGTTTGGTCCAGAAAGAAAGGCCTCCGATCTGCGCAACCGGGTCATCCCAGACGTTCGCAATCGAAGCTGTATTCCGTACTTCGTTGCCTGCGGCATCCTCAAGATCAAAAGCAATCGCATTGCCGAATCCTGCCACCGGCGTTCCATCACTTGTAAGATGGAGACGCAGAACACCGACAATTCCTGCCTCTCCGGATGTTCTGCGACGGAGATGAATTTCCGTCGAGCCGCTCGCATCGAGAGTTCCAAGCGGCGTGGATGTACCGATACCGAGGCCGTTATTTCCATTGTTGGTAAAGAGAATCGGCGATGTCGCGCTGCCGGTACCGTTGATCACAAGCCCATGACCCGACATCGTGCCGAGGACGTTCAGAAGAGCACCCGTGTAGTAACCGCCTGACTTGGTGATCTTCAGAATGCCCGTCATCGTGTCGCCGCTGACATTCACGTAGCGGACATCACCGTCGCTGATGGCCATGCCGGACGCAGCAGACTGATCGGTGCCACAGGAGAAACGGCCGGTGGATACATCCCACAAAAGCTTGCTGTTCGTGGCGTTGTTGCAGTTCGTGAGGCCGGCACCGGAGAAGCTGCGGCCGACGAAGAGCGCATTACCCGACATCGTGCCATTCACCTCGAGCTTCGCTCTCGGACGCATGGTGCCGATGCCGACATTGCCGTTGTCATTGAAGGAAGCGATGGGGTTCACGCTGTTCGTACTGAGATCCCAGATGTCGAGACGGTGATTGGTACCGTCGCGTGGTGCGATGAGTCCGAAGATGCTCTCCCCCGCGTTCACCAGCTTGAGCATGGCCGAGCCGGTACCCGTCGTTCTCGACTCAATAATGTTATCTCCGCTGTTCGTGTTCACGGAGAGCTTGGCCCCGCTGAAGCCGTTGCTGCCGATACCCACGACGCCACGGGACGCATTGGCATTGAGGAGTGTGGTACCGCCTGAGCCCGAGACGAAGAGACTGCGGCCGGACATGCCGCCGAGGACGTTCAGAAGAGCACCCGTGTAGTAACCGCCTGACTTGGTGATCTTCAGAATGCCCGTCATCGTGTCACCGGAGACATTCACGTAGCGGCTGTCCGCGATCGTGAGGACGTTGCCGGTACCGAAAGTGCCGTCGCCTCCTCCCGTCTGATCGCTGCCGCACTCGAACTTCTGCGTGCTGTAGTTGTAGAGGAGTTTCTGGCTCGTACCGTTGCAGGAGCCGAGGTTGAAGCCCGCGATGGTGGAGCCCGAGAGATATCCCTTGGAGGCGATGCCGGTCTTCACAAGGAGAGCGCCGGAGATGGTCGCGCTGTTACTGACGACGAGGCGAGTGCCCGAGATCGTTCCCACGAACGTGCCGGAGCCGGCGACGTAAAACTTGGTATTCGGCGTCGCCGAGTTGATACCCACATTGCCGTTGCTGAGAATACGCATACGTTCCGTCATGGTGTCAGCCGTCGTGGTCGTGGAGAACGCGATGAATCCTCCGGGGTTTGTGACGGCATTTCCGTTATAACCGGCGAAGATGTTCGCGCGGCGCAGCGGCGCGGTCGAGGCGTTGATTTCGTTCGTGAAGAAGTCGATACCCGCGTAACCGACGCCGGTATTGGGTGAGCGGTTGATGATATTCACGAAGCTCGTCGTGGTGGTGCCGTTTTGGGTGGAGTTGGCACTGACGATCAAGGTACCCGAAGAACTGAGGCTCTTGTCAGCATGAATCACGGCACCGGAGATGGCGTTCACGACTTTGAGACCGATCGTCCCGAGACCACCTCCCGTGATATCGACGACGAGTTGACCGGTCATCGTGCCACCGGAGCGCTTCAGGTAACGCGCATCACCGATCGTGAGGACGTTGCCGCTTCCGAACGCGGAAGAACCTGTCTGATCGCTTCCACATTCGAACTTCTGCGTAGAGTAGTTGTAGAGGAGTTTCTGGCTCGTACCGTTGCAGGAACCAAGGTTGAATCCGGCGATCGTGGAGCCCGAGAGCGAGCCCTTGCTGACGATGGAGTTCTTCACGAGGAGCGAGCCGGAAATGGTCGCAGAGCTCTGGATCGTGAGGAAGTTGCCGGAGAGGGTACCGCGGGTGGCGATGGTACCGATCGCGAGGAGCGATCCGGAGATGTTCGCGTTATTCGTGATCGTGAGACGGGCACCCGAAATCGCACCCACCACTTCGAGTGTGGCTGTGGCATCGGCGGCTGCGGTACCGAGAGAGCCGTTACTGCTGATGATGGCAGCACCGGAAACGGCAAGACGCGAGCCACCGTCTGCCTTTGTGCCGATGCTCAGGTTGCCTGCAGCGGAGAGACGCATCTTTTCCGCTGTATCACTCGTGCCGTTCGTGAGGAAGCGGACGCCGTGGTTGGACTCCGTTCCGACTTCCACACCGATGAAGGTGGTGCCTGCCGTGCGCACCATACGGAAGTATCCCGTGGTGTTCGCGGTGCTGTTCGCGAGTGTCGCACGGAAGCCAAGGGAACCGACGGCGCCTGCAGCATCTCCGAGAATATTGATTCCTGTTGTGTTCGCGATGTTCGTCGTGACCGAGGAAGGATTGAGCGACATCGTGTAGCCCGAGAACGCTCCCTTGGTCGTGACCCCGCTCTTCACGAGGAGCGCGCCTGAAATCGTGGCACCGCGCTGAATCGTCAGGTACGTACCGGAAATCGTAGCCTTCGTCGTGATATTGCCGACGGCGTTGATAGTGCCGGAGGAGGTGAGGGCTTTTTCCGCATGGAGATACGCGCCGGAAGCCACGCCGAGGATCTTCAGCACAATGCCGCCGGTGTAGCCGTTTCGCGAATTGATCGTGAGTGCACCCGTCATCGTGTCGCCGCTCTTCTTCACGTAGCGGGCGTCACCGACGGTGAGGACATTGCCCGTGGAGAATGTGCCGGCAGCGGAGACCTGACCGCATTCGAACTTGTTCGTGACGTTGTTGTAGAGAAGTTTCTGCGTGCCGCCGTTACAGGAACCGAGTCCGAAGCCGTTGATGGTGGCACCGGAGAGGTAGTTCTTGGAGACAATGCCGGTCTTCACGAGGAGCGAGCCGGAGATGGTCGCAGAGCTCTGGATCGTGAGGAAATTGCCGGAGAGTGTGCCCTTCGTGGAGAGATTGCCTCCGACGAGGAGTGTCCCGGAGATGGAGGCCGAGCTGCCGATCGTCAGTGTGGAGCCGGAGATGAGGGACTTGCCGATGATCGCTCCCTTAATGAGGGCGGAACCGGAGATGGTCGCGTTCCGTGAAATCACCAGGGAAGAGCCCGAGAGGATGCCCTTCACCGAGGCATTGCCTGCGACGGTGAGGGTGCCGGAGCTGGAGAGGGACTTCTCGGCATGGAGGACGGCTCCGGAAGCGACACCGAGGATCTTCAGGACGATACCGCCGGAGTAGCCGTTCCTCGATGTGAGAATGAGCGTGCCGGTCATCGTGTCCCCTGCCTTGCGGACGTAGCGTGCGTCGCCGGAGTTCTGGTCGAGACCCGTACCCGACGACTGATCCACACCACACGTGAAGCGACCGGACGTCGCATCCCAGAGGAGCTTGCTGCCACCCGTACAGTCTGTGAGCCCTGCGCCGCGGAGTGATGTGCCAAGGTACAGAGAGGAACCGGAGGCCGCACCCTCGAAGATGAAGGAGCCGGAGGTGGTGAGTGTTCTCTCCGCGTGGAGATGGGCACCGGAGACAGTGTTCACGACGTTGAGTCCGATCGTGTTGAAGTTGCCGTTCGTGATGTCCACAACCAGTTGGCCGGTCATCGTGCCGCCGGAGCGCTTGAGGTAACGGGCGTCACCGATCGTGAGGACGTTGCCGGTGGAGAAGGGGCTTGCGGAAGCGGAGATCGTGCCACACTCGAACTGATCCGTGGTGCTGTTGTAGAGAAGCTTCTGCGAAGCGCCATTACAAGAGCCCAGACCGAAGCCGTCGATAGTGGCACCGGAGACGGAGCCCTTCGATGTGATGCCGGTCTTCACGATGAGCGTGCCGGAGATGGAGGCACTGCGGCTGACGGTGAGGTTCGTTCCGGAGAGGGTTCCGCGCACCGTGGCATTATTCTGCACAACGAGTGCACCACTGACGGATGCGCTCTGCGAGACGATGAGGTGACGGCCGGACATCGTGGCCTGCACGAGAAGTGATCCCGTCATCGTGTCACCGCTCTTCCTCACGTAGCGGGCGTCGGCAATCGTGAGGACATTCCCCGTCGATGTTCCCCCTCCCGTGTTCAGATCTGTACCGCACTCGAAACGTTTCGTCGTCGTGTTGTACATGAGCTTCTGTGTCGAGCCGTTGCACGTCGCAAGTCCTGCGCCGCCGATCGTAGTGGCGACGTACAGGTGCGCGCCGGAGATGGATGCGGCAGCGTAGAGATTCGCACCGGAAATCGTGCGACGGGATGTGATGCTATTCAGGACGAGCAGATTGCCCGAGATGTTGGCATGTCCCGAAACAACAAGTCTGGAGCCCGAGAGTGTGCCTTTCACGGTAGCGTTCCCTGCAGCCACGAGGGCTCCAGAGAACGATGCCGTCTGCGAGATGATAAGGTGACGGCCGGACATCGTGGCCTGCACGATGAGCGATCCCGTCATCGTGTCGCCCTGCTTCTTCACGTACCTTGCGTCGCCGCTGATGATCGTGAGTCCTCCCGAGGAACCTCCCGTCATGCTGTTCCACACCGATCCGTCGAAGCCCTCGAAGTCGAGTCCCGTCCAGCGGATCGTACCCGCTCCGGTTCCCGTTCCGGCGGTGAAGTTGCCGACTTTGACCGCACCGGAGTTGTACACCACGAACTGCTCGCCCGAGCGGTTGGAGAAACTGATGAGCTTGCCCGTACCGTTGAGCTGCGTACCCCAGAGGAGCGGATTCGACGTGGCGTACGTGGACCTGGTTCCGGTCTCGAAGTAGCTCTTCGTCGGGACACACGTACAGCTGCTGTACGTACCGGCAGCCCCGTCGGCCGTGGTACACGCACCGCCGGTCTGGATTTCACAACCGTTGCCGGCTCCTGCACCCGATGCGTCACAGTCGACGTAGCCCGAGTCACACTGCACGCCACAGGATGCGGCGTAGTTGTTGTTCGCACCCGTCGGGTAGTTCGTCACGCCGGTCTGCACTTCACAGGCGTCGTCGCTGGCACAATCCTGGTAACCGCTGCGGCAGCTGCCACAGCTGAATGTGCCCGCTCCGGTACACGTCGTGTCGCGCTGCTTCGTGGTGTAACACGTGGAGGAGCGGTTACAGAGCCATGCGCCGTCGTTGTCACAGTAGGGCGCCGCCGAGTCCACGACCGCGAAACAGTCGATGATGTAACCTCCGCCGAGGCTTCCGGTGTAGAGCGTGTTCGAGGTCGCATTGCTTCCCGGTGCGCTGATCGTGCTGTTGTCGTAACACTGCGTGACATTCGTGGAGGTCGACGTATCCACACCACAGATGTCGAGTCCGCCGGAACAGTTCTGTCCGGGGAACTGCGAATCCGACGACGGACAGGAGACCGGATCCGTGACGTACGACGGCGTGAGTGCGTACGCGGTCGGCAGCATGAGCATGAACACGACAGCGCCTCCGAGGATGCGGGAGGCGTATTTGCTGGCCGTGAATGTGCGGAGTGTGTGTATGGGAATCAGGGATGATTACTGAACCTTGCAACAGGCCAGCGGTTTCGTGGTTGAGCAGTTCGTGAGGTAACCGATGCCGCCACCGGACGTGGAGAAATCCCACCACGGTCCGAGGTGCGCGAGGTTGGCGGACGTCCATCCGCGGCAGTCGTTCGAATCCGCCGTGTAGCCCGGAGGGCCTTCGGCGATCCATGCATCCGCCACACCCGAGAAGAGCGTGGAGATACTCTCCGAGGCGATGGTCTCGAGGATTTCATCCGTCCGGCAGAAATGACTGCCTGTGTACGCGGCGGCGCAGATCGCATTGCCCGCGTCGTAACCCGTCTTCGCACCGGACGAGAAGAGTCCTGTGTACGTCGTGAGGGGCGTCGTGCCGATGAACGTGGCGATACTTCCCGATCCGCCGGTGGTCGTGTTGTTCGTGGTGTAGTAATTATTCACCGTCGTGGATGCCGACGATGTGCTGCCGCCTCCACCGCCGTAATGACGCTCCGGTGATGTCTGTCCGCCCGCAGCGCTGTGCAGAACACTCCTGGCATCGATCGGATACTTGTACGGCTTGCGGCCGTAACCGCTGATGTTCACGCTGCCCTCGCTCAGATTCTGGAGCACCGTGTCATACGCAAGATCGCGCCAGCCGAGCCTGCCATTCGTGTACATGAGCACCTGACCCTCCTTCGGCCTTCCGAAGATCGAGAAGAAGCTCCGCACGCTCTTGGTCTCCGCGATGCGCGACACCG
>CAZDRX010000010.1:13895-19551 GCA_964508225.1 uncultured Candidatus Peribacteria bacterium
CCGTCTTGGCAGCAGCAGCAGTCTTCTTCACGACTGCAGGTGCGGATGAAGTCGTATCCGTCAGAACCGTGATCGCTGCGGACGATACGGAAGACGATGACTGCGCGACAGCTGAGGGCTGTGGAGCAAGCGTCGTGACAGAGCCGTGACCTGTGAGCGGGTTCCTCGCCGCAAGCGAGAACGAATGCATGAGTGCAATCAGGGCGACAATGAGCGCCACGATGACACCAGCCATCAGTCTCCTGTGCTTTTTCTGTGTGGGTGTGAGTGTGCGCATATGTGTGTTTGGTTATTTTTTTGCGCGCGCTTCCTTATACGCGCGAGAAGAAATCTTGTTATTTTAGCATATTTCTGCGGTTTTTGGGATGGTTGGAGGTATTACTATGTAATAGTTTTACATGTTGTCAAATATAAGAAAGGGCCCTTTGAACAGGGACGTACTGTACGGACGAAGAACAAAGTTCAGCCCTTGCTGAAGCCAAAAAAAACACTCCATCGAAAGAGGGTGCTGCAAGAGACCTGCCTCCGAAGACCGGTCAGCTGTGGACTATGGGCAGCCTTTTCCCCCATTCCCATGACTCCGAATCGCCCGAATCGACCCTCAGACACCACGGCCACAGACGCGGTCTTCACCAACTATCCCGGCTCCGATGCAGCGGGGAATACTCTCACGGAGAGGATCCAAGACCTTATCGCAAAGCGCGCGATGGAACGGGACACGACGAGAATGAACACCCGCCTGCACGAGATCGAATCCACACCGAAAACACAGAATATTCTGCAGCGCATCCGCAGTCTCCTTGGAGCGATCTTTGGTTCCGAAGAGCAGAGGCTGCGCCGTCCGAGGACACGCCGTTCGGCCTTCGGATTCGACAGTCTCTCCGGAGTCCAGCGTCTTGAGGATCGTCTCTGCATGTCCGGCACCCCGATTGCGGCAGAAATCGGATCGATGGTTGCGGGAACCACGCACACACAGCTCGAGCAAGAGCTCGAGACAAGTCTCAGCGCGATGTATGCCGAATTAGCAAGTCTGGATGCGGAAATCGGACAACTGCCGTCATCACCCAATGTTCAGTGGAATGCGTCTTCGACTCCGGGATGGAGTGGTGAACTCGCACCGCAGAGAACTGCGTGGATGCACGACTCCGTGCTCACGGCATCGGGCAAATTCCTCGCTGCAGGATTTCAGGACGGAGCAATCGAGATCAGAAATGTTGAAACCGGAGCGATCACGTCGACTCTTGCTTCCGGAGTGGGTCGCGCGTACTTCTTCGCGGCGAATCCGACGAACGACATCATCTACGTGAGTGCCGGTGCGGGTGCCGGAAGCAGGCTCATCGCGATTGACGCGGCGCAGGGAACAGAGCTCTGGAGAACGTCGGGGGGCGACAGCTTCAACCGCGCATCGGTCACTCCGGACGGGAAGCACATCCTCGTGGACGTGGATAATCTGGGCGTCGCGACATTCGATACGCAGACGGGTGCGCTGCTCTCCCGTTCACAGGCGCAGGACTACGGCGGGAACGCGGTAGGCGAAGACATGACGGTCTTCAATGCAGGCCGCGAGCTCTGGATGCAGCGGAAAAACGGCAGCCGCATTCTGCTCGCCACCGTGGACGGAATGGCATACGAAACCGCCGTTTCACCGAATCAGCAGAGTATTGCCGTCGGTGGTGCAGGCGGGACGATCCTCATCATCGATCTTGCGACAGGCAACCAGACTCGGTGGAACGGTCACAGCGCTGCGGTGACAGACGTCGCTTTCACGGACAACCAGACCCTCGCGGTCGGGCACGGTGATGGAACGGTGGAGCTCTGGAATCTTTCAGGCTCTGCTCCGACCGTCACAAAATCTCTCCAGACAGGTCAGGGCTACGTCTACGGCATGGACGCAGCACAGGGCATCCTCGTCCTTCGGACGGGCGGAACCAATCCGCGGTGGAAAGCGCTGAACTGCACCGACAGCACCCAACACGATGCTCTCGTCGCCGAGCGCAGCGCACTCACAGGAAGAATCTCAACAGAAGAATCCCGGCTCTCCATCCTGGAGGCATCGGCAGCTCCCGATACGACTCCGTACGCGTTCACACTCATGGATCTCTCGCAGGACGCTAGTTCCTCTCCCGAAAGCCATGAACTCGTCACCGCACCTGTCTCCATGCAGATCGGCCGCGATGGCGATATGGACATCCTCACGATCGCAACACCGTTCGACGAAACGTACATGACGAGCCCCTTCGGCACGCTGCATTTCTCCCATCCGGGAGGCACGACGAATCAGACGGTGCTCCATCGGCACTTCAGCGAGATGTTCAATCCGAATCCGGCGATCTCGCCGGAGCTCACATTCACGGTGTACGCAGATGCAGCTCAGACGAAGCCGATCTTCGACGTGACGCTCCGGATCGATAGAGGGAACGGGCAGGTTTCCATCAGCTCCGCCGTACCCCGGACGATCGAGCGTGGCATGCTTCCAGGCGGAGTGGAAGCGGAGCCGGCAGCCGAATTCCAGATCGCTTCCGTGATGGGGCCAAACGCTATCGTCGCCATTTCTGCACCGAAAGACGCCGTGATCCGCTTCGCGGGAGTCCAAGACGACGGAGCACTCAGCCGCGCATCGGTGCGAGGCGACGGGGTTCTCCGCACCACATCGCTCACGATCAATACGAGCAACCCGACCGGCGATTACGCGCTCATCATGACAGACGCAGAAGGCCACGATATTGCACGTCAGAACGTCCACTGGGACGCGGAGACGAAGCAGCTGAGTGTGCCGGGCGGCATCATCTGGAGCGGGTCTCCCGAGGCCGATGCAGAGGTGCAGGCAGGCGTGGAGCGTGTACGCATGCTCATGCAGGATCCAGGGATGGGCGACCGTGCGCTCAGCGCGGCGCAGGGATCACTGATGGTCGACATGATGGACTCGCTCCCCGCTCCGTACTGCGATCTCGTGAAATCTTTCGATCAGTCTGTCCTCTCATCGCATCCGGAATGGAACGACGAAGCGCTGCGCGCGAAGGCGATCGCGACGCACGGCAGCTTCTCGGTGACGGACGCCTTCGAGGCGCTCATCCGGAACCGCAATGACGAGATCCGGCTCCTCCGTAGTGCCTACGGCACGTACCAGTCCCTCGTGGGAGATCTCCTGAAGCAGGCCTCCACCCTCCTCTCGCAGATCCGGAGCGGCGGAAATGAGAACCAGCTCCGCCATGACTTCGCTGTCACCGTGGACAGCTACAGCACAGGGCTCGCTATGGTGCAGCTCTCTTCCATCGGCATCCAGATCCCGAATGCAGACACGCTCCTCGCGGCCGCGAAGTGTCTGTGGGATGTGAAGGGTGAGGAGCTCATGACGCTCAAGCAGACCGTGGAGCGTCAGCAGGTGTATCAGACGCAGCTCATCGCCGCAGGATTCGTGCAGAGCAGCGACGGAACCTACATGGCGGCGAATGATCCACGCCTGCAGACGGTGCACTACTACGTCGACGCTGCAGGGCGTCTCACCACTCTCCCACCCGATCTCACAATCGCGGATACAGGAATACTCCACGGCGCCGCAGGCACTCTGGTGGCATCCACATCGGACGACATTGCCATGGTCATCGCAAAGTACCACCTCCATTACAACCTCGATGATGGCAAAGACTTCCGGGATACGGTCCAACTACCGATCGCCCCGGAGGGTTCCTCCAGCATCGAGATCGTGATTGATGAAGAGAAGATGGTGAGCTTCGGTATCCCCTCCATGTACGGTCGCGACATTACGATGACCATCTCCGGCTCCGGCCTCACGCAGAGCTACTCCTCGCATAAGCCCGGCATCACGGGCGAATCGATCAGCCTGAGGCTTCCTGCAGGCACGTACAAACTGACCGTGACGGACTCGACGGACTATGCGGGATTCGCGCAGTCCCATCTCAAGAACATCGAAATGGACGCGCTGGTGAAGGTCGATATTCGGAAGTACAACTCGGCGAATATCAATGGACTGATCTCGGTGAAGGAAAGTCAGGAAGTGATGCCTGTGAGTATGAGGGTGGCAAAATTCAGTGGTGATAATCGAGTTACGGACTATGACGCAGAAGGATTAAGAGACTCGCTCGACCCAAGTAAGCCCGTGTGGGTGGTAGTGCATGGAATGGGTAGCAGTGAGACCGAGACAAAAATTAACGAACTAACGAAGGCACTGAGAAATTCACCCGATCTCCATGACGTTCAAATCGTGACCATTGACTGGGAAGATGCAGCGAAAACCGTAGCGGATTTGCCCACAGCAATGGACGTTGTCTGGACGCCCGCAGTCGGAAAGTGGGCTGGAAACCAGTTACTGGCTTTGGGCTTCTCCCCTGAGAATATTTCCGGCATTGGCCAAAGTCATGGAACGTACGTGCTAAATAGTATTGGCCAAGAACTCATGAATGAGCGACCAGGGCATCAGATGAATACTCTCATCGCTCTTGATCCAGCAGGTGACCCCCCATGGACCGGATTTGATGAGTCGCAGATTAATTTTGCGAATGTCTCACAGCGATCAGTCGCATTCGAAATCGCCTGGATAGCTGACAGTAACAACCTTGCCGCCACTGCAGATATTTCATTCAAAGTTGATGCGCCCGCTGTGGTGAGGCCAAGTGTGCAGCACAGCCTTGGGATGACACTGTTTATTGATCAGTTACAAAAAGATGCTGACCAGAAAAATGGATTGAGTAATTTCTTCGGGATCCAAGCCATCAAGACATTGGATGCAAATGACATTCGAAAGTATCAGCAGGATACGTATGCAGGGTTCGCAGAAGCGTATATTTACACGGATGTTGAGTGGGTAACGATTGACGGAAAATCATTCCCTAAGGCGTCTGCTACGTCACTTTTTTATAGAAAAACCGGAGAGACTACTGATACGCTTGTCACTCCTGAAACAGTGCAATCATGAACAATCTCTTAAAAAGCATCGGCACCATCCTGAAGATTATTCTGGCGATTCCATGCGTTCTTCTTCTCGTATATCTCATTGAGAGAGGGCTGGGGTTCTATCCGGGTGGGCACTTCCCGACAGTGGCAAAGATTGCTGCGGAACAGAGCAATGTTGAGATCTGCCACAAAATCATACGTGCCCCTTGGCTTACGGTAATGGGGCCCTCTATCGCAGAGCGCCAGATCAGTTGTATCCATGACTATGCGGCGCTCACGAAAGACCCCTCCGCCTGTGAGCTCCTGATGCCGAGTAGCTATGGGCTCAGCTGTGTCGGAGGGGCTACATCAGCAAACCGCATTTGTAATTTCTACGATGGTGACACGAACGTGTATTGGCGCGAAGAAAATGGAAAAAGTGGCAAGGCATCATTTTCTGCCTGTCAGAGCGATGATTCATCGGCATCCGATCTCAGGAATCAGTGTTGCCTGATGATTCGCGTTGCATTCATAAAAACAGAAAATGCTTGCTCTAGTCTCGCAAAAACCCAAAGCCTGTATGACGAGTGCCAAAACAATCTCGCGTGGAAAAACCGTGATCCCGATGCATGCGCATCTATTCATGATATGAATCTCAGGATTGCCTGTGAAGTAAGGACTAAGGCATTAAAAGCGAATCCTTCGATCTGCGAAGGGTGCAGAGCTCCGGTCGAGAATCTTTCCGAGCTTCAATAGCTAACCTATG
>CAZDRX010000010.1:19651-26213 GCA_964508225.1 uncultured Candidatus Peribacteria bacterium
AAAACCGCGCGAAGCATCGGGTGCCGAAGGCGGGTCCCGATGCTGGAGCGCCACCTTGCCGGAAGGATAGCTCACGAAAGGAAACCCGGAGGGTTGCCTTTCGTCCCTAATGTGATGCCCGTGAGGATGAGGGTGGCGGAGTTCATCCCTGATGGGAACGGTGGCCTCAAGCGAAACACAGATTACAACAGCGTTGATCAGCTCGACCCGAGTAAGCCTGTGTGGGTCGTGGTGCATGGAAGAAATGACAAAGATGAAAGTGGAAAAATGATCGAGCTGGAAAAAGAGCTCACGCAGAATGGCTATCAAGTAGTATCTATTGATTGGAGAGAAGCCGCTCAATCAATCACTGTTGATGGCGAAGCATGGATCCAAGCCGTTGGTGATTGGAGCTACCAAGCACTTGTGGCGGCTGGGATCCAGGGCGAAATGATTCGTATGGGAGTGCATAGCTGGGGATCTCTCGTTGGGTATGAGATTGCTGAGCACTTCAAAGTCGTCAATGGATTTGGAGTCGATTCCATCGTGGCTCTGGATCCTGCAATCGATCCGTCACTAAGCATGTATTACGATGCTTCCCAAGTAAATTTTGCATCCGTCAGCAAGGCATCCACAGCATTCTGGTCGAGCGCATGGGGATCTGCAGGACGCGCTCAAACCGCACATCGTACTATCGAGCTACGTACTGAAGCAGCCGTAGATCCCGAAATCATTGCAAACCAAACCCTGAAACACAGTATGGCCGTGACAACATTTGCCAATTTACTGAAGCTCAAAAGAATCGACCCTACGAATCAAATCGCTGCGAAGTTTTCCTGGAGTAGTAATGAGCTTTCCGGAATTCCTGCGAGTGCGGGAATCGATGCATGGATGTCCGTTGATCCTTTCAGGGAAGTAGGAGCAGAATCGTCAGATAAGTACATCGATGCGATTCCACTATCAATGACATTCACAAACCCTGATGATACTAGCGAGGATTTGTACTTCATTAATGAGCGCGGGTACTTAGAATAAGCCTATCCTTCATTAACAACTCCCCATGCACCCAGAAAATATTCTCAAGGGAACCATCATCGGCATCATTCTGGTCTTCGTACTTCCGATCACTGGTTACTATGCACTGAGACTCGTGGGATATTATCCCTACGGAGTGAGCTGGGACGTCGCAGAGAGAATTGTAAAGAAGGGCGGTAGTGCAAAGGATTGCAAAAAGATAATTCAGCCGATTGCAGAGCCCATGGGTCCTAGTGTTGGAGAGCAGCGTGCAGGGTGTATCTATGAGTATGCGAAGCTCATGAAAGACCCCTCCGCCTGTGAGCTTCTCATGCCGAGTAGTTACGGGCTGAGTTGTGTGGGGGCTGCTGAAGATTTTGACCCATGCGTCATGCTTGCTGATCCAGAGAAAAGCGTAGGAGGACAAGGCATCGATACAACGTATGATCAATGCCTCTCAGGTTCTCCTGCGACTCGTAAGCATGTGTGCTGTGCTATGGCACGAGTGCTATATGACAATAAACGTGACTGCAGCAACTTCGCTCAGGGGGAGCTACGCGATCAGTGTCACCACATCGTTGCGGTGAAAAATAAGGAATTGGATGCATGCGGGAAGATTGTAAATGAGAGAAACCGGACAGGGTGTGAGGTGATTGTTCGCGGATATCTTACTGGGCGTTTATCCCGCTAACATGAAAACCGCGCGAAGCATCGGGTGCCGAAGGCGGGTCCCGATGCTGGAGCGCCACCCTTATCAACAATTTCCGAGCTTCAGTAATTTTCTCCCCTCATCTCCTATGCGTTTCCATCTCATTCTTACTGCGGTCTGCATTGCCACACTTGCCGCTCCTGCATCCGCAGACGCGAAAAACCGTGCCGATGATCTCTACGACTCCATGAAGACCGTCATCAAGACAATCCGCATCCCCGGAGAAGCGATGGAAAGCACGGAACTCACATATCGTTCTCTGCCGCTCTCGGAGATTCGCGCATTGTCATTTCCCGTGAGCTGGGCGACACGTTCGATCCTGCAGAAAACGTACGAGCCTTACCGTCTCTCGACGGCCATGGATAATGCTATGGCCAAAATTATGCTCTTCAAGCCCGTAAAGCAGCGAGATGGAAGCACGTCGTACAGCATGCCTCTCGACCAATTCTTCTCTCGCGTGTATCTGCCTGTGGCGATCCAGACGGCCGAAACGCCTGAGTTACGCAGGCTAGTGCTCCAGAAGCCCGTCGCATCGGATCTCTCGAGTCCGGAAGAAGGCCGTGGCTTCATTCAATTCTGCAGCTTCAGACCTGTGAAAAAGATCAATCCGAAGACGGAGATCTCCACCGTGAACTCGCTTGATGATCTCAAGAATCTGCTTATCAGCAACATCACGGTGCAGAGCGGCCAGCGCTCAAGCAACGACGTCTTCGTGCCGAATGTCTACACCTATGCCATCTCTGATACTCAATTTCTTGGCAAACCCGCAGTGAGGCTGACAATGACGTTTAGTACACAGCTCTACAACTTAACCTCTGACCGCGCGGGATATGAAGGTGTCTACACGCTCAAAGATGGGATAGTTATTTGCGCCGAAGTCACGGCGTATGAGGCGCAGTTCGCCGCCTATCACAACGTCTTCGATGCCATCGTGGCTTCGCTTGTACCCAAGGACGCCGCTGCTACAAGGACATCATCCTCTTCCTCCGGCAGCACATTGACGAAAGCAACCTCGTCACGAGCACAAGAAAGATTGTGCAAGAGGACGAAGAAGTGTCCGTAAATACTTGATTCAATGGTTGTAGCTCTGACTCTTATCGTATGTAACGTCGAGGCCAAGAATTGCCACAAGCTCACCGTTGCTGAAGATTGGCGCCATGCCGGTGAGCGTGGAGCCCCACTTATCAATCGGAGCATAACCGTACGCAGGACGCTTCAGGGCTAGCCTGAAAACTGGGTAGAAGTCCTCGTAGATATACCCAGGCCAAGGACTTTCGTCAGACTGCTCATCGAATTCCGTGTCTTCGATGTGAACGTTCAGATACTGCGGCAGATTATAGTTTGCATCGCTATCGGCAATGAATTCGAATTGCATGGGGTCTGCTGTAGGACGTACAAGGTAGGCAACGGAAATCTCAGGATTTTTGTTCCTGATTTCATTCAATGTATGGAAGACGCGTTGGTACGCCTCTCTTTTCATGTCCCTTGCGAAGTGGAGCTGACCCAGATCCTGCGGATCGAAATCATCGGCTGCTGTAATAGCAATCGCCATGAGCCTCTTCCCGGTCTCGTCCAGCATCTCATGGAATCTGTACTGCCCGTATCCGTAATACCCGACTCCCGAGAGAAGACCAAGAAGTAGGATCCATGAAGCGACTTTGCGTTTATTGTGCGCAGCGCAGGATGCGCATTCATGGAGAAGAGAACGGTTCAATGCGAAGAAGCGGCCAATAACGAAGAGAAGGAAGACAATGATGAAAACAATGAGAGGCGAGAAGGACTCTGCTGAAAGTCTGTCCAGCTCAGTCGCAAGAAAATCAAATCCAACAATCGCGATCGATTCGCCCGAGTCATTCTTGATCGGTGCGTAGCCTGATATAAATGTTCCCCATTGGTCAGTGGTTGGATTCATATCAACTGAAGGCTTTTGAAAACTGACAAGCATTTGAGGTGTATTAGATGTGTCATACAAATCACCTGGATAGCTCAATGCATCTGCTGCATCAAGATGTCCATCTGCATTAAGATCCTTTTCTTCGGTTGGACGCAGGGAATCAGCATCCGCGATAAAGCGAAGCCTCTCAGCCTCGGATGTTCTCCGCATAAGGTACGCGTAACGAATATCGACATTACTTCTACGAATTAAATTGAGAATCGCAACAAGCTTTGCATACTGGGGCTTATGAATGTCCGTCCTCTGCTGGATCGCTTCGATGTCCATTGAATCAAACTGTAAGGCAGCGGTAGCAGCAATGGCTGTCACCTTGTCCTGAAGTCGGCGAAAATTTAGATCCCGATTTGATTTATAGAGACCAAAAGTAAGCGTAGCGGCGAGAAGGGCGAAAATGACAAGTACTGCGATACTACGGGGGCCTAAGATGAATTCGCGAAAGGAAGAGAGCAGGCGCGTTTTGAGAGGAATGGGAGTCAAAACGGGATTGGACGCAGCTGGAGCCGTATTCTGAGGATTCAGAGTACGAATCCAGAGGGCTTCGAAGGCTGCGCGCTCGGCTTTGGCGAGGTCGGGGAACTTGAGGAAGCAGGCCGTCTGGTTCTCATGATTGAAGCAGGCGACGATAGAGTCCGTGATGATCTTCTCAAATGTGACCGGAAGGTCTGCTTCAGGGACGAGGAGGGTACGACGGTACTCGAAGGGATCGCGGGATTGGAAGCGGCGAGCGAGAGGGGTGTCGGGGGCAAGAACCCTCTGGAAGATTTTCCGAACCTGACGCTTGCGGAAAAGATCCACCTTAAAGTGGCGAAGTGGGTCTTCCTCCAAGGTAAAGAGGATGGGAGCGATCGTGAGAAGCTCTTGACCGGATTCGAGGAGCCGAAGGTATGCCTGCTGAATCCCTTCTATGCCTGAGAAGTGCTCGATGTCGGGACGTGTACGATCAAGCTTGAGAGAAGAGATGAAGGATTCGAAGTTCTGATGACGACGCTCGAGGGTTTGCTTCCTCTCCTGCATATCCTGCTTCACCCAACGAACAATCGTATCAAGGGATTGAATGGAATATCTCGGCTGGCCGTTGATCGTCCCCTTCACCGCAATCCGCTTGCCGAGGAGCTTCTTCATCGCCTGATCGAGGACCCCTGTCGACTTCCCTGTTTTGGAAGCTAGTTCACGAACAGTGAGAGATTCCTCTTCGAGGAGCTTCCGCAGTACAAGCATCTCCGTAGAAGAGAAACCCGCCTCCTTGAGGTAGGACTCGATGCCGGCGGGCAGGATAGCGTTCATGAAAAAAGAAGATACGGGGAACCAAACTCATACTTTATACTAAAAATGGATGGAGTCAATGTTGGATTTTGGGCTACTCTCTCGTGATTTCATTGAATCTCCTCTTGAACACTGACTTGATTTGTCGGAGGGGAACCTCCTCGGGACTCATGAGAAATGACTCCTTCATGACAGATGAGAAATCTACCTCCTGCACACTGAGATCATCGACGGGAAGATGCTGGAGCATTTGACGCACGACGAGACTAAAGCGTTCGCGCGGAATATAGGCGCGAAGACTGAACTGTTCCGGCTGGCTCCATGCCGCACCCTCTGTAAGAACGTCGACGAATTTCTTCTCTTCGGGCGAAAGTACCCGCTGGAGAAGAACGGAGACTTCTTTGGTGGGCTGGGTCAATTCGACGAGCTGATCAAGCGATCCATCATAGACAAGCTTACCGAGGTTAATGACGATGACCCGGGAGCAAAGATTCGCAATATCCTGCATATTGTGCGACGTAAGGATAATGGTCGTTCCCTCCTTCCGCTGATATTCGCGTAGAAAATCCCACAAATGACGCTGAGAAATCACATCGAGACCAATAGTAGGTTCATCGAGAAAGAGAACACGTGGCGCATGAATCAACGACACGATGATTTCGCATTTCATCCTCTCGCCAAGCGAGAGCTGCCGCACGGGGGTATGCAGAACATGTCCTACACTGAGAAGCTGGATGAGAGCATCCGTACGATGTTTCCACTCGTTAAACGGGATACGGTACATGTCGCGATGAAGAGCGAACGTGTCGACAGCTGGCAGATCCCACACCAGCTGCGTCTTCTGCCCCATCACGAGTGAAATAGCTCTACGAAAGACCTTCTCACGCTCGAATGGATTGAATCCGAGAACGCTGCATTCACCTCCTGTTGGAGAAAGGATGCCGCTCAGCATCTTGAGCGTTGTAGTCTTGCCAGCTCCATTGGGTCCTAGAAAGCCCACGAATTCACCCGGAAGAATCGAGAAGCTGATCCCGCGCACGGCATGAACAATTTCCCATTGCCTGAAGAGCACGCTCTGAAGTGTCTTCAGAAGCCCTTCTTCCTTCCGGTAAACCCGGAAGTCTCTGCGCAGATCCCTGACATGAATCGCTGGTTGCATGGGCTTTAGGAAGAAGCTGAAGTGTACTCTCTCACGAAATATCTCATACTTGCCCAAGAGGCACCAATGACGAGGCACCCGACTCCTGCAAAAAGAGCGATAGACGTGCGCCCTGTCAGGACCTCAAGTGCAAAGGAATATTGAAGTACCCCAACAGAAAGCACGAGGAGGAGCATGTGCTTCGTGCGTGCAAGTGGAATGGAGCGCGAGCGCTCGAGGTATTCCCAAAGACCCTCATTTGGGTTCCATCTCCCCCACTTGATCGCCGGGACACAGATGCAGATGATGAGTCCTGCCTCGATGCACGCGGCAATCACCGCCGTCAGAAACGCGAACGGCAGCTGCGTAGTAGGTAATACCCATGCGAGAAGAGCCGCTCCGATGAGTACATGAGGCCAGAACCAGACGAGGCCGATGTCTTCGAGCAAAACGCGAAGAAAAAAGTGGACCGGCTGCATAACCCAAAAGTCGAAATCTCCCCTCC
>CAZDRX010000010.1:26223-50986 GCA_964508225.1 uncultured Candidatus Peribacteria bacterium
CAAACGAAGAGTGAATCCGTGAATCACCATCTGTGCCATGCCCGTGGAGAGAAGCGTCATCGCGAAGAAGACGGTGACATCCGCCTGAGAGTATCCGAAGAAATAACCTCCACTCGCTCTGTAGGCCGAGAAAATGAAGATCCCTTGCGCAAGAATGGTCAACCAGATCGAACTCATCCAGAGGATCACATCCATGCGGTAACGCTGCCACCTGCGCAAGTGCAGAATGACTGCCCAGCGAAGCATGCGAATGGAAAAGCCAAGTTCAGAGAGGAAGTATCTCATGCGCCTACGGCATCGTAATGACGAAGCCCAAATCTCCAGAGTATCCACGTTGCGATCATGAGAATGACAATCCATGTGATTTGTCCGGCAAGAATGTATGAAATGCCGCTATACGTAAGATTTACAATGGATTCAGCGGGCAAACCGAATGCAAAGCGCAGGGGAAGAACATGGCTTACGGGCTGGATCCATACAGGGAAAAGATTGAGAGGGAGGATCAGGCCTCCGAAAAATTGAAGGAAAAGCAGCACTGCTGCAAACATGCCATCGCATTCAATGAGCCAGAATGCCAATGTCCCGATGCAAATATTGAGAGTGACGAGGAGGATGATCGCAAGCGGAAGCACTGTGAATGCAATGATCATTTGTTCTGCCGAGAAGCTGGTAATCCCCAAGAGCTGCACTATGAAACCAACACACGCACAGAACGTGAGCATGACGAGTAATCTTGAGAAAGAGTACGAGAGAGCAAATTCAAAGAAACTCAGAGGCCTCAGAATCCAGAAATTCATCTGACCTGTACGGATGAGATTCCCCATTTCATGGTGAATCGCCGTAAAAGAAAGCGAGTAAATGATGAAGTTGACGATGTAGTACTGAGTGAATGTATCGATGGTCCACCCCTCGATGTGAAGATTCCCAACAGAATCAGCGAGGGCTACCCACGCAAGGAGCGGCACCACAACAGGGAGCACCCCGTTCAAGAGTAAAATGAGCCAAAACTCCCTGTGCACCACCTGCTGCTGCAAGAAGATCCTCAGCATGGCCTTCCAAACACTCATGCATGCATTTTACAGGTGCAAGTATGTTAAGACGATAGAAAATCCTAGGCGGCAATATGCCATCGAAGCATCTGGGCTACTTTTTCGCCTCTCTGAGCGGGAGTTCCACGAAGAACGTGCTTCCCTTCCCCTCCTCGCTCTCAAACCACATTTTTCCACCCTGTGCTTCGATTGCACCCTTGGCAACATACAGACCGAATCCATTGCCATCGACAGCATTGCGTACATTGCTTGCGCGGTACATTTTGCCGAAGATTTTACCCTGCTCGGCCTTTGGGATACCGCAACCCGTATCCGTGACGGCACACTTCATGAAGCCGTTGATAAAACTGAGATTCAATCTCACCCTACCGCCCGCAGGGGTGTATTTCACTGCGTTTGTAAGCATGTTTTCAATCGTCATGCGGGTATAGCGCTTGTCGAGGAGAACTGTCGGCAGCTTCTCAGGCATGCTCTTCTGGAAATCGATCTTCTTCTCAGAGATGGTCGGATGGATAACATCGAGAATTTCTTGGAAGAATGTGTTGAGATCGAGCGGCTGCGGCTCAATCTGAATCTTGCCAAGCTGAATCCTTGAAACGTCTAAGATCATACTGACGAGATCCGCAAGGTTGATCGCCTGAAGACGCATCGTCTCCGCTTCGGTCTTCTGTCCATCGTTCAGCTTGCCCATATCCCCATCAAGCAAGGACTCAAGATCCCAACGGATAGCGGTAATCGGACGAGCAAGCTGATGTGCTACGATCCCGAGAAGCTCATCCTTTTGACGATCAATTTCCTGTAGAAGAGTGACCCGATTTTTCCAAATACGAATAAGAAAGATCGTCAAAAATGAAATGAGTAAGATCAAAACAACGACAAAGAGCAAAAATGGAACAAAGGTGGTATCCACTAATCTTTGAAAGTCTGAGACTTCTACATCAATCGCCAGGGCTGCGACAACAGTTCCACTACTATCGGCAATAGGCGCATAAGCGGAAAGAAGAGTCCCGAAGCTATCAACGGACAATTCCTGTTCAACAGATGGCTCTTTAAATGCATCACTACGCATCCCGGGGAAGTCTGTAGCATCGTAGTCATCGCCCGGTTTGCTGATATCATCATCGCTAACTTCCCCATCTCCACTATAATCAATGGTTGGAGTGATCACCATCGCATCTGCGTCAGCAATAAATTCAACAATGTTCGGATCATTCGTCTTTCCGATAAGATAGGCAAAACTAATGTTTTTATTTGCGCTTCTAATAGCCTGAAGTAAGCGGACAGCCTTTTTATAGTTTTGCGTTACCGCAGCATCAATACCCATGGAATGCAACTGCTTAATTTCATCTCCAGAAAATTGAAGGGCTGCTGTAGAGGTAATAGCCATAAGTCTTTCATCCAATCTGTCTCTCAAGAGAGTCCTTGTATAATTCTGAAGAAAAAAAGTGATTCCAACGACTAGTAAAAGGCAGAGGCCGAATACAAATATATAACCGTGCGAAAAGATCCAAGAGGACTTGCGTGTCTTTACGGCTTTTGTTTCTTCTGTATGCATACGGAACATTATATCACTTTTCTTTAAGAATTCATACTGAAAATGTATACACTTTCATCTCAAGGGACATCCTGGCATCAAGCAGAATTTGGTGTATGATGTTACTCATAATCTCATGCAACTTTCTTGGATAAATCCGAAGGCAGCACTGAAGAAGTCAGGCATTAACGGTCTAGGGCTTTTTGCCAAGAAGAAAATCGGGAAAGGTGAAGTGGTGCTTGCGCAGGGTGGCAGAATATCCACCTGCAATGAAATTTATAAAAAAAGAGGACCTCTAACCCACGTTTGCTTTCTAATAGATGTTAATCTTCTAATTTGCCCATTTGACAAAAAGGAAAAAAGTTACAAGGACGGTGCCTTTTTTATGAATCATTCATGCTCTGCGAACTGTGGGGTAAAAGGACAAATTGTTTTCGTCGCAATGCGAGAGATCAAACAAGGTGAAGAGCTAACCTACGACTATGCAATGACCGATTGTTATGTTGATGATCCAAATTACAAATCTGAACCAATGAGATGTAACTGCCTGTCTCGTAATTGTAGAAAATTTGTCTGTGATAGCGACTGGAAAAATCTAGATCTAATAAAAAGATATAATGGGTTTTTTTCAGCGCACATCAAAGATATGCAAGAGAAGCACAATCTCCGGTAAGAATTGATAAATAACATTTTCAATTCTTCGAGAGTTTTTTTTAGACATATCTTTGCCAGATACATTTAAATAGACAATCCCCGTTAGTCCCTATTAAAAAAAATGTCTCATGACTTACCCCTCAATCAACCCCTCCTTCATCAATCTCTTCAGGTCTTTCTCGAATGTCACCATCCCATCTGCCGCACTGGTCTGGATGATGCTTGAGAGCTCCTGGATGCGGTTCTCGCGGATGATATTGCTCACCGCGGGCGTACGTACGAGGATTTCGCGGTTCGCGATACGACCGCCACCCTTCTTGGGGAGAAGACGCTGCGCGACCACTGCACGGAGGGAGAGCGAGAGCTGGAGCCTGACCTGAGACTGCTGGTGCGGCGGGAAGACGTCCACGATGCGATCGACGGTCTGCGAGGCGTTGGGTGTGTGGAGCGTGGCGAGGACGAGGTGGCCTGTCTCCGCAAGTGTGAGCGCGAGGGCGATGCTTTCCAGATCACGCATTTCACCCACCATGACGACATCGGGGTCCTGACGGAGCACGTGCTTGAGGCCATCCGGGAACGTGGGGAAGTCCGTTCCGAGCTCACGCTGCTGGATGAGACCCTTGCCTGCAGGGAGATCGAACTCGATGGGATCCTCCAGTGTGATGACGTTGAAGGGCATCTCGACAAGGAGCTGCTGCATGATGCAGGCGAGCGATGTCGACTTGCCGGCTCCAGTGGGACCCGTGAAGAGAATGAGCCCGTCGCGGCTGCGTGCCAGATCCATGACGACCTCAGGCATTCCGAGCTCTGCTACCGTAGGAATGCCTTTGGGCACGATGCGTGCGGTGAAGGCGGGATCGCCGCCGACCACGTGACAGTTGATACGGAAGCGCGTCCCGTCCGGAAGTGCGTGAGAGCAATCGAGATCCTGCTGTGCGATGAATTGCTTGTACTGCGTCTCGTTCAGGAACTGCTTGATCATGTCGGTGGCCTGCTTAGGGCTCACGTTCTCTCCCTGCTTCTGGAGCTCGCCGTCGATACGGAACATGAGCGGCTGGCCGGAGACCACATGGATATCCGACGCACCCGCATCCACCGCCGACTTCCAGAGATTCGAGGTAGGCATCGGATCAGTATACCACAAAACGAGCCCTTCCTGAAGCCCTCTCCGACCCGTGAGGATTACGCGTCCTTCGACTTCCTGCCCATCTCCATGACGGTCTTGCAGACGCGCTCGAGCATGCCTTCGTCGAGATCGAAGTCGAAACCTTCCTCCAGCCAGTTGCTTAAGACCTGCTGCTCACGCTCTTTATCCGGCTCATCCTCCTTGAGCTGGGTCATGATCTGCTTCACTAATGTGTTGCGGCGCGCGAGCAATTCCACGACCTGACGGTCGAGAATATCTACCTGCCGGCGAAGATCGATGATCGAAGCCATACTGGGGCGATATACTCGCCTCATCGCCCCGTTTTGCAATTGACAGCCGCTCCATGGATGGGCGCGTGATTTTTGGACAAATTGCAGATACATGCGCCCTGCATGGCCTTCTGAATTGCTACAATCACTCACATGGACAAGACACGCGCTCACGAACGCATCGAGCATCTGAAGGCGGAGATCTGGCGGCTGAATCGCGCGTACTTCACGGAGGACAAATCCCTCGTGCCCGAATCGGTGCGCGACAGTCTGAAACGGGAATTGATCGAACTCGAGACACGGTTTCCGGATCTCGTCACACCGGACTCCCCCACCCAGAGAGTGGGGGCGCCGCTCGACGGACGGCTCCCGAAGGTGAAGCACCTGAACGTCAAAGAATCGCTTCAGGATGCCTTCAGTCGCGCGGATCTGGATGAATGGGTGGATCAGATGGAGCGCGCACTCGGGGACTCCCAGGGCACACTGGAGTACGAAACGGAGCTGAAGATCGACGGACTCAACATGTCGCTCGTCTATGAGCACGAGGGAAGCGGTTACGTCTTCCAGCGGGCAGTGACGCGCGGTAACGGCGTGGAGGGCGAGGACGTCACGCACACGGTGAAGACGATCGGCAGCCTCCCGCTCTCGGTGGTGTTGCCGAAAAAGTACGCAGCAGGAGAGAAACCGAAACACCTCGAGATCGGTGGCGAGGTCTTCATGGAGAAGGAGACGCTCGAGCGGATCAACAGGGATCTCCCCGATGCGGAGCGCTTCGCCAACCCGCGCAATGCGGCGGCGGGATCGGTGCGTCAGCTCGATCCGGCAGTCGCCGCGGGTCGTGATCTGAGGATGTTCTGCTACTCGCTGAATGCCGATGCGGCGCAGAGCTTCGGGCTTGCGACGCAGCAGGAACTCATGGAATTCCTGAGCGCAATCGGGATGCCGGTGGAACCGAGCTTCTCCGTGCTTCCCTCGATCGATGCCGTGGAGAAACTGTACGAGAAGATCGGGAAGCAGCGCGCCAAGCTCCCGTACGACATCGATGGCATCGTGATCAAAGTGAATGACCGGAGACTCCAGAAAGACCTCGGCTCGACCGCGAAGGCGCCGCGATATGCGCGGGCGCTCAAGTTCGCGGCGGAGGAGGCATCGGCCGTCATCCTCGACATCGAGCTGCAGGTGGGGCGTACGGGAGCGATCACGCCCGTGGCACACCTCTCTCCCGTCCAGCTGGCCGGCACGACGGTGGCGAGAGCGACGCTCCACAACGAAGACGAGATCAAGCGCCTCGGCATCCATATCGGTGACACGGTGATCGTGCGCAAGGCAGGCGACATCATCCCCGAAGTGATGGAGGTGCTGGAGAATCTGCGCCCCAAGGCTGCGAAGGCCTACCACTACCCCAAACACTGTCCGAGCTGCGGCACGGAACTCGTGCGTCCCGACGGTGAAGCGGTGCACCGCTGCCCGAATCCGGAGTGCACGGGAGTACGCCGCGAACGCATCGAGCACTTCGCCTCACGCTACGCGCTCAACATCGAAGGTCTCGGCATCGAGACGGTGGACACACTCATCGAAGCCGGACTCGTCAGTGACTATGGCGATATTTTCTTCCTCGGCGAGAGCGATCTCCTGAAGCTCCCGCTCTTCAAAGAGAAGAAAGCGGAGAATCTCCTCGCGGCAATCGAGAAGGCGCGCACGATCCCGCTCGAGCGGTTCCTCTTCGGCCTCGGCATCCGTCATGTGGGACGCGAGACAGCCGAACTCCTCGCGCGGCGCATCGACTGGAAGACGGACAAGGGCAGCATCACGCCGGTGCACATCGGCGACATTCTCGGGAAGACGACGACGGACGCACTCTTCGCGATCGACGGCATCGGCGAGGCGGTGGCCGAGTCACTGTCGGTCTGGATGGCGGATGATGATCACCGTCAGCTGCTGCACAAAATCAGCAACGGCGGCGTGCACTGCGTGCTGCCTGCGGGCTCCGCACTGCCGCAGATCTTCGAGGGAAAGACGTTCGTGCTCACGGGCACACTGCCGACACTCGGACGCGAAGAAGCGAAAGCGATGGTGAAGGATCGCGGAGGAAAAGTGAGCGGATCGGTGAGCAAGAAGACGACGTACGTGCTGCTGGGTGCCGATGCGGGGAGCAAGCTCGACGATGCGGTGAAACTCGGGGTGCAGACGATCAGCGAGGACGAATTCAAAAACATGTGCGGGTAGATTTTCGTTGACGCACGGGAAAATAGAATTATTCTTCGGTGCCTTGAAGAACCTTTCTCTGTCTCCGAGCCTCACGCAACCGGAAGAAACGTACCGGGCGACCTACCGCGGAAGCCGCATCGTGCTCGCGCACGCCAACGCACACGTGAGCGAACCGGTCGCGAAGCGGATGGCCGCAGACATCGGATGGATGCGCGAAGGCGACATCGATGTCCGCCTCCACACGCTCCACAGCACCGCGCGGCAGACCTTGCGAAACTATCTGCCGGAGGACGTCTTCGCCGAACGCGACGGCACCGTACAGCGTGCAACGGACGGACTCCCTGCGATGATCCGCGGAATCGCGGAAGACGGACGCGGCGGCATCGAGGAACTCATGGTGCTCTCGAAGATGGGGGGACTGAAGAACGGCGACGGACGGATCCTGCCGCTGCTCTCCGACACGCGTCTCGATGACCTGCGCAGTGCGCACAAAGACCAGCGTGCACTCTACGATGCCATCGAGGAGGGACTCACGCGCATGCCGAAGATCGTCTTCACCCAGCCTTCCCTGCTCGGCGGCGAAATCCGGAAAGTCACGGGGGAAGGAACGATGTGCTTCAAGCGTGATGCGACCACCTGCAGCCCGATGTACAAACGCGAGGAGCCCATCTTCCTCGAGAACTATCTGCGGAATGTCGCGGACGGAACGTACCGCGAGAGGTCTCCGGAAGCGCTGCAGCAAGGGATGGACACACACTCCTGCATCCGCGCGGGCAAATCGATCATCGGAGGTTTCTCGCTGATCCCGCAGGACACGAGGCGGCTGAGCCTTGAGCTCGTGTGGGGCTGTTCGCGCGGCGGCGATCTGGGTCCGCTCATTCTGGATCATGCGACGCAGGAAGCGGGCAGAAGCTCTTTCTATGCGCTCACCGTGCGTGAGGCAGTGGCGAATATTTTCCGCTCGTATCCCGGGATGGCTGCACCCGGAAAGGTGAGCACGCTGCAGCGAAGCGGCGGCATCGAAAGCTACGCGCCGGAGCACGCGCACTACGACACCGCGAACCGCGACCCGTACTTCTTCTGGCACGAAGGCCGCAAGCGCTAGTTCAGATATCCTTTGCGCATATCCAGCTCCTGCACGGAGAGCATCTTTCCCGCTGCATCGAGGTGTGTGACTTTCCAGACGAGATTGATCTTCACCTTCCAGCGTGTGTCGGAGTGCAGCGACCACACGACCGTCTCGCCGGCCTTCAGGGCAACGGGTGACAGGAGCGGGAGATAGATCTGTTCCCAGTGCGTCGGCTTTGAAGTCGGACTCGTGGAGAGTGTGATGCCTGAGACGAGCTCAGCCTCCCACCACAGCGCGAAGCCGTGGATCGTGACGGGCCTCTTCACCTTCCAGGACTCTTCGCCCGTGCGCACGCTCGGATTCGTCATGGAGAAATTCACTTCGTCGAAATGACGGATGGCGTCTTTTTCCGCAAGGAGATCTTCTTTTTTCACGGCTTTCACGTAGATGTTGTGCAGGCTCAGTTCCCGCGCTTCGTCGAAACGGAGATCGAATCCCGCGTCCCAGACATCGATGTCTTTCTGCAGACGGTCGGACTGAACGGGACACACGACCTGCGTGATCCGTCCGGGAATGACGATGCCGCCGGGCTTCAGAAACCGCTTCGCATCTTCCACGGACTCGATGATGTTCTCCTCGAACGCGTAGTTGCCGAGCGTCTCCGAGACGAGGATATCCGCGCGCGCGATCTCTCTGATCTCCGTGCTGTGACGCTGGATGAACGTACAGTTCGTGATGCCGTTCCGCTTCGCAAGAGCGCGGCTCGTCTTCAGAATGTCACCCGTCTCGATGCACGTGACACTCTTCGCACCGAGCTTCGAGGCGAGGAATCCGAGGAAGCCCGTGCCCGAGCCGAGATCAATCACGGTGGAAACGCCCGGCTTGATCACTTTTTTCAGTGCGTCTGCAAATGCCTGATTGCGGACGGTGTCGCCGATGAGTTTGCGCTGGAGTTCGATCATGATCGGGGAGACAATACGGGCCTCATTCTAGCCCACTCCATGATCTTCTGCCCTCTCGCCGGTTCCCCGCTCATCACGCAAGGCTTCGGGCAGAATCCCGAGCTCTATAAGCCATTCGGCTTCGCCGGACACGAAGGCATCGATTTCGCGGTACCGGAGGGCACCACGGTGTACGCGCCGCATGACGGAGTGGCGAAAGTGCAGGACGAAGGCAGCCAGAACTACGGACTCTCGGTCACGCTGGAGGGTCCGACACGCAAGAGCCTGCTCGCGCACCTCTCGCAGGTGACGGTCGCAAACGGACAGTCCATCTCGCAGGGCGACCCGATCGGCAAGAGTGGGAAATCCGGCATGGCCTCGGGGCCGCACCTGCACTGGACGTTCAAGCTCATGAAGAATGGTGTCGTGCAGAACAAAGACAACGGCTTCAACGGATGTATGGACCCGACACGCGTCACACGCCTCTGGCAGCCGCAGACACTCCACGATGACGCGGAGTACACGGAAGAGGCCAAGCCCTACCTGACGCTCATCCTCGCATCGAATCAGGCCATTCAGGGCAAGGTCGCCTGAGCCATGGTGTAGTCTGGGGGCACTTTCCCCACTCTTTCATGTCCTCTCTCCTGCAGGAATTCCGTGACTTCGCGATGAAGGGCAATGTCCTCGATCTCGCCGTGGGCGTCATCATCGGCGGCGCGTTCGGCAAGATCGTGAGCTCGCTCGTCTCGGACATCCTCATGCCCGCGATCGGACTCCTCCTCGGCAACATCGACTTCTCCACGCTCGCACTCACCATCGGTGAATCGAAGATCGCCTACGGCATGTTTCTGCAATCCGTCCTCGACTTCGTCATCGTCGCCTTCTGTATCTTCCTCATGATCAAACAGATGAACCGCTTCAAGAAGCCCGTCGTCACCGCCACTCCGGAAACTCCTGCCGATATCAAGCTCCTGACGGAGATCAGGGACGCCCTGCGCTCAAAATAATTCGTAAAAGACGCGGCGAAGGCAAGCTCCGCTTGCCTGGAGCCGCCACTTTGCCGAAAAGATAGTCCACGAAAGAAAAACCGGAGGTTTGTCTTTCGTGAATCGTGGTGCTCAGGAGAGGACTCGAACCTCCACAGCCTTGCGGCCACTAGCCCCTCAAGCTAGCGCGTCTGCCATTTCGCCACCTGAGCACAGTAGGGAAAGATCGGAGCTGGCAGAGTGTATCAGAAAAAATCCCCAATGCACGAGGAAAGATCGGCCTCTAGCCCTCCATCAGCTTCTTTTCGAGCCCTGTGGCACGGAAGATCTCCTCGGGTTTGACGGCGAGGAGTTCGGCTTCGCGCTCGGATTCCGGGTAGAGGACGGTGTACATCTCGGGGAGCATCGGATCCATCATCTCCTGCAGCGTCACCTTCTTGCTGAGGCTCACGTACCGCTCGAATCCGGTGTCGCCTTCGTCGAGGAGCATATCGAAGCCCATCGCCGGCACCGTGGTGCCCGTGTTCGTCCGGATATACGAGAGCACGAGGCCATCGCCGCCAAGCTCCTTGGTCTGCACGGGGATGATCGCTTCGGCTTCGGTCGCCTCCCCGATCTCGAGGAGAAGGAGCCGCCACGCCTCCTTGCAGAGTGTGAGATCATGCACCTGACAGAATCCTCCGAGGCACTTGATACCGTAGTACATGGAGACCGCGACGTAACACGTCAGCATGCTCGGGAAGATCTTCTTCGCCTTGAGTGCGGCTTCGATGCCGGAGGGTGAGAACTCGATGTCGATCGTGCGGTCACGCGAGACGAGGCGGTCGCCGTCGATGAAAAGCCGCACGCGGTGCACGCGGTCGTCCAGTCCCCAGAAGAGGAACGTGCCCCAGTCCTTCGCGGCCGAGAACGCACCGGGGATCCCCTCGAAGTGCTTCTGGATGAGCGGACGGAGCTTGGGGTCGAAGAGGAAACGGTTGATGAGCGAGCCGCCTTTCAGGTGATGACGGAGGATGGTCTGCGTCACGAGCGTCTCGATATCGAGGTAGATGAGCTCGGGGACGCGGCGTCCGGAATCGGAAGCACCGTGGAAGAGACGCGGCCAGTACTTGTGATTGATGCGGGTCAGCTGCGAACAGAAATTACTCGCGTGCAGGACATCGTCCGCACCGAGGAACTCCTCCATGAGCGCGCGGACTTTCTCGGCTTTGCCGGGGAGGATGACGCCCTCCCGCTCCTTCTTCATGAGCTCGCCTTCGGCTTTGGTGAGGTCTTCCCGCGTGTAAGGCTTGCAGCTGTACACGACGGACATCTTGAGGCGGTCGGTGAGCACGGGCAGTTTCACGAGGTTGCTGGAACCGTTCATGCCGCCATTGAAGAGAATGCCGCGCGCGAATCCCGAGACGTTATTCACCGAGACGCTCGCGAACGAGAATGCAATGGTGTACCGGATCTCGGGATCCGGATCTTCGTACAGAGGAATACCCGAAATAATCTCCGCATTGAGGAAGAACGGATGCTGGTTGATCGAGTGATGATCCGCCGTGGAGACGAGCGCGAGTTTGCGAAGCTGCCGCGCGACTCCTGCGCCGACTTCCGCGCCAAGTCGTCCCGTCACCAGCTCCTCCACCATCGAGATGAGTTCGGGTTTGCGTGCATCGAGCCCCGGCGCCGGATTCACGTCCATGAAGTCCTTGGCGTACTCGGAAAGCACCTTGCCACCGTGCTTGGTCATGATCTCACCCAGAATAGGCCGACGCTTCCAGATCGCCTCTTTGAGGCGTCCGATAACCGCACGGACGGTGCTAGACGTTGGTGAGGAAGGTGTCATAGGACCCGCCGATTTCTTAAGCTGTTTCCGGCGGAACGTGAGGGGCAGTCTACCAGTTTTTCCGTGAAGAAACCATGCTCCGAAAAACTGTCAATCTATGCTCCCCTGCGCCGTTTCTCGGGGATTTCGATCTCCCCCGCACCCTCATCCTTCATGTCTGCGTGCGCGACGAAGTCCGGCTCGGCATCGGTGGAGAGATCCTCGAACGAGGAATGATATTCCGTCTGCGGTGAGCTCCCTGCATCCGTGGCCGTACAGAAGTCGATCAGACGCGCGATGCGCCTGGAAACTGTCGTCTCATTCACGCCAAACGTCCCCTTGGGCAGAGATGCGAAATCGTAATTGAGCTGATCCGTAGCATCGAAGAGCGACTGCAGTCTGGAGCGGGCATCGGTGCCCGGACGCTTGGTAGGACTGCTCACCCAATTCTCCACCTGGGCAAGGCGTGTGAGCACCCGATCACGCGGAGTCTCCGTGTGAGGGACTTTTCCGTTCGTAGAAGCTGCTGGAGTGTTTTTCATAGTGGAACAGTCAACGCCGCTTGCACTGACCTGTCAACTATCTCTGACGTCCCCCTTCAAGAAAGCAGCTCCAGGAGCCGCTTCTTGTCGTCCTTGTGGATGTCGAGTTTCTCCACGAAGGCACGGAGTTCCTCCCACGTGACGCGCTTGCCGCGGCTCATCGCCTTCATCCGCTCGTAGGCATCGCTGAAGCCGTTCTTGCGCATGACGGTCTGCACGGCCTCCGTCATCACCTCGGGGTGCGCATGGAGTTCGTCACTGAGCACTTCGCGGTTCACGGAAAGTTTGCGCAGCCCCTTCTGCAGCGAGGCGAGCGCGAGGAAGTGATACCCGAACGCCACACCGAGATTACGCTGCACCGTGGAATCCGTGAGATCACGCTGGAGCCGGCTGATCGGAAGCTTGAGCGCGAAGTGGTCGAAGAGCGCAGAGGAGAGACCCAGATTGCCTTCCGCATTCTCGAAGTCGATCGGGTTCACTTTGTGCGGCATGGTGGAGGAACCCACTTCCCCCTTCACCGTGGACTGACCGAAGACACCGCGCGAGATGTACGACCAGACGTCGCGGCAGAGATCGATGAGGATCGTGTTCGTACGGACATAGAGATGGCTGAGCTCCGCGATGTCATCGTGCGGATTGATCTGCGTCGTGAAGGTCATCGGCTCGAGCTTGAGGGACTTCATGAACTTGCGTCCGAAGGCCTCCCAGTTGAGATCGGGATACGCGGCGCGGTGCGCGGAGTAGTTGCCGACGGCACCGCCGAACTTGCCCCGCATGCGGAAGCTCACCATCTGGTCACGCTGGCGCTCGAGGCGCTCCACGAAGACCATGATCTCTTTGCCGAGGGTCGTGGGTGTGGCTGGCTGTCCGTGTGTGAGGCTGAGCATGCTCCGCTTCATGTTGGGACCGGCGATCATGCGGAGCGCGGAGATGACAGCCTGCAGCTCCGGGCGGAGCACGCGGCGCAACGCGTCCATGACGAGGATGCCGTACGCGAGATTGTTCACGTCCTCACTCGTGAGTGCGAAGTGCACGAACTCCGTCTTCATCTTGGCGCCGCCGATCTTCTCCAGCTGCCTGCGGAGGTAATACTCCACCGCCTTCACGTCGTGGTTCGTCGTCTTCTCGATCTCGAGCACCTTCCTGTTCTCGGCGTCACTAAACTTCTCGACGATGGCCAACATGGCCTTCTTCTCGCGCTCACTGAATGCCTTCAGCTCGGGGATGCCTTTCTCGTCACCGAGCGCGAGGAGGTACTGGATCTCCACACTCAGGCGCGCGCGGTTGAGCGCGGCTTCGGTGAAGAACGGACGCAGCGCATCGACTCTGGATGCGTAGCGGCCATCGAGCGGGGAGAGGGGCTGCATTGTGTCTTATTCTAGCAGAAAATCGTTCCATGTAGAATGCCTGCGTGATTCTCCCCCCAAAACTGAAGGCTGGTGATCAGGTACGGATCGTGGCTCCGTCGTGCACGCTTCCCTCGGCTCCGTGGCTGACGGACAGCGTGCTGGAAGAAGGAAAGCGCTTCTTCACCGATCTCGGCATGACGGTGACGGAAGGCAAGCATCTACGTGAGATCGACGCCGCAGGCTCCACGGGCATCCAGCACCGCCTCGCCGATCTGCACGAAGCGTACGGCGATCCTGACGTGAAAGCGCTGCTCTGCATCCGCGGCGGATGGAACGTGAATCAGCTGCTCCCCTTCCTCGACTACGATCTCATCAGGAATAACCCGAAGATTCTCTGCGGATTCTCCGACATCACAGCGCTCGGGAATGCAGTCACGGCGAAGACGGGCGTCGTCACGTACTCGGGGCCGAATTTCAACCAGTTCTGCATGGGTGAGAAGCTCGCATACGCACGTGCACACTTCCTCGCTGCGGTGATGAAGGACGAGCCGATCGTGCTCACGCCCGCACCCGAGTGGACGGATGCGTACTTTCAGGCGGGCAAGTCGTGGGAATTCGAGAAGAACGAAGGCTGGTGGGTGATCCGCGAAGGCGAAGCCGAAGGGACGTGCGTCGGCGGCAACCTCTGCACCCTGAGCCTCCTGCAGGGCACAGACTGTATGCCGCTGGCGCGTGACCTCATTCTGTTCCTCGAGGACGATCACGAGACGCACCCGCGCACGTTCGACCGCGATCTGACGTCACTCACACAACAGCCGTGGTTCGAGCGCGTCAGAGGGCTGCTCATCGGCCGCTTTCAGCGTACCGCGGTGAATCAGGAATTCGGCCCCGTGACGAAAGAGAAGCTTCTGGAGATCCTCGGGAGGAATGAAGCCTGTAGGAAGCTCCCGATCATCGCCAACACCGACTTCGGCCACACGTACCCGATCTTCACGTTTCCGATCGGCGGCACAGCGCGGATGTCAGCGAAGAACGGCAATCCTGAGATCGTCATCCAGAGACACTGATGGAACCGACTGACTTCTTCTTCGACGTGGATTCCACCGTCATCACGCGCGAATCCCTTCTGGACGTCGTGCTGGAAGCGGCAGGGCGTGATGATGGGACACTCGAGCAGAGGCTCCTCGAGATCACGAACGCCGGCATGAACGGCGAGTTCAGCTTCGAGGAATCGCTCAAGAAGCGGCTCGCCTTCGCCGTCATCCGCCGTCCTCACATGGAGGCCGTGATGGAACGGATGCTGGAGGACATCACGGAGGGCATGGAAACGTTCATGAACGATCTGCGGAGCCGCGGACACGACGTCTGGCTGCTGAGTGCCGGAGCCCGCGAGATGATGCTCCCGCTCGCGGGAAAGCTCAGTATTCCGACCGCGCAAGTACTCGCCAATGAAGCGGTGTGGACGGAAGGACGTCTCACGGGATTCGAGGCAAGCCCGCTCCTGAAGACTGAGGGGAAGGCCGTCATCATCAAGGATCTGAGGGCGCGGGGAGATGTGACCGGACGCGTCATCATGATCGGCGACGGCACGAGCGATCTGCATACGTACGAAGCCGGAGCCGCAGACGATTTCTTCGGTTTCGGAGAGCACGCGGTGAGACCGAACGTGCTGGAAAAAGCGCCGCAGTTCTTCCGGTCGGTCGCAGATATGCGGAGGTTCGTCGGGCTCTAGGAAGCCTCTTCTTTGGCCTCCTTGGCCGCTTTGCTCTTGCGGGGCTTGCCCTCGAAGATCTCGAGGAATTCCTCGAAGCTCATCGTCTCGATATCGAGGAGCTTCGTCACGAGCTCATCGAGCTTGGCGCGGTGCGTGCTGATGATGCCCTTCGCACGCTCGTACTCCGCAGCGATGATGCGCTTCACGAACGCGTCGATCTTCTTCGCGATGTCTTCGGAGTAGTTGCGGGACGTACCGAGATCCACGCCGAGGAATGCGGAACCCTGACGCTCGCCGTAGGAGACGATGCCGAGTTCCTCCGCATCCATGCCGTAGCGGGTAGCCATGTTGCGGGCGATGGCAGAGGCCTTCTCGATGTCGTTGCTTGCGCCCGTCGTGATCTCGCCGAAGACGAGTTCTTCCGCAGCGCGTCCGCCGAGGAGTCCGCAGATCTCATCGAGGAACTTCTGCCTCGTGGTCGTGTACTGGTCTTCCTTGGGCAGGAACCACGTGACACCGAGTGCGAAACCGCGGGAGACGATACTGATCTTGTGGAGCGGGTCGGATTCCTTGCAGAGATGACCGACGATCGCGTGACCAACCTCGTGGTACGCCGTGATCTTCTTCTCCTTGTCGTTGAGCTTGCGGGAGCGCTTCTCGGAGCCGAGCGTGACTTTCTCGACGGCCTCGACCAAGTGCATCTGCGCAATGACCTTGGCACCCTTCTTGGCGGCGTAGATGGCGGCCTCGTTCATGATGTTCTCGAGGTCGGCGCCGGCCATACCCACCGTCTGCTTGGCGATCACTTCCAGATTGCAGTCCTTCGCCATCTTCTTGTTGCGTGCGTGCACTTCGAGGATCTGCTTGCGGGCGATGAGATCGGGGCGGTCGATGAACACACGGCGGTCGAAGCGTCCGGGGCGGAGCAGCGCGGAGTCGAGAACGTCGGGGCGGTTGGTGGCCGCCATGACGATCACGTTCGTGTCTTTGTCGAAGCCGTCCATCTCGGTGAGGATCTGGTTCAGGGTCTGCTCGCGCTCATCGTGACCGCCGCCGAAGCCGGCACCGCCGCGCTGACGGCCGACGGCGTCGATCTCATCGATGAAGATGATGCAGGGCGCGTTGCGCTTGGCGCGGAGGAAGAGATCGCGCACGCGCGAAGCACCCACACCCACGAACATCTCGACGAACTCGGAACCGGAGATGGAGAAGAACGGCACACCGGCTTCTCCGGCGACGGCGCGCGCGAGGAGCGTCTTGCCCGTTCCGGGAGCGCCGACGAGGAGCGCACCGCGCGGGATCTTGGCGCCGATGGTCGTGTACTTGCGGGGGTTCTTGAGGAAATCGACGATCTCCTTGAGGTCGTTCTTCGCTTCATCACAGCCTGCAACGTCCTTGAACGTCGTCTTCACTTCACGGGCATCGGCGATGCGTGCGCGGGATTTGCCGAACGAGAGCGCGTTGTTCTGGCTGCGGGCGAGCGAGCGGAAGATCCACATGCCGATCGCCACGAGGAGGATCAGGAAGATGAAGTCGCCAAGGTGCGCCTTGAAGAAGTTCTTCAGCTCAATGTTGTCGATGCGGACAATGACGGGATTTGTGGGATCGTTCCAGCCGAGCGCCGTGATGCTGTCCCCGATCTCCTTGTACGACTGGATGTAGGAACCGGAGAGCTGACGTGCGTAGACGTTGCTGCCGCGGATGATGATCTCCTCCACGCCGTGCTCCTTGTACGCGTGTGTGATGGCACTGATGGGCACTTCACGAGCCGTCGTGAACTTCTCCTCGTCACTCCTCTCCGGTGCGGTCATGTAATAGACCGAACTCACGATCAGGAAAATCAGGAGAAGAAGCGAAAAAATCTGGTTCTGCCTGCGGGGGGGCATCATGCCGGTCGGCGCCATAGAGCACAGCGGAGTGTAGCCGCCCGCATCGGAAAAAAACAGCGGTTGCGTACAAAAAAAGGCGGTGACTGGGCACCGCCTTCTTCCAAAATCGGAGGAAGCTTACTTCGTGGCTGCGGACGAAGACGAGGCTGCGGGAGCCTGGAGCTGCACCGGCACGACGTCGAGGATCATGTCCGTGTCCGGATCGTAGAGGATCGCGCGGGTCGGAGTGACGATGAGGAAGTCGCCGTTCTTGGCGTTCTTGTAGAACTCGTTCCTCGACTTGAGAGCGTTCACGTCGACGATCGTGGCGACGGTGGGCTCAATCGTGCTGTCGATGGTCATGTGCTTCTTGACCTTCTCGACGATGGCTTTGGCCTGGGCGACATTCTCGGGGCTGTTACCCGTCTGGAGCTGCTCCATCTGCACGGAGAGCTTCTTGAGCTCGTTGGCGAGCTGGACGCGCTTCTGGTAGTTGACGAAGGCGAGGACGGCGAGGCCGAGAACGAGGACGATTGTGAGAAGTTTCTTCGAGTTCATAGCAGCAGGGAGAAGAAAAATTGAAAGTGAATCGGATCGAAGTCTACGAGGCTCACGGAACGATTGCAAAACAGGAAACTTGCGTATTTTTGCACTTCCTTGCGATGTACGATTTCAGGAGGAGGCCTTCACGCCACCGAGATAGAGCCGCAGAAGACAGAGAAACATCTCGGGACCGTCGCGCAGAAGACGCACTTTGGACTCAGGCATCGCCGTCCACTTCACGGGAATTTCCCGGACCTTCATACCGCTCCGGAGTGCGATGGCGAGTACCTCGATGTCGAAAGCGAAGCGGTCGATTCTCTGCAGAGAGAAGAGCTTTTTCCCCGCCTCGGCACGGAAGAGCTTGCAGCCGCAGGCGGCGTCCGTGATCCCAGGAATGAGTGCGGCCACGAGCATGCGGTAGACATTGCCGATGAACCTGCGATGCGGTGCCATAGACGCAAGTCCTTCGGCCGTGCCGGTGACGCGCGAACCGATGGCGATGTCGGCTCCGTCATGGAGCGCTGCGAAAAGTTTCGTGATCTCCGTGATGGGTGTGGCTCCGTCGGCGTCGTACATGAGAAAAAGATCGCCTGTCGCCGCGAGCATGCCGGCGCGTACCGCAGCACCCTTTCCACGATTTGCCGGAAGCTGCACGATCTTCACGGGAAGCTGTGTTTTCCAATCCTCGGCAATGCGCACGGTGAGATCGGTACTGCCGTCATCGCTGACGATGACTTCCGTAAGACGGAGATCCTGCAGAGCACCCGAGGTGACGGCACGGGCGATCTCGAGGAGCGTGGCGCCGAGGCGCTTCTCTTCGTTATAGGCCGGAATGACAATAGAAAGGGATGGCATCAAAACCACGAAAAATGACCACGGTCACTATAGCGAGACGTGCTAGGTGCTGCACTCTCCTTCTTTACTCGGTCGGAGCCGGAGCCGGATCAGCCGACTCGGTGGGAACCGGTGCGGATTCGACGGAAGACGGTGCGGAGGAACTCACCTCGGAGGAAGCGGAGGAGGATGTCTCGCTCGACGTCACGGAAGAACTCTCTCCGCTGGAGACGGAGGAATCAGCGGAGGAGGACGTGTCGGAGCTTGCGCTGGAGGAGGCATCCGAAGAGGAGGTGTCGGAACTGGCACTCGAGGAGGAATCGGAACTGGCACTCGAAGAACTCTCGGAGCTTGCCGAGGAGGACGGAGCGGAACTCACGGAGGAAGAACTGTCAGAGGAGCTCTCGGACGATGCGGAAGAGGATGAGTCGGAGGACGGGAGCGCAGCATCGATCACTGTGCGGACGTAGCCCTCGGGGAGGATGAGGATGGAGGGTTCGTGGTTCGGGTTATAGGTGAAGGAGATGCGGAGATCGGGCTGCTCCCAGACGTAGTCGGAGTGGTAGCGCGCGCAGCTCACGGGCTCGCCGTTGCCGTCGATGAGCGGGCGACCCTGGATACAGGAGTTCCAGACGGTGTCCGAGGAGACGGGCTGGCCGAGCGCGTTCACGGGGAAGGGGGTCGGCTCGTGCGTGATGGTGTCGCCGGTACCGAACGTGAGCTTCGGATCCTCGGCGGCGAGCGCAATATAGGAGAAGGTGATCTTCTCGGTGGCGGCGGGCGAGATACGGATGGTGAAGCCCGTGGCTGTGACGCGTGTGACGGCGAAGAGGGTCGGGACATCCGGTGTGGCAGTGACGACCGGCGTCGCGACCATGCGCTCGCTGAACGATACGGTGACAGAGGTGCCGGAAGCCGGGATCGTGGCGAATCCTGCCTGCTTGCCTGAGAGAACGAGTTGACCCTTCACATGCACATCACCGAGGAGTGTCGTGAGACCCGTGATCGTGATATTGCCGATGACCTTGAGTGAGCCTGTGGAGACGAGCGAGCCGATCGTCACCTCCGTGCCGGAGAGCGTGATCGGGCCGAGGACGGAATGCTTCGCGATGAGCGTGAGTCCGCCGGAGACCGTGAGCTTGTCGATGTTTGCGGCGGCGGCGTGGAGCGATGCCGTCTGCACCATCGACTCGAGAGCGGCGACGCGTGCCGAGAGATCGTCGAGGACGGCGAGTGATGCACCTGAGAGATTCTGCTGCGCTCCTGCAAGCGCCTGCGTGATCTGCGCAATCTGCTCCGGTGTGAGCGTGCCCTGCACCGTGAGTGCGGCGCCGGAGAGGTGACGTGCGACGGCGCTCTGGATCTGCTGCGTGATATCGAGCGTGGAGAGCTGTGACGTGATGGCAGCCGTGACGCGCGTATCGACATCGAGGCTCTGTGCAGCGCTCTGGACGAGGCGGGAGACTTCGTCGGAGATGTTCATGGAAGCAATGGAATCCAGAACTTTCTGCTCGACCGTTTCGACCGTGAGCGACTGGTTGCGGCGCGAGATGAGCACGTTGATGATGTTATTTTCCTGTGTGCCGTCGTAGCCTTCGAGCGCGACACCGACCGTGGACTCACCGGCGTTCGCACGGCGCGCGTAGCCCGGAACCGCAGCGGACGTGAGACTGTCGCCCGGACGGATGACGCCTCCGTCCAAGTTCACCTTGGCTGGCACCTGACCGATCAAACCGACGAGGACGTATCCCTTCACGTTCTTCATGCCGTCGGCGCCACGGATCGTGTTACCGATGAAGGCCGGATGCGTGGAGATGATACCCATGACGTTCGGGTCGGCTCCCCTCTCACAGCGCTTCACGGCGTTGTTTTTGAGGATGTCGACACAGACGACGTCGGCCGGCTTCAGGTCGGTGCTCTCGGAGGCGAACCACTCGGCGTAGTCGGCGCCATGACTGTTGAACGTGGCGTCGGAGAAGACCGCGCCGGAAGCATTCACACGGAAGACCGTGTTGCCTGTACCGCCGACGTTCGACGTCACCTTGATGAGATCGACGTTGCCTCCCGTGGCCGTGGACGTGATGAGGAAGCTGCCGGAGGTAGAAAGGAGATCGCGTGCATGGAGCACCGTACCGGAGTCATTCGTGATGCCGAGGAGACGTGCGTCGAGTGCCTGCACGGCGTTCACGAGCACGGCCGTGAGCTGCATGTATTTCACACCCTGCACCTGACCTGCGTTGTCGTATGTCGCAAGAATCGAATCGACCTGTTCCACATCTTCGGCGATGAAACCGATGTCGCGCTCGCTTCTGTCTTTCCACTTGAAGTTCACAGCACGCAGTGCGCGGACGGTACCGAGTCCGAGCGTGAGATCCTGCACGTCTTCTTTGTAACGAAGTGACGAGGAACAGGCTGCGAGCATGCCCGTGCTCGTGCGACAGACTGTCGTGGCAGTCGCGGCACCGAAGACCCTGACCGTGAGCGTATTTCCGATAACGAGGTTGCCGGAGCTCGCGAGCGTGCCGCTGGAGGAACGATACAAGTTCACATCGAACGTGCCGTTGTAACCGAAGATGATGCTCGGCGAGCGGTACCCCTGACGATTGGTCGTATTAAGCGCAAGAACTGCGGCTCCCGTGGCATTCGAGGTGATGTAGGCACCGGTGGAATTAGCGCGCTGATCCACGACGAGAGCGCCGGAACCACGCGTCTGCTTCTGTGTCACCATGAGCAATCCTGACGAGGTGAGGATCCTGTTCACGTAGAGAATGTAGCCGGACGACACACCACGAACCGTGAGATTATTCTGTACGATCAGGGATCCGGAAATGTTCGCATGACCGGAGATCACGAGTCTTGAACCCGAGAGCGTACCCTTTGTGGTGAGGGTGCTCTTCACAAGGAGGGCGCCGGAGACCGTACCGGAGCTCTGGATCGCAAGCGTGGCACCGGAGAGAATTCCCTTGGTGGAGAGGTTGCCCTTCACGAGGAGAGTGCCGGAGACCGTACCGGAGCTCTGGATCGCGAGCGTACGACCTGAAAGGATGCCCTTGGTGGAGAGGTTGCCCTTCACGAGGGTGGCACCGGAGATGGTGGCTGAGCTCTGGATTGCGAGCACTGCACCCGAGAGAATACCCTTCGTCGCGAGCGTGGATTTCACGAGGAGGGCGCCGGAGACGGTACCGCTGCTCTGGATGGCGAGCGTACGACCGGAGAGGATGCCCTTGGTGGAGAGGTTACCCTTCACGAGGGTGGCACCGGAGATCGTGGCGGAGCTCTGGATCGCGAGCACTGCACCCGAGAGGATTCCCTTGGTCGCAAGCGTGGATTTCACGAGAAGCGCGCCGGAGACCGTTCCGGAGCTCTGGATCGCAAGTGTGCGGCCGGAGAGGATGCCCTTCGTGGAGAGGTTGCCCTTCACGAGGGTGGCACCGGAGATGGTGGCGGAGCTCTGGATCGTGAGGTACTTACCGGAGAGTGTGCCCTTCGTGGCGAGCGTGGACTTCACGAGGAGAGCGCCGGAGACGGTACCGGAAGACTGGATGGCGAGTGTCTGACCGGACAGCATGCCTACGGCGATGAGGTGACCCTGCACGGTGAGCGTGCCGGTGTTGGAGCGGCGGATGCTGACATCGAAGGATCCGGAACCACCGAAGAGGATCTGCGGAGACTTGAGGCTGCCCCTGGATTCGAGGACGAGGAGCGGTGCGCCTGTAGCCGTGGAGGTGAAGTAGGCACCGGTGGAGTTCTTCAGCTGACGGACGACGAGCGCGCCGGAGCCCATGATGGTGCGCTGCGTGACGAGGAGGATGCCGGAGGAGCTGAGGCTCTTCTCGGCGTGGATGAAGGCTCCGGAAGCGGCACCGAGGATCTTGAGAAGGATCGCTCCCGTGTAACCGTTTCTGGAGGTGAGGATGAGGGCGCCCGTCATGGTGTCGCCACTCTTCTTCACGTAGCGGGCGTCACCGATGGTGAGGACGTTGCCGGTTGAGAAGCTGCCAGCACCTACGCCTCCTGTCTGATCCGAGGCACAGGCGAATTTACCTGTCGCAACGTTGTAGATGAGCTTGGAGGTCGTTGTGTTGCTGCAATCACCGAGGTTGGCACCGAAGAACGTGGAGCCCGAGAGCGAGCCCTTGCTCACGATGGAGTTCTTCACAAGAAGTGCTCCCGAAATGGTGGCAGAGCTCTGGATCGTGAGGAAGTTACCGGAGAGCGTGCCCTTCGTGGCGAGCGTGCTCTTCACAAGGAGAGCACCGGAGACGGTGCCCGAGCTCTGGATGGCAAGGGTTTGACCGGAGAGGACTCCCTTCGTGGCGAGTGTGCTCTTCACAAGGAGGGTTCCGGAGACGGTGCCGGAGGACTGGATGGCGAGCGTGGCGCCGGAGAGGATGCCCTTCGTGGAGAGATTGCCCTTCACGAGAGTGGAACCCGAGATGGAAGCCGAGCGGGAGATGACGAGGTTGGTGCCCGAGATCGTGCCGCGGGTCGTGGAGTTACCCCAGACGTTCAAGTTGCCGGACGATGTGAGCGACCTCTCTGCATGGAGTGAGGAACCGGAAGCCATGCCGAGGATCTTGAGGAGGATCGCTCCCGTGTAGCCGTTTCTGGAAGTGAGGACGAGTGCGCCTGTCATCGTGTCGCCGGACTGGTTCACGAAGATGTTGGAAGCCGTGGAATACTCGAGGCCGGATGCAGCGGTGAGGTCATCCTGACAGCTGAACTTACCCGTCGCGACGTTGTACGTGAGCTTCTTGTTGCTGGCGCTGCAATCACCGAGGTTGGCACCGAAGAACGTGGAGCCCGAGAGCGAGCCCTTGCTCACGATGGAGTTCTTCACAAGAAGTGCTCCCGAAATGGTGGCAGAGCTCTGGATCGTGAGGAAGTTACCGGAGAGCGTGCCCTTCGTGGCGAGCGTGCTCTTCACAAGGAGAGCACCGGAGACGGTGCCCGAGCTCTGGATGGCAAGGGTTTGACCGGAGAGGACTCCCTTCGTGGCGAGTGTGCTCTTCACAAGGAGGGTTCCGGAGACGGTGCCGGAGGACTGGATGGCGAGCGTGCGGCCGGAGAGAATACCGACGGTGATGAGGTTGCCCTGCACGGTGAGCGTGCCGGTGTTGGAGCGGCGGATACTGACATCGAAGGATCCCGATCCACCGAAGAGGATCTGCGGTGAGAGGAGGCTGCCTCTGGATTCGAGGACGAGGAGAGGTGCTCCGGTTGCTGTAGAAGTAAAGTAGGCACCGGTGGAATTCCTGAGCTGCCTGACGACGAGAGCGCCGGAGCCCATGATGGTGCGCTGCGTGACGAGGAGGATGCCAGAGGAGCTGAGGCTCTTCTCTGCATGGATGAAGGCTCCGGAAGCGGCACCGAGGATCTTGAGAAGGATCGCTCCCGTGTAACCGTTTCTGGAGGTGAGGATGAGGGCGCCCGTCATGGTGTCGCCACTCTTCTTCACGTAGCGGGCGTCACCGATGGTGAGGACGTTGCCGGTGCTGAACGTGCCGGCATTGTTGTCGGTGGCGCAGTTGAACTGGTTGAGAGAGTTGTTGTAGATGAGTTTCTGGTTGGAGGCAGAGCAGGAGCCGAGTCCGAAGCCGTTGATCGTGGAACCGGAGAGGTAGTTCTTGGTCGCGATGCCGGTCTTCACAAGGAGTGCTCCCGAGATGGTGGATGAGCCCTGAACCGTGAGGTTACGGCCGGAGAGCGTGCCCTTCGTGGCAATGGTTCCCTTCACGAGGAGGGCGCCGGAGATCGTGCCGGAGCTCTGGATGGTGAGGAGGTTTCCGGAGAGGATGCCCTTCGTGGCGAGTGTGCTCTTCACAAGGAGTGTTCCCGAGACCGTGCCGGAGGACTGGATGGCAAGCGTGGCGCCGGAGAGGATGCCCTTCGTGGAGAGGTTACCCTTCACGAGGGTGGCACCGGAGATGGAGGCCGAGCGCGAGATGACGAGGTGCGTGCCGGAGATCGTGCCACGCGTGGTGGAGTTGCCCCAGACATTCAGGTTGCCGGACGACGTGAGGGACTTCTCGGCGTGGAGCGAGGAACCCGAGGCCATACCGAGAATTCTGAGAATGATGCCACCTGTGTAGGCATTCCTTGAAGTGAGCGTGAGTGCGCCCGTCATCGTGTCACCGCTCTTCTTCACGTAGCGTGCGTCACCGATGGTGAGAACGTTACCGGTGGAGAACGTGCCGGCAGCCGAGATCGTGCCGCACTCGAACTTGTCCGTGGTGCTGTTGTAGA
>CAZDRX010000011.1:0-45843 GCA_964508225.1 uncultured Candidatus Peribacteria bacterium
CTACACGCACCGCGCGAACAAACGGCTGAAAGAGATCCACGGGCGGTACCACCGCTGATCCGGATGATTTTGATCTTGGAGGTTTCGCCGTGGACGATGTCCACGTGATGCTTGCTGACGCCGAATTCTTCCGCCAGAAAATCGACGAGTTCCGCATTCGCCTTCCCGTCCTCGGGGATGGCCGCGACGTCCACCTTGTACGTATCCAGACCGAGAGGGCCCCGGAAGCGGCTCTCCGGCGCACCCGTCCGCGCCTTCACGCGGAACGTGATTTCGCCTTCCGCCTTGAGCTGGGTCTTGAGCGCATCGATCATCGGCATCATGGTACAACGGTTTTGCAATCTGTTCGCGTTTCAAACGACCGGAGCTGGAACGAAGAGAATGTGGCTTCCGTGAGGCGGTCTCCGAGTTGTCAGAAAAAGAAACACTGCAAGAAATGTACTCAGACGGGCTCTTGAGCCTGCATGCGCTCTCTGGGAGAACTACGGTATTCACTTCTTCCCCCTCTCTCACCATGGCGATCGGCACCATCGACGAAGTGTCAGCAGCGCCCTCGACGATGAAGGCACCCGGCACGTGGGGTGAATTACAGGCATTCAATTCGATCATTCCAAGCCAGTTCTATGCGCAGCGCACGGCAGCGCTCTCCGATCCCGAAGCCGGCGGCGCCTTTGCCGCCATCGACTCGACCCTCGCGCGCGCCGTCTGGTCACGCAGAGACACGGACAATGCGGATGAACCTCTCCCTCCGGATCTCCGCAAAGCGGCAACCGAACTCCTGGATCTCATGCATATCCGTAAGCCGGAAGGCGCGCTCGATCGTGCAAAAGAGTTGGGAGGCCGCGTGGCAGCGAATGTCGGTAGTCTCATCACCGCCGTCCGCGCTCGGCTCGGCATGAAGCAAGCCGCGACGCACTAGGAAAGCTTCGACTTCCGCCACTCTTCGATCTTCTTGTGATTTCCTGACAGAAGCACGTCCGGCACTTTCATGTCCCTGAAGACCTCGGGGCGCGTGTAGTGCGGATACTCGCGCTTGCCGCCCAGTGCCGGTGAGAAGCTCTCCTCCGCAGCCGACTCCTCTTTGCCGAGCACGCCGGGAACGTGCCGTGCCACCGCATCCGTGAGCACCATGGCCGGAAGCTCCCCTCCCGTCAGCACGTAGTCGCCGATGCTGATCTCCTCGTCGATCCAGCCGTCGATGACGCGCTGATCCACGCCCTCGTAGTGTCCGCAGAGGAGGACGAGATGTTTCTTCTTCGCGAGCGATTCCACTTTGGCCTGTGTGAGACGTTCGCCGCGCGGTGAGAGATAGATCCTGTGCGGGGTCTTCCTGCCCGATACCTTCTCGATCGCATCCACGATCGGCCCCGGCATCATCACCATGCCTGCGCCTCCGCCGTACGGCTTGTCGTCTGCCTGACGGTGCTTGCCCGTGCAGAACTCGCGAAGATCGTGAAGACCGATCTCGAGCTTGCCGTCCTCCACCGCGCGCTTGAGGATGCTCTCGGTGAGCGGGCCCTGAAACATCTGCGGGTGGAGCGTCAGGATATCGATGCGCATGAAAGAAGCTTACGGCTTGCGGCGAAAAGCCGGAAGGTGATCTATACTTGGCAGCAATGCCAGATGCCTCTCTCGTCTCGGTTCTCATCCCGACGTATAACCCCTCGCCTGAGTTTCTGAAGGCGGCATTAGATTCACTGCAATCACAGACATTCACGAACTGGACGGCGCTCATTCACGATGACTGCTCGGCCATCGATGTACGGAAGATCGTGGAACCGTTTCTCGCGTCCGGCAAGATCACATTCGTCCGCTCGGAGAAACGCCTCGGGATCGGTGGCAACTGGAATGCGTGTATCCGGCACTCGGAGGGGCAGTACATCGCTTTTCTCTTTCAGGATGACCTCTGGTCACCGGACTATCTTGCCGCAGCCGTGAAGACACTGGAGAGCAACCCGACCACGGGATTCGTCTCGCTCGAACACCTCTACAAGATGGAAGGGATGGCTGAAGCAAGCCCTCTCTACGAAGCGGTGAGGAAGTTCCGCACCGAGAGTGTGAATGCAGGATTCCATCAGGGTCCCGCGCTCCTCAAGTGGTGGATCGAGCACGAGCTGACACCGAATGTCATCGGTGAACCGAGCTTCGTCGTTCTGCGCCGCGAGGGCGTCGACCGGATGGGTGCGTTCTTGAACGACATGCCCCAGTTCCTCGACGTCGAGTACTGGACGCGACTGCTGCTTGGTTACGACTGGTACTTCCTCCGCGGCAACTTCGGATCGTTCCGCGTGCACGCGAAGGGCGCGAGCGCGCAGAATCAGGAAGGAGGCTACGGGCTCTTCGACCGGCTCCGCTGCTTCGATCTCCTCATCGACGCCCTCTCCGGCGAAGACCGCCGGACAGCCGTAAAAGCGCGTTCTGCAGCACTCCGGAAAATGATCGGCAAGTTCTTCCGGAGAGTCGGCGGCGGCAAGCGCGTGAGCGGTCAGGGATCGGGCGAACTGAAAAAATTCTGCCTGCGTCATCCGTTCACGGTCCTCCACGCGTTCATCGAGTATCTCGCAAAGGGGGACAAATAAGAAAAGACATTGTGGAATGTGCACCGCATTCGCTACGCTTGCACGCACTATGAAACTCCAGAAATTTTTCGAGCGTGCGGTGTCCCTCGGTATCGAGAATGACCCCCGTTCCAAGCAACAGATCGAGAAGCTTTTGAAGAAGTACAAGGACAAGGAGAAGAAGCTCGAAGGGAAGGACAAGGAGTACTTCGACCACGAGCGCACGTGGAACCCGTATTCCGACTGCCGCATCATCAATGGTGACGGCTCGGAAGAGTTCACACACATCTTCGCCGGGATCGACATCGAGACGCCGGAGCTCCTGCTCATCGACAGACTCCGTGCCAAGGGAACGCGCATCGACGGTGCGCTCATCCATCATCCGGAGGGCAGAGCGCTGGCCGACCTCGAGAAAGTAATGTCTCTGCAGGTGGATCTCCTTGCCGGTGTGGGCGTCGCGGTGAACCAGGCGGAAGGCCTCCTCAGGCCACGCATGGACAAAATCTGGCGCTCCATCCACGCCGACAACCTCTTCCGCGTCGAGCGCGCAGCGGAACTCCTCGATATCCCCGCCGTCTGCTGCCACACGATCACGGACAACATGGTCTGGCAGTTCATGGAGAAGCACATCTGCAAGCACGAGTACGACGAGATCGGTGACATCGTGAAAGCGATCCTCGAGATCCCGGAGTACAAGACCTACGCGAAGAAGGGTAACCCGCCGATCATCGTGAGCGGCAGCAAATCCAGCCGTCCGGGCAAGATCTGCGCGACGGAATTCACCGGCGGCACGAACGGCCCCGAGGAGTTCTTCGAGGCCAAAGCCCGCGCGGGAGTGGGCACCGTGCTCTCCATGCACGTCAGTGAGAAATCGCTGGAGGAAGCCAAAAAGCACAATGTGAACATCATCCAGTGCAGTCACATGGCTTCGGACGCCCTCGGCGTGAACCTCATGCTTGATGCGATCAAGAAGGACGAGCCGAAGCTCACGGTGATCGAGGCCTCCGGCTTCATCCGAGTGGAACGCAAGAAGTGGTGATATGACGCCCGCGACCGCTCTCACGCTCGGGATGATCGGAATGCTCCTCATTCTCATCGGGTTTTTCATGGTGCAGAGTCACCGCTGGTCGCAGGATGACCTCAAATACGACCTCATCAATGCGGTCGGCTCTCTGTTGCTCGTGATCTACGGCATCGAGGGCAGAGCGTGGCCTTTCGTCATTCTCAACACGATCTGGGCGCTCTATTCGCTAAAGGATGTGATCACGGACACGATGAAAACACAGGCGAAACCGAAATTCCGTCCGTAGACTATTTCACTCCAGCCTCCTTCATCACGGCGTCGAAGACGGCCGGATGGTGAATGGCGAGCTCGGAAAGCACTTTGCGGTTGAGTTCGATCTTGGCGGCAGCAAGCATCGGGATTACCTGTGAGTAGCGCATGCCCTTGGCCTGGAAGGCCGCGGAAAGACGTACCGTCCAGAGGGAACGGAAGTCGCGCTTCTTGAGCTTGCGGTCGCGGTAGGCGTTCTGACCTGCCTTGATGATGGCTTCCTTACCCTTCTTCACCGTCGTCGAGCGCATACCCTTGTAACCCTTCGTCAGGGCACGGATGGCTTTGACTCTGCGGTGCCGATGGATTCCACGTTTGACACGCATGGTTTAGAGGTAGGGAACGAGATTCTTGAGCGCGCGCTCATTCGTACTGTCGAGAAGCTTCGTCGGGTTCACGCGCCTCTGGCGCTTGTTCTTCTGCATGAGGAGGTGACGGCGGCTGTGGCGGTTGAACGCGAGCTTGCCGCTTCCGGTGCGTCGGAGACGTTTCTTGGCGCCGCTATGGGACTTCATCTTCGGCATATGGTCACGGCAGTTTAGACACAGGGTCCGGAAAAAGCAAAGGGAAATTGGCTCCCCTCCTGAGGGTTAGGGGCGTCCCTCGGACTCGAGAGCACGGCAGAGTTGGTTCAGTTCCCGGAACATCCGGAGGATGACGCCGGCACGTGCGCCGGTCTGGGCACCGCGGACGCGGGCGTAGTGACCCACGTCCACCTGCTTCCACGTCACTCCCGCTTTCCTCGCTCTGGCAAACAGCTCAGCATTGAAGAGTGCGCCCGTCGAGAACGTGGGGCGGATGCGCTGCCAGACGCTTCGGCGATAGATCTTCATGGCGCAGTTCACGTCCCGCACCCACACACCGAGCGCCGCCCACGTGAGGATGCCGAAACACTTCGCATTCACCTTCCGCATGAACGGATCGGCGCGGTGACGGCGGCGACCCACGACCATGTCGTACTCGCCGCAGAACGGGATCAGTTTGCCGAAATCCTCGGGCTTGAACTGCCCGTCACTGTCCATGAACGCGATCCATTCGGTGGTGGCTGCGTCGCATCCGGAACGGACGGCCGCGCCGTACCCGATATTCTGCGGATGCTTCACGACGACGAGGTTCGGGTACTTCCCCTTCAGTCCCTCCAGTGCGGCGAGCGTGCCGTCACGGGAACCGTCATCGGTGCAGATGATCTGGCCGTTGATGCCCGCGGACTTCATCCACGCATCCGTGTCCGCGACCGTCTGTGCGACGTTCGCCTCCTCATTGAAGCACGGCAAAGCTATCGAGAGTTCCATCAGGGGAAATGGTAGCGGTGAGAAGACGGACACACCAGACCGGCCTCTTAGGCCTGCTGTTCGGGCTCTTTCGGCGCAAGCGGCGACCTCCGCGGGCGCAGGATCACCATGAAATGGCTTCCCTGACGCTTGATCGGCTGGTCGACTTCGGCGACATCGTGGAGGCTCTGGACGAACTTGTTGAGCTTCGTGATGCCGTACTCCTTGTTCGTGAGCTCGCGTCCGCGCATGACAATCGTCACCTTCACCATGTGGCGCTCGGCGAGGAACTCGCGGCTCCTGTCCGCCTGACGGTCGAGATCACCTGTGTCGGTGCGGAAACCGAAGCGGATGGATTTCACTTCCGTCTGCTTGCTGTGCGCCTTCTGCTGCTTCTCCTTCTTCTTCATCTTGTAGAGGTAACTGCCGTAGTCGCCGATCTTCACGACGGGCGGCACCGCTTTGGGGGACACTTCGATGAGATCCAGCTCCTGCTCTTTGGCGAGTGCAATCGCTTCAAGGGTGGTCATGCGGCGCGGTTCGCCCTCATCGGAAATGAGAAGAACCTCCGGCACACGGATTTGTTCGTTCATCCGCGGCTTCTGGGCGTTGAAACTTCGCTGGGGGGTATATCGCTGTCTCACAGGATGTTCTTGAGCGGGAAAAAATGCACCTTCAGCATGGAGAAAAGCGACCGAGCGGTCAAGCGCTTGTACGTGACGGGTTGATGGGTAACGCCTTACTCTTCAACGTCGCGACTTCAATCGGATGACGATACCCGAGAGCCATGTGGGGGCGATGAAAGTCATACTCGATCAGCCAGTCGGTCAGTTTTCTGTTGAAGATGTCGGGGTCGACGTACATGTTTCCACACGCGATGAACTCTTCCTGCAATGTGCGGTTGAACCGCTCGCACACGGCATTGTCTTTCGGCATTCTCACGCGACTCCACCAGTGGCTGAGCTTCAGCACGGTGTAATGGGCGGCCTGAACGATGTGAGGCATAGTGACATAGTGCGAACATCCGCACGCAACGCAGGCCGACGTCCCGGCTGACGATTTACAGGCTTCGCGCCTTCAATCGCTCGATGACGTTGTTGATGAGATCGAGGGCGGCGGCGTGCCGCTGCTGCTCATGCGGGTCGATCGTTTGCGCGAATTTCCTGCGAACGATGTCGGCGCGGCGGAGAAGCGCCTGAATGCGGGCAACAACTCTGGGGCTCTTCCCGAATGGCACGTCGCTCCTGATTTCCGGTTCGCCCGTCTCGGCTATCGGCGGAACAGGCCCCGAGACTACTGGCTTTTGCGAGTCCTCCGATGTAGGCAAACGGGTGCTTCCCGTGGTGACTGGAACTGTCACAATGGCACCGGTTCCATACGGCAACGCGCCTCCCTGCAGAGACAGATTATTCCTCCGACGCAGATTGATCAGCCAGAGAGCGGAGCCGCCTCCGCCAGAGTCAGAAGAAGAAGACGCCGGAAAGCTCCACCCTAAGTTGTTTCCGGAATCTACACAACCTTGCGAACAGGTCAGGGTGGTTCCTCCTGAAGCGTTTGAATCGCGCACGTCGAGATAGCGAAGGTCCTGCAGGGCGCTCGTGAGGGTGAGGACCGAGCGAACCCCGGTCAGCGAGGAACGCAGACTGAGAGGGTTCCCCGCAGCTCCCAACAGCGTGAGAGTATTGGAAACCGTCTGCGTCGTCGTGGCCGCAAACGTCAGGGTCGCTGACGATGTAATCGTCTTCGTAAGATTGTAGAACGTCGTGGAACCACTGAGCGTCTGATTGCTGCCGTTGAGTACGACAGTGCCGTTGCCATGTGTGAACGTGCCGCTGCTTTTGCGAGTCCAATGACCGGCCAAGGTGATGATGCTCGTATCCCCTTCCGCATCGTCCGTGGCATTCAGGGTGCCAAAAATTATCAAGCTGCCGGTGCCCGCTGTGAAATCGTAACCATGAGAGTTCAGCGTGGCGCCTGTCCCGACATCGAGTCGGTAGACCGCCGTGTCGGTCCGGAGGTGGGTGACGGCCGTAGGACCGATCTGCACATAACCGAGATTCTGTTTGGAGGCGGAGTTATCTGCGAGATTGACCGTGCCGTCCAGAATGAGCTTGTTAGCCTGAGCGCCGCGCGTAAAAGTGGCTCCGTTTGCGATTGCCATGTTGCCGGCAACGGAAATGTTGAAGCTGCTTTGACTGAGGGTTCCCCCGCTCAAGGTGAGCCGGCCGTTGACATCAGTGTTCGCCGCAAGAGTCCACGTGCCCGCGCCGGACAGCGACAGATGGTAGAAAGTACCTGCTTCCTTAAGGGTATACGCAGTTGATGTCGAACTGCTGAGCAGGACAGATCCAGTGCTGGCGCTGAGAGTGCCTCCCCCATTCTGCCAGCTCCCTTTCACTGTAATGGTGTTGCCGCCATTCAGTTGCAGCGTGCCCCCCGAAAGCGAAAGGTTGCCATTGACGGTGAGGGATCGAACGAGCGTGATGGCGCCGGTATTCGCGGTCGCCATGCGAACCTCCGCTACAGAACCAGCGAATGCTGCATCGACGGTTGCGTTTTTCTTTCCGGTGCCGTCAAAGAGCGCGATGTCCGTGCCTGTCGGGACTGTATCAAGCGACCAGTTCGCGGCGGTGCTCCAATTGTTGTCGCCGCCGCCGGCATCCCAGGTGCGAACCGCTGCGGAAGCCGACAGCGGTGTGATCAGCAGAACGAATGTCGTCGTTGCTCTCAGTAACTGGCGCATCGGTGAAGCAAACACAGTAAAGGGGGGAATTATTGACCAGACCCTAGCACGACATCCGCTTCAGCGCCATAAAGTTTGGCGCTGTCGACCGTGCAATAGATCAGTGTCCGGTCAAACCGTCACCCATCATTCTCATCACAGACAGCGCTGAACGTCAGGAACCGCAGACCGACTGATAAAGTCCGATGATGCTGGTCTTTGTGAGACAGGGATGATCGAGTACGGACTGCACCTCGGGCGGGTAGTACCCGGAGAAGACTTTGGACGCATAGAAGAACGTCCCCTTGGGATACCGTGCGAAGAACACACTGCGATCGGCCGATGACCCGAGGAGGAACTTCTCCCACTCCGCATACGAACGGGAGTTGAAGATGCCCGGTCCGGAGACCTGCGCCTGCGGAAGATATCCGACGATCCACGGCGCCATGTTGTCGAGCACGACGACCTCGGAGCCGGCAGGAACGAGTGACGGAAGTGCAGCGAAGTCCGTGAGCCACGCGCGCTCCACGTGCGGATCGGCGAGACGGATCTGCTGGAAGAGGAAGCTGCTCTGCGCAAGGAGTAACACGCCCACGATGATCCGTCCGTACCGGTTCTTCCAGAGTGCCGCGCAGGCAAGCGCCGCGAACGGCAGGAGGAAGAAATCCATCGGAAGGAGGAAACGGCGGTAGAAGAAGAACATGCCGAACGCGGCCACCGCGCACCAGAGCGCCGCCCACTGTGCTGGGCTCCCCCGCTCCTTCTCGACGGAGAGTGTGAGGCCCACAATGCCGAGAAATAGAAGCGGTGCCGACATCCGGAGGTACTCGAGAATGCCGAGGAATGCTCCGGGCTGTGTATCGGTACGAAGAAAAAGGTAGCGGACGACCAGATCCGGCGCATCGGAGACGATGGGGAGCGCGACGAGGATCATCGTAGCGGTGACAACGCAGAGCCCCCAGATGAAGCGGCGGTTCTGCTGCGGAAGTGTGACGATGAGTGCGGCGAAGATGCCGACCGCCATGAGCGCGACGGTGAGGACGAGGATCGTTCCGGATCCGAAAAGCTGCGGCACGATGTCACCGAGCGATCTCTGGTACGTCGGCAGATACCACAGCGCTCCGAGCGTGAGCGTGAGGAGCCACTGGAGCCAAAGACTCAGGGATGGCTTCTTTTTGGCAAAGACGTGCCCCGAGACAAGCGATGAGAAGGTCGCAACCGCGAAGACGAGGCCGATCTGCTGATGCATCGCGACCGTGAGCATGCCGAGTGGAATCCAGAGGAGCGAACCTGACTCGAGTGCCGCGAACGCGAGCGCGCAGAGGAGCATCGCGACGAACACCTTGTAGTACATCATGAGGAAGCCCTGCATCTGGACCACAGAGACGAGCGCACAGAGGAGGAGGAAGAGTCCTGCGAGATCGCCGTGCTTCCTGCGGACAACGAGCGCGAGGACGCACGCGAGGAGGACAGGAACGAGATTCCAGATCCAGCCGATGAGGAGATCCGGTGAGAGCCCTGCCTGTACAAGCGGACTCGTGAAGAAGAAGAGCCCGGGTGCATGGCTCTTCGCCCACTCCGGAAGTACCGGCGTAAAGAAGGGCGGCCACCCGGCAGCTTCGCGGATGAAGAGGAAGCGGTAAATGCCCGCGTCGTAGCCGACGGGAACTCCCGGGAACGCAAAGAACGTCCAGAAGTATTTGACGAAGAGAAGGAGAACGACGAGCCCCGAAAGGACGAGGAGCAGCCGCCGTGTCAGCAGATCGCGCATGTCGCAGCCGAGTATACCTCATCGTAGAGCGCACGGTAGGCATCGGTCTCGCGTGCCCGATCAAACTGAATGCGTCCGTTTCTGCATCCGTCATGCAGATGTCCCCAGAGTGCATCATCACGGAGGAGGTTCCCGACCATGTGCGCGATCGATGCGGGATCGCAGGAGACGAGACACCCGGTGACTCCGTCTCGCACCACACACCGGAGTCCGGCGCTGTCCGTTGCGACCACGGGCGTACCCGCGGCGATCGCCTCCGCGGCCGCAAGCCCGAATCCTTCCATGCGTGAAGGAGCGATGAGCATGCGCGCGGAACCGACGAGTGTATGCAGCCGGTCATCGCCGATACGTCCGAGGTAGCGGATACCCGGCTGATCAGTACCGCTCACTCCCGCAACCGAGAGCACAGCCTCCGGATCCGATGCATGCACCATCCTCCAGGCCTCAAGGAGGAGATCGAAACCCTTGCGCGTGTCCGCCCGTCCGACGAACACGCAACTCTTCCTGTCACGCTTCTCGGCATCCTTCTCGTGCCAAGGACGGAGATCGAAGCCGCACGGGATCGTGCAGACTCGTGCACGCGCGATACCGTAATCCTGACGGATGGAATCGGCCGTGTCCTCGGAAATACAGACGACCGCGTGCGCCGAGAGATACGTCATCCGCTCCGCGGACGTGAAGACGGATTTCCACCGCTGCCACGGAAGACGGGACTGCTGCGCGTACGTGTGATTGGCAGTCACGATCATCGGGATCGGCGCAGACGGCAGGAACACGCCGCCCGGACCGGCATGCACGTGAAGGAGATCGATCTTCTCGGCAGAGATCCACGGAAGCAGTGCGCGGGAAAGTCCGGCGGAGAATCCGACATTCCGCCCAAAACGGTACGTGAGAGGACGCTGGGAGCGATCGAAGACCGAGACAGACACACCCGACGCACGCAGACCCTCGACGAGCGAGCCCACGTGTCTGCCGATCCCTCCGATGTGCGGAGGACTGTCGACCGAGACCATGCCGATATGGAGGTCAGAAGGCATCGGCGATGAAACGGGAAGCGATGACGGACGGATCGAAACGTTCGAGGATCGCACGGCGCATCAGATCCTCATCGAAGCGTGTCGCGAGGGCAGACAGAATGACACGCGCGCAGTCCTCCGCGGATCCGGACTGGAAAAATCTTCCACTGACGCCATCGATCACGGCATCCGGAAGCCCGTCGATCGCCGCTGCTACGGTCGGGAGTCCCCTGACTCCCGCTTCCAGACACACGATCCCGAAACCCTCGGTATCTCCCTCCATGGCGACATTGGGTACGACGAGCAGCGCGGATGTCAGAAGGAGTTTTTGCTTCTCTGCATCCGACACCGCACCGAGCATCCGGACAGAGGAGGCGTGCGGAGAATGTCTCAGCAATGCATCGATCGGCGCGCGCTCGCGACCGTCACCCGCGACGAGAACCGTGAGATGCGGATGCTCCGCGAGCAGAAGAGGAAGCACGTCACGGAGGAACCACTGCGTCCCCTTTCTCGGAATGAGGCGACCGAGAAGCAGGAGCTGATAGGGCGTACGGACAACATGCGCTGCATCCGCAGGTGGAACCGGGCACGGAATGACCGTCATCCGCTCGGATGGAATCCCGAGTCCGGCGGCAATGGCTGCGGTAGAACGGCTCACGGCGACGATCCGGTGAGCGCGCCGCAAACAGAATCCGATCAGGAGACGATACAACGGAAATCTCCACGTGAGATCGAGCCCGTGCACGATGACGGTGCGTTGCACGCGCGGGCGCAGCATCGTCATGAAAAGAAGAATCGGCGAGAGTACCGCATCACCGAGGAGCAACGTATTTTTCGTCATGAAGAGTGCCGTGATGAGCGCTCTGCCAAAGAAGACAGGCAGCGCAGGCAAAGACCCTCTGAACACGCAGGCATCGACATCGAGATCGGTACGCACACGGAGCCCGCGATCGAGCGTCCTCGCATACGTCTGCATGCCACCGTGCGCGTCGCCGTACGTACGGGTGATGAAGAGTACGGATTTGTTCATGCGCCCCCGGGAAGATCGGATGCACGGATGCGCCGTTCGGCGGCGTGCGCGTCCGCGATGAGACCGAGGATGACGAACTGGACGGCAAGAACAAGGAAGATGCCGGAGGCGATGAGTGTCATCGGCGTGAAGCCGGTCTGGAGAACCGTGAGTGCAATGAGCGCCGCCGCCACGAAACAGAATGCGGCGAGCGTGAGGAATTTCCGGAGCGGCCGGTAGAGGAAGAGTGACCGGAGAATCGTGCCACACGAACGCAGAATGTGATGACGGAGCGTGCGCACGAGCTTGCTCCTGCCGTGTGTGCGCGGAAGGAATGTCACCGGTACTTCGGCCGTGCGGACATGCGCCGCGCTCGCCTGAATAAGCATCTCGTGCGTGTACGTGTGCTCGCTCGTGATGCGGAGCCGGAGGCCGAAACTGCGCGTGAACATGCGGAAACCCGACGATGCGTCATGAATCCCCGTCGTGCCGAGAACGCGGAGCATCCAGCTGCCGACCGTGTTGCCGATACGATGTGCGAGAGGCATGTGCCTGAGCGTGCGGATCTGCCTGTCGCCGACGACGAGCTCGGCATGCTCTGCGTGAAGTGTGTGAAGAAGAAGCGCGAGCTCTTCGGGGCGGTACTGTCCGTCGGCATCGAGTGTCGCGATGAGATCGGCACCGTTTCTGAGTGCGTACGAAAGACCCGTGCGGAATGCAGCGGCCAGCCCCATACGTCTCCCGTGGGAGAGCACGAGTGCGCCGGATTTCTCCGCCGTCCCTGCAGTCCCGTCCGTGCTGCCGTCATCGATGACGACCGCATCGATCGCACCGATCCCGGGAAGCTCTTTCGGTAGACGCAAAAGAACGTCGGCGATGCTCGGCTGCTCATTGAATGCCGGAATCAGGACGGTCAGGCGCATGGTCCGAGCGTACCCGCGGTGAGGTGAGTGAAGCCAGTTCTACCGGCTGAAGGTCGTCACTTTCACCGTCCAGAGATCACCGCTTCTGGAGAACGCATCGATCCGCACGAGAGGCAGCGGCCAGAGTTCGTGTGTCTTCAGCGCCTGAGCCACCGGCCCGAGCGCGGCGCGTACGGACGCGAGTCCGGCCTGCAGGAGCGTGGATCTCACCGAGAGCATGACGTCCGTCGGCGCATCCGCCACGAGGCGCTCCTCGGACTTGTCCGGAGCCGAGGCGTACTCGATCAAGTCGAGGTAGAGGAAATCTTCCGCGCCCTTGAGTGTGAGCGGCGCGGATCCCTCCACATCACGGAGGAACGCCTGCTGATCCGCGATGGGCAGCACGTCTCTGATCATCATATCGCCGCCGTATCCGAGCACCGTGAGCACGGCCGCGATATCGGTGAAGCGTCCTTTGAGCACCACCGTTCCGTGCATCGTCTTCACGCTGCCGTGATCTTCAGGAGCACGGTCAAACGCGATGCTCTGAAGCGCGAGCGGACCGTCGCCTTTGAGTCCCAGCACCGTCTCCTGCACCGCTGAGACCACGCGTGCCACAGGGGAATCCTTGGGGAGCACGTACGCACTCGCCTGCTCCTCGCGCGCAGCGAGAGCGCGGTCGGCGAAGAGCCGCTCGGCTCCGACACTCGCCTCAAGGAGTGCGACGGTGGACTTGAGTTCAGGGAGCTGTGTACCCACCATCACGGCCGTGTCGCGCTTCTCGGAGAAGAGCTGCGCGTGTTTCGCGAGCACGCCGCATGACGCCACGACGAGCATGATCCCGAGCACGAAGGACAGGATCTGCGCAGGCCGGCGACGGGCAATCTTCTTATCCGCCACGGGGGAGAGTGATGACGATGGTAAACGGCGAGACGGTGCCGCCTGCGGCATCCGGATTCTGGACGTACGCCGAAGGATCCGAGACAGCCGTGCGGCCGGAGTCGGACTGGAGCATCGGGAGTTTGCGGAGCTGATCCACGTACGCGGAGAGAATGCTCACGGAGCGTCCTCCCGGATCGGTGACATCACCGCCCAGCGTGAGCTGGTGGGTGACACCGTTCCACTCCACCTTAGGGATCCGGATCGGATCGATGTCGCCGGTGACGAAGCTCTTCCGCGTCTTCTCGACCTCGAGGAGAAGCGGGCCCACGGCATCGAATTCTGAACGGATCTTCATGGTCTGTGTGAGCACCGGAGCATCCGAATCTTTCAGGATCTTCGTGCGCTCATCGAGAAGTTCGGCCTGATGCACCTTGAGCGCGTATTCCTCAGCCTGCAGCTCGGAGAGCCGCACGATCTTGTCCCCCATGCGCACCGGGAAGCGGTCAGGCGACACGAGGAATGTGAGCGAGAGGGAGAGGAGAAAGAACACCACACCGAAGATGAGCACGGGAGTCCCAAGACGTGCGAGTGCCGGCAGGAGAACCTCCTGTTCGGAGCCAGCGACAGGTGCCTGTGATGACGATGCAGCGCCGCTCATCCTGTTCGTCGGATAGCATAGACGACTCGGCGCTGGTAGCATACGAAAAGCCGCTCCCCCCTTCACCATGGAAGAGCTCCTCCGGAAACTCGCCGAACTGCTCGGCGCTCTGAACATGGGAAAGGACTCTCTTTGAGAAGCGCGGCATTCCGAAACAGATCGCCGAACTCGAAACCCTCACCACCGCTCCGGACATCTGGAATGATCCGAAGCATGCGGAGAGTCTCTTTCAACGTCTGAGGGTGCTCAAGAAACAGTGGGAACCGATCGCGGAACTCGCCACCGAAGCCGGTGACCTCCTCGCGATCGCGAAGGAGAGCGCGGAAACTGACGTGCCCGAACTGGAGAAGGCGTACGCGGAGGTGGATGCAAAGTGGAAGGTGGCCGAGCGCGTGCTCTACCTCGGCGGCAAGTACGACCTCGGCAATGCCTACATCACGATCTCCGGCGGAGCGGGTGGCACGGAAGCGCAGGACTGGGCAGGCATGCTCGCCCGCATGTATCTCCGCTACGCGGAACGCCGAGGCTGGAAGACTGATGTGGTGGAGCGCACCGACGGACAGGAAGCGGGCGTGAAGTCGATCACGATCTATGTGGCAGGCGACGCCGCGTACGGACACCTGAAGTGCGAACGCGGGACACACCGTCTCGTGCGCCTCTCGCCGTTCAATGCGAAGAGTCTCCGTCAGACAAGCTTCGCGCTCGTGGAAGTACTCCCCGACATGAGCGGCAACAGCGAGATCACCGTGAATGAACTCGATCTCCGGATCGACACGTACCGCTCCGGCGGCAAGGGCGGACAGCACGTGAACAAGACCGACAGCGCCGTGCGCATGACGCATCTCCCGACAGGCATCGTCGTCGCCTGCCAGAACGAACGATCCCAGCTCCAGAACCGCGAACGCGCGATGAACATGCTCAAGGCGAAGCTCCTCGAGCGCCAACAGGCGCAGGAAGAAGCTGAGAAGAAACGGCTGAAAGGATCGGCCTCGTCGGCAGACTTCGGATCACAGATCCGCTCGTACGTGCTCCACCCGTACCAGATGGTGAAGGACCTCCGCACGAACTACGAAACGAGCGACACGACGGGCGTCCTCGACGGTGATCTCGACCTGCTCATCGAGGCGGAGCTCAAACTGGAAGCACGGGAAGGGTAATTGACAAATACAGTATTTAGTTTAAAATAAACATCATACATCCTCCACTTCGGAGGATGGTCCAGGGGGGACGAAAGGATTTGTGCCATGGAAGGTATCGAGGCCTATGAAGGCATCCTGAAGTTCCTGGACATGATGAACGGTGAATGGGGCTGGGTCCCAATCATCCCTGCGATGTTCATCACCGCCCTGATCATGGACTTCTTGTCCAAGCTCAAGGACGGACGCTAATCGCATCGCGCCGCTGTCTCTCAAGGACGGCGGTGCTTTTTTATTGACGCGCGCGCGCCGGATCTGCGGCTTCCCGCGGTACTGACTGCATGGCCAACCAGCGGAGGGATTGGTACACTCGCCGAGCCTTTTGGAGAGGTGGCCGAGTGGTCGATGGCGCACGACTCGAAATCGTGTAGGCCCGCAAGGGCCTCGAGGGTTCGAATCCCTCCCTCTCCGCCACAGGCATTATGAAAAAGGGCGCAGTTCTTTCGCGATAGTTTTTGAGAATACAAAGTGATCCGGCTTCGGAGTGTTAAAACACCCGGGTGTGAAGCATCGCTGCTCCACACCCAGGATACGGTCAGCCCCTTGCGGGACTACTTTTCTTCCGCTTCAAGCGACTAGGAAACTCGAGAGAGTCCCTTCTTCGCCTTCTGCGTCAGAGCACGGTCGAGATCCTGACGGAGGCTGAACTGGCCGCTCTCGCCGATGAGTCGCGACGCGCGATCGCGCAGGAGTTCAAATTCCCGCTTGTCACGCACGCAACCACCCTGCTTATGCTGCAGGATGACGACGAGGTTCACGGCACTCTTGGCGACACGACGTCGCTTCTGATGCGCCGCGATGGCGTTGTTCCGGCTCCGGGCACGGGATGGGCGCTCGAACAGCGGACCGGGAGTGTGGAAGCCGTTGCTCCCGTCTCCCAGACCGACGTCCTCGACGTCATCCAGAACCGAACTCTGTGTGCTTTGAACCATACAATTCCCCTTCTGAAGCTGACACCCGTCTACCACGATATGCTGTCTGTACCCTGGCTCTCCGAGCCAGAGACACTCCTATGAAAGGAGCAAGGACAGTCCTCCAGGGATGGAGGAACCAGAAAGGCCTTCGTGAAGACGGATCACTGTGTACAAGGCGGTGATGGAAAGGATCTGTACCGCTCCGGCAGTACGATAATGCGCACGATTGTAAGAAGATCGACCGGATTGTCCAGCCTTTGGCCAATCCTTGCTGGTTTCATGGCTTCCTAAAGCGCATATTTTATATTATATAATAATTATTGATTTTAGCAAGTATCAGGCTATACTATGCGCGTGAAGCTCCACCATCCACATGGGAACGGCAACACGGGGGGTCCGAAGCCCCTCGTCATCTCCGCATGTATGCACGGCAAATCCGACAGCTGGGCGACGAAAGCCACCATCGAAGGCCACATCGAACGGGCGAAGCTCTTCGAGATCATCGCACGCGGCGTCGCACCGCAAGGCAAGCCACACGAGACGCCGGAGGGTCTTCGCGGCGTGGAGCTGACACTCGATGAGATCCGCAGAGCGGTGCTCATCCTCGTCCACAGCAGCAATGAATACGAGTTCCGTCGCAGATTCGGCCCTATTCTCACCAGCGCTCTCGACACCACAGGAATTCTGTACGTCCGTACAGGAATTGAGTGCCAGCATCTTGAGAAGAACACCGATCGCCCGAACGGAAAGATCGCAGAGTGCTGCAAGATCTACCGCCAGCTTCTCGATACCGCGCTGCGTCACGGTCCCGCAGAACAGCTCGTGCACAAACGCGCGTTCGAACTTGGTGCAGTCAGCGATGCTGAATGGCATCAGCAGCGCGAGGCGAACGCGGAACGCCGTCGCGGCAAGCGAAGGAAATAGGCGGGGAAATCTGTCCTGTCTTCAGGTGCCCTCCTGCCAGCTGCCGAGGTACTTCTTCTGCTCTTCGGTGAGGGTGTCGATACCGAGACCCATGGCCGTGAGCTGCAGCTTCGAGATGTAATCGTCGATCTCCGGCGGCAGCGTGATCACTTCGGACTTCATCTTGCCCTTGTGCTCCACGAGGTACAGACACGCGAGTGCCTGACCGCAGAAACTGAGACTCATCACTTCGCTCGGGTGGCCTTCTGCGGACGCGAGGTTCACGAGACGGCCTTCACCGGCGACGTACACGATGCGTCCGGATGCGAGCTGGTACTCGTCCAAGTAATGACGGACACGGCGCTTGAGCTTGGCTTTCTGTTCAAGCGTCTTCAGATCGATTTCGTTGTCGAAGTGTCCGGAGTTCGCCATGACCGCAGCGTCCTTCATCTTCTCGATGTGCTCCATGCGGATGACATTGAGGTTGCCCGTCACCGTGATGAAGAGATCGCCGAGAGCGGCGGCATCCTCCATCTTCATGACCCTGTGTCCGTCCATCGCGGCCTGCAGTGCGCAGAAGGCGTCCACTTCCGTGACGATGACCTGTGCACCGAGACCCTGCGCGCGCATAGCGACACCCTTGCCGCAGCTGCCGTACCCGAGCACGACGACCGTGCGTCCGGCGATGAGCATGTTCGTGGAGCGCAGGATGCCGTCGAACGTGCTCTGTCCCGTGCCGTAGTAGTTGTCCATGAGGTGCTTCGTCTTGTTGTCGTTCACAGCCACCATCGGACACTTGAGCACGCCCTCCTTCTCCATCGCCTTGAGGCGGATGATGCCGGTGGTCGTCTCCTCGCAACCTCCGATCATCTTCGTCAGGAGCTCCGGATGCTTCGTGTGGATCTCGGTGACGAGATCGCAGCCGTCGTCGATCGTGATGTCGGGCTTGGTCTCGATCACGGCCTTCAGGAACTTGTAGTAGTCCTCGCGGTTCTCTCCTTTGTATGCCCAGACCTGCACATCCTTCTCCTCGGCGAGTGCGGCAGCGATGTCATCCTGCGTACTGAGCGGGTTGCATCCCGTGATCGCGACCTTCGCGCCGCCGGCGGTGAGTGTGCGGACAAGGATTCCCGTCTCCTTCGTCACGTGGAGTGCCATACCGATGGTGAGACCCTGGAACGGCTTCGCCTTCACGAACTCCTTGCGGACTTCGAGGAGAGCACCCATGCGCTTCTCGGCGATTTCGAGGTTCAGGCGGCCCTGCTCTGCAAGCGACGGATCTTTGACGTAGGACATGGGAAAAAGAGGAAGTGGTTGAATCTGATCGGACGGATTGCAGGATAGCGAGAGATCAGCGGAGCGGCAATTCCTCGCCGTACGCCTCTTTGGAACGCTTCTGTACCTCCTGCAGATCGAGAGCGTTCAGGAGCGTTCCTTCCTGTTCCACCACGAGACATCCGAGCACAGCGGCGAGACGTCCCGCATCGCGGAGTTTCCATCCGCTGCCGAGACCATGGAGCAGCCCCGCACGCGCGGCATCACCTGCGCCCGTCGGGTTCACCAGCTTCTTCGTGCTGCAGGCCTGCACCTCCACATCACCTTCCGGCGTGTGGAAGACCATGCCCTTCTCACCGAGCGTTCTGATGAGGAGCTTGCAATGCTTCACCGTCTCGCTCTCATTCCAGCCGAGCTTCTTGCCCGCGATCCCCCACTCATACTCATTCACGATGAGACCCGCGCTCTCGGAAACCGCGCGGCGGAGTTCATCGTCACTGAACGCGTGCACCACCTGTCCCGGATCGAAGAGGTACGGGATGCCGAGGTGCTTGCAGACCCGTGCACCCTCGAGCATGAGCATGGGATTGCGCGGCGACATGATGGCGTGGGTGAGTGTCTTCGCATGCGCGGTGAGATCGGGGAGCGCGCTCTTTCCGTCCGCACCGGGATGGAAGAAGCTGATCTGACGCTCACCCAAGTCCGTCGCGATGACGGCCGTCGCCGTGATCGAGTCCGTGCGCTGCTCGACGAGCGAGACGTCCGCACCGCGCTTCTTCAGCATCGCAAGATACTCCGCACCGTCCGATCCGACGGCACCGACGAGCATCGGCGCGTGTCCGAGGAGAGCGAGATGCCAGCCGATGTTCGCAGCCGTGCCGCCATGATGGCGGACGAAGCCCTGCGCGAGGTAGTTCACCGAAAGGTTCTCGAGATGATCCGCGTGAATACCCGTGAGGAATGACCCCTCGTGGTTGAGGAGGAGGTCAAACGCGATGGATCCGTTCACGAGGAAGCGCATGAGGGCATCCTAGCGAGGAATGACGCGCTCTCAAAGATGCCTTCGTTCTGGTAGAATGCCTCCGCTATGAAGATTGCGATCGTCGGTACCGGCTACGTCGGCCTCGTCTCTGCGGCCTGTTTCGCGGAACTCGGCCATGAGGTGATCGGCGTGGATATCGATGCCGCCAAAGTGAAGATGCTGGAAGCAGGAAAGAGCCCGATCTACGAACCGGGACTCGAGGAACTCCTCCGCACCGGACTCAAGAACAAGCGGCTCAGCTTCACGACGAAGCTCACCGATGCGTTACCGCACGTGAAGATCGTCTTCTCGGCAGTGGCCACCCCTCCGGGCGAGGGCTTCAAGGCCGATCTGCGGGCGGTGTTCAAAGTCGCCGAGACCGTCGCTGAATTCGCAACGAGCGACCTCGTGTTCGTGAACAAGTCGACCGTACCGGTCGGTACGGGTGCCGAGTGCGAGAAGCGGATCGCCGATGTGCTGAAGAAGCGCGGCGTCAGCTTCCATATCCCCGTCATCAGTAATCCCGAGTTCCTCCGCGAAGGGATGGCCGTGCCGGACACGATGATGCCCGACCGCGTGGTGGTAGGCGTGAATGACACGAACGGCGCGCGCGAACTCATGGAAGAGCTGTACCGCCCGATCACACGGGTAGGAAAGCCGCTCATCTTCATGAGCCGCGAGAGCTCCGAGATCGTGAAGTACGCAAGCAACGCCTTCCTCGCAACGAAGATCAGTTTCATCAACATGCTCACGGGCCTCACGGAGGCCACGGGCGGCAACATCCGCGACGTGGCCAGAGGCATGGGGCTCGATAACCGCATCGGACCCAAGTTCCTGCACGCGGGTATCGGCTACGGCGGCAGCTGTTTCCCGAAGGATGTGAAGGCGCTCCTCGCCACCGCGAAAGACTACGGTGTAGCGATGCCGATCGTGGAAGCGACGGACTCCGTGAACCAGATCCAGAGGAAGCGCTTCATCGACCGTGTGCTCAAGGCTCTGAAGCCGAAGTCGCACGTCGCCATCTGGGGACTCAGCTTCAAGCCGAAGACCGACGACATGCGCGAGGCGCCGAGCATCGATGTCCTCGCAGCGCTGGACGGTGCAGGCCACACCATCGCAGCCTACGATCCTGTCGCGATGGAGAAGGCAAAGCCGCTGCTCCCCGCTGGAGTGACGTACACGGAAGCCCCGATGGATGCGCTCAAAAGCGCAGACGCCCTCCTCGTCCTCACGGAATGGGACGCGTTCCGCGGCGCGGATCTGAAGGAGATCAAAACAGCCATGAAAGGCCGCGAACTCTTCGACGGACGCAACATCTACGAACCGAAGGAAGTCAGCGACGCCGGACTCGCGTACCATGGTATCGGCATCCCCTCCCACGCATGAAGATCCTTCTCACCGGTTGCGCAGGTTTCATCGGCTACACGACGACACTGAAGCTCCTTGCGCGCGGCGATGAGGTAGTGGGCCTCGACAACGTGAGCCCGTACTACGACCCGAAGCTCAAAGAAGACCGTCTGAAGCAGCTGGAAGGCAAGAAGGGCTTCACGTTCATCCGCGGCGATATCCTCGACCGCGCGACCGTGGCGAAAGCGATGCAGGGCGTCGACCGCGTGATCCACCTCGCCGCACTCGCGGGTGTGCGGTACTCGTTCGAGCACCCCGAGGAGTACATCGCCATCAACATCGACGGCTTCTTCAATATTCTCGACGAGGTGCGGAAGCAGAAGATCAACGGTCTCATCTATGCGTCCTCAAGTTCCGTCTACGGCGGCAACACGAAGCTCCCCGCCGAGGAGACCGACCGCACGGACAACCAGTTGTCGCTCTACGGCATGAACAAGAAGGACAACGAGCTCATGGCACACACGTACCACAGCCTCTACGGCATTCCCGTCACGGGACTCCGTTTCTTCACGGTGTACGGTCCTTGGGGACGGCCGGACATGGCGCTCTTCCTCTTCACGGATGCGATTCTGCGAGGGAGGACGATGCAGGTCTTCGGTCAGGGCAAGCAGCAGCGCGACTTCACATACGTGGACGATATCGTCTCCGGCATCATCGCATCGGCGGACAAGAATTATCCGGAGGAGATCTTCAACCTCGGCTGCGGCCGTCAGGAGGAGCTCATGGATTTCATCGCGATGATCGAGAAGGCCTGCGGCAAGGAGGGCAAGAAGGAGTTCACGGAGATGCAGCCCGGCGATGTGCGCGCGAGCCTCGCGAGCATCGAACACGCGAAGAAGATGCTCGGATACGAACCGAAGACACAGATCAAAGACGGTATCCCCAAGTTCGTGGAGTGGTACAGGAGCTACTACAAGATCTAGTTATCTGCGAAGCCACACCGGAATCGGCGCGTCGGGAAGACGCACCCATTCGTCGAGGTTCACGTCATCGTCGCAGCCGGCTTTCGTGCACACGAATGCCTGCGCTTCCGCTTCGGCCTCGGAGGAGAGCTGCTGCGAAAACTTAAGAACGGGCACGGTACTCTCGTACTCCCACTCGTGACCGAACGGCCCATCGATGAGCACAGCACCCGTGATGTCCTGTGCGCGCAGTTCGCGCATCACCCTACGTGCGTGTGTCGGATACATCACAGGGAACGCGTACGTGACGATGGCGGCGCTGCAGAGAAGTTCGGCGAGGATGAAGAGCCCCGGACGGAGTCTGCGGCGGCAGAGGAGAAGGAATGTACCGCCGATGAAGATCGGGAGGAGGAGGATCGCGTAGTACGGCTGACTCGTGAGGATGATGAAGCCGAACGTGAGCCCGAATGCAGCGACGAGATCCCACCTGCTCGAAGTGAGGATGCCGACGGTGCCCGACAAGCTCACGACCGCGCTGCCGGCGAGCAGCCAGATCCAGCCGACCCGCATGAGGCGATCGAGCGGCGGCACGGGGACATCCTGCATGGAAGCACTGGCCATGCTCGCGAGTGCGAGCGGATTCGTGAGGGAATACAGCCCGAGGAGAAGGAGCGGCAGTGCGAAGTACGCGAGAACGGAAGGCAGGCGCGCGCGGCTGCGGACAAGCGCGTAGAGCACAAGGGGTGCGAAAAGCACGGACTGGTAGACCGTAAAGAGCGACGCGAGCCAGAGGCATCCGATGAGTGCCGGAACCTCCGTCTGCTTCGGGTGGAGCGCGAACCAGACGAACGCAAGACCGAACACGCCGCCGATCACGGCCATGATGACGGTGCCTCCCTGCAGAATGACAGGCGCGGCGAAGAGCCATGCCGCGACGAGACACATGCGCCTCGGACGGGTGAGCACTTCCCCGAGATCGAAGATGAGCCATGCCGCCTGCGCCACCACCGACGCGATGATGAACCGCCAGAAGAACTCGTGATCGGGAATGAACGCCGTCCACGACATGAGCGTCCTGAGAAGCGGCGGATGCGGATACGGGATATTGAGGAGGTACTTCGCCTCATCGGTGCGCACACCGCCGAAGGACTGCAGGAGTGCCAGCGCAAGCGCGTAGATCTCAAGCAGCCAGAAGACGGTGAGGGTCCTTACTTTGCGCATGTGAGAACGGACGTGATGAGACTGAGTTCACACCGCTCGGGAGGAGCGGGTGTCCGGCGGTGTTCGCGGTGGATGAGCGAGATTGAATCCGTGCCGACGTACGTCACTTCGATATCCGAGAGAATCCATCCTTCTTTGTCGAGAGCGGTCTTGAGTGCCGATGCCGTCATGAGGCGCACTTCGGGGTGCAGCACGAGCGCGCGCAGATGCCACGCCCGCGGAAGCAGAACGATTGCACCGAGGAGAATGACGGCGAAGAAGGCGATGCCGCACACCGCGCAAGTACCTGAGAACAGGCGGGCGAGCGCGAGGCGCGCCACCTGAAACCCGAAATCCAGATGCACCCTGAGCGAGAGCTTGCTCCTGCCATGAAGCCGCATGCGGAAGATGAGCGGGATTTCGGTCACGGGCGTATCGGACGGGATGTGCGCGAGGATCTCGAGGAGAATCTTGAAACCGGTGGGCTTGAGCTGCGGGCGCACCTTCTTGTAGAGCGAAGCCTTGAGCGCGAAGAATCCGCCGAGCGGATCGCTGACCCTGACGCGGGAGAGCCAGAGTGCGAGGGCGGTACCCGTCTTGCTGATGATGCGGCGGTCGGTGACCCAGTCGCCCACACTCCCCCCCTCCATGTACCGCGAACCGATCGTAATGCCCGCACCGTTTCTGAGGGCTCCGGCGAGACTGAGGAGGAGCTGTGCGTCATGCTGGCCGTCGGCATCCATGACCGCGAGCATATCGCCTCTGGCCATATCGAAGCCCTCCACGACGGCGGAGCTGAGTCCCCTGCGACCGACGCGGCGGAGCACACGGACAGACGGATGCTTCCTCGAGAGATGTTCTGCAACCTTCCACGTCCCATCCGGCGAATCATCATCCACGACAATGATTTCGTGCGGCAATTCATGCAGCACGGCGTCGAGCACATCGATCAGCGACGTGATATTGGCAGCCTCGTTGTAGGTGGGAAGAATGACGGAAAGCACGCAAGTAGCTTAGAGCCTTGCGCTGCAAGCTAAAAGGGCTTCTGCTACACTGTCCCGCGATGAAGATTCTCGTTACCGGTTCTTCCGGCACTATCGGCACCCGTCTCTGCGAGACTCTCCTCGATATGGGGCACACCGTCGTCGGTGCCGACTGGGAGAAATGCCAGTGGCAGAAGCGCGTCGAGGATCTGCGCATCGACATCGATCTCCGGGACAAGACGCAGTTCGGCAAGCTGCCCACGGACGTCGACATGATCATCCACCTTGCGGCGAACGCCCGCGTGTACGAACTCGTGGAGAACCCCGACCGTGCGCTGGATAACTGCATCGACACTTTCAACATGCTCGAGTTCGCCCGCAAGCACGGCATCAAGCGGATGATGTTCGCGTCGTCCCGCGAGACGTACGGCAACATTCACCTGCCGGACGGCCAGAAGTACGACGAGGGAAAGGCGCACTTCATGACGTGTGAGAGCCCGTACACCGCGAGCAAGATCGCCGGAGAAGCGCTGTTTGAAGCCTACAAGCGCTGCTACAAGATCGAGACCGTCATTGTGCGTTTCAGCAACGTCTACGGCATGTACGACAACTCGATCCGCGTCGTCCCGCTCTATTTCCGAAACGCGAAAGCCGGACTTCCGCTCAAAGTCTTCGGCCGCGACAAGTGTCTGGACTTCACCTACATCGACGACGCGGTGCAGGGGGTGACGAAGATCGTGATGCACTGGGAGAAGGCGAAGAACGATACGTACAACCTCGCCTACGGCGAAGGCACGACGATCCTGCACCTTGCCGAAGAGATGAAGCGTCTCCTGAAGAGTGACTCTCCGCTCGAGATCGGAAGTGCCCGCACGGGTGAAGTGACGCACTACATCGCTGACATTGCGAAGGCGAAGGAGACGTTCGGATACGACCCTCAGACCTCCTTCAGCGAAGGCATCCGCAAGTCCGTGGAGTGGTACACGAAGCACACGTAAGTTATTGACAAATACTTAAAATATATTAAAATATCATTTACGCTCCTTGGAAGCATCCCGGGCCTCCGTTCCCCTGTGTTCTCCCTGTGAACCCAGAGGGTCGCGAGGCCTACACCCAGGCCCCGGACAACGGAAACCTTTCGAAGGAGCGAAATCATGGTTTCACGATTCTTGGCCTGTCTGCTGTTTCTGTCGGCCTTCACGGGCTGCAGTGCGGTGACCGTGCACGAAGCACGGATCGCCGATCTGGGTAATCGTCTGATGCGGCACTGGGAAGCCGAGGAGAGGAAGTCCAAACCCTTCTACCTCCCGCCTCCCGTGTTCCGTCTCTCGGACAGGACCCGGCGGTAACTCTTCGCGACTGCGTCATCTGTCTTGCCTCGTGCGAGGCAGATGACTTTTTTATGATTTCTTCTTCTCCTCGTGATACACCATGTCGAGGTTCACTTCCCAGAGATTCGATTTGTCCGTGCGTCCGGCGACGATGTTGTCCACGGCAAGCATGGACGTGAGCATGGAGTGATCCTGATTGTTGTAGCGGTGCATGCCGTTTCTGCCGACGAGGTAGAGGTTCGGAATGTCTTCGACGAATGCACGGACGACGTCGAGCTGGGTATAGCTTCCGATGTATGCGGGGTACGCCTTGGGCATACGGAGCACGCAGCCGTCGAGCACGTCCTCAGCCTGAATCATGCCGATCTTCACCATCTCGCTGATCCCGAGCTGGATGAGTGCCTGATCCTCCATCACCCAGAGATCGCCGCCCTCATTCACGAAGTACTCAAGTCCGATCCACTTCGTGTTCTTGCGGTCCTTCACCATGTACGGGCTCCAGTTGTTGAAGAGCTGCACGCGCCCGACGCGGACGCCGCCCTCCTGAATGTAGATCCAGTTATCCGGCACGTCGGCCTGCGGTGCCTTCCCCTTCTCCTGCACATGGAGCTTTCTGAGGAGAAGCCCGACCGTGAGGAAGTCTCGGTAGTGAAGACCCTCGGCGACTTCGACGACTCTGGACGGCGGATGCGGCGTCATCATGCCCGCGAGGTGCTTGATCGGCATGGTGGAGAAGAAGTAATCACACGCGATGCGCTCGGTCTTGCCGGTCTGCATATCCTCGATCGTGGCCGCGACCACCTTGCCGCCCTCCACGTGCACGCCGGAGACACGCGTGCGCATGCGGACCTCACCGCCGCACTTCTTCACCTGCTCCGTGACGATCTCCCACATCTGTCCCGGTCCGTACTTCGGGTAGAAGAAGCGGGTGATGAGACTCGTCTCACGCTCCTCCTGCTGCTTCTTGAAATCACTCGAGAGCAGATCCTTGAGCGCGTGGACGACCGCGCGCTTGAGGCTCAGGCCCTTCACACGCTGCGCGCCCCAGTCGGCACGGATGGCACTGCAGGGCACGCCCCAGACCTTCTCGGTGTACGCCTCGAAGAACGTGCGGTAGAGCCGGTCGCCGAAGCGGTTCTTGTAGAATGCGTCGAGGTACGTCTCGTCCTTGAGCGGGAAGAGATGCCGCTTGATATAACTCATGCCGATCATGAACGTATTCCAGAACCCGAGACGCTTCGCCACCATGAACGTGATGCCGATCGGATACGGGAAGAAATTTTTGCGGTAGAAAATGCGACTGACGCGCGGGCGCTGGAGCATGACGTTGTCCGTCTTCTCGGGGTCGACGTCCTTCAGCGTGACTTTCACGGATTTCCCGTCGGGGCTGCACTCGGGGCAGAGGTACTCGACGATGCTCTCCGCGACGAAGTCGATCTCGTGCTGCTTCTCGACGGTATCGGCGGACGGCCTGCTCTGACGCGGCATGATCTTGAACCACCAGTCCATGACGCGGTCGACCTTGGAGAAGAACCGGTGACCGCCGATGTCGATGCGGTTGCCTTTGTAGTTGAAAGTCTGCGCGATACCGCCGATGGCGTCGGTCATCTCGAGGACAATCGGCTGGATCTCCGTGCGCTTGAGAAGCTCGTAGGCCGCGGTGAGGCCTGCAGGTCCTGCGCCGGCAATGATCGCGATTTGCTTCATAGGATGGTCAGAAAACCGGCGCATCCGCCATCACGATCTCCGCGTGCTTCTTGAAGATGAAGAAGTGTGAGAAACCGTAGTTGAAGACCGATGTGACACCGATGGCGAGCGCCTTGGCGAGATACGCGATGCGCTGCTGCGTGAGGAGTACTCCGACGATGGCCTGTCCTGTGAGGAGCTGGTCGCCGAACGTGAAGAAGGTGGACGAGAGGATGTAGTTCACGATGAAGGCGACGATGTACACCATGAGAAATCTCCGTGTCTGCGCCGACGTGTGACCGGACGCCTTGAAGGTGACGTTCTTGTTGAAGAAGAAGACGAAGGTGGCGGGGATGAGCGCGGACGGCAGGTACACGAAGTACGGGGAGAGGTGGTATGTGCCGACAAGCACCTTGATGATGGAGAATTCCATCGTGGCTCCGATGAGCCCGCACATGATGAATTTCATGCCCTGCGAGGCATGGAGACGGACGTGATCGTTCTGGAGAGGGGAAGACATCGGGAGCGATTGTAGCGTCAGTACGCAGGAGTCTCTACTTGCCTTTCTGTTTCCATCCGTCGTACGTCCTCTGAAGCCCTTCCTTGAGCGGCGTCCACGCGAAGTCCTCGAGGCACGGATGCATGCCGAGCACGGCGTTGCTGCGCTTGCCTTCGGGCCGGTCGATATCGAAACGGAGGGTGAGCTTCGGATTGACGAGATCGCGGATCATGCCCGCAACCTCCGCCACCGTCACAATGTCGGGCGGCAGCACATACTGGATGCCGCGCGCCTCATGCTGGAGGAGCGTGAGTACCGCGTTGATGAGATCGGATGCGTAGAGGAACACCCTCTCCTGCTTGCCCGAACCCCAGACCGGAAGCTCCTTGTCCGCCTGCTCGGCCTTCACCATGAGCGACGGGATGACATTGCCCTCCTCCGTGAACGTGTCGCGTTCGCCATAGACACCGACGGGTCTGACGATGAGGAGCGGGAACCCGTACTGGCGGGATGCCGTGAGCCAGAAGGCTTCGGCAAGCGCCTTGCCGATCACGTAGCCATCGACGGACTTCTGCTGCGCGAGCTGGATGACGTCGATTTCCGGCGGCACGTTGGCGGTCGAGAAGAACGTGACGCCTGCGCCGCGGTATTCGCGGAGCGCGTGCGTGAGGGCGAGGGTCATCTCCACGTTGCCTGCGACGACATCCGCACAGTACTTCTGATGGAACTCGACGTTGCGGCGGTGCGACGCAAGATGGAACACGTGATCCATACCCGTGATGATCTGTGTGCAGTAGTCGCCGCTCCGGAGATCCCCTTCCACCCACTCGATCTGTGACCGCAGGCGGCTGAGCGCACGGTAGTTGGCCGCACGCACGGGCACGCGGACCTTGGCGCCGTAGTGGAGGAGTGCCTCGACCAGGATGCTCCCGATGAAGCCGGTGCCGCCCGTGACGAGGACGCGTTTGTCCTTCCAGTCGATCATGGAAGCCAGCGTAGAGAAAAGCCGCACGGAAGAAAAGCAGCCCCGCTCTCTCGAGAAACACGCCGTTTCCCGCTACACTCGCGAAGTATGCCGAAGAAGGAACCCATCATCTGCGTCATCGGGCTCGGGTACGTCGGCTTGCCGCTTGCGGCCGCCTTCGGACGTACGGGCTGGAAGACCTACGGCTTCGATATCAATGGAGAGCGTATCAAGACACTCAAGGACGGACATGATTGGACGAACGAACTCACGGACAAGCAGCTCACCGAAACAACGATCGAGTACTCCGCCGATCCTGCCGTCATCGGTCACAGCAACACGATCGTCGTGGCAGTCCCGACCCCGACGGATGACGCGAACAACCCCGACCTCACGCCTGTACGGAGAGCGAGTGAGACGGTCGGCAGGCATCTGAAGAAAGGCAGTGTCGTCGTGTACGAGTCCACGGTGTACCCCGGCGTGACGGAAGACGAGTGTGTGCCGATCCTCGAGAAAGAGTCGGGCTTGGTCTGCGGCAAGGACTTCACCGTGGGCTACTCCCCCGAGCGCATCAACCCCGGCGACAAGGAACACACCATCGACAAGATCGTGAAGGTAGTGGCAGGGCAGGACGAAGCGACGACGGAGTGGCTGGCGGTCGTGTACGGCAAGATCGTGAAGGCCGGCATCCACAAGGCTCCGAACATCAAAGTGGCGGAGCTCGCCAAAGCGCTCGAGAACACGCAGCGCGACATCAACATCGCCCTCGTGAACGAAGTGGCGCGCTTCTGCGACCGTCTCGGCATCCGCACGAAGGACGTGCTGGAGGCCGCGGGCACGAAGTGGAACTTCCTCAAATTCCAGCCGGGACTCGTCGGCGGCCACTGCATCGGCGTCGACCCGTACTACCTCGTCCACAAGGCGAAGGAGCTCGGTCTCCACACGGAAGTGATCTCCGCCGGACGCAAGATGAACGACACGATGCCCACCTTCATCGAGAAGCAGATCACGCGCGCGATGGCGGAGAAGAAGATCGCAAACCTCGGCGCGAAGGTGCTCGTCCTCGGACTCACGTTCAAGGAAAATATTCCGGATACCCGCAACTCGAAAGTGCACGACCTGATCCGCAAGCTCGCCGCCGACGGCTGCGAGGTGTCGTGTCACGATCCGGAGCTCACGAAGCAGCAGGTGCAGGCACTCGGCTTCACGTACGGAGATCTGGAGAGTGGCCCGTACGACGTGATCGTGGCGGCCGTCGCACACAAGCCGTATCTGAAACTCACGGCGAAAGACTTCCTCGGCGCACTCTCTGCGGGCGGCGTGTTCTACGATCTCAAATCGCTGTGGAAGCCGGAAGACTTCACGGGTACCGGCAGAACGTACCTCTCGCTATGACAGAGAAGCTCCAGAGATCGTGGCCGGTCGTCGCACTGTTCGTGATCCTGACGGGCCTTACGATGCTCATGGTGAGGCCGTACGCCTACAATCTTTCATCCGTCTTCCACATGGATGCGACTGCCGCGGCCGGCAATCCGATGCCCGCGGGATTCGTGATCCTCAGCGCACCGAGTTACGACGGTGCCCAGTACTATCAGGTCGCACGCAACATCCCGAAGATCGTGCGTCCCTCGCGATGGATAGAGATGCACGAGAAAGCCCCGGGATCGTACGCATACCAGCGGCTCCTCCTGCCGCTTCTCGCGTTCGTCTTCGCCTTCGGCGTGCCCGCACTCCTGCCGTGGACATTCCTCCTCGTGAATATCGGCGCGCTCCTCATCACCGCTGCGGTCATGCTGAAGAAGAATGCGGCGAGCTGGATTTACGCACTCGCGCTCTGTCTCTCCCCCGCGGTGGCGGTCGCGCTGCACTTCACCCTCGCGGAACCGCTCACGATTCTCCTCATCACGCTGACACTGCTCGCCTACAGGAAGGGAGGGAGAGTCACGGGAGCGGCACTCGTCTGTCTTTCCCTCGCAGTCCTCGCGCGTGAGGTGAATATCCTCTTCGTGGGGTACCTCTTCGGCTGGTCAGTGCTCACGAAAAAGTGGCGCGATGCCCTGCTCCTGATGATTCCCGTGTGCGTATTCCTCGGCTGGCACACCGTGATCTATCTGATGTTCGGGGATGTGCCGTTCTTCATGAGCGCTGCAGCGCATCAGGTTCCCGGCTCTGCGGCGTTCGATATCCTGCGCGGTGCGAAGGGATACAACCGCCTCACCGTGACATCGATCGCACTCATGGTCGCGTTCGTGTTCCCGGGCATCGCGTACGCACTCAGCGACATCGTGAAGCGCCGGAAAGCCGACGTCCTCTCCTTTGGATCACTGGCGTTCTTCGGCGTCATGCTGACGATGCCGGACTACATCTGGGGATCCGTCACGTCGATCGGCAGGGTGATCACCCCTGTGTACCCGCTCACGCTGCTCCTCCTCATGGAACGTGACGACTCATGGGCACGGATGAATGCGGCACTCGTCCTCGCGCTGGGATTGGCCGTCTCTGTGGCACTCGCCTTCTCTGTCTTTCCCTATACGCTCACGCCTGCGTAGAGGGCAGGGATGGGGTATGCTCAAGGCGCGTCGTTTTGACGTGCCATGGCGACCCTCAATGTCCTCGTACCGGCGTACAACGAAGAGCGCACCATCCTGCGTGTGATGGAGGCGATCGCCCATGCGCTGCCGGAAGCGAAGATACTCTACGTCGACGACGGATCAGCCGACCGCACGCTGGAGATTCTACGGAAAAATGCGCGCCCGCAGGACACGGTGCTCACGAAGGAGAACGGAGGGAAGGGATCCGCCATCCGCATGGCCATCGCGCATGCCGACAGCGACTACTGCGTGATCCAGGACGCCGACCTCGAGTACGACCCGTCCGAGATCCGTGACCTCATGAAGGCCGCCACCGATCATCCGGGCGCCGTGGTCTTCGGCTCGCGGTTCATGCGTCCGAATCCGAATATCTATCCGCTCTTCCTCCTCGGCAACAAGACGCTCACGAAGATTCTGAATCTCCTCTTCGGCGGACATCTCACCGATTCCTACACCTGCTACAAGCTCTTCCCGACCACAGCGCTGAAGAGTCTCCATCTGCGCGCACGCGGCTTCGAGCTGGAAGCAGAACTCGCCGCACTCCCTCTCCGGGCGGGCATGACGATCCTCGAACGCCCCATCACCTACCACCCCAGATCCTTCGCCGAAGGAAAGAAGATCGGATGGAGGGACGCCGTACAGGGCATCCTGACCATGCTCCGGATCCGGTTCGCTCAGCCACCGAAGGCACAGTCGTAGATGACGTACTGTCCGATGTCCTGAGATTTCCGGCAGCGTGTGGCGAGGAGTGCAGGCAGCGGACGATCCGAGACAACGGTATTCACGCGGTATTTGGCGAGCAGTGCAGGCGCATCGACGACGCCCTCATCGACGAATCTCCGGACATCCTGATGCAGAATGAAGTCCGGAAGCTTCAAGCCGGCACAGTCGCTGGAAGACATCCCGAGAAAATTCCGGAGACGGCACACGAGCTTCGCGCGCGCGTAGAGATTTCCCGCGGCAAGACCGAAGACGAGCGGATCCCCCTCGACGGTCTGGATCGCGGGGAGAGGGAAAAACTTGCGGATGAGGAGGTATCTCTCGGCGAGTTCCGCATCGGAGACATATTCGAAATGCGCGTACTGCGTGAAGAGTGTGGTGTGATGCGTCAGCACCGGCACGAGATTACTGACGTCGATCGGTGCGAGCACGATGCGGTCACCGGACATCTTCTCCAGTGCGGTGAGGACTGCCGGGACATCGGAATCTCTCAGGCTCTGTGATGCCTCCGTCGTGACCTGCGCGCCCACCCTGAGTCCGGCGGCAAAAGAAGGGGCAGCGAAGAGAATGGAAACCGAGAATGCGGAGAGCAGGAGCCAGCGGGGTGCCACGAATGCGATGATCCCGAAGATCATGAGCGTGAGGAAGAGCGTGAGCGGAAGATGGTAGTAGAGGCCGAAGATCACCTCATGTCCGTGGAGCACCTGCTGGTTGAGCACCACGAGACCGCCGAGTGCGAAGAGCACCATGTACTTCGCGGTGCTGTCACGGCCTCCCGTCGCACGGAGCCGGAGAAGCCACGGCACACTGAGGAGGAGGAGCAGGGCGGACGTCACCGGATCGGACGGCAGATGACTGAGGATGAGTCCGCGACGTGCGGAGAGATCGGCGAGGATGGCGCTGTCGGTATGCGCCGTGACCCAGAGTGACTGTCCAAGACCCGCCAGAAGCGGCGGCAGGAAGATCTTCCACCGTGCACGGACGACGGAGAGCACCTGACGTGTACGCAGAGCTGCCCATGCGGCATCAAGACCTTCGATGGCAAGAAGCAGGAGCGCAGAGACAGGATGCACAAGGACTGCCGCCGCAAGTCCAAGGCCGCGGCGCCATGGGCGCTGTGTGTCGGGATCGGCGAGCAGAAGATAGAGACAGAGGAAGAAGACCGACATCGTCACCTGCGGATTCATGGTTCTGAGGCTGCCCGTCCCCCACCGCGTGAGGAACACGATCGCAAAGAGCGCAGCTTCCGTGCGTCTCCGGAACACACAGAACGCGATCATGTAGAGGAGAAACGCAATGCAGGCGGGGAACAGGATATCCCCGAGAAGGACGACGGTCGTGAGATCGAGGGAGATGAAAGCGCCGAGCAGTCCCTGCGGAAGGAGCGCGTATCCGGTGAGCGACGGGGCGTCACGGTACGCGGCGAAAGAACTGTTGCCCATGTTGAGGTGCCCGTCACGCGCGTCACGGAGGAGCGCGAAGTAGTACACCTCATCGGCGGAGCCGAGACTCGCGCCGAGTTCCGCGACGTTGAGGGTCCCGCGCGACCACGACCGGAGGTCACTCGCATTCAGGAGGAGAGAGAAGACACACGCGATGACGATGCCGGGGAGAATGGACGCAAAACGGGCGGTCACGGAAACAGTATGCCTTGGAGCGGGTCTCCCGTCAGCGCCGGGCGTTGCGCTCTCCGGAGGGAAACGTTAGGCTCTCCGCGATGCCGACGCTGCCTCTCGTCCACCCGAAAACACACGCCCCGCTCATCCGTGAAGGGGATGCGTGGAAGTGCACTTCGACGGGGGAAACCTTCCCGGATCAGCACGGAGTCCCCTCCTTTGTCCCCGCCAGTCTGGCGGCACACATGGATGAGGAGAGAAAGGGACTCATCAACTGGGTGAAGACGATCCTCCGTGTGTCACCGGCGCTCTACGTTTTCCTTGTCTGGCTGATCAGTCCCGTGTGTTACACGGGCATCTCGGCGCAACGCTTCCTCCGCAGATTCAAGCCCGGCGCGCTCATGCTGAACGTCGGCGCAGGCGTACACAAGCCGCATCCGGACATCGTGAACACCGACATCTTCTACTACAAAGGTATCGATCTCGTCGCGAACGGCGAAGAGCTTCCGTTGCCGACGGGTTCCGTGGATGCCATCGTCTGCGAAAGTCTCCTCGAACACGTGCCGAACCCGAAGAAGATCGTCACGGAGATGTACCGCGTGCTCAAACCCGGAGGCCAGATGTACATCGTCATTCCGTTCGTCTACCCCTTCCACGCCTGCCCGAACGACTTCTACCGCTGGTCGGTGACGGGTCTCAAGGAACTCGTGAAAGACGGTGACATCGAGAAGATCGGCACGCGCGCCGGTCCGTGTTCCGCGCTCACAGGGCAGCTCGGTACATGGTTCGCCATCGTGTTCTCCTTCGGTTACGAACCGCTCTACAACGTGCTCTCACTCGTCGGTCTCGTCCTCTTCTTCCCGCTGAAATTCCTCGACTGGATCTTCGGCCGTTTCCCGACGTCCATCCACGGCGCAGGCCAGTTCTACTCGATCTCGACGAAGAAGGCCTAGCCGGAGCGGGCTCTGGTACACTCTTGAGCCATGAGCAACGAAACACCCTTGCACCGTATCTCGATCGTCATCCCCGTGTACCGCGGAGAGAAGACGCTCCCTACTCTCGTGCACGAGCTCGAGAAATTCACGCATGAACAGAGATCCCATGCCGGGAGCCGCTTCGTCGTATCGGAAGTCCTGCTCGTTCACGACTGCGGACCGGACGGTTCGGACGCAGCGATCGCATCTCTCGCACAGCGTCACCCGTTCGTGAAGCCCGTCTGGCTGACACGGAACTACGGGCAACACCCCGCAACCCTCGCCGGCATGGCGAGCGCGACGGGTGACTGGGTCGTGACCATGGACGAGGACGGCCAGCAGGATCCTGCGTTCATCGGTGCTCTGCTCGATACGGCGGAGAGCGGGTACCAGCTCGTCTACGGCAAGCCCGTGAATCCGCCACCGCACGGACTCGTGAGAAATACGCTCAGCAGAACCGCGAAACGCATCGCCGCGTTCCTCCTCGGCAACCCCGCCGTGATGTCGTTCAACAGCTTCCGGCTCGTGGATGGCGGGATCGCACGGAGTCTCGCCGCCTACTGCGGCAGCGGCGTCTTCCTCGATGTCGCCCTCTTCTGGATCACGTCGCGTGCCGGCCGCACTCCTGTGACGCTGCGTCGCGAGATGAATCGTCCGTCGGGCTACTCATTCCTCCGCCTCCTCCGTCACTTCTGGCAGCTCATCCTCACCTCGGGCACGAAGCCGCTGCGTCTCATCACGGTCATGGGCTTCGTGTCACTCATCCTCGCGGTCGTCATCGCCTGCTACGTGCTCTGGGCCAAGTTCCGTCTGGCAATCCCCGTGCAGGGCTGGGCATCCATCGTCATCGTCGTCTCGTTCTTCTCGGGATGCATCCTCATGGCGCTCGGCGTCATCGCCGAATATCTCGCGGTCACGATGACCATCGTCATGGGCAAGCCGCTCTACCTCGTGAGCCCGAAAGCAGCGAGGCGACCCCCACGCGATTGATGCAGACCGTCTGCTGGATTCTCGGCAGAGGAGGACTTCTCGGCAGAAGCCTGACGCGGGCAGTCGCTGACGCGGGCATGACCGAGTATGTGCCGTCCGTACCTTTCCGTTGGCAGGAGGCCGATTTCTGCAGAGAACAGCTCTCGGCATCGGTGAAGCAGTTCGCGCTGGCATCCGCAGGAAAACGTTGGCAAATTCTCTGGGCGGCCGGCACGGGAACGATGGGAAGCACCGAAGCCGATCTCGCCAAGGAGACCGCGACGCTCTCCGCGCTCATCGATCTCATCGGAAACGACACATCACTCACGAGCCATCCCGGCACGGTGATCTACGCAAGTTCTGCGGGAGCCATCTATGGCGGGTGCCGCGACGACGTCATCACCGAAGCGTCACTGCCCCATCCGGAGAATGCCTACGGGCGGACGAAGCTCGCGGAAGAGGGGCTTCTGAAGGAGTTCGTCGGACGTCATCCGCAGATGGCGCTCCTGCTCGCGCGCATCACGAATCTCTACGGACCGGCGCAGTCACACGCGAAGCGTCAGGGTCTCATTTCACATATCGCCCGCTCGATCCTGAAGCGCTCCCCCATCAATATCTTCGTGCCGTTCGACACGATCCGCGACTACATCCCCGCAGACGACGCGGCAGCCATCATCGTACAGAGCGCAGAGATCCTGCAACCCGCCGACATCCTGACGAAGATTGTCGCCTCGGGAGAACCGACGACCATCGCGCGGATCATCGGCACGTTCACGACCATTACGCGCATTCCTCCGCGCGTCATCACAAGCGCGAGCCGTCTCAGTGCGTCCTATCCTCACCGGATGTGCTTCCGTTCAGTGGTGGGACCTGCCGCCCAGAAGAAGACCCCGCTCCTCATCGGTGTTTCCGCTGTCCTCGCAGCCGAGCGACGGGCGCTCATGCACGGCTAGAGACAGCTGCCCGGGTACCCCGGCTGGATGAGCATCCGGAGACTGTAGCCGTTTTCGGCGAAGACTTCGCGTGTGCAGGAGAGGAACTGCGACCACACAGGATTCGCCGGATCACCGGGTGTGGTGAGCACTGCCGCAATCGGATACGTCGTCAGTTTCTGCTTGAGCGGCAGACGGATGAACGCACGGTAGAGAGCGATGTTTTCCTCCACTTCGGCATCGGGAATGTTCGCGTAATCCCCACGGGACTCGCGGTAGAAGATCCCTTTGAGCCGGCTGCTCAATCTCCAGCGTCTGATGGTCGGGAACTCTCTCGTGACTTGCTCCGCCGTGACACCCTGCAGCCAGAGATCGAAGAAGTACGTGTAACGCGAGCGCTCGATCGGTGAGAGCATGAGATCGGCATTCCCCGAGAAGAACACATCTGCACCGCTGTAGATCGGAATAAGGTTTTCGATGTGCACGTCCTGCGAGTACACGACCTGACCTGCGCGGAAATTGGCGGAGACGTAGTGGATCACCGGAGAGGCAAGCTGCAGGCGTCCCCAGAGCTCACGCGTTCCCTGATACGCGGCCCACTGCTGCACAACCGCAAGCGTGACAGAAGCTGCGACGAGCAGACCCGCGAGCACAGTGCCGTACGGCTGCCTGAAGATGCGCGCTGGGAGCAGGCCAAGCAGGAGTGCCACGGCGAACGTACTCGCCATCGGCTGGATGAAGTACCAGTGGTAGTGGTGAGGAACGATGTAATGCCCCGTGATCACCTGCTGATTGATAGCGATGGCTCCGGCAAGTGCGACCGCAGGCAAGAAGGGCCACGTGCGTGGCCAGTGCTTCTTCGTGGCGAAAGAGAAACCGATGAAAACGGCCGTCCAGACGCCGAGATGGAGCGGACCGTGCCGGAGCACCATACCGAAGCGCTCGGAGGACGCGGCGTACCACGGATGCTGCGTGACGACGTAAAGGTGCATCGCGTACGGTGTGGCGAGCACGATGAGCGCGGTCCAGAATGCGGCAAGATCGGCGACTCTCTTCCAGTTCCGGGTACTGAGGCACCAGAGCGTGAGGAGACCGATCGCGGACAGAAGATACGTCCACGCGTAGAGGTATGAGTAGATCGTCACGGCGGCCGGAATCAGAGCGAGCGCAAGAGGGAGCCGACGGCCGGTGCGCATCCACTCGGACACACCGAGGAGAGCGAGGAAGAAAAACGTGAGTGACCACTGGGGATTCACCGCGCGTGAGAAGCGGACGAACTCGAACGGATAGGCCGTGGGATTGAAGTAGTGAGGCAGATCCCAGGGCGCGGACAAGAGCGCTCCCGCGGTGAGGACGGTGAAGGCGGAGAGCACGGAGATCCATGGACGTCCGGTGACAGAGAAGAGGAGAGCCGCAAACGCAAAGAACACGGCCATCGAGAGCACAATCTTCGAAAGAAAGAGAGCCCCGACAGAACTGACGCCGAGCAGTTTGCCCACAAACGCGATGGACGCCTCAGGCAGCGGAGGCTGGACGGAGGGCAAGTCCTTGGGAGCGCTGTAGTAGACGTTGCCGAGACCCTTGAACCCGTCGTAGACCTCCCGGACACGCGCGGCGTAGTAGACCTCCTGATCGGCACCGAAGATATCCATACCCTGAAAACGGTGGACAGGATCCGTCTGCTGGAACATCTGCGGAAGGAGCACGATGGCGGCGAAGACGAGACCGAGAAAAACTGCAGCGAATGATGCGCTCCGCACGGGGTTCTCTGGCTGCGCTGCGGGAGACGGCATGGAGCGGAGGGAAGAAATCACGTTTCTCAGGAAGCCCTGACAGGTTTGCGGGCGATGACGAGATGATTATTGGCTCCTTCCGGCATATCGGCAACCGTGAAGAGGAGACTGAGCGGAAAGGAGACGATCTCGAAGAGACACATGAACGGCAGAAGGAGGAGGAAGAGCGGACTGCGCTTCAGTCCCGGCACGTGATATCCCTCGACACGGAACGCCTGCAGGAAGAAGTAGACGCTGTGCGATGCGCGCGTGGACCACCAGCCACCGATCGGCGTGAGACTGACGAGCTCGAGCCCCGCCTTCTCGACAGCCTCCAGAATCCAGTAGCGCGTGAAGTTGTAAAAGTGATTCGGCGCCATGTGCAGCACGCTCGTCTGCGGAACGAGGAGGATTGCATGCCCCCCGGGCTTGAGCACACGCGCCATCTCGCTCACCATCTTGAGGGGCTCGACGACATGTTCGACGACCTGAATCGAAAGCGTGGTGTCGAAGGTGGCGTCCTTGAGTTCGGGCATTGCGCATCCGTCGCCGTACACGAAGGAGTACCGCGGATCACTGATCGACGACGCGACGTTTCTGCAGGCCTCGAGATTCGTCCAATGATCGAACGTGACGCCGAGCTTGCGTGCGGTCAGAAAAAAATCATAGCCGCCCACATCCAGCACCTGCCCGCGGCAGTACTGCCGGAGTGCGCGGAACATCTGCCTCGACCGGAGATTCCTCGCCCAGTAGAGGCAGCGCAACACGACGGTTTCGTGCTGAAGAGAGGCGCCGGCGGATGGCGGCTGCGGCAAAGAAGTCACACTGACCGTGGATGCTACCATGCTTCCGGAGCGCATGACAGCGGTGGAAGGAATGCTAACGGCTTCTCGATGATCTCGCGTTCACGTGTGCATGGAGCCCGAGTCCGAAGAGGATGGCGGCACCCACGAGGAAGAGCGCAGCGAAGATGAGGAACCACGGCTCGAGGAAGAGGAAGAATTCGACGAGAGCGAGCACCGCGAGGAGTCCGAGCGAACCGGAGAGGAGCACGAAGAGCTTGAGCGGGTTGTACGTCGCGATGACCTCGACGATGTACTGCAGGGTGCGCAGTGAGTCCTGCACGATGTGCACCTTGGAGCGTCCTGCGCGCTTGGCGTACTCGATGGGGGTGTACTTCACGAATTTGCCGGTCAGGAGCTGGATGAGCGTGATCGTCGTCGTGAAGCTGAAGCCGTTGCAGAGATCCTGCTCCACAGCGAGAACGTCGGACTTCCGCATGGCTCTGAGGCCGGAGTTGATATCGGGGATGAACCGTCCGGTTGTGAATTCCACGAGCCATTTGAAAATAATGCGCGCAGGCATCTTCAAGAATGAGCCGCGGTAGTGACGTCCCGTTCGTGCGCCGACGGACATATCGAATCCGGCCTCGATATCCGCGACGAGCTCCGGCAGACGCTCGACCGGATACGTGCCGTCGGCGTCCGTGATGCAGACAATCTCCTGTGTCGCGGCGCGGATGCCGTCTTTGAGACTGCGTCCGTAGCCTCCCGGAATGGGATGACGGAGCACGATGGCACCGGCTGCCTTCGCCTTCTCCCCTGTCCTGTCTGTGGAACCGTCGTCCACGACGATGATCTCCGGCCGGGGCGAGAGTGCTTTCAGGCGATCGAGGACGGCGGTGATGCCTTCCTCTTCATTGAGTGCCGGAATGATGACGGAATAGGATGTCATGAGGTGCGTGTAAGGCGCTTCAGCAGCAGATCATAGCCGATTCCCGCGATCGCCGCATAGCTAAACAGCACCGGAAGCAGGTAACGGGGCGTGGCGTCGGTGAGCACAAAGATGGCGGTATTGAAGACGATGAAGGCGATCAAGAGAGCATGAGCTCTCGAGAAGACCCTGAAGAGCCCGGCGAGGAATCCGGCATAGAGCACGAGCATCGTGACCGACGCGTACTGGTTGTACGCATGGCTCCAGCCGCCACCGAGGAACGGAAGGTGGAGCTCGAGGATGTCGAAGACCGAGAATGAGAGATAGTTGAAGAAGTGCGCCCTGATCTTTGCTTTCGCCTCTCCCTCGACGTCGCCGTAGTCGGCCGTGAGATCGAAGCCGTCCGGCCAACGCTGGTGCATGAGACCGTTGAAGCTGCAGGCGTCGGAAAGCCCCGTCCAGTCGCGCGTGATGTACTCGGCAGCGAGACACCGGATCGGCATGAGCCCCGTCACGCGCTCGGCCTGCTCTCCGCGCACGTACCACATGACCGCGGTGCGACGGCTGTCGACGACGCGGAAGCGTCCGTCGTAGGAAGCGTTTCGTAGCGCCCACATGGACGTGACGGCGTAGCAGAGGAGGAAGATCACCGCAGCATCGCGGAGCGGACGGCGCTCGGCGTAGTACACAACGAAGAGGAGCGGCGGGAAGAAGATGAAGGGGTAGTACGTGAGGATGCCGAGACCGAGAACGATCCCCATGATCACGGTCTTCCAGACCTGCGGACGACTCCCCGAGGAGAGGAAGAGCCCCGCGAAGAGCATGAAGAGCGAGAGTGCGAGACACTCGCGGTAGGCGGAGAAGATCGTATGGAAGACGGAGCCGGACGAAAGCAGGAGCAGGAATGCAATCCCCGCGGCGCGTGAGCCTGAGCGCTTCCCGAACTCATGACAGAAGAACCATGCCGCGAGGAAGAAGAGTGTGCCCTGCGTGAGTGCGAGTGCGAGCCCGTTCTCGATCCCGAAGAGCCAGTAGAGCGGTACGAGGAAGAAGCTCATCATGGGCTCTCGGTCCATGAACGGATGGACGCCGTCGAACGTGTAGAAGCCGTGTAGGAGGAGATTCTTCGCACCCGTGCTGTACCCGATGGCATCGCTCGCGAAGACGAGATCCCACGGCACCCCGATCACGAACGGAAAGAGTACACACCCGAAGAGGACGAAGAGGAGAAAACACGCGAGAACCCAAGAACGCTGCATGAAAAAGAAGGAGGAACTCTAATCGTACTGCCGCATCCACTCATCGAGCCAGAGGAGTGACCAAATGTGGTCACTGTAGTTCACGCGGGAACCGAAGTACGTGGCGAGGAAGGCCTCGAGGAGACCGCGGTCGAAGATGCGCAGAAGCGGTGACGAGGGCGCGAGGAGACGGTCGACAACGAAGGGCTTGAGGGGACCGCGGAACCACGCGTCGAGCGGAAGGCGGAAGCCGGTCTTCCCGCGGTCGAGCACCGCATCCGGCACGTGACCTCTGAGCATGCGCTTGAAGATCCACTTCGTCGTGAAACCGTGCAGCTTGAAATGCGAAGGAATACCGGCGGTGAGTTCAAGGAGCGTGTGATCGAGGAGCGGTGACCTCGCCTCAAGGCCGGACGCCATCGTCCCGAGATCGACTTTCGGGAGGAGGTCGTCGGCGAGGTACGTCTCAAGATCCGCGTGCAGGGCTCCGGAAAGCCAGTCCTTGCCCTCTCTGAGGTGCTTCGTGCGCTCGGCGTACCAGCGGAACGTGTCGGGGAAGCTGTCACCGAATCCGGTCTGATAGAGAGACCGTTTCTCGTCTTCGGTGAAGAAGCTGAGGTAATTCAGCTGACGCTCGGCGAGCGGGCGGCCGATGCGGGACTGAAACCGGAGTGCGCGGTAGAGGAGCGTGTCGTTCTTGAGCGGCTGGAGAATCTTCAGTGCCGCGCGCATGAGCGGATGCACGAACGGAACCGATCCCCAGAGCCGGGAGAACTTGAGGATGGGATACCGGAGATACCCCGCAAAGTTCTCATCACCGCCGTCACCATTGAGTGCCACGGTGACGGTCTTGCGTGTCTCGCGGCTGATGAGCACCGTCGGAATCGCGGAGGAATCCGCGTACGGCTCTTCGTACATCGACACGAGTTCGGGGAGGAGGTGCACGATGTCGGGCTCCGCGATGATCGGATGATGATTCGTACCGAAGCGCTTCGCGACCTGATCGGCAAAGGGCAGCTCGTTGTGCGTCTTCTCCGCGGTACCGATGGAGAACGTCTCCACGGGTTTGGACGAAAGCTTGCTCATCGCCATGACGACCGCCGACGAATCCACGCCACCCGAGAGAAACGCACCGACGGGGACATCCGAACGCATCCGGAGCTGCACACTCTCCTCGAACACTGCGCGGATCTGCTCCTCCCATTCGCCGAGCGTCGGCGTGCCGTTCTCACGGTACGAGAGCGACCAGTACCGCCGTACCTCGTGCGTGCCTTTCGCAAGATCGATTCTGAGGACGTGCGCGGCAGGAAGCTTCTTGATGCCGGTGATCCCTGTCTCGGGGGACGGCACATACATCATCGTGAGGTAGTGATGGATACTCTCCATGTCCGCACCGCGCGGGCACTCGGGCAGTGTCCGGAGCGCCTTCAGTTCCGAGGCGAACGCGAGCATCCCGTTCTTCACGAAATACTTCACCGGCTTCTTGCCGACGCGGTCGCGCGCGATGAAGGCGACGTTCCTGCGGCGGTCGAGAATCGCGAATGCGTACATCCCCCTGAGTCTGCCGAGACACTCCTCACCGTACTGCTCGTAGAGTCTGAGGAGGACTTCCGTGTCCCCCGTCGACGTGAAGCGGTGGCCCTTGAGCACGAGATCTTTGCGGAGTTCCTCGAAGTTGTAGATTTCGCCGTTGAACGTGACTGCGATCGTGCGGTCGGCTGAGAGCATGGGCTGCGCTGCAGCGTCACTCAGGTCGAGGATCTTCAGGCGGCGGTGTCCGAGTCCGACATTGCGATCAATGAAGACTCCCCGTCCGTCCGGACCGCGGTGAGTGAGCGCGTCGGTGAGGACATCGAGTGAGCGGGGGTCCACCGGAGAGCCGTCGAGCCTGATGATGCCGGCAATGCCGCACATGTTCAGATTGTAGCCTTCTCTCTCTGAAGCTCGTAGACCTTCGGGAGTCGGCCTCCCTCCGCTTCGTAGACCGCATGCCAGTCGGCGCTGCGACAATGCTTCACGAACCATGACGCGCGATCGGGTGTCTCCACGAGCAGATAACGGACACGGAGACGGCGCATGAGATCCGTACGGCACGTCTCCTCCGCCTTCTTCGCGTCTTCGAGCCAGGCAGGGCGATAGTCCCAGTAAATGATGGGCCCGACGGTGAAGCGTCCGGTGTACGTCGTGAAGAGAATGCGGTCGCGCATCTGGACGGTGGCCTCATCCGTGATGGTCTCGAAGTGGACGGTGAGATTACGGACGTAGAAGAAATCGGAGAGTGCTGTGTGGCTGCGCACCCAGTCGTAGAGGGCGGACTGCTCGGCAGTGATCACCGGCATGGGGGCGAAGAGCGGCGCAGGGACAAAGCGCATCGTAGGGATCACAAGCCGGAGCGCGAGGTAGATGGCGCCGGAGACGAGCATGGACACGAGGAGGATCCATCCGGGCATGCGGCGCAGAAACGACAGCGAATCAAGGAGCATGTCACAGATCCACACCCCCGCGAGCATGGCCATCAGGCTCGTGGCTCCGTAGAAGATGCGGTGCATCTCCCCGCGGATGAGCTGGTAGTCGAAGAGGAAGGGCAGCACAAAATGAATGGCTGCAAGCGTGCAGAGGAAGAACCAGACGGGCTCGGTACGACGCGATCTCCATGCCACGAACGCTGCGAAGGGAAAGAGGAAGAGAGGAACACCGAAGTCGCGCAGAAAGCGCGCACTGAAGAGCGATGCGGTATTGCCGTACGTGTCGTAGATCACGGAGAACGATGGATGAAAGACGAAGGAGCCGTGTCTGGCGCCGAGCAGTCCCGAGAGCACTCCCCCATGCACGAGCGCGATGAGGAGAGCGGGCAGCAGGGCGAAGAGACCAAGGCCGATGAGACGCAATGAAAAGGATCTGCTCTGGAACTGCACGAGAAAAAGGGCAGCAACCACGAGAGCGGCAGCGCTCACGGTGACGAACCCGATCTCCATCGTGAGCGTCAGTGCGAGTGCGAAGAGGAAGACGAGTGCACCGTGCAGAATCCTCCGCGTGCGGGTCGGCAGATTGAGCGCGCAGGAGAGTGCGTACAGAAGTCCGTAGAGGAGAGGGAATCCCGTGGCCGTCGAACGGTGTCCGAGGAAGACGAGCGGCGATGTCGTGATCGGCGTACCGACAAGATTCGCGAGGCCCGCGAACGCGGGCTTGAGAGGCGTCTGACCGAAGACGCCGAGTGCGAGTGCGTGAAGCTCGGGGAGCTTCAGCCATACGAGCCCGCTGCCTGCGAGTGCGAGGAGGGCGGCGAACAGAGCGGTGCGCGTGGAGCGGTGTCTCCGTACCAGTGCGGCGGAGAAGAACAGGATGCCGCCCGCGCCGAGAAGAGGCTGGAGCGCAAACCCGACGGTGAGGGGAAGTCCCGTGAGGAGCCGGAAGCCGGCAGCAAGAAACGCAGGGGCGTAGTGGTAATGGAGGAGGGACTCCGGATCGATCGGCGAGTGCACTGGAAAATTACCTTCGACAATCGTTGAAGCGAGCGGAAAGTGCTGCCACGACCACGGATCGCTTCCGATGTACCGCGCGCCCGCGAAGCCAACGAGTCCCGTGAGGAAGAGGAGGAAAAACGTCGCAAGGTCGTCATCCGGATCGGAGGAGGGGCGCCGCGGTGATCCTGCTGTATAAAAAAGATACAGAAGGACAACATCGAGAAGCCCGATCGACGCAAGCGCGGCGGTGAACGCTTGCTGGATCGGCATGACATATCCGAAACCGTTCGCGAGGAGAAGGAAGAGCGCGGTCCCGAACGTGAATGTCAGACCGAACTCCCCGTAGACGGATTCACTGCGCAGAAGTCTCGAGAAAAGAAATCCGCATCCCGCGAGGATGAGGACGTAGAGTATGGCGGGAAGAATGCTGTGCACGGGCAAAGCCTATGCGGGGCAGCTCTGTTGAACAAGGCGAGACTGGCAGCACTAGGACACAGACCCTATACTCCGGTCACTTTCCAATCTTCTCCACCGTGCAGCAGAAACAACAGGAATGGGCGTGGCAGTGGGATCATCTTCAGGATGATAACCGCTGGCTGTTTCAGGAATGGCTCTGGCCGGTGACGCTGGAGGACTTCCGCGGGAAGTCGGTCCTCGACTGCGGCTGCGGCGGCGGACAGCACGTGCAGTTCGTCTCGCCGTTCGCGCGCGAGATCACGGGCGTGGATTTAAACGCACTTGAGAGCGCACGGAAGCGGACGGCGGAACTGAAGAATGTCCTCTTCGTGGAAGCCGACATCGCATCCATGGATCTCGGAAAGAAATTCGACCACGTCTATTCGATCGGTGTACTGCACCACACCGACAACCCGAGTGCCTCGTTCCACAACGTCGCGCGGCACGCGGCCCCGGGAGGACGGGTGAGCGTCTGGGTCTACAGCCGTGAAGGCAACTGGATGAATGAGTGGATCCTGGAGCCGCTCAAGCGCATCGTCATCGATCATCTGCCGAGAGGCGTGGTGCTCTTCATGGCGCGGGTGCTGACTGCCCTGCTCTATTTCCCGATCTATACGATCTATCTCCTGCCGCTCACCTTCCTCCCCTTCTACGAGTACTTCCAGAACTGGCGCCGCCTCAGCTTCAGCCGGAATGTCCTCAATGTCTTCGACAAACTGAACGCGCCGCAGACGTGGTTCATCCCGCGCACGATGGTGGAGGAGTGGTTCAATGACGTGAACTTCTCGGAGGTGCACATCTCGCCGTACAAAGGAGTGAGCTGGAGAGCTTCCGGTATCCGACGCTGACGGTATGAAGAAGACTCTCATCATCATCCCGACCTTCAATGAAGCCGAGAACATCGGCCGCCTCACGCAGCGCCTCATGGCCATGGACAGCTCCGTCCATGTGCTCGTGGTGGATGACTCCTCCCCTGACGGAACGGCGGACGTCGT
>CAZDRX010000012.1:0-40005 GCA_964508225.1 uncultured Candidatus Peribacteria bacterium
ATACCCGCTTCGGGCAGCTCCACCTCCTCGACCCGACGGCGGCGAGTGCGACCGAAGTGCTCATGAACTGGTTCTCGGTCGACCTCGGGTGGAAGAAGCTCATCACGGCCGACATCGCCACTCTGCTCCTCACCGGACTCATCACGGATACCAGGAGCTTCCAGAATCCGAACACCACGCCGCGGTCTCTCGAGGCAGCGGCCGAGCTCCTGGACCTCGGCGCCCGCCAGCAAGAGATCATCCAGCACATCTACAAGACGAAGCCGCTCTCGACCCTCAAGATCTGGGGCAGGGCACTCAACCGCATTCAGGTCGATCCGGATGCGCGCATCGTGTGGTCGGCCGTCGGCAAGGAGGATCTGCAGGAGATGGGCGCCACGTCCAAGGAGACGCAGGGCATTCTCGACGAACTCATCTCCACCGTTCCGGATGCCGACGTGTACGTGCTCTTCACGGAGATCGAAGAGGGGGGATTCAAGGCGAGCCTCCGTTCGTCCACGACGATCGACGTCAACGTCGCCGCCGGACGACTCTTCGGCGGAGGCGGTCACGCACGCGCGTCGGGTTTCAAGATGAAGCAGTATGGCAACTTCCAGCTCAAGGTCATCGAGTGTGTGAAGCAACTCGTGGAGGAAATGAAACGTCAACGCTCGGAAACAGACAGTGCACCGACAGCGCCCGCGCGCGTCACACCGGTGCAGGCCACGAAGCCGCAGGCACCGCTCACGGCACCCAAAGTTCCGGAGACATCCACGGACGTTGTCTCGGGACTCAGCGGGAAGAAGGAAGATGCGAAGACGGATGGATCGGACGTCGTCTCGTCTCTGCAGAAATAGTTCGGTGCGGGTGGTGTTGACGGAGACGCTATGGTAGTCTGATTTCGGCTTACGGCCTTTCAGCTATGCGACTTGTACAGGTTGCCAAAATCTTAGGCTTGTCCGGACAGGAGCTCCGCAAGGAGCTCATGCAAGTGGACTTCGGTGTCAAACCGACCGACCGCGAGGTCACGGACAATCTTGCCATGGGTGTGATCCGCTTCGTGGCGAACCGCCGCAATATCCCGATCGACTGGGAAGCGGTGGAGGCGATGCGTTCCGGTATCCAGCCTGTAGACAAGGAAGAGGCGGAGGCAGCACCCGCAGGAGAGGCCGCCCCTGAAGCCGTTGAGGAGAAGAAGGTGGCGCCCAAGGCTCCGGAGAATTTGAACGTGCTCCGCAAACTGACGCTCGAAGGTGTGTCCAAGGAAGCGATCGACCGTCAGAAGCAGGCACTCGAGCGCGAGAAGCCCAAGCAGCTCTCCAAGGCCGAGCAGGAGCAGAAGCGTAACGAGAAGCGCATCGATCAGCGTCTCGAGAAGAAGGATCGTTCCGAGCATCAGGAACAGATCAAGCAGAAGACCGGCCCCGTCATGATCCCGTCACAGATCTCCGTGAAGGAGTTCGCCGAGAAGGCGGGCGTGCAGGTACCCAAGGTCGTCTCCGCCCTCATGAAGAACGGTGTGCTCGCGTCCATCAACCAGCAGATCGACTTCGATACCGCTGCCCTCGTCGCGATGGAGCTCGGTGTGAACGTGGAGCGTGAGCAGGGTTCGGTGTCCGTCGAGGCGCTCCTCGTGAACGATCTTGCGTTGCTCACGAAAGAGGACGATCCGGCCAAGCTCGCACCGAGGCCGCCGATCGTCACCGTCATGGGTCACGTCGACCACGGAAAGACCGCTATCCTCGATGCCATCCGCAGTACCGACGTCGTGTCCGGAGAAGCCGGAGGCATCACGCAGCACATCGGTGCGTATCAGGTGATCTACGAGGGCAAACCGATCACATTCATCGACACGCCGGGTCACGAAGCCTTCACCGCCATGCGCGCGCGTGGAGCACAGCTCACCGACATTGCGATTCTCGTTGTCTCCGCTGAGGAGGGTGTGAAGCCCACCACGATCGAGGCCATCGATCACGCGAAGGATGCAGGCGTGCCGATCCTCGTCGCCATCAACAAGATCGACCGTCCGAACGCCGACATCGAGAAAGTGAAGGGCGAACTCGCCGGGTACGGATTGCAGGCGGAGGACTGGGGAGGAACCACCCCGATGGTGCCGTGTTCCGCCCACACGAAGGAGGGCATCCCCGAGCTCCTCAAGCACGTCCTCCTCCTCGCCGAAATGGAGGAATTGAAAGCCAACTTCGAGCGTCCTGCCATCGCCACCGTCATCGAGAGTCACCTCGACAAATTCCGCGGGCCGCTCGCCACCGTCATCGTGAATACCGGCACACTTTCCGTTGCCGACATCATCGGTTGCGGCGGAGCTTCCGGAAAAGCGAAGGCGCTGACGGATGCCGCAGGAGCGCGTATCGAGAAGGTGGGTCCTTCCGGCCCCGCCGTCATCTCGGGCTTCGGCACGCTGCCGAACCTCGGTGATATCGTGCAGGTTTTCAAGACCGATCGTGAACTCAAGACCTACCTCGCCGCGTTCGCCGAGAAGAAGGGGCAGGAGGTGAAGCGCGGTTTCGCGGATCTCGTCACACGTCTCTCCGAAGGCAAGCTCAAGGAACTCAAAGTCATCCTCAAGACAGACGCACAGGGTTCGCTCGAGTCCATTCAGGAAGCGATGAAGAAGCTCAAGAGCGACACGGTGCAGCCCAAAGTCATCCATGCTGCCATCGGTGCCGTCACGGAGAGCGATGTCATGATGGCCGCCGCCGGCTCCGCCATCGTCGTCGGATTCAATGCAGACGTTCCGCCCGCTGTCTCAAGGACCGCCGACCGCGAAGGTGTCTCTGTGAAGCAGTACGACATCATCTACAAGCTTCTGGAAGATCTCGAGCTCCTGCTGCAGGGTCTCGTGGAGCCCGTGGAAGAGGAGAAGGTCACGGGCCATCTCGAAGTACGCGGTGTCTTCTTCACGAAGGGTTCCGAGCAGATCATCGGAGGCAAGGTCAGCGACGGCTTCCTCAAGCGTTCACAGTTCCGTCTCGTCCGCGCGGGCGAGACCATCGGCACCGGACGCATCACGTCCCTCAAGAACGTCGAGAAGGACATCAAGGAAGCGAAGGAGGGGATGGAGTGCGGTATGCGCGTCACCAGTTCTTCGCTCGTCGAAATGGGCGATGTCCTCGAGGTCTTCATCAAGGAGTTTACGAAGATCGCCTGAAGGAGGCTCCTACCGTGCGAGCCCCGGTGTTTTCATGAACGTCTGCGTGATTTCGATTTCGCCTTCGTCCATCGCTTTGATACCGAACTGCCTGAGCGCTGATGGGCGCAGGCTCTCCGGCATCGCGATGAGCGCTTTCGTGAGAGGACTGTCCTTGCTGCCGGTGAGGGCTTCCACCTGAGCGACATTCAGCGCGTCGAGCTTGGAGAGATCCGTAATTCCATTCGCGTTCTCACTGCGGAGCTCCTGCAGCTCGGCAAGCGCTTCCGGATCGGAGAACCCATTGCCGATCACCTTGCGGTTCTCGGGCTGGCCGAGATCGGTGATCTTCTCGAGGACTTTGCTCGTGCCGCTCTGGAGGAAGATCTTCGGGTTCACGATCGCCATCGTTGCCGCTGCCCATCCGAGGATGAGCGGACTGAATTCCGGATTCTTGCCGCGGACACTCTGGACCGCAAACTGCGCGAGTCCGAAGACCGTGATGAGCCCGGCGCCCAGCGCGCCGACCATTCTGAGCGGTTTTGTGTCCCATGCGCGTCCCGCCTGTTCCTTCTCGTACTGTGCGAAGACGGCGGCACCCGGAGGGTCGATCGCTTCCATGCGCTGCAGGCCTGCCTCGAGCAGATCGGCGACCCCGAGGAGCCCCGGAGCGACGTTTCCTGCTGCACGCAGTTCGGCCACCATATCTTTGCCTGCGCGGACTTTCTCGAAGTTCACTCTGCCGGTGTTCGGTTCGAAGTAGAAGTTCCCTTCCGTATCGCCCGCACGGACGTCAGCCGGATTCACACCGAGGCCGTAGAGCATCGGGAGGAGCTTCGTCTCGATCGTGCTGCGGTACTGGTCATTCATGCCCAGAAACGCCGTGTTCAGACGCTTGTCGATTTCGCTTTCAAACGAGGTCGAAGCATCCATGCCGAGCCCGTTCTTCATGCCGTCTGCAGCCATCTCTCCGCGGATCGCGAGTGCCTCTTCATACATTTCGTTGAGTTTGGTGATCTCCGCATCGATATTGGCGAGTCCTCCGGGAATGGAGAGATTGAGCTTGATCCGCTCGTACGCCGATTTCGCCTTTGTGGAGAGATCCTGATAGTTACGGAATTTTTCGTGCGAGGGGTCCACGAGACGGTCGAGCTTCACCCACTCAGCGATCGCGAGATTGAGCGTCTCTGGGTTGAGCTGCCGGAGATCGACGGAATCAGTGGACATGGATTGTTAGGGTTTCTTGAGAGCCTGCTCGATCTTGTCGCGGACGTCGAACTCGGCAAGCGCGCCTCCACCGGTCGCCTGCTGTCTCTTGGACATTTCCATGACTGCACGCAAAGCGTCGCTGTCGCTGAGTGCCGCCGCCCCGGAGCCGCCCTGCTGTCTGCCGAGGATGTCGCGGATAGCGGAAATACCTCCTGCGCGGTCTGCGTCGAGCTTGTTGATCGCGAGCACGATGTCCTTGGTCTGCTGATCGCCGGCGAGCTTGAACTTCTCCGCAAGCTGATCCGTGTTGAGGCCGCCGACTCTTCCACCTCCTCCTCCGCCTCCGCCGACGCCGAAGCGGTCTTTGACGGTATCGGTGAAGCTCTTGCCCGAGACTCCCGAAGCCGACGAACGGATGGCATCCGAGAAGAGCTTGGGTGCGTGGACAACGGTACCCAGGTTGGCGCCCTTGAGGCCGGGGATCGGAAGGGGAGTGATGAGCGGGAGCTGTGCGACGCCTCCGGCGACGTACTCACCGAAGCCGCGGATTTTCTCCGTGAACTGTCCGATGAGCTCGCTCTTCTTCAGCGCCGAGAATGAGCCCTTCCAGATGATGCCGACCGCGGCGAACATCCAGAGCATGGCCCACCAGCTCTTCACGTTGCTGATCATGGGGATGCCGATATCGAACGGCATGTTGCCGGGGGCAGGCACGTTACTCACGGTCGTGAGCATGATGAAGCCGATCACGAAGGGCGCGCCCACCGTTGCCGGGAGGAACGCCGCGGTGATGAACTCTTTCCAGATGTCGACTTCGAACCCGAAGACGTTCGTGCCGAGCTTGCCGTTCACCATGTAGCCGAGGAAAGAGAACGGCATGAACGCCGTCGTGACCCAGAGGATGATGATGCGGATGAGGAAGCCGACGGCCATGCCGAGGAGCGGCAGCACCACGGCGATCTGCACCAGGAGCGCCATCATGATACTGAGTCCGATCTGGAGCGATGTCTTGATGGCCGCTGCGGTGCCCACAGGTGGTCCGCCTGCGCCGAGCGTCGGCGGGATGGTCGCAAGTTCGGTGATCTTGGCGAAGCTTACGGCGAGACCGTTGATCATCGCATGCGTGGGCTTCATGGTGGCGATAGCGGTGGCGTAGTCCTGCAGGACATGGCATTCGAGGTCATCGATGCAGGGACAGGACGGAGAACCGGAGGCTGTACCGGCGTGCGTATTGCAGAAGTTGTCCATTTCGGCCTTGTTCTTGGGGAAGACGAGAATCGCGGTCACGACTTTGCAGGGCGTGGTTCCGCCGCCCGGCGCCAGCATCGTGCAGGTATTGAGCGGGGGAGGGAGCATGTTCGGTACCGAGTAGATCGCGGCCGTGAGCACGTTGGCCACGTCGATGATCACTCTCGGGAAGAACCACGAGAAGTTCACGAGGATGACGGCGATGACGAACTGGGCGATCTTCTCTTTGATCATGTCACTCTTGGCCGTGATGATGACGTAGAACGACACACCGATGAGCGCGAGCGCGAAGACGATGTTCATGATGTCGCGGCAGAGCTTCCAGATCGTGAAGAGCCCGTTCATCATGTTCGGGTCGTTGAAGAAGTCGGCCTGGAGCAGGTACTGGAGGAACTGGAGGATGATGAGCAGCAGCACGTGGAGGAACGTGTTCACCATCGCGATCTTGCCCATGAGATCCTTCAGCACGTCGCCGAGACTCCCCGCAGCACCCCCACCTCCTCCGGGAATGATTGGGAGGGCGGCATGTGCTGTTTCGGTGAGAAGTCCGGTTTTCCAGACAACAACTCCGAGAACGAAGACGCCAAGCGCGGTGAAGAGTGTTTTGGTTTTTGTAGACATTTCTCCTTATTTTAGCACCTTTTACTGTTTTCCTCAATGAGTGGGGGATAAGGAAACCGTAAGCCCCGCAGGTCGATGTAAAGTATTATTACAAAACAATTCAGAAATTTTATGAGTACATAATTTGTTCAATAGAAGTGAACCGAATTGATCAAAAATGGACTATTTGCTCTTCTATAAGCCATTTTAATTGATCATATAAGTTGATCAGTTACTTGTTCAATTTTCTTGCTCTGTATTCCCCTATGTGAGTAACATTTGTGCTCAGGTGTTTACCCCTTCCGTTCCTCGTTTTTGATTCATGGTTCATGACGCACTGAAAGCATTGTTCAGCTCCCAGACGAGAGTGAAGCTTCTGTCCGTCTTTCTGCTGCATCCGGAAGAGGAGTACTTCATCCGCCAGCTCACCCGTCTCCTCGGCGAGCAGATCAACTCGATCCGCCGCGAGCTCGAGAACCTGCGCCGCATCGGCCTCGTGAAGGCACGCCACAGGAACCGCAAGAAGTTCTACAAGACCGATACGGACTTCATTTTCTATCAGGAACTGAGGAATATGTTCCAGAAGGACGTGAAGGGAGGGGAGAGCCAGACCGTTGCCTCACTGAAGAGCATGCCCGGTCTCCAGTTTCTGGAACTTGCCGGCAGCTTCGTCGGGACGCACAGCAAAGTGGACCTCCTCGTCGTCGGTGAGGTGAAGAAGGAGGTGATCGAGCTTCTCCTCGCGCAGGATCCTTCCATGCGCTCTGTGAAGTACTCACTCTTCTCCAAGGCGGATTTCCTGTACCGCTTGAGTCTCCGCGACCGGTTCATCCTCGAAATCGTGGATGATCCGCGGCACACGGTGGTCGTGAACCACATTGAGAAGGAGGTGGAGGAGGCCAGGAAGTAGCAGGGGAGTCTCGGGGGTCGTTTTCTTCACCCTTTTCACCCTTTACAGAGGACGGGGCACTGCGTACACTACGTCAGCTTTATGACTGGTATCGCTCTTCGAGAACAGGCCGAAACGATGATGATCAAGCGTCCGGATATCCGCCCGGGCTACACCGTGCGCGTACACCAGAAGGTGCAGGAAGGTGAGAAGGAACGCGTCCAGATCTTCGAGGGTCTCGTGATCGGCGTGCACAACGGCCACAGCCCGACCGACCGTACGATCACCGTCCGCAAGATCGCATCCGGTGTCGGTGTCGAGCGTGTCTTCCCGCTGCACTCGCCCCTCATCGACAAGATCGAGGTGAAGAAGGTCGCCAAAGTCCGCCGCGCCAAGCTCAACTTCCTCCGCGGACGCGCAGGCAAGGGAGCCCGTCTCTCCGAGCGCTTCACGAACTCCGACGAGTTCTCCATCGCCGCTGCACCGGCACCCGAGGTCGCCCAGGCAGAGGAGGCTGCTCCCGCAGCGAAGGAAGAAGCAGCGAAATAGTCTGGAATGGTGGTGGTCACCGTTTCTTGAACGTAGAATGATTTCACTATGCGTTGCGTTCTCGTTGGCAACTACGGCGTCGGCAACATCGGGGACGATGCGCTCCGTGAGTACTTTCTGTCCGCGTTTCCCGAGATCGACTGGGTGTGTGTGAGCGCATCTCCCCACGGAAAAGGAGAAGTGCCGAGACTTCCGCTTGGATTCAGATCTTTCTTCATGCCGTGGTGGAGGACGTTTTCCGCTATCCGCTCAGCTGATGCACTCGTCTTCGGCGGAGGATCACTCTTCACGGATATCGAATCGGTGTGGGCGTGTCTGCTCTGGCGTTCGTACGCTTCGGTCGCTGTGCTTTTTGGTACTCCCTACGTCCTTGCATTTCAGGGAACAGGTCCGTGGAAAACCGCGCTCGGCAGAAGCCTTGCCCGCACCACGTACCGTTTTGCCTCGTTCGTCTCCGTGCGGGACGCCGAATCTCTGAAACGGGTCCGGGAACTCGTGCCAACGTCAGAGCCCGTGCTCAGCTTCGATCCCGCGTTCGCACTCTTCGCGGCATACCCGAAGGCAGCGCCCCGAAGGCGCACGCTTGCCGTGATTCCGCGTGCCAATTCTGGCGAGATGTTCTTCGCCCGCGTCAGCGAAAAACTGAAAGAAGGGTGGGAGGCGGTGACGGTGCTCCTGCTCGAACCGCAGTCCGAGGAGGCTGTGGCGCTCCGAATGCAGCAGATTGCCCCGACGTGCAGAGTCGTGAAAGTCACGTCTGTCAGTCAACTCCTCGCTGAAGTCGCCGCTTCGTCGGCTGCCATCGTCCAGCGTTACCACGGCGCGCTTGCTGCTGCCGCGATGGAGATCCCCGTCGAGATCGTTCCGCAGGCGGAGGGGGACAAGATGGACGCACTTCGTCATGTACTGGGCGAGCAGAACACCCGCGACGCGTGGCTGGCTCTCATCGAGAGCGGAGTCATGAAACTGCGTGAGGCGCTCCTGCAGCTTCACTCCTGAGGCGTTTTCTGGTACACTGTCCGGTAATGCCAACTCCCACTCTCCTCTACCTTACGGACGCCGAGAAGAAGGCGTTCAGTTCATTGTCCGAGGCTCTCCGCGAAGGCTGGAAGACCGAGGACGAGACTCTCACGTACACGGATACGCAGAAGAACCGTGAGATGCGTTTCATGATCACGCGCTTCCACGATCCGAAGCTGCTCGCTGTCCGTGACAAGTTCAAGACGGTGAAGAGTGACGAGGAATTCCTCGCGCTCATGAAGAGCATCGATCTCGGTGCGATCAGCGAGGCTGATCTCGGCCAGATCACGTTCGCGCTCGGTCCCGATGCCATCGGCGCGCTCATCCTCTCCACACTGCGTTCGGCTGATTCCGACGCGGATCTTCTCATGGCGTCCAACTTCAGCGCTCTCCGTCACGAGCTTCTGGAATCCCTTACCATTGCTTCCTGATTCTATGGCACCTGCAACTCTCGAAACTCCGCGCGAATCACAGCGGCCTGAGCTGACCCTTCGCAGGGTCAGAGAGGCGATGTACAACGGTGAGGCCGAGCGTCGCGAGGATCTCGATGTCCTCCGTGAAATGGCGACGAACAAGGACAAGGTGCTCCGTGACATCGAAAAGAATCAGGGCATCACTGCCGACTTCAAAGACAAGAAGGAACTGCGCCGGCAGTTCGACGCGCTCCACGACCGTTACCGCGGTGAGATCAAGACGATTGCCGCTTCCCGTGACTTTCAGGAGCGCACCGAAAAGAAGGGGATCTTCCGCCGTATTCTCTCGGGCATCGGAGGCTTCGTGAAGAAGCACCCCATCGTGTCCGCGCTCATCGGCGCTGCCATCGTGGCAGGCGGAGTGGCCGGAGGCTTTTACCTCACGGGAAACTGGGAACTGCTCATGACCGCTGTCGGTGCGAACAAGATTTCGGCTATCGCGGAGACCATCGGCGAAATGGCGCCCATCACGCCGGAGACTCCCGCCCTTCCGGGTGGAGGACTCTACGACATCCCGCCGCCGATGCCGTCACCGGGAGGATTCCCGGACATCGTGCACTAAACTTTCTCCTTCCTCATGCCTGCCGAGCAGTCACCCGAACGTCCTCGAGAAGGTGTGACGCCTCCCCCCGAGGCTCTCCAGGGGCATACCGACGCACTCCGCAGGGTGTACGGTATTCCGCAGGCGCTGCCGCAGTCCATGGATCAGAACGCAATGGACGCGCAGCTTTCTGCGATGCGCGAAGATGCTTCGTACAACGATCTGGCCGAACTCGTCCGCTACAACCAGCTCGTCAACCGCAAGAACGCTCTCCAGCGTGAGGCGCAGGCGGAGAGGCCTGCGGGAGCACCGGTGAATGTGCCCGAATTCGTGGTGGTGAATCAGGGCGAGACGTTCTTCGAGTACTACCAGTCCATTCTCTCCCAGACGCTGAAGGCTTCGGATGATTACCTCGTGCTGCGCAGGACGGTCTCGGTCGTTCCGCCCGATGTGCTCGCCGACGAACGCCAGACGGAGATCTTCCTGCAGGAGCTCAAGGCGGCTGCAGAGCGCCGCCTCAATTTTTCCAATGCCTCGCTCGTGTCGTACCTGCTCACCGTGCAGCGCGACCGGAGGGGGGTCGTCATGCAGGATCAGGCCACTCTCGCACGCCAGCTGGAGGAGCTGAAGAAGACGCTTGACCCCGCGGGACTCGCTGCGATTGTCGCAGGTGATGCCACCGCTGTGCGCATTCACGGCAATGCACTCGACCAGCGCATCATCGAACTCATCGCGCAAAAAGGACATCTTCCATCCAAAATGCTCCTCGGGCTTCAGGCCCAGCGTTACGCCGATATTCTCGGGCAGCAGAAAGCGGTGATCCGCGACGGGGGACTCGCGCGCGAACGTGCGGAGTGGGAGGCGCTCTCGGCGCGCAATAGACTCGCGAGGGAGGGGAAGGGACAGCCTCTCACGGAGGCCGAAGGTCTCAGGTTCGAGCAGCTGAAGGAGCTTCTGGAACGTGCGATGCCCGGCTACGCGGCACTCTCCGTCGAGCGTCGTGAATTCAGCGACGGCATGGTGCGCACGGCCGACTCACTTTCCGCCTATCACGAAAGGTCACTCGAGCTGCTTCTCATGCAGCATCAGTTCAAGTCATCGGACGTGACGGAGGGGGCGGCAGCACCCAATCCCGATCAGACACCGCTCCCGGTGCGCGAGAAGATCGACGAGGTGACGCAGATGCGCGCGGATTTCCACCGCGAACGTATCGGCGCATTCGCGGGTCGTTTCGAGGAGGAGGTCCTCACGATCGGTCTGCCGGAACGTATCGAGGACTTCTCCAACAAGACCGGACGCGAGTTCGTACGGAAGGTCAGCAACTCGCTCTCCTACCTCTTCACGCTGCCCGCACCCGATGCCCTCGGCATCCGCGATTATCTGCGCGGCAGGCTCGCCGGCCCGCTCAATGACGCGATGGGATGGCCCGCCGAGAAGATGGATCTGCCCTTCGAGAGGCTGACACCAGAAGAGCAGAAGGCCGTCATGGACAAGATGAAGAGCATCGCCGATGCCGTGCGCGCATTCGACAGGACGAAGATCACGAACGTGAGAAATTCACTCGCGGTCATTCAGGGTCTGCCTCCGGCAAAGACCGCACTCGGAGAGGCGCCGAAGGATCCGCTACCGGAGCTGACAGAACGCATCACGTCGCAGAATGTGGATGCTCTCATCGAGCAGCACGGACTTCCCACGGTGTACGTGCTCGCGATCCGCCAGCTGAATCAGGATATGGGTGATCCGACGACCGGTTTCATCGGCGAAGTCCAGAAGTTCACCGATGCGGTGAATGCCAATCTCGATATTCATCTCGACACAGCCGACGCACTCTTCAGGCAGGGTGATGAGTGGCGCCGCTGGATGTGGGCGCTTCTTGCCGCCGCCATCGGGCTGGTCGCAGCAGGATACTTCGGACCCAAGATTCTCAGTGCGGGAGTCCGGAGTGTCCGTGCGCGTATGACACGCAGCAGTGCCCCGCGCAGCACAACCCGCGGATCGGCACCGGCCGCTGAGGCGCCGCCAGCTGCACCGGCCGCCCGCGCTGCCGAAGGCGTGGGAGCAGCGGATGATGTCGTCCGGAACCAGCAGAGGCTTGCAGAACTCGTCGCGCGCTCCGGTCGCGGACTGCAGTCCGCCGAGGCGCTGGAATTCCTCCGCGCCGCCGAGCAGTCCGGCGCCGTTACTCTCGATCGAGGCACAATGGCGCTCCTGCGCGACAGCCCCGGCGGGCAGCGCATCATCTCGGATGCCGTCCGTACCGGAAAGGTGGAGGAAGTGACGCGCGCGGTCCGTGCCGCATCGAACGCCGCCAAGCTCCGTGTCGTGCTCAATGCCGCCGCAGCCGCGGGTGATGTCTTCATCATCTACATGGCGTATGCCGACTGGAAGGCGAACGGCGAACGCATCGCCGCTACCGATAACCCTGCTCTCAAGGAGCTCTACTCGCGTGCGAACTACGTGTACGCCGCGGAAGGCGGCAGCGGTGTCGTCGGTCTGTCCGTCGCCGGATACGCCATGGTGAGTTCGTACATGGCCGGGGAGGGGATTCTGGCAGCCGCAGCGGCTCCCGGCGCACTCATTCTCCTGCCCATCGCGGTCGCCGCGGTCGCCGGAGGGTACTACTACCGCAAGCTCGAAGGCGTGACCGAAGACTGGACGAAGGAAGAGCGCGACTGGCTCAGACACTCGCAGGGTGATCTCCTCAAGCGCCTCGAGGAGCGCGGTCCCGGTCAGCATACGTACTGGCAGGGGGCTGCATCCGCCACCAATGCGGAGGTCGGCTGGAACTGGATGACGATGTCCGCACGCGAATACACGGACTGGAGGCAGGAAGGATTCGATCGCGTCGAATCCGCGAATGCAGGCCAGCGTTTCGGCATGACCCGTGCGTACATGGGGCAGACTGCCAACATGCCGCCTCTGCAGGGAGAGTCGGAAGCCGCATACAAGAACCGGTATGCCTCGTATTTGCAGGATTCGATGGGGTATCTGGCGAAAGGTTCGGGTGGGCAGTTCGGACGTGAGTATCCGTTTGCATACGAATCCGCCGAGACACACGCGGAGCTGAAGGGTCTCTCCAAGAGGCTCAGTGAATCTCACACGTCGCAGATTCTCACGATCGAGACACGAGATGCTGACAATAATCCGAAGACGATCCAGTTCGACATCGCGCAGTACGGCGAACTCATCGGGAGGTATTCCGGTACCAGTGGTCTGAATGACGCAGCCCGTGGCCGCATGGGAGTCAGCCCTACGCAGGTCATTGAAGCGTATCGCCGTTTCAAAATCACGAGTGCCCTTGGTCAGATCGACGTGATGGCGAACAGCCTCTTCCGCGGCAATCAGGAGAAACAGAATGCGATCAACGGTGTCCTCCAGTACGAGCTCCTTGAGCGTCTCCGTCACCGCATTGCAGGAGCGGCCATGCGCATCGAGCTTGCGGATTACGACGGTCTCGAGATCACGGGTGCAGAGGCCGAGGCCAAGAATCTCTCCCGCTACTGGGTGGCTCTCGGTATCCGCAAAATGATCCGCGATGAATCCGATGTGCTCATGGACAAGATCCGTGCAGGGCAGAAGCCGACCGTCGAAGACTTCGACAAGATCATCGCGAAAGCCCACTCATTCCTCGGGCTCGACGCACGTCAGTATCAGAAGGATGGCGAAGCCGGGCTCTTCAACAGCCTTACAGAGGCACGGGCGTCCACGCCGGATGTGCTCACCTACCCGAAGCTCCGCGAGTCCCTGTATCTCTGGCCGGGCGCTCTGGAGGCCATGCACCGCCTTACCATCGGAGAAGTGAGGGCTCCGCCCAGCAGATAGTTGCACTGCCATGACACCTGTAAAAGTGTCCTGTTTTGTGGTATAATGATGAGAAAATTACATATTTCTCTCCATCTATGGCCGAATCCAATCGCAAGACAGTTGAGGTTCACCGTGATGACGTGGAAGGCGACAGTACTGCGCCGTCCGTCCGCAGAACCGAGGAAGCACGTGTGTCGGTCCGTCGTCGTACGATGGACGTTCTCAATGGGTGGGACAGGGGTATTGATAACGCCTCCGAGCACGTCGGAGACGCGATCACGGCGGGATTCAGGGTGTTCTGGAAACAGCTCTTCAGCAAGAAAAAGTCCGGAGACTCGCCCCGTGAATCATTGCATCACGCCGCATGAAGACAGGCTCACCTTCCTTCGACGGCTTTCGGGAGCAGAGGATGATGTACCGAACCGGCGGGATTCCCATTGTGGAAATCCTGAGCGAAAAGCCGAAGACACTTCCGGAACTGCAGGCACAGATTGAATCGCTGCAGGATGCCGTTCACACCGATGCAGAGTGGAAGGATACGCTCTCGACGATCGACCACCGCAGGTTGGATGTCATCAGTGCCAACCTCAGTCAGCTGGAAGCACGGAAAGAGCATCTTGGCTCTCTCTTTGCGCGTCTGGATATGAGAGGACTTGTCGGACAATTGCCTCCGAAGTCGGTAACGCCTGAGGTGGCTGTCCCGGCACCCGCGGAGTCCGCATCCATTCTTGCCCCTCTTCAGAAGGCAGGAAGAGATTTTTCCGAGGGAGGCATCATGACGAAGGCGACGTACGTCCTCGGCGCTGTCGCTGCATTCACGGGAGCCAGATGGCTCTGGCGCAAGGTATTCGGAGACGCGGAGAAAGAGGGATTCCTGAAGAAAACCGGCAAATGGGCTCTCTCCATTCTCGCTGCGCTTGCCGGAGCAGTCGGCGTGTCGAATCTCAAAGAATGGTGGAGCCACAACGCTCCGAGTCCCTGGTCGTACTTCACGTCGTCACTGCAGTCTGCGTTCCCGTTCCTCGGCGGCGCTAAGCCCCCCGATGGTTCGTCAGGACAGAGGCCACCGGACAGCGGTTCCTCTCTTCGCGACCTCCCGGCCAACGCGGCCAATGCAGGCAGGGATATCACGCAGGGTGGAATGAAAAGTTTTGATACGCTGATTATCCAGCCGGTTTCAGGTGCTGCAGAAGTGGTGAAAGAGATTGTGAACGGCGATCCTGACCAGGCTCTCCGCCTTGCGGCCGAGAAGGGCTGGAGCATCTTCGTGAATGAAAACGGGGAGATTGTCCTTCAGGACACCCTCCTCATGCCGATCACCGCACCGATCCGTGCCACATGGAATCTCGTGACCACGGAAGGCAGAAGCTCCGATGACTTCTGGATCGTTTGGGGAGAAGCGGGGGGTGCGTACCTCATCGCGCGCAAGACCGCCGAAGCCTGGCGCACGGGAAAGCTGCCGATTCCGCTCACTATGAAGGACGTCGTTGCCGATGCCCTTCGTGTGGCTGCCGGTCCGACTCAGGCGTGGATGGATGGACTTCGTACGCTGCTTCTCTCCACGCAGAAAGACGGACTCATGGCGCTGCGTCTGCGGTACGGAAAATTCTCCTACCTCGGCAACAAGCTCCTCAAGTCCGGAAACTCCATTTTTGCCCTCTCCATCAGGAACGAAGAGCACGCGATCCAGCTTCTCGCCAAGTACAAGCGTCTTGCTGAGGACGTCCGTGTCATGCGGAACTTCACCCAGCAGGGGGATTTCGTTTCGTTCTCCGAGGCCGAGATCTCTGCCGTTGAAAAGGTGATCAACAATACGGTCGACAGCGTGAAGAAATATCTTCAGGTGACGACCGAACTGAATTCCCCGTTCCTGCGCGCGATGAAGGAAAAAGTGTCGCACCTCACGGAAGCCGACGAGCTCAGGAAGGAGATGGCCAAAGTTTTCAATGAATTTGCAGGCAATCCTCGGGCGATGCCTCCGGCTGCTTCCACACTTGAGGAGGCGGGTTCGCTCATCGATGAAGCAGCGGATGCCGTCGATTCCGGCGCAGAAACCCTCCGTCGTGCAGAAACAGTGGAAGACGCTGCAGCGGCTGCCAGACCGCGCACGAAGACGCCGACGGGTCCCCGCGCATCCCCCGATGCCGAACCGCCCGCACTCTCCCGCGCCGTCGGTGACGGTGTGGTGGACGATATTCCCGCAGCCGCTGTGAAGGCGGAAGACAGTGTCGAAGCCGCTGCGAGAGCAGCCGGATTCAAGGTTGTCCGTCCCGACGGTACCGTCGTGGATGCCGCGACAGGCCGCGTGATCGAAGAGGGAACCGAGGCAACCCAGACCACCGCACGTGAAGCCGCCGTTGCATCGGAGGCAGTCGAAGCAGGTATCGGGCGCACCGCCCGAACGGTCGAAGCTCTTCCGGATGAATGGGTCGTTGCACTCAAGTCCGTGAAGTCCAGCCGCATCAAGCCGACCGCTGCTCCGGAAGTCGCTGCCGCATTCGACCGTGCCGCCGAACAGTGCCGCGCTCTCGGACTCTCGCTCGATGACACGGTCGCACTCCTGAAGGATTACCGTACGTTGTCACTCCTTTCCGCCGAATCCAAGGTGATCAAGCCCGAGATGATTCCCGTCATTCTGGAGGCTTCCAAGGCAGGCGGCCGTGCGGGCATCCAGCGCGTGGCCACGTATGTCCTGCATCTCAGTGAGAATGTTCCTGCGACACTCCTCGATCCGGCTGTGATCAGTGCCATCGCCAAATCCGATATTCATCCTGACGGCATTGCCCGGCTCTTCTCCACCGCTGCCGGAAAGAATCTCCTTGCCGGTGCCTCCGCTGACGACCTCGTGAATGCCGTGCAGGGTCTGAGCCGCTGGCAGAAGGCCAGCAATCTCGCCCGCGGGCTCCATGCAGGATTTGCAGCGCTCGATGTCGTCATGCTCGGGATGGACATCTATTCGTACACGGAGATGCGCTCGCGCCTCACCCAGACGATCGGCGGTCTGGAAGCCAGCCTCACGCAGGCGGGTTTCCGCAAGGCCGGTGACCGCTGGGTGCACGACAAGACGAGTGCCGTCATCGAGCTCAAGCAGCTGGAGCAGAGCATTTCTTCGCTCAGCGATCCTCAGGCAGCGCGCGTCGCCGCCGATATCGGCGGGCTTCCGCTCCTCGCGCCGTGTATCTCGTTCGGACCCGTGGGACTTGCCATCGGTGCCGTGGTCCTCGTCGTGCACACCGGCATCACTGTCTGGGAGCAGGCCAAGAACCGTGACTTCCTCGAACACACGCCCGCTGCAGTCCTTGCAGCCCTCACGACGTCGGGCACTGTAGGAGAGAGCGAGACGGACGTCGTGGCTTCCATGAGCAGCTGGATGATGTCCGACATGCTCTATTCCTCCAGATTCAATGCAGCGCAGAAGTCGTCCATCCGCGGCAAAATGATTGCGATCATGCTCGCACGCGAACTTGCAGATATGGAGACGACACTTCCCGGCATCACCCAGCAGGTCACGCAGGGCAAGGACATGGGTGAATTCCTCCACGAGAATAGCGAGCTTCTCGCCGACGACTTCAACCGCATCATTAAGCCGTACGTTGCCCTCCGTCTCTTCCAGCGTTCCAACGACGGAACAGTGCAATGGCAGAATTTCAGGGACCTGAAGACCGACAGCGGTCTCTTCGATTTCGAAAATGTGAACGAGGCTGATATGAAGATCGTCATGCGCGAAGCCCTGCATCTGTACGGGCAGCACGTCCTTGAGCGTGAGTACCGCAAGCAGAAGGGGACAGTAGAACAGCGCACGCGTCTGCGTTCGGAGAGTCAGAGTGAACCTGTCGGGGATCTCTACCAGCTCGGAGAGCGCGGCCGCATGGAAACGGAGGACGAAGGCCAGACGCAGCGTCTCACGTCACTCGGGGACTCCATCGTCTTCGGAAGAAAGCTCGGCGAATTGCCCACCGATGGTGGCACCATCACTGAACGCACGATCCAGACGTACGTCCGTGCCGTGGATAAGGCAGACACACCCGCGGCACCGAAGTCGCGTGATGCGATGCTCCTCGCCAACCCCGGACTCTTCCGTGCCGAACTTCCTTCCGATGCGCGTCCCGATCTCACGGGGGCTGCACGCAAGATCGACATTACGGATCTCTCGGGTGAAAGCCTTCATCAGGATGAAGCGAATCCCGAGTCGTCCTATGCGGAAGTCCTCAAGAGCGCCGGCAGTACCTTCGATCGGGTCAAGAAGGTCGGTTGGGCCGGAGGCTCCATGTATGCGAATCAGAAAGACTACGCCGCACTTGCCGACTACGCTGCGATTCTTTCCCGCCACCCGACGTATGACACCGGGCGCTGGCTCCAGACCAAAATCAGCGACCTCAAACAATGGGATTGGGGAACGACGAACTTCGGCAGCGAATTCGGATCGAAGCGTAACGAAGCATTCCACGCCGTCGTCGAGGCACTCGCTCTCCATGTGAGCTTTCTCCAGTCCCGCAATCCCGATTCCCGGGGCGAGCCCTACTCGCAGGAAGCGTACTTCGATCGTGACATGGAGCTCTTCTCGGTTCGTGGTGCATCGACGATCTCCGTCGCCCCCGTCACCCTGTCCGCATCCGATGAGCAGCCTGAACAGGTCTTCCACGCCGTTCCCGGCCAGAAGATCAGCTTCGACCTCGCACCGTACGGCACGCTGCGCGCCGAGTCCGAGGAGCTTTCCGGAAACCGCGGATTCACCTTCAACTGGCACTTCACGCCGAAGAACGAAAAAATGAGCGGCAGGAAACTCCGCTTCTCTTCGCGCGAGAATGAGGCATCGAGAGTCATCACCAATCGGGCGATCCGTGATCTTCATCTCAAAATCCGCACCGAGAATGGAGAGACGTACTTCGTGCGTGAGGGGTACACCGGACGGTATGAGCCTCAACCGGACGGATCCGTCTTTTACACCGGAGGAAAGAAGATCGGGACCGGAGAAGCAATGCAGCCGGCCACGTACGTCGGGCTCACCGACGAACTCCGTCAGGACTACTACCAGCGTGTCGTGACGGAACCCGCTGGCAGATGGCTGCCTCTCCGCGAACGCTACGAAGGCCCCGTCCGTGCATCGGAAACGGCCGAGATCGTGAAAGTTTCCGATCTCCAGCTTCTCCTGAAGGGTACACCGCAGGATTTCCAGTACTTCTTTCCTTCTGCGGGAGGGGTCGATATCGAGGTGACACTCCGCGACGGAACAAAGATTGCCGGCAAGACGAATCCGCGTTCCAAAGAACTCGAACCCTATCTGTCGTTCAAGCGGGTGAAGGTGCGATCCTTCACGCCGTACCGCTTCAAGAGCGGCGCGTGGGCTGTCGCTGATGAGCCGTCCGAGGGTATCTACGGCATCGTGCTCTCCCCTGCAGCCAGCGTTCGTGCTGCCGACATCAAGAGCATCACGCTCTCGGATTACGACACGGTAAGGATGGGATACCGTCACATTCTGAATTTCAAGGATCCGTCGTCGGCATCCGAGGCTCCGCAGAAACGGAGGGCAACTTCCGAGGAAGTCGAAGAGGCACGCAGGTTGGGCTTTCCGGTGGAATTGGACTAAAGCAGGCTGGTGTTTTCTGGCTGCAGTCTTTAGCATGTCTCAGCCATGAACCGCCGGAATTTCTGCATCATCGCGCACATCGATCACGGCAAGTCCACCTTGTCGGATCGTATGATGGAAGTGACTGCGGCGGTGGAGAAGCGCGTCCTCAAAGAGCAACATCTCGACTCGATGGATCTGGAGCGCGAGCGGGGGATCACCATCAAACTGACGCCGGTCCGCATGCACTACAAGGGGACCGAGCTCAACCTCATCGACACGCCCGGTCACACCGATTTCCGGTACGAAGTGAGCCGGAGCCTTGCCGCGTGCGAGGGAGCGATCCTCCTCATCGATGCTTCGCAGGGTATTCAGGCGCAGACGCTCGCGGTGCTCTACATGGCGATGGAACATGATCTGAAAATTATCCCCGTCCTGAACAAGATCGATCTCCCCGCCGCAGATCCCGAGCGCGTGAGTGCGGAAGTGATCAAGATGCTCGGATGCAAGAAGGAGGACATCTTCCGGATTTCCGCCAAAGAAGGCACGGGAGTGCGTGAGGTGCTCGATGCCGTCATCGAGCGTATTCCGGCACCGGTTCCGGGCAGTCTGGACGGGATCTCCCGCGGTCTCATCTTCGATGCCGTGATGGACGAGTACCGGGGCGTGGTCATCTACGTGCGTTGTATCGACGGTGACTTCAAGAAGGGGATGAAGGTCAGGCTCCTCGGTTCCAAAGTCGACTTCGAGGTGCAGGATGTCGGGTACTTCAGCCCCAAGTACATTTCGGACACGAATCTCGTCTCGGGTCAGATCGGCTACGTCGTCACGGGTCTCAAGGCCGTCGGTGATGCGCGTGTCGGTGACACGATCTCTTCATCGACGGAGGCTCCCGCACTTCCCGGTTACAAGAAAGTGCAGCCCATGGTGTTCGCCGGTCTCTACCCGACACAGGCCGATGAGTATCCCAAGCTGCGCGATTCGCTCGAGAAGCTTTCTCTCAACGATTCCGCCATCGATATCGCCTACGAACACAACTCCGCACTCGGCAACGGTTTCCGTTGCGGATTCCTCGGGCTCCTCCACATGGACATCGTGCAGGAGCGTCTGGAGCGCGAGTACGACTGCGATCTCGTCATCACGGCGCCGAGCGCGCTCTATGAGGTGAAGCTCCACGCGAGAAGCCCCGCTTCGGTCGTGCGCGCCAGCCTGCTCAAGCTCGATGAACCCGACACCGCACTCATCAGCAATCCTTCGGAAATGCCCGATCCGACGTACATCGACGAGATCCGCGAGCCGTGGGTGCGTCTCGAGATCGTCTGCCGCCAGCAGGATGTGGGCCCCGCCATGCAGCTCGTGCAGGAGCGCAGAGGTGTCTACCACACGCTCGAGTACATCGATGCCGATCGGGCGCTCATGCACTTTGAGGTGCCGCTCGCGAGCATCGTGCTCGATTTCTTCGACAAGCTGAAGTCCGCATCGTCGGGCTACGCGTCGCTCAGCTACGAACACCTCGGCTACCGCGCAGGCGATCTGCAGAAGATGGATATTCTTCTTCTCGGTGAACCGGCGGATGCGCTCAGTTTCATCGTGCACAGAAGCGAGGCAAGAGATGTCGGGGAACGCGTGTGCAAGCAGCTCAAAGAAGTAATCCCCAAGCAGCAGTTCCAGATCACGATTCAGGCAGCGATCGGCGGAAAGATCGTCGCGCGCGAAAATATCGCGGCGTACCGCAAGGACGTGACGGGCTACCTGTATGGAGGAGACGTGACGCGCAAGAACAAGCTCCTCGACAAGCAGAAGAAGGGCAAGAAGCGCATGAAGCAGATGGGCCGGGTGACGCTCTCTCAGGAAGCGTTTCTCGCGGTACTCAAACGGTAGCGGGCGACGCGTTCACTCGTCTTCGTCAGCTCCCTTCTTCTCTGCGCGCAGTTTCTCAAAGTACGCCTGCATCATCTCCATGTACGGTTCGATGAGATCCTGCAGGATCTTCACTGTCAGAGGCTGGAGATCTTCATACGGCACTTCCCGTTCGGCATCGGAGAAGAAATCGACGAGGACGAACGTTGTGAGCTGAAGCAGCGCACCGTCGATGTTGTTCTCGTCCACCATGAGGCGCGCGAGGATTTTCTCGGCATCGGTCGTCATGACGAGCTCGAGCCGGGAGGTCCAGAGGAGGAGCTTCTCCTGAAGCTCAGGCGGAAGTTTGCCGTGGCCGCTCACCTGGAGCGCCTCGATATCGGGTTTGGCGATCACCATTTTGCGCTCGGCGATGAATTCTTCGACCGCAGAGAGTGATCCCTCGTGGATGAGGGAGAGGATCGCAAGAATGAACACGGACGGACAGTCCCGTGCAGACAGGTGCGAAATCAGCTGAAAGAGGTGCGAATATTGCTCGTCGGCGAGGAACTGCCGGATCGTCGAGGCCACGCGGTCGTCGCGCTTGCGGGCTTTCTTCTCGTCCTTGGCCAGCTGCTTGATCTGCTGCTGAGCCTGCGCAAAGCGCTCCTTGGCTGCCTCAGACACTCCTTCGGATGCCGAGCCTCCGTCTTCGCCGGGGGTGAATGATTCAAATCCTCCGAATTCAGCCATACGGAAACAAAGGGTAACAATCTTCAGGCGCTCTGCATAGCGCTTACGCCTTGGACACAGCAGCACCTTCCGGCTTCACCTCGACCTTGATGGTCGTGGACTGGGCGCCGACGGTGACGGTCACCGTGTGGGTGCCGACGGCCTTGATGTGCTCGGCGATCGTGATGGACTCCTCGGTGATATTGATGCCGTACTCCGTCCTGAGGAGATCGGCGACCTGCTTCTCCGTGATGGCGGCATAGAGCTTGCCCGTCTTGCTGGCTTTGGCTGAGAGATGGACCGTCTTGTTCGCGAGAGCGGCGGAGAGGGACAGCTGGACTTCGCGCTCTTTCTCACGCTCAACCGCGCGCTGCTTGATCTGCAGAGCGTAACGGCGACGGACATTGGGGGTCACCACGAGCGCGCGGCGCTCAGGGAGGAGATGATTGAGGGCGTAGCCGCTCTTCACGACGATGAGGTCGTTTTTGCGTCCGACGCCGGCGATGTCTGAGAGGAGAAGAACTTCCATAGGTGCCTGTGACACTTCAAAGCCGCAAAATCATACGGAAACTTACGGTAGAACACAAGGGCACTTTGACAAGCCTGCCTGTGTGTTTATCGACGCATCAGGCCGAAAAGCCAGCCCGGGAAATTCAGCCAGCCCCTGCCTTCCTTGAATCTTCTCCTCGTCGTCACGTACCACGTGTCGAAGTTCGCGAAACGGTCGGCGTGCAGTGAGAGATTCTTGAACGAGATACCCTTCACCGTCGCATCATGCGCCGTGATGGAGAGAGGGGAGTAGAGAATGACGGCGGGGATTTCCTTCTTCCAGAGGTCATTGAGAGCCGTGAGTGCCTTCTTCCTCGAGGAGGAGTCACGCGTCTCGCGGATGGTGGTGAGGAGCGAGTCCGCCTGGAAGGACGCGTACTGCGACAGGTTAAAGGCGTCGATGCGCATCTTCGACGTATCGGTCTTCTCCTGCGTCTGACTGCTGTGCCAATAGGGATAGCTGTCCAGGTTATCGAAGAGCGACTGTCCGAAAAGCACGACGTCGTAGCTGCGCTTCGTCAGCTTCTCCTCGAATTCCTTCTGCGTCTCCGGGATATCCACGGTGACACTCGCGCCTACCGCTTCCCACTGCTTCTTCAGAATGTTCGCAACGACCGGATACGTTGCCGGTTTGTTACTCGTCAGGATGGTGATCTTGAGCGGGCTGCCGCGGTCGTTGATGCGCGTGTGGGGCAGATCGGAAGCCGTCTTGCGTCGGAGGAACCCGTTCTCGAGGTAGAGATCCTGCACGCCGATCTTCTCCGGCGCGCCGTCCGCAGCCTGTTTGCTTTTCACAAATTGCTCGATGAGCTGTTGCTCCACCGAAGCGGATGAGTAGATCCGGGCGTCCGTAATGCGTTCGACGAAGGCCGAGTCGATGATGTCCTGCTTCGTGTCGGTCATCTTCAGGATGTTCATGCCGGTCTTGAGTGAGCCGCTCATTCCGTTTCCGGCAGTGAGCTTCACCACCCACGAGCCGGAGAGCGCCTTCGTGATGCCGTCCGCCATCTTCGCGCCGGTTTCCACTTTCACGCTGTTGATGAACACGGGGAACTTGATGCCTGCGGACGATCCGGTGAGTGTGAGTGTGGCGCCCGTGGAAAGAAGCGCGATGCGTGGCAGACGGGAGAGAGGGCCGAGGCGGTTACTCTCGCGCTGCTCGAGCAGGCGCTGGAGACGGACTTTCTCGGGCATGTTCCAGCTCGACTCGAAGAAGGCTCCCTGCGCGGAATTAGCGTCGAATTTGTAGCGCCAGTCGCCGAGGTCGATCTCGAGGAGCGGCGTGTCCACGATCTGCGTCTCATGGATGGTGTTCACGATTTGCTGTTTGTCGGTGGCGAGCTGGAGACCGAGGCGGACATTGGAATCTGCGGGAATCGGCCGGTCGAGATTGAAGAAAACGCCGACGTATTGCGGGAGCGTGTAGGGAACGGGCGTGAAGCGTCGCGGGAGAATCGGCTGACCCTGCTGGCTTCTCGGAACCTGACGTACGCCGTTCACGTTGAGAATGTCACTGAGCAGCGAACTGTAATCCGGGAAGATCCGGAAGACGACGCGATCGATTTTCTCCTCGCTCATGCCCGCGCGTTCGAACCGCTTGAGCGTGATTTCCGTCGAGAGGTCGGTCTGGAGCAGGCTCAGGAAGCTGTACGGACCGGCGCCGATCGGATGGAACCCGAAGTCGAGCGTCTGGTCGAGCTTGTTCGGGGGGATGCCCTGAAACGACGCTGCGGGAACCAGCCCCAGCGTGAGATTGCTCGTGAAGAAGGAATACGGCTTGCTGAGACTGAACTGCACGGTCCGTTCGTCGATCTTCTTCATATCCACGCCGCGGAAGTTCTGCTGGAGAATGGGATTCGGGAATCCGGGCTTCTGGATCATCTGGAACGTGAAGAGGACGTCGTCCGCACTCACTTCGTGACGTTTCTCCGGCGTCGAGTCGTGCCAGAGGAGCCCCGGCTTGAGTGTCGCGGTGTACACGCGGTTATCCGAGCTGATCTTCACCGTTGCGAGATCACCGATGACTTCCGAGGTCGACGGGTTGTACTTCATGAGTCCCGCGAAGACGAGAGAGTCGATGTCACGATTCACATCGTTGCCCGTGATGAACCACGGGTTGAGTGGCAGAAATTCGCCGACCGCACCCTCGATGTACGTTCCTCCTGCCACAGGAACCTCGTCGGAGTTCTCCACGTAGAAGAGCCGGAGCAGCATGAGCGAGCTCACGGTGAATACGACGCACAGTGCCCCGAGTGCAATGCGCTCGGCGCGCGTCATGGCCGCAATCAATCGGATGAGTGATCGCACGTGGAAGGCACTATAGAGGAAGAACCGACATCTGCACCATTGTCAGAGATCCGGAAATGATGGATGTGACCTAGATGTACATCATCGCGATGGCGATCGCGAAGAAGGCCACGGAAAGCCAGACGGTAGCGACGAAGAGAAACTTCTCCGCGCCTCTGCGCTGGACGTAGGTCGTGCCCATACCGCCGAATGTGGCGGAGAGTCCTGAAGAGCGGTGCTGCAGGAGAATGAGGAGGGCAACGAGCGCTCCAAGGACGGCGTCGATGATGGACAGAGTTTGCATCATGCGGGCGTATGGTAGGGGAGAGGCTTCGTGATGGCAATGGTGGGCGCCGGGGGATTCGAACCCTCGACCCTCTCGGTGTAAACGAGATGCTCTAACCAGCTGAGCTAGGCGCCCTGATATTTCCTATTCTACAGCACCGAACCCACAGCCCCAGCTTCATTTTTTTGACGAAACAGACAAGGAAGGGAATTCTGTCCGCATGCCATCACCCCTTGAGCAGTACTGCTTCTCCATCGATGCCGGCGCGGGCATTCCGTGTGATTCGCCTGAGGCAGTACCGGCGCCTCCGCCTCCCCGTACACGTGAGTCAGCGGCGATCCGACAGGATCTTCAGCTTCAGCTTCGTCAGCTTCTTGTGCAGAAAGTTTCTGCACAGGGTAGGCAGAATCACGGGCCGCGGAATCATTCGAAGAAGCCGCGGAAGGTCACGTGCGGGGCGTACTTCAAGGGCAAGTAGGCGTAAATCCGCTCTTGCCATCATCAAAACTGCACGGTAGACTCCCCGAGCTTTATGTTTGCCATCGTCGACATCGCCGGGTTCCAGGAGAAGGTGGAGAAGGGTATGAAAATGAAGTCCCAGAGGCTTCAGGCCGCTGTAGGCGAGACGGTGTCCTTCGACAAAGTCTTCCTTGTTTCCGATGGAACGACCACGACGGTAGGAAAGCCGCTCGTCGTAGGAGCTTCTGTAAAGGCCAAGGTGCTCTCACACGGTCAGGATGACAAGATCATCGTTCGCAAGTTCAAGCGTCGCAAGCGTTTCCACAAGACGTACCGCGGTCACCGCCAGCAGTACACGGAGCTCGAGATCCTGTCCGTCGGAAAGTAAGTGACTTCAGCATCATAGGATGCTTTTTTGGCGTATCATTCCGTTATGCCTGACGATATCGAAACGAGACTTCGCGTCATCGAGGAACGCAACGCCCGCGTGGAGGGCGACAAAGCGTGGGAGGTGAGCCTCGTTCGCAGATGCACCATTGCTGCTGTCACGTATGCCGTGGCGTTGGCGCTTCTTCTCTCCATGCGCGCGGCCAATCCGTTGCTGAGCGCCGTTATTCCGGCCGTCGGCTATGTCCTCTCCACGCTGTCGCTCCCGTATCTGAAAGCATGGTGGCTGCGCAGCATGCACAGGCGGTGAGTGTCTGCTACTGACACACGCCGTTCACGCAACAACCCCCTCCTCCAGATGAAGATGAGGAGCCGCACAGCGGATTCGTCGGACAGCCCGTGCAGTCGGACGGTGGACCGCAGAGACTCTCACATGTGGAGCCAGATGGCATCGTGCAGGCTTGACCTGAGTTGCCGCCGGCGGGACCACAGAGCGGATTGCAGCCTCCCGGAGTCAAACATGCGCATGGCGGGTCCGAGGAAGAAGAAGACGGCGGAGGCGGAGGAGGGCTGGCTGAGGAGGAAGGAAGGAGACAGCTTCCCTGTCCGTCACACACCGTGCCGTTGATACAGTAGTTCCAGCAGTTATTCGTGCACTCGGAATTCACACCGTTCAGTTCACAGGTGCAATCGATACATGCCGCGGTGTCGGTGCAGTCTCCCGCACCACCGCAGCTGACGCCGGTGAATGACGCTTTCAGTCTTTGATTCTCCACACCGCCGGAGAAGGACATCATGGTGTAACCGATGAACGCCGCAGTCACGCCAATGGCCAGTCCTGATGTCCCGGGATGCAGGAGGAAAAATCCGCGCAGCATCTGCCGGACGGGATCGAGAAGCCGCAGGATTGAACTGTGCGGAGTGACGGTCATGCTGCGGGAATTCAGAGGGAGCGTAGTTCTCCGGCAATTCTATCAGCTCGCCGTGCAAACGCCACTGACACAACAGCCTTGATCAGAGCTCGACGATGAAGACGGTGGCGGGGCGGAGGAAGAGAATGAGGAGGAAGACATGGCGACGCACGTGCCGGTATTCGGAGGATTCGGTACTGCAAAAGGCTCACAAAAATATCCTGCCGGACAGACGACCGATAGCGGCACAAGATAGCATCCGCCTCCGGAGGTGTAGGGCAACTTGCAGGACGGGACCATCGCCCCGCACGCCCCTCCGGCTGTGGATACGGGCATGTTGTTGCCGTTGGGATCGCAGTACGCGAGTGATGCGTAGGCGCCCTCTTCGCACGGATTCGGCAGCCCCGGAGTGCTGATGGGTGGGCAGCCGCCGCCGCAGGTGGAATCAGGGTAGGTCGTCCCTGTCTGTCCAATAGTTCCAAGCACGCACACGCCGGCAGAACAGAAATACACAGGTGCGGGCGGAGGTGGCATCGGTGTTATTGCGGCAACCGTCGGGGCCTGCGCTGTGAATCTTTGTCCTCCTCCGCCTCCGGACACCGCAAACATCGTGGCTCCGATCAGGAGACCGATCATGATGCCGGAAAACGTCCCTATTCCTCTCCCGTACAGTAATGTCTCGAAAGTCATACTATTGATCATAGCTTCACGTCTTTGTGTTCTCAATCTCGCGTCGCACGGACCGGATGGTCTCGATCGTCACGGCCATATTCTGCAGACAGGCGAGCGTCTCGCCATATCGCTCGCCGAGGCGCATCAGGTGATGGAGGTAACTGAGGAGGTGCGTTCGGCTGGTGGGAGCCGGAGACTTGCGGTCGATCACTCGGTGCTTCGTCTTGAATTCACGCCGCTGGATCCGGAGCTTGCTGCCATCGCTCATCCAGAGATTGCCGTGGCGCGCCTCGCGCATCGGTGAGACACAGTCGAACATATCGATGCCTTTGGCGATCGCAGCCTTCAGCTGGTGGCGTTCGCCGACTCCCATGAGGTAACGCGGCTTGTCTGCGGGCAGGATCGGGCAGACGTAATCGAGCACCTTCATCATCTCCTGCTCTGTTTCGCCGACAGCGAGGCCACCGATGGCGTATCCGTCGAACCCGATCGCGATGAGCTCCTTCGCACATTTCTGACGCAGATCCTTCTCGAGCCCTCCCTGCACGATGCCGAAGAGCAGGGGAGACTTCTTCCCTTTCCTGAGACGGTCGTGCTCTTTGCGGCATACGGCTGCCCACCGGAGCGTGCGTTCCACGGCGGCGATCTGCTCCGCGCGTGCAGCGGTGGACGGCGGACACTGGTCGAAGCACATGATGATGTCGGCGCCGAGTTTGTGCTGGATCCGCATCGCTTCCTTGGGTCCGATGAAGTGGAGGGCGCCACTGCGGTGATCACGGAATTCCACGCCTGCATCCGTGATCGTGCGGATGGCTTCCAGTGAGAACACCTGGAATCCCCCCGAGTCCGTGAGGATCGGCTTCTTCCAGCTCGTGAACGTGTGGAGTCCTCCGGCCTTCTTCACAATGTCTTCCCCCGGCGAGAGGTGCAGGTGGTAGGTATTGCTCAGCATGATCTCCGCACCGAGCACGTTCAGATCATCGAAGGTGATGCCTTTCATCGCGCCTGCGGTGGCCACGGGCATGAAGACCGGAGTCATGACGGTGCCATGCGGGGTGCGGATGACACCCGCACGTCCTTTGCCCGTGATTTTCTTCAGCGTGAACACCGCAGCATTATGCTGAAAATTCGCTGACAGCGAAACCTGAGATTGTTCTTGCCGCAGGGAGGTTTTGTCTTCCATTCACTTTCCCGCGTGCGATAATGGCGGCAACTTTATTTCTCTTCCACCCTCCCTATGAGTTGTTCCTCCGGTTGCGGAAACGCAGGTTGTCCCTGCAAGTTTGCCCCGTGGCTTCCGCGCATCGCCTTCGGCCTCGTCTTCATCGCCTTCGGCGTCAATCACTACCGTCACCTGAATGACTTCGTCGGCATGTCCAAGAGTGCGTTCCCGTCCGTCGCCATGCTCGCCGGTCTCGCCGGTGTCCTCAGCTACATCGTCCCCGCACTCATGATCGTCGGTGGTGTCCTCTTCGCTGCAAGGAAGCTCTGCTGCATCGCCAAGACCTGTATCCTCGCTGCTCTCTCCGGCATCATCGGCTGGGCTTCCCTCGCGGTGCTCGTCGGCGACGGTAACATCGGCGGCGCCATGATGCCCCTCATCCAGAACGCTGCGATCATGATGCTCCTCTTCTTCGCCGTGAAGAAAATCGGTTGCTGCTCCTCAGCCGCTCCGGCTGCAGGCGGTTCCTGCTGCAAGTAATTTCCGCACTCTGATCCCATGAACTGGAAGTCCGTATCACAGAATTCCAACCTGATTCTCCGGGTGTCGATCGGCCTCACGATGGTGCTGATCGGCATCTCGGCGTATCGGGACTTCGCCCCGTTCACGGCGAACGTCACCGACGGCCTCGGCGTCTTCTCGGCGTTCGGTGCCGTCTGGGCGTTCCTTCTTCCTGCCCTCCTCATCTTCGGAGGCGGATTCCTCGCCATCGGACGGTACCAGTACATCGCCGCGATCACGGGCGGTATCGGTCTCGGATCGGTACCGATCGGTCTCATCCTGAAGAACATCATGAGCGGATCGCCGCTCCCGGACATGATGGGAGCTGCCTACCCGACGATCGTCTGGATGATCGCGTTCTACCTCGCGCTGAACACGTTTCCGGAGGTAGAGCCGCCCGAGCCTGAAGCCGAAGACAACGACTGATCTCCGACGAAATAAATAAAGAGCGGGCTACGAGAGCCCGCTCTTTCAGGTTCGGTGGAAAGGTCGCTTACTTCGTCGTCACGGGCTGACGCGAGATGATCTTGTCGATGAGACCGTACTCAAGCGCCTCGTTGGCCGAGAGGTACTTGTCACGCTCCGTGTCCTCTTTCACCTTCGTCACCTTCTGGCCGGAGTGCTGCGCGATGAGGTTATTGAGGAGGTTCTTCGTCTTGATGATGTGTTCCGCGTGGATGGCGATATCGGTTGCCTGACCCTCCGTGCCGCCGAGCGGCTGGTGGATCATGATCTCGGAGTGGGGGAGCGCGAAGCGCTTGCCCTTGGCACCGGACATGAGAATGATCGCGCCTCCCGAGGCGGCCATGCCGAGACAGACCGTGGAGACGTCCGGAGCGATGAGCTGCATCGTGTCGTACATCGCCATCGTGGAGGTCACCTGTCCGCCCGGAGAGTTCACGTAGAAGATGACGTCTTTCTTCGCGTCCTGCTTCTCGAGGAAGAGGAGCTGCGCGATGACGGAGTTCGCGACGTCGTCGTTGATCTGCGTGCCGAGGAAGACGATGCGCTCTTCGAGGAGGCGGGAGTAGATGTCGTAGACGCGCTCACCGAACTGCGTCTTCTCGATGACGGTGGGGATGAGCGTGTTCTGCGGGGTGATATGGCCGCGGGAGATACCTTTGGCGACAGACTGGATGAGCGGATGCATAACGTGTGGGGAATGGACGGAAATGAATGGTATGAGTTCTGTGTGTTCATGTCTATTATAGCGCAGAACCAAGCCCTTCCGGCAGTGTTCAACTCGTCCAATCTATTGTTCAATTTCTGAAAGAACAGTATTCTTGTCATCATGCCTGATTCTGAGACAGAAGCGGCTTCCTTGCCCTCTACCCTGCGGGATTTCCTTGGAGCTTCGCCCGCGAGGCCGCTCATTGCCGTCGTGGGACCTACGGGGAGCGGGAAGACGGATTTCTCCATCCGGCTGGCGAAGGGGATCGCCGCGATCGGCTTCACGGCGGAAGTCGTGAATGCGGACTCACGTCAGTTCTACCGGAATCTCGATATCGGCACCGCGAAGATCACGGAAGCGGAGATGAAGGGAGTGCCGCACCATCTGCTCTCGGTGCTGGATCCGAAGGAGGATTGTTCCATCGCGTGGTTCCAGAAGCGGGCGGGAGAGGTGATTTCCGAGATCCACGCGCGCGGTCACATCCCGATGGTCGTGGGTGGATCCATGCTGTACGTCTCCGCGCTCATTGATGGGTATGAGCCGATCTCCCCTGCAGATCCCGCGACCCGTCAGCGTCTCTCCGATGAGTACGATGCGGATCATGGCGTCACGCTCATGCAGAAGCTGCAGGAGATCGATCCGGAGTCCGCCAAGGGCATCCCGCGTGAGAACAAGGTCTACCTCGTGCGCGCGCTCGAGATCTGGGAGACCACAGGCAAACCGAAGTCCGCACAGATGAAGAAGGGGACGAGCCCCTATGATCTCCTCATCTTCGGCATGGACATCGATGCGGAAGTCCTCAAGAAGCGCGTGAGCGACCGCACGGAGGCGATGATTCAGGGCGGATGGATCGAGGAGGTGAAGATTCTCCGCGAGCTCGGATACGGTCACGATGATCCGGCGATGGAGAGCCACGGGTACCGCGAGATTCTTGCGGCACTCGAGCGCGGTGACATCGATGCCGCCAAGCTCGCCAAAGACATCTCGACCAAGACGCGGCAGTACGCCAAGAGGAGCCTCACGTGGTGGCGACGGGATCCGCGTATTCACTGGATCAATCCGCTTGCCTGAGACGGCTAGAATTTGAAGACGTCCGCGTGGACTTCGAGGCGCTCTTTCATTTCCCAGAGCTGCTCGATCATCTGTGCAAGCTGCGGGCAGGCATCGGGTGTCTGCTTCGAGCGGTAGAAGGCAACGATGTGTCCGAGGAGAATGGCGACGTTCACCATGCTCATGTCCGTCTTCGTCTTCCACTCGGGTTCGAGCGCGTCGTAGACTGCCTTGTTCAGGAAACTCTCAGGCTGCGACACATTGATCTCGCCGCTCTCGAGAAGCTTCGAGACCTTCTCGGCAAATTGCTTGTGTTCGTCGCTCATGTCGCCCGTCATCGGGGCACCGGCCTTCACCTGTGCGGAGAGGCTCAGGTCTGCCGTATTTGCCATGGCTGTTGCGAAGTCTGCCATACCCTCCAGTATACCATTTTTGAGGCAGGAAATCGATGCGATTGCGCTCTCCGGTGTACAATCCAGACCGTATGAAGCTGTCTGTAGAGCTCTCAACGGCACTCCTGAAGACCACCGAGCCGTTTCTCGAGGCGCTTGCCGAGATCAAGATCGAGAGCGTCGGTGACTTGCTTGCATATTTGCCGAGAGCGCACGAGGACCTGAGTCAGATCTCGACGCTCGTGGATGCGCCGCTCGGTGAGAAGGTGACGCTGCGGGGCACGATCCGGAAACTGAAGCTCGTGCGCACGCGATCACGCAAGGTGCTCGTGCAGGCGCAGTTCGTCGATGAGAGCGGAGGAACGGCGGAAATCGTGTGGTTCAACCAGCCGCACATCATGCGCATGCTCAAAGAAGGTCAGGTGGTGACACTCACGGGCAAGGTGCTCGAGGACGGCTACAAGCTCAAGCTCCAGAGTCCGACCTTCGAGGACGGTTCCAGACAGCAGACGCTCCATGCCGGACGCATCGTCGCTGTCTACCCGCAGACAGAGAAACTGACGACACGGTGGCTACGCGAAAAGATGGCGCTCGTGCGCGGTGCGATCGCGGATATTCAGGAGACGCTTCCACAGGAGATTGTGGCGAGCGAGAAGCTCATGACGCGCAGTGCCGCCATCGAGGAGCTGCATTTCCCGACGACGCCGGAAAGGCTCACGGAAGCCAAGGAACGCATGGCCTTCGAGGAGATGTTCCGCGTGCAGGAGGAGGCGCTTGAGCGGAAGAAGACCTGGCAGGGAGAGCGGCAGAAGCGTCTGCAGATCCCGATGGACGTCGAACTCATCAAGGCGTTCTTCGAGTGTCTGCACTTCACCCCGACGGGCGGACAGAAGGTGGCGATCTACGAAATTCTCAAGGACATGGAGAAGGATCGTCCGATGTCGCGTCTCCTCGAAGGAGACGTGGGTTCCGGCAAAACGCTCGTCGCCGTCGTCGTGATGGCGAATGTTCTCCTGCAGCGCGGGCAGTGCGCTCTCATGGTGCCGACGGAAGTGCTCGCGCGTCAGCACGCGGTCACGATCAGCAAGCTCCTCATCCAGTTCCACTCGTTCATTCACAGTCCGGACTTTGCGGGGAGGGGAGCCAAGGCCGATCATCTCAAGTCTCTGCCGCAGCCGACCGTCGCTCTCCTCACGGGCTCTGTGCCGCAGTCCGAGGCAGACGATGTCAGGAGAAGGCTCGCGTCGGGTCTGATCGATATTGTCATCGGGACGCATGCGCTCATTGAGGATTCCGTGGTCTTCAAGGACCTCCGGCTCGCCATCGTGGACGAGCAGCACCGCTTCGGTGTAACGCAGCGTAGGCGCCTCACGGAGAAGGGAAGCCCGCACTTCCTCTCCATGACAGCGACGCCGATCCCGCGCACGCTCGCGCTCACGGCGTACGGCGATCACGATCTCTCCGTGCTCCTCGAGAAGCCGGGCAACCGGAAAGTGATCCGGACGAAGGTGGTTCCTCCCGCCGAGCGACGCACGGTCGAGCTCTTCATCGATCACGAGATCGAAGCCGGACGTCAGACGTACGTCATCTGTCCGCTCATCGACGAGTCCAAAGCGGACGACATGATGGAAGTGCGGAACGTGGAGGCCGAGGTGGCACGACTCACGAAGGCCTTCCCGAACCGCAGGATCGGCAAACTCCACGGACGGCTCTCCGGTCAGGAAAAAGCTGACATCATGCAGGAATTCAAAGACAAAAAAACAGATATCCTTGTATCGACGTCCGTCATTGAAGTCGGTATCGATGTGCCGAATTCCACCATCATCGTCATCGAAGGCGCCGAGCGTTTCGGACTCTCCCAGCTTCACCAGTTCCGCGGACGTGTGGGTCGCAGTGACGAGCAGAGCTACTGTTTTCTCTTCACCACGACGCCGGAGCAGGCGCGCTCGGATAGACTCAAGGCGATGGAAGAGCACGATTCCGGCTTCATGCTCGCGGAGATCGACCTCAAGCTCAGAGGCCCCGGCGAGCTCTTCGGGATGCGCCAGAGCGGTATTCCGGATTTCCGGTACGGCTCACTCCTCAATGTCGAGCTTGTCCTCCGTGCCCGCAAAGCCGCGGAGAAATTCCTCGGCATCGCTTCTGCGCAGTCCGTCGTCGTCTGAACGCTTGATCACCGAGCGCCGTCTCCTGATACTATCCGTACGACTTATGGCCATTGAACTCACCACCGTGCAGCTCGACCTCGCGGAGAAGCTCTCCAAGCACTCCAAGGATGCCTGCGAGCTCGTGGGGCTCAAGTGCCAGAAGTGTGAGCCCCAGCACTTCTACCTCACGATCTTCCGCTACTACGGACGCGTGCAGGGGATGACCGCCGAGGTCGACCGTTGTATCGACTGGTGCATGAGCAAAGGCAAGCTCGTGTTCACCGCGCAGCGCTTCGGCAACTGGTGCGCAAATAAGGTGAAGTGGGACAAGGAAGAGGAGATCAAGAAGGCCGAAATGCAGAAGCTCAAAACCGGCACGCAGTACCAGCAGGCGGATTATGCGAGGCGCACCGCACCGCGCGGCAAGTACGACTTCCTTCAGTGAGGGGTCTTCTCTGAGCGGTAGATGAGACCGCAGGCAAGGACGAGGAGCGCGAGCGGGATCATCATCTGGCGGTAGTAGGATTCCGCATCGAGGAGGAAGCGGACGTTCGGCGTGCAGAGATAGATGAAGAGGACTTCGAGAAAGATGACACCGCCGATGATGAGCAGCGGCAGCTGGCGCGGTTCTGACGACGGGTGTTTCTTCCACGTGCAGAAGAGGAGGCACGGGATGAGCGCGAGGAGCACGTAGGCATCGATGCCGAATGACCCGCGGCTGAAGAGGCCGAGAAGCGCCTCCGATACGCCTTCACTGTGGAACGCGAACAGGGTGTCCGAACTGTGCGGCGTGAGGGAGAGTCCCTTCGTCCATGCGAAGACCGGCCACGGAATGGAGAGAGCCGCGGCGGTGATGACAGCGACGGTGCCTTCCTTCATCTTCGTGCGATTGCGCATGCACACGACGCCGACGGTGAGAACCCATGGCAAAAGCCCGAACACCGATCCCTCGGACTTGGTCCACACAGCCGCAGCCATGAAGATGCCGGAGAGCACGAGCCAGCGGCCATTTCGTCTCACGCCGTCTTCCAGCCAGACACCGAGCGTGAGGAGCGAGAGCAGGAGATACTGCACGAGATTCAGATCACCGTAACCCTGTGCGAGATGAAGCCCGAGGAGCGGAATGCCGATGATGCCTGCGACCGTCACGGCTGCGTGCGCGGTACCCCGCAGTTTCCTCGTCAGAATGAAGAGCGTGCAGAATGTTCCCACCGACAGGAGGAGCAGGATCGTGTTTGCGGCGGTATCACTCCAGACAAGCATGCCCGTGTTTGCCGTCACCTGCAGCGCATGAAACAGGAACGGGTACTGCGGCTTCGCCATGCCGCGCGACTCATCGCTGTCGAAGGCCATGTGCTCGTCGTAGAACGAGAGCTCTGAGCGCATCGTCCAGTTCGTCGCGCTGTCGTACTGGTTGCTCGGGAGGAGCACCGCGTGCGAGAAGCTGTAGACCGCGTTCATGGCGATGAGGAGTGAAGCACACACCGTAGCGATCTTTGCGAATTTCGGGAGCTTAGTGAACGCCGGACGTGTCTGATCCATGAGGAGAGCCGGTCGGCGGTAGATCGTGATGATCACCGCAGCCGTCACGATGAGGTGACCGCCGAGCAGCGTCTCGCCCGTGAGTGGAACGCCCGCGACGGTGTAGAGGAAGACAAGCAGGACGTTCGCAAATGCCGCAATCGGCAGCGACATCGCGAGTGGTAGGAGCCACGAGCCGGAAGGCACGAGCACGGCCGTGATGGCCGCTCCCTCGATGAGGAGAAGCGTGAGCGTACGGAGGAAGAGGAGTGCGGACGTCATGGCAGGAGCCGGAAAAGAACGGAACCATCGGGGTAATCGGTCACTTTCTGTGCGTCACGCCATACCGCATCGCAGCGCAGACGGCTGCGGATCTTGTCGTCCTCGGTTGTCTCTTCGAGGGCCCATTCGCCGCGGTTCATGACGACGGCGTAGTCCGCGAGCGTGGCATCGGTAGCCACCGAGGAAATCCGGACGGGAAAGCTCATGAGCCGCAGGATCTTCTCCTTGTAGTTCGTTCCGTCGCGGCACACGTACACGATGAGCGGTTCACCCGTTTCTTTCTCAGGAAACGACGTGAGTGTGTCCGCGATCTGATAGACCGATCCCGCTTCGTCGTATGTTCCGCTCGCGTATCCCCGCAGGTGTTCGTCGCTGAAACGCAGGAGGTCGACCGAGAAGCGAAGCTGATAGAGTCCGGCGGCGACGATGAACAGCGTGACGAGAGACGAGAGTTTCCGCGGCTTCTTCATCACGATGACGACGATCACTCCTGCGAGGAGTGTGAGGATGCCGAGCGCCAGACTGATCTGCACATTCATGATGCGGTACCCGCGCAGCGCGTGATAACTGCTCGGGGTGTATGCCTCGGGTGTCATGAGGTGACGGAGTGCCGCTCCGACGATGGAGAGGGGGGTGGCGGGAACGAAGGCCAGATCATGGAAACCTGCCTGCGTTTCCTCGCTTCTGGAGAGCAGGTGAATCACCCATTTTTGCTCAACAGGACGCCATCCCGGCGAGCCTGTGAGATTGACGACGACACTGCTGTTCTCGCCGGCAGGCAGCGTGAAGTGGAGGAAGTCCGTCGGGACGAAATGCTCGCGTGCGTCGAGCGGCACCATATAGACCTGAATCACTTCGTCCGAGGAGTAGTCGATGGCGAGCATGCTTCCCTTGCCGAGAATCGATGTCGACGCGCGACCGCTGTTTTCGTGAAGCGCGTCCTCCACCGGCGTCGAGGAATCGACGATCTCCGGTTCGATCCGTGTCACCTGTGCATGCGTCACGAGCGGAGCGGCCATGAGGACACTCGCCAGCGCGATGCCGAAACGGGGATGCAGTCTCATCGGTTACAGGACAGTCTTGTACAGGATGAGCGAGATCGCCCACATGCCGACGAGCATGTAACCGGCGTCGATGAGCCAGAGCTTGAGCGGTTTCTGGAGGTAGGCGTAGTTCTGCGCGAACGGAAGCGCCGTGAACGGCAGCCACAGGATCGTCGTGATGATGAGGGGGTATGACCAGTGGCTCATGTCGAGGAGTTGCATGCCTCTGCCGAGGACGACCGTAATCACGAATCCTGTGAGGATACTTGAGGCCATGCCCGTCATCATCCCGCGCATCATTTTGTCCTTGGGGGTCGATGCAATCATCTCCGGTGTCATGCCATTCATGGATGTCCATGCCTTGCTGAAGAGTGGGCCATACCAGATCATTCCGATGAAGAAGTAGGCTACGACACAGAGAAGGATCGCGAACGGGTTACCGGCCACGAATTCACCGAGTTTCTGGAGATGGATCATAGGGGAGGGGAATGTGGTGTTCAGTCTACGCCCACGGCTTCTTTCCCGCTACAATGCCTTCATTATGCGCCCCAAGTACATCGATCTCATCAGTGCGGTGTTCGTCACGACACTCCTGATCTCCAACATCATCGCGTCCAAGATCGGTGATTTCGGCGGATTCTTCATGCCTGTCGGCGTCATCATCTTTCCCGTGAGCTACTTCCTCGCGGATATCCTCACCGAGGTCTACGGCTACGCCGTGATGCGCAGAGTCATCTGGACGGGCTTCCTCTGCAACCTGATCGCCGTCGGTGTGTACTGGATCGCTCGCAGCCTTCCGTCCGCGCCGTTCTACGAAGGTCAGGTCGCCTTCGATCTCATCTTTGGTTCCACGCCGAGGATTCTCCTCGCATCCTTCACGGCGTACCTCTTCGGATCGTTCGTGAATGCGTTCATCATGGCCAAGCTCAAGGTCCGCACGAACGGGAAGCTCCTCTGGATGCGCACGATCGGTTCCACCATCGTGGGTGAGGGACTGGACTCGATCATCTTCATTCTCATTGCGTTCGGAGGCGTGTTCTCGCAGGAGCAGGTGATCGCGCTCTTCCTCACGCAGTGGGGCTTCAAGTGCGCGTTTGAGATTCTCGCCACGCCGCTCACGTACGTGATCGTCACGAAGCTCAAGAGAGTCGAGAAGATCGACCACTTCGACCACGACACGAACTTCCATCCTTTCTCCTTCTAGTCATGCCTACCTCCAAAGCCGACCTCGCGAAGCTCACGAAACTCGGCGGCAAGTCCAAGGCCGACCGCACTCTCGAAGTCTTCCCCAATCACGCACCGGGCAATCTGGAGGTGAGTCTGCGCTGCACGGAGTTCACGTGCGTCTGCCCGCTCACGGGCCAGCCGGATTATGCCGAGATCGATATCGCGTACGTTCCCGCAGAGTTCGTGGTCGAGTCCAAGTCCATGAAGCTCTACCTCGAGACGTACCGCAACACCGGCGTCTTCCATGAGCATCTCGCGGTGGATATCGGTAAAGACTTCGTGAAGTACGTGAAGCCGAAATCCGTCGCTGTCACGGTGCGGTTCCATTCCCGCGGCGGCATCGCGATCGATGCGACGTGGAGGCATGGGTACTAGACAGGGTCTTTCTGCCCGATCGCTGCGAACGCTTCGAGCCGCTCCTGACATGCGCCGCATTTTCCGCAGGCCTTTGATTCGCCTTTGTAGCACGTCCATGTTTGCGCGTAATCGACGGACGGGGTCAGCTGATGGCCGATCTCGAGGATCTCCTTCTTCGTCATCTTCTGGAACGGCGCGAAGACCGTGAACTTCTGCCAGTCCGAGAGTTCGACTGCCTTCCGGAGCGCATCGATGAATTCCGCACGGCAATCGGGATAGATTTCGTGATCGCCTGCATGCACGCCAAGCGCGAGGAAGTCGAGCTTGCAGCTCTGGCCGAAGCCGACCGCGATCGCGCTCATGATCATGTTGCGGTTCGGCACCACCGTGAGCTTCATGTTCTCCGCTTGGTAATGCCCTTCCGGCACTTCTGCGCCGTCCTTCAGAAGCGCACTCGTGAAGAGCGTCTTCATGAACGGGAGTTCCACGGTGTGATGCTCGACACCGAGAAGCGCACACTGCTTCTTCGCACACGCGAGTTCCTTGGAATGTTTCTGACCGTAATCGAAGGACACCGCCTTCATGCGGCACGTTCTGTGCTTCACAAGGAAGTGGAGGAGCGTGACCGAGTCCATGCCGCCGGAGAGGATGATCACGCCCGCCGCGCCCTCCGGAGGGAGGAGTGTCTTGTCTGTGTATGCGCCGAGGATTGCAGGAATGGTTCGCATGGTTTTTTAGACGCCTCGGAGTGCGCCCCAGATAATACACTGCATGCGCACACAGAGGGCGATGCCTTCGCGCTTGCAGACTTCCGCGATGACAGGGGATCGGTCTTCCATCTCCTTCGCGGTGGTGCCGAGAATCATGAAGAGGCACCGGTCACGCGGGAGATTCTGCCGCTCGATGTCTGCGAGGGCTTCTCTGCAATCTTCTGCGGTTCCGACGACATACTTGTACGTCGTCTTCGTCGTGTCTTTGAGCTTCACGGAGTATGACGGATTGCCCGACATCGCCGTCTTCGGTGAGCAGTTGTAGCGTGTGATCCGCTTGTCGAAGTCCGGAGACGCGATGATCGTGCCGTTCGTCTCGACTTCGTGTTCGAGTTTTCTGTCCGCAAACCGCAGGTTCAGGTAATCGATGGCGGCCACGATATCGCGCTGCTGCATCATCGGCTCACCGCCGGTCCAGACGATGATGCGCGTGTGCGGGAATTCCTCGAGCACTTTGGACACCGTCTCCATCACGCGCTCGTTGGCTTGGTCGCTGTAGTCCTCCTCGCCCGGCTTCCACGTGTACGTCGTGTCGCAGAAGTTGCACTGCAGGTTGCACATGCCGAGGCGTACGAAGACGGCCGGACGCCCGACGGTGAAGCCTTCGCCTTGGAGGGAGTGGAAGATTTCGGAGATGACCATAGAGAAGGAAGCGGTTGATTATCCGGTTCCTGTGGCCTTTACGTCAATGCAGTACTGGTCGGGACGGCCAGCCTGCGCACACTGTGGTGTGACTTCGGCCGGCAGGCGGGGCTCTGGAAATTTGGTCGGGACGGCGGGGCTCGAACTCGCGGCCTCCTGGTCCCAAACCAGGCGCTCTACCAACTGAGCTACGTCCCGAACAGGGGCATATTACGCATATTCGTTGTTTCGCGGTAGAGACGATGGATAGCGATTTGTTACTTCTTTAAGGCGCTCTCTCTTCCACCTTTTCCCGGCGGAAAAGGTGGAGCCAAAACGCCGGCGCGCCAAAGCCCCCCGCCCGGCGCTGTGTCTCCTCGCCGGCTCCTCCAAGGCTTCGGAGCCGACTCGTCGAATCCCGCTTCGCGGGATAACAGCGCCTTCCCCTTCACCCCCCGTGGCGCGCCAGCCTCCCGCTTTGCATTGCTTGAAGGCTCATCAGCAGAGATTGCGCTTCATGTCCGAAGCTCGCCTGCAGGCGAGCGAGTTCTGAA
>CAZDRX010000013.1:0-3982 GCA_964508225.1 uncultured Candidatus Peribacteria bacterium
GTCGCCGGTATGCCGAGGACGCTCTCCACGATGTTCATCGCCGGTCAGGACAAGATCTCCGCGTTCTACCTGTTCCTCATCGTCTCCGCCGCCCTCCTCGTCGCTGTCGTGCTCTTCACGGACGCGCACCGCGCGATCCCCATCACGTACGCCAATCAGGGAGCCGGTCGCGGCGTGAAGGCGAATATTCCCATCCGCCTCAATCAGGCGGGCATGGTGCCGATCATCTTCGCGATCTCGCTCATCACGTTCCCGGGCATCATCGCGCAGTTCCTCCAGACCGCTCCGCGTTTCCAGAGCGTGGTGCAGTTCATCCAGCTCAACCTGAACTCCCAGACGCCCTCGGTTCTCTACATCAGCCTGTACTTCCTCCTCGTCATCGCCTTCACGTACTTCTACGTCTCCGTCACCTTCAAGCCTGATGACGTCGCCGAGAGCATCCAGAAGCGCGGAGGCTTCATCCCCGGTGTCCGTCCCGGTCGCGAGACTGCGCGCATGCTGGAGAAGGTCAGCAACCGCCTGAACCTCTGGGGTGGCGTCTTCCTCGGTATCGTCGCCATCATCCCGCTCGTCTTCACGCGCTACTCCACGCTCTCAAGTCAGGATCTCATCATCTCGGGTTCCGGTCTCATCATCATCGTCGGCGTCGTCCTCGAGCTCATCCGTCAGGTCAACGCGCAGCTCCTCGCGCACGACTACGACAAGCTGGTCTAAACGCGATCCGATCCCGTACACTCCGTTCCGTATGGATCTGGTCTTCTTCGGTATTCAGGGCTCCGGCAAAGGCACCCAGGCCAAGAAGCTCGCAGCCGAGTTTGGCTATGACATCTTCGAGGCGGGAGGAGAGCTGAGGAAGATCGCCGCGTCCGGTTCGGAGCTTGGACAGACGGTGAAGAGCTACATTGATCAGGGTCACCTCGTGCCGCACGAGATCATCATGCAGGTCGTCGCTGCGGCCATTGCCGCGCGTCCCAAGACGACGAAGATCCTCTTCGACGGGATCCCGCGCGACGAAGCCCAGATGCGTGATTTCGATGCTGTGATGCAGAAAGCGGGACGCGATTTCCGCTGCATTCACTTCGTGCTGGACACGGAAGAGGCCAAAAACCGCATCCTCGGGCGTGCCAAGGCGGAGGGGCGTGCCGATGACGCGGATCTGGACATTATCCGGAGGCGTATGGCGACCTTCGAGGAGAAGACCCGTCCCGTGATTGTGAAGTACGCCAATGCAGGAAAAGTGGCTGATGTAAGCGCAAAAGGCAGTGTCGATGACATCTATGGAGAGCTGAAAAAGCTCGTTACTCCATAGGCAAACCAGCCTCTAGAACCCTTGCCTGATTTCCGGAAGTCGGGTACTTTTCGCGAGTCAGTGTATTTGACACTACATGTATTTCATTTTCTAATATGTCATTAACGCTCTCCTCTGCTCCCGTCGGTGAATCCGAGCATCCGCAGCTCGTGCTTCCACCCCAGAATATTGTGCTTGCAGGCATTCAGGGTGCCGGAAAGAACGTGCAGGGAAAGCGTCTCATGAAGCGCGAGCACTACGACCAGTTTGTGACGAGCACGAAGATCAGCGAGAATCCGGTCGTTGCCGCCGAGATGCAGCGTTACAAGGATGCAGGAGACCTTGCCCCGGACAACGTTGTCATGGGCGTGGTGCAGACGTACCTTGCGCAGCGCAGACGCATTGCCGAAACACTGGTGAACGGCTCACGCGATCAGGCACTCTATTCCATCTGGGACGGTATGCCGCGCACGCGTCCCCAGAAGCGTATTTTCGACGCCATGATGGACGAGAACGAGCGCGAGGCTCCGTGGGCCGTGAAGCTTGATGTCTCCGACGAGACCGCATGGTCGAACATCGCGCATCGCGCGAAGCAGCCCGGTGCCCGTTCGGACGATGGCAAGCCTCATGTGATCCGGAAGAGAATCGCCACGTATCACGAAGAGACACGTCCGGTGCTCGATGCGTACGGCGAGGACGGGCGACTCATCATCGTTGACGCTGAGCCCGGTATCGATTTGAACGAAGCGACCGAGGCGGAAGCGCAGGCGGCATTCGAGGCCGTGTATGCGCGCCTTGTGCAGGCCATCAATGAGCGCACAGCGTAAAGCCTTGCCGTGCGGTTTAAAATCCCCGATGCTGGGATCGTATGTCCTACGACGACCGCTGCCAGATTTTTGATACGGCTCAGATCGCCTCTCTCCGGAAGGGCGGAGCGATTCTGCGTGACTGTCTTGAGTATTTGCGCCCCCTCGTGAAGCCCGGCGTGTCCACGCTCGATCTCGACAAGGCGGCCGAGAAGTTCATCCGTGACCGTGGCGGGATTCCCGCGTTCAAGGGCTACCACGATTTCCCGGGCACGCTCTGCACCTCCGTGAACGAAGAGGTGGTGCATGGTATCCCGTCGGCCAAGGCGGTCCTGAAGGACGGCGATATCGTCTCCCTCGATTGTGGCGTCATCTACGATGATCTCTACACCGATGCCTGCATTTCGGTGCCGGTCGGCACGGTGGAGAAACCCGTTCTCGATTTCCTGAGCACCGTCTCGAGTGCGCTCGAAGATGTGGTGGAGAGCATCGTGAAGGCAGGAGTGAAGATCGGCGATATCTCGTCCTTTATCGAGAAGCGCATCCGGAGCGGTGGGTATAGCCCCGTGAGGGTTCTCACCGGCCATGGCCTCGGCGACACACTCCACCAGTTTCCGGATGTCCCGAACGTCGGCAAAGCCGGCAGCGGTCCTCTCCTGCCTGAGGGCACGATGATCGCCATCGAGCCGATCGCAGTGATGGGAGGGGATTCGGTCTTCACCGCTCCCGACAACTGGACGGTGGTATCGCGTGACGGCTCGCTGGCGTGTCACTACGAGCATTCGCTGCTCATCACGAAGCAGGGATGCGAGGTCATAGCCTGATGCATCCCTGAGTCGCTGGAGGTCGGTGGTTACTTGGCTTCTCTCGCTTCGACGTTCTTGAGGTAGCCCGCGATACCGCGCAGAGCGGGAACGGGGTTGTCGTTCTTCTCAAGCTGGGCCTTGTCATTGTCCTCGATGAACGCGTCGATCTTATCGCTCAGGCGGCCGTCCACGCCGGACATCTCCATACCGAACGATCCGTCGTGCTTCACGATGATGTTGCGCGCGATCGTCGCCATGTCCGTCTCTCCGAGATCGACGAGCTTGTCGCCCATCTCCTGCAACTTCTTGTCGGTGCGGTCGGAGAGCTTGTCGGCCTCATCGGTGAGCGTGTCGATCATGTCGAGATCTTTCTTGAGCTCGGCTTCCTTCACGGTGGCGTTGTCCTTCAGCGTCTGGACGTTCTGTTCGAGCGTCTGGAGCGTGGCTTCCTCGGTCGCAAGAGCCTCTTTGAGCTCGGACAGGCCTTCTGCGTCGGGTCCGGCTGCGGATTCGAGACCGAAGACCTGATTCTTCAGAGCGTCGACCTTCGTGCGCTGACCTGTCACGGCGGTATCGGCATCAGCGAGTTTCACGTCGTAGCCTTCTTTCCACGTATCGAACGCTTCCTGTTTCTCGGATTTGAGATCTTCGCCCGTCTTCATGTCAGGCTTGGCGTTGCGTGCCTCGACCATGATGCGCGTGCGGAGCTCTTTGTCGGTTTCGTTGCGCTCCTCGAGCTTCTCGACGGCTTTCACGTCCGATTGTTCCGTCGCAGGCTTCTCCTCTTCGCTCGGTTCTTCGGTGGTGCTTTCGCCGAGTTCGGCGAGCATGGCTTCCGTGAGCGTCTTGATCGCTTCAGTACGTTCTGCGGAGGATGCGTCTGCATTTTCGATGACGCCTTCGGCAGCGGCGATGTCCTCTTCGGACGGGCCTTTCTGCTCCTCCTCAGTCGGCTCCTCAGCTTCCGCCACAGGTTCCTCCTCAGTCGGCTCCTCAGCTTCCGCCACAGGTTCCTCCTCAGTCGGCTCCTCAGCTTCTGCCACAGGCTCCTCCTCAGTCGGCTCCTCGGCTTCTGCCACAGG
>CAZDRX010000013.1:4082-13998 GCA_964508225.1 uncultured Candidatus Peribacteria bacterium
GCTTCTGCCACAGGCTCCTCCTCAGTCGGCTCCTCGGCTTCTGCCACAGGTTCCTCCTCAGTCGGCACCTCAGCTTCTGCCACAGGTTCCTCCTCAGTTGTATCAACCCCCCTTGCGTGAGTTTCGCTCGTATCGGCGACCTGCTCGCCGCCTGCAGATTCCGTCTTCGGCTCGAGTGCGGCGGCAAGTCCGTCGCGGATGCCTTCGTTGTTTACCCAGAAATCCGCGTCACCCTGCTTCTCACGGAAGCGATCAGGGGTCATTTCCTTGTTCTTGAGCGCACCCTCTTCCACATCGTGGTTGCGCTGGTTGCGCTCGGCACGTGTGTAGTACGAGGCATCGTCCTGCTCACCCACGAGCACGCCATCACGCGTTGCGGCAATATCCTTTTCGATGGCTGTGAACGTTCCCTGATCCTCCGGAGGCATATTCCGGACGTACTTCCACTCGCCGCTCTGGGTATCCATGATCTGGAGACCGGTCTTCGGTGAGAAGGCGAGGAGCAACGGGGTCGAGACGCCATTCACCAAGGCAGTTTCCTGTTTGTACACGAACGGTTCGCCGGTGCCCTGCGGGCCGTCGGTCTTTCCGGATTCGATCGTGCTCCAGCTGGTTCCGGCCTCCTGATATTTCTCCTGCTCGCGCGTGAGGCGCTGCTCGTCTTTGGCGCGGTCGAAGCGCTGTTCGGGGGTTTCCGTCTCTTCCTTGCGTTCCGTGGCCGCATCAGATGCCTCATTCTCGGGTGTCGGCGGCTGGGACTCATTTTGGGCATGTGCATCAGCTTCGGCATCTTCGGTTGCAGCAGATTCCTCGGTCGTGGCACCTTCGGTCCTCGTCTCGAGGACAGGAGCGCTCACCATGTGACCCTGTTCGTCGTACCCGGGTGTGTTGGCAAGTTCCGGATAGACAGCTTCCTCCGCAGCTGCTGTCTGCACAGCTGCAGCCGCGTCGGCAACGTCTGTGTCGCTTTCGATGGCAGCGGTATCCACTCCAGCTTCCGTTGCGACTGCATCCGGGCTCCCCGCATCCAGATGGTCGACGTCTGTCTGCGCTGTATCTGTGGCTTCGGTAACCGCACTCTCCATATCTTCCGGGGTTTCCGGAATTGTCGTCTCCGTTTCTGCCTGAGTCTCATGCCCGATGTCGGGCGTGGGTACCTCAGAGGGTTCTGGAGCCGCACCGGCAAAGCGGAGCAAGCGTGCTTCGCGCGCTGAGGCGGAGGAGAAAGAGTAACGCATAGAGAGATGGGGATGGATATGGATTTTTTTAAGCGGCGGACATTTTGGCCTCGAGCGCCTTGAGCGCGGCATCTTCTTTGCCTTTGTTCAGCTTCTGCGCGGCCTTCGAGACTGCTCTCCTGTATGCGGCGACGGCGGTGCGGAGATTCAGAATCCAGGCCTTGTACTGCGTGCGATACGCCTTGAAGGCCTTCGCGTAGCGCGTGTAACGCTTTCTGCGTGCCGCCTTCGATTCCTTCCGATACGGCGTATCGAGCTTCTTCAGATTCGCAGTGACGAGCTCCGGTTCAATCCGCTTCATGATGCGGTCGTAGATCTCGCGGCCGGATGGCAGCGTGAATTTCTTCGTTTTGCCTGCAGTGGAGATTTTTGTTTTCTTCACGGTGAGTTTTTTGAATTTTCATGTACATTATACCATAAAATATATTTTATAACAATATCTTCAGGGATGCTCCGGAGAGGCCTCTCCGTCTCTGAAAAACTTCTTTTACTCCGGTCACCACCAGAAGCGTCTCTTTGGCATCACAAATTTAAAGGAAAATAAAAAATAAAATATGCAAGTGAATCCGGAGGATTCTCCGGAATTTGTGCCTGTAAGCGCTTGCCCGCCGCAAGATCACTCGGTAGGATCTCTCGGCTTTCATCACCCGTTTTCTTCTTTGTCCAAGGATGTGATCGAACTCATCGGCGTCGTCACGGAGTGCTATCCCAACACGACGTTCCAGGTCCGAATCACCTCAGACGAAGCCAAGGATCACGAGCTTCTGTGCCATCTGGCCGGTCGCATGAGGGTGAACAAAGTCAGGATCCTTCCCGGTGACCGCGTCCGCGTCGAGATGACTCCCTACGATCTGAAGAAGGGACGCATCGTCTACCGGTTCCGTGCCGACGATCCGCGTCCGATGAACGGACCCGCGTCCGCAGTAATCGGACCTTCTACTCCCACCTCTACGAGACCCTCTTAAATCCCCATGAAAGTCAGCCCCTCCATCAAGCCCCGCTGCAAGAAGTGCCGACGCATCATGCGCCGCCGCGTGAAGTACATCGTCTGTGAAAACCCGCGCCACAAGCAGCGCCAGGGCTAATCTCCTCCTTCTGATTCTCACTTTATGGTTCGTATCGCCGGTATCATCCTCCCAGGCAACAAGCGTATCGAAGTCGCCCTCACGGCGATCAAGGGCATCGGACGTCCGCTGTCGCGCAAACTGCTTGCAGAAGCCAAGATCAGCGCTGACACGAAAGCCGAGAAGCTGACGGAGACTCAGGAAGGACTCCTCCGTGCTCTCGTTGAGAAGATCCCGACGGAAGGTGACCTCACCCGCAAAGTGTCCCTCGACATCAAGCGTCTGCAGGACATCGGTACGTGGAGAGGACACCGCCACAAGAAGAAGCTCCCCGTCCGCGGACAGACTTCACGCCGCAATGCCCGCACGCGTCGCGGCAAGCGCAGGACCGGTCTCTCCGGTCGCGTCACTCTTACCAAGACTTAATCCTCTCTCTTTATGGCTGAAAAGCAGGTATCCAAAGCAGAGGCAATTCTCAACGCAGCTCCCGTGGCTCCGGTTACTACCGAGAAGCCCGAGCCCGGTGCGAAGCGCAAGACGAAGAAGACCCGCCGTTCGGTGGACAAGGCTCGCGCCTGTGTCTACGCCGGCGAGAACAACACGATTGTCACCATCACGGACATGAAGGGCGACGTGCTCGCATGGGCCAGCTCCGGCTCCTCCGGATTCAAGGGCGCACGCAAGTCCACGCCGTACGCCGCCAAAGTGGCTGCAGAACGCGCGATGACGATGGTTGCCCCGTACGGCATCCAGACACTCACCATCACGGTGAAGGGCATCGGTCCCGGACGCGAGCAGGCCATCCGCGGCCTTCAGGTCGCCGGTGTGAACTTCGACTCTATCGTCGACGAGACTCCCATCGCGCACGGCGGTTGCCGTCAGAGGAAGCCGCGTCGTATCTAATCCCGATTTCCCTCAACTACCTCCTCTTCCCTCCAGCATGAGATATACAGGTCCCAAAGCACGGCGCGTCCGCAGACAGGGTTTCAACGTCTACGGTTCCGAGAAGTACGACAAGATCCTCCAGAGGAAGCCGTACGCTCCGGGTATGCAGGCTGCAAGCCGCGCAGGAGGAAGGGCAGCCAAGCTCTCCGAGTACGGAAAGCAGCTCCTTGAGAAGCAGAAAATCTGTTCGATGTACGGTGTGCACGACAAGCAGCTCAGGTCCATCTACGCCGAGGCCAGCCGCCAGATCGGTCAGACCGACGCCCTCATGCACGGCATTCTCGAGCGTCGTCTCGACAGTGCGCTCTACCGCGCAGGATTCGCCAAGAACCGCCTCCAGTCCCGCCAGTTCGTCTCACACGGTCTGTTCACGGTGAACGGCACGCGTGTCACGATCCCGTCGTACCGCGTCGAGCCCGGTGACATCGTGAAGGTTCGCGAGTCCCGCAAGTCTTCCCCCGTCTTCGGTCCTATCATCAGCGCGAACGACAAGTACGTCTCGCCCGACTGGATCAAAGCCGATCCTTCCACGCTGACCTTCGAGGTCAAGGCGCTCCCCGCCGAAGAGAAACACTTCGAGATGGGCGTCGACATGCGCAAAGTGATCGGTTTCTACTCTCGCTAATATTCACTTAAAAGAAACTATCCGTTTCCATTCATCTCTATGCACATTATCCAGGAAGAGATCGGCCTCCCCAAGGTCACGCAGGTTCAGGCGAAGAAAGGAGATGCCACGCACGTGGTCTTCTCCGTCGGTCCGCTGCCTCCGGGATACGGTATGACGCTTGGAAACTCCCTGCGTCGCGTTCTCCTCTCCAGCCTTCCGGGCGCTGCCATCAGCTCCGTGAGGGTCTCCGGAGCCAATCACGAATACACGACGCTCAAGGGCGTCCGTGAGTCCGTCATGGACATCGCGCTCAACATGAAACAGGTGAAGCTCCGCAAGCATCACAAAGATCCGGAGACTGTGACGCTCGAGGGCAAGGGCCCGAAGACGATCACCGCCGGCGACATCAAGGCCAGCTCGGACATCGAGATCCTCAACCCCGATCTTCCGCTCGTCCACCTCGAGAAGGGAGCCTCCATCAAGATGGAGCTCACCGTCGAGAAGGGCGTCGGTTTCCAGCCCGCTTCCGAGCGCAACAAGAAGCACAACGAGCCGGGTCTCGTGCACATCGATACGATCTTCAGCCCCGTCGAGCGTGTCCGCTTCGAAGTGGAGTCCACACGTGTCGGTCAGCGCACGAACCTGGAGAAGCTCGTCATCGAGATCCAGACGAACGGATCCCTCTCCGCCGACGAAGCCGTTCGCTTTGCTTCGCAGCTCCTCTCCCAGTACTTCAACTTCTTCTCGATGGATCAGGAGACGGTGGAGAAGGAGTTCATGGCCGACTTCACCCGCGTGTCCCAGGCTGCTCCGGAGGCCGACCGCTCGTCCGCCAAGGAGAGCTACACCCCGATCGAAATCCTCAACCTCTCGCCGCGCACGCTGAACTCGCTCATCAACGCCGGTGTCGGCTCGATCGAGCAGCTCGTGAAGTGCACGCCCGCTACCCTCAGCAACTTCCGTGGCTTCGGCACGAAGGCGCTCGATGAGGTGAAGGCCACGCTCGCCACCCGCGGGCTCAAGCTTTCCGAGGAATAAACCCTGGCAATCCCCCTGATTTTTCACTAGAATTCCCGTCCCATGCGTCATCAGAACCACAGCAAGCGGCTCGCACGAAAACCTGATCAGGCCAGACTCCTGCTCAAGAACCTCGTGACCTCGGTCCTCCTCTACGAGAAGGTCCGTACGACGAAGAAGCGTGCTCAGGTGGCCCGTGGCATCGTCGACCGCGTCATCACGATCGGCAAGAACCAGCGCCCCGATCTCGCGATCCGCACGATCAACACGATGGTGCTCGACAGTAACGCCTGCCGCAAAGTCCTCGAAGTCCTCAAGACCCGCTACGCCAAGCGCTCAGGCGGTTTCACCCGCATGAAGCCCGTCGGCCAGCGCGGTGGCGACGGCGCTCTCCTCGTGGAGCTCTCCCTCGTCGACAGCGCTGCTCCGGTGACCGAAACCAGCGACGCTCCCAAGAAAAAAACCGCTTCCAAGAAATAATCATGAAGACCTCCTTCCCCGCACAGGCTCCGATCCAGTGGTACATCCTCGATGCCTCGGACAAAGTCCTCGGCCGCATGGCCGCCGAAGTCGCGAACGTGCTCCGTGGACGCAACAAAGTCTGCTACGTCCCGCACATGCGTTGTGGCGACCACGTCGTCATCATCAACGCGGAGAAGGTGAAGATCACGGGCAACAAGGTCGCCCAGAAGTCGTACTTCCGCCACGCCGGTTACCTCGGTCACCTCCGCGAGACCCCGCTCAAGGACGCGATCGTGAAGAACCCGACGATGGTCATCGAGCACGCCGTGAAGGGTATGCTCCCGAAGAACCTCACCCGCGCACACACGCTCAAGCAGCTCCACGTCTTCGCCGGTCCCGCTCACACGCACGAGGCCCAGAAGCCCGCTCCGTTCCCGCTCCCGCTCTAAACCCATGTCACGCCCCTACTTCTACGGTCTCGGCAAAAGGAAAAGCGCTATCGCGCAGGTCCGTCTCTTCCCCGACGGTGAAGGTAAGGTGACCGTGAACGGCATGGCCCCGAACAAGTACTTCTTCTCCACACACGGAGAGAATGCCGTCGCCCCCCTCGTCCTTGCCGATCTCCACAAGAAAGTCGACCTTGAAGTCGTCCTGCAGGGTGGAGGCAAGCCGTCCCAGAGTGACGCGATGCGCCTCGGCATCAGCCGCGCACTCACGCTCATGGATTCCCAGTTGCGCGCCACGCTCAAGCAGGCCGGATTCCTCCGTCGCGACAGCCGCATCAAGGAACGCAAGAAGCCGGGTCTCAAGCGCGCACGCCGCGCCCCGCAGTTCAGCAAGCGTTAATCCGCTTCCGGATCACGTTTCCCCGTGTCTATCAGGCTTGTCTTTTTCGTGCCTGCCGCCTAGACTGCTCTTCCACGTTTCTTCCCCGTTTTCTCTATGGCTCTTCCTGAAGGACCCGGCATGCCCGCTCTCATCGAGCTCGCCAGCCGCCTGCGTATCGATTTCGGTGAACCGCCGGAGACCGTGAGCGTCGGTGCCGACGAGCACGGCGATATGTCCGTGCAGAGCGAGATCACCGAACATCTCCTCATGATCCGGCAGAATGAAGGACAGATCCGTGTCCGTGTCGACCATGCCATCGATTTGGCACGCAAAGGCCTCCGTGGCGTGTGCGAAGACTGCAGCAAGAAGATTCCCGCCGCCCGCCTTGAAGCCGTGCCCTACGCGACACGCTGTGTGACATGCGAGAGTGAGCAGGAGGGCGCTTAAGCGACCATCTCGAGCTTCATGTAGTACACGCTCACGCCGTCGTTGTTGTCGGCGATGAATCTGGCCTCGATGGCCGAGAGCTGGAGGATCGTCTGACACATCCTGAGCATCATCTCGGGCGGCAGCGTGACACCGGCGCGCAGGCACGTGATGCAGAGGCCTGCGGCATCTTTGGACTTGATGTAGGGCTCACCGAGCGCCTTGATCGCCTTCACGAGCGTGCTCTGGAGGTTCTGGATATAGGTGTCGATCTGATTCTCGAGGTCTTCCATCGGAAGCTCGTACACGGCCGGCATGGCCTCGAGGATATCGAGGTCTTTGTGGATGGCATGCGCGATGCAGGCTTCGATCGACATGGGTTTGTGTGTGAGTGTTTGTTTTTCTCCTGTAATTGTTTCGGAGAAATCCAATCAGTATACCAAAAAACGCGTTTCTTCGCACGGGTGTACCCCTTGCAGAAGCACGCGTCTATGGTCGATTCATCAATTGTAAAACGCGGCTTTTACCGGCGGAGGAATCTCGGCATCGGGGTTGTGTCGTACTTCTTGCCAAGATCCTTCTTCAGTTTTGCCGAGAGTGCACTCATGAGATCGTTGCGCGCATTTGAATCTGCGACGAGTGCATCCACCTTCGGGCGCTTGTTCAGCACCGTGCGTGCGAGTTTCACGAGACTCTCCGACATCCACTGTGCGCGGGCGGCTTTGTCTCCCTCCTTCGGATAGTCAGGTTCCTGTCCTGCGATCTCCGCGAGCAGCGCGTTCAGTCCTGCCCTCGTCGTATCGACGACTTCTTCGACCTGCGCGCTCACGACTGCAGGCACGGCTTCCGGAGCCTTGGGAGCAGCGGCGGGGAGAACGGGCTTGGATTCGATGGCTCTGACGGGAGCGTCCTGTGCGAAGACCTGATCCAGCACCGCGGGATTCGGCGGCGTGATTTTGCTTGCTCCTGTGTGGCTCGCCGGTGTGACGGGGACGTGCGGTGAGCTGACAGGCGCGGCCTTGGGAGCCGAGGGGGGCTTCACGGGAGTTTGCGTCTGTGTCACGTTCTTGGCACGGTTACCTGTGTCCTGCCGACCATGTTCGATGCGTGCAGGCTGCCGGGCTTCCACGCGCTGCTGCGGCTTGGGAGCGGTGATAGCGCTCGCGCTCTTGCGATCCAAGGTTTCGGTAACGCCTCTGTGGTCGGTTCCCATAGGGGAGGGGGTTAGAAGGATAAGGATTCGTAGGGTGTGGTCTGCAGAATCGCGCGGATGTCTTGCTCGTAGGCCGGATCGTGCAGAATATCGGTGCGCACAGTCTGTGCTTGACGAATTAGTGTGTCAATGTTTTGTCGTACATCGAAGACTGCACCGCGACCCTCTGCGAACGAGGCGGCATTCGCGAAGTGCACATCCATACAGGCCTTCACGCAGCGGTTGAAGTGCTCAGGATTCTTGGAGCTGTCTTCGTAGGCTTCGTGGGCACGGGTGTAGACCCAGGGAGCGCCGAGCGTATCGGAGAGGCCGTAGTCTCCGAGGATCTCGCGGTGCCGCTCCATGTACGCAGCTCCCGCCTCCTTGAGCGGGCCGCCGTACTGGACGTGCCGCAGTGCGCCGCCCACCGTGTGCGCGATATCGAGGTCATCCATCGTGTTGAGGTCTGGCACACCGCTGCCGAGGTTCCACCGCACGTTCCATCGGCCGAGGATGTCGGTGCGACCTTCCACATTCTCTCCCGAAGAGGGAGTGCCCTTCGACATGAACGGCAGTTCGAAGTTCCTGCGCCTTCCCTCAGATTCGGGATACGCGTCGTACGCGACGATGCGCGCGGCCGTGAGATGGTGGTTGCGTTCATCCGGCACGAACGAGTCGATCTTGAACGGTGCACATTCGGCCGTACCCAGCATGCAGGAGCTGCCGTGGTACGCGCAGAGCTCCGGGTTGAGTCGCCCCGTGATACCGATCTGGAGCTCGGGTTTGCTCGGATCAATGAGGCCCTCCAAACCCAGCATGTAAATGAACATGCGCATTTCGTTGCGGCTCATGAATCCGGGGACGATGAGCGAGGTGTTGCTGTGAATCATGCGGAACGGCGTCTTGCCGAGCGAGAGCAGGTGCGTGAAGAGTTCCATGTGCTTGTCGTTCACGGGATTTGCGAAGTGCCAGCGGCCGCCGATCGGTCCGAACGGGATTTCCTGCAGGCGCCACGCATCCACGTTCTTCTGGAAAGCGGGCAGCTGCTCGGTGAATGATGCGAGCGCGGTGGCGAGATGGTCTCCTCCGTTGCCGCTGAGATCGGTAATGAGCTGGGTGCCTCCCGAAAGGTCGACGTGTGACCCCTGTCCGTGACGTTCCTGCATCCCATCGAGCACCTGTTTTCCGCTTTCGCCACGCACGTGCTGCGCGATACGTCCGCCGACGAAGAAGAACATGCGCGCCGAGTGCGCGTTGCTCTCGCCGAGGTCTTTGTGGAGAGGGCTTGCCGAAGGCGCCGGCAGACTGCTGACCGTCTCGGCATTGAAGCGGCGGATGTGCGGGAAGAGTTCCACATACTCCGGCACGCGGAACTGCGACAGCAGCCGGTGTGCGATATCGCTCGCGACGAAGGGCGCGCCGTCCCAGATCGTGACGAGCTCCTGTTCGAGGTCCCGATGGACCCGTGTCACCGCGAAGGCGAGCTCCTTCTCCGCATCCTCGGGACTGTGATGTTCCAGCGCCTTCATCGTTTCCGAAATACGTGTCACGGCGTTCGGGAGACTCTGTTCGAGCGACTGGCTCATGCACCGGACGAGTACCTGTTCGATGAAGTTCTGCATCGTCTGCCATGCGGTGGATGCATCGGGACTGTTTTCCACTGCTGCGCGGAGTGCTTCGTGATCGAGCGCGCCGATTTCCTGCAGCTTCATGAGGCCCTTGAGCATCACACCGCCGCGGATCGGATTTGCTTCTTCCTCTTCTTCACTCGCAGGCTGCAGCTCCTGCGGGAGGATGTTCTCCACGAGAACGGCGCGGAGCTCCTCTCTACTGAATGATCCCGCGATCGACATGCTGTTGAACGCGCTGAGCAGCGTGAAGGTCTGTTGCAGGGATTGCAGACGGTTCTGCTGGATCTTCTTTCTCCGTTGCTGCCCTGCCATCTGTACCTCCTGCGTGATCCGTTCGTCGGCATCGGTCATCCGCTCCGCGGGACTGCGGTGATCATCGTCATGGTGGCGTCGTTCGTCATCGAAATCCATCTCCATCCTTGGCGGAGGAGGCGGTTCGTCGATATCACGGAGGCGCTCACGCCATGCGTGGAGCACGTCTTTCTGCACGGCGATGTGCTGCTCGG
>CAZDRX010000013.1:14008-36499 GCA_964508225.1 uncultured Candidatus Peribacteria bacterium
GCTGCTCGGGCTTCAGATCTGCCACAAGCCAGGTGCAGAGTCCTTCGAGTTCCTCGGTGGTGAGCAGCCCCATGATCCACGCGTCGAGCATGTTGCTGATGAGCATCTGCTTCGCCACTTCTCCGCGTTGGTTTGCGTCTGCGATGCGGTCGCGGTCGCGCGGATGTTCCAGTGCGGTGAACCGCCACCCCGGTGTCTCGATCCAGTCGAACTCCTGTAGGAACTTCAGGAAGCCTTTCGGCGGATGCCACGGATCCGGCATGCGTGGCGCTGAGAAGGTGAAGTAACTTCTGGCGGTGCCGCGATCCATGCCGCCGCACTCTGCCTTCAGCTGTGCGTAGAAATCGAAGAGTCCGAGTGCGGGGTGCACGGCGTTCTGCAGGTGAAGCTCTGCCTGCTCGGGCATCGGGAGTGCGAGCCGCGCCTCCGGAGATTGTCCCGTGAGGAGCCCCTGATGCTCCATGTGCGCGAGGTTCGACGGGAGTGACGGTCCGTAGAGCCGCGCGCGTACGCCGAGCGGCGCCTGAAGTCTCCGGTGCATCTCCTCCAGATGGTCGAAGCCGATCCGGAGATCGTGCGCTTCGCCGTTCATCGTCAGGTGTTTTCCGAGTACGGACGCGGTCAGATTGCTGAGTCCCGGTACCTCGAAGACCGGAGACTCGGCCTCCAGTGCGCCGATGATCTCCGTCTGGGGTTTGACCTCGTCGAGATGCTCTCGTAGTGCCGTGAGGCGACTCTGACGCTTGGCAGGGTCTTCCTGCTGCAGAATGTGGATGCAGGTCTGGAGCACGCGGATCGTTCGGTCATCGTGACCGATGCCGTAGTGCTGAGTCACGAATGCCGAGAAGTCGATCGCGTCGTTCTCTGAGAACGGCTCCATGTCGGCCAGCCGGTAGCCCACACTGATGTACGGTCTGAGAGCATGCTGGAACGCGAAGCCCGTGCGTGCGCCGATTCGCTCCAGTGTCGCGCGTCCCTGCGCATCATTCCGGATCGAGAGGCGGCCCGGTGTGTCGTTCTCTTCTTCGGTGAAGCATTCCGTGAGATCGAAATCTTCCTTGAACCACCACGGCTTCTTGCCGCGGTAGACTGACTGAGCGAGCCGCACTGCTGACTGCAGCCGTTCGAGAACGTTGCCCTGTTCTTTCGTCGGTGCGCGTGCGAATTCATCCACACGGTCGATGTTGAAACCGTTGTGCAGCATCTCCGGAAGATGTGTGAGGAATGCCTTCAGGTCGGGATCGCTCTTCAGAATTTCAGGGGTCAGGACGAAGGCATGTCCCAGCACGAACGAGACGGCTTCCGGCATCGCGGTGTCCGGATACCGTCCGTAGAGTTCGATGAGCAGGCTTTGCTCTTCTTCGCCGATCTCGAACTCGATCGGCTTGTCGTGGCCGACGGGCGGACGGTTCACGGCCGTCGACGCCATCGATTCGTAGATCTGCGCGAGGTAGAGAGGCGAGCAATCTTTGCCGCCGCCGAGGGCGGAATATCCCGCGGCGATCGCAGATCTTGCCCGTGCCCATTCGAACGGATCGTCGAACGTGCGGCCTTCCATATTTTTCTCGATCGCCGCAAAGAGCTGAGGAGCTGCACTGTCCCAGTGCCATTCCTCGACGCCGAACTGGTGGTAGAAGAGGCCTTCCGCAATCGCTGTTGCATCGGGCTTGGGCGGCCTGCGGATGCCGTGCTGCACCATGACGCGATCCCGCGCGGGGAATTCCACGTAGCCCGGACGCATGGTGCTCTCCGGATCCAGAGATTTCTCGTACGACTGCAGCAGCGGTCCCCGCTCGATATCCCAGTAGTACGGCATGTACCGGCTTGCTTCGAACGAAGCCTCACTACGTTCCCAGTCGTACACGACTTCGCCGTCGTCATCGAGTTTGTAATGCGGCATCATGCTGGGCTTCTCGTGCTGGAGGAACATCCTGAACGCGTCCCGTCTTGTGAAGTGTTCCGGCATGAGCACCGCAATGTCGTTCCGTACAAAACGAATTTCATCCGCGATCTCGGGACTGAGATTGTGCGGAGGTGCGTATGGAGGCTCGCATTTGGCACGGATAGCGTTACGGTAGGACCACACGGAGTCGTCTTCCCCTTCAGGAATCCGGTCGTCATCGTCGAGCCCGTCATAGAGCGAAAAGCGGTCGAGCACAGTCTAGTAAAATAGAACAAAAACTCCTTTTTGTACATACATGCAGAAGAAGCCTCAAAGGGCTTGGAACTGCATTTTTTAGGATGATGGAGCCACCTTCGGGATTTGAACCCGAGACCCTCGGTTTACGATACCGATGCTCTACCGCTGAGCTAAGGTGGCGAAGCGCATCCGTGTGACAGTTTCCTGTCGTTCTGCACGGGAAAAGATCGTCTGCGCACGGCGTATTCTGGGGAAAAACCCCCTTCTTTGCAATAGAAGTGTCGGGAGACTCTCCGAATGCAAGTTCCTGTCGTTATACTGCGCTCATGCAGCTCGAAACCGCTCTCCGCTGGTCATGGATGAATGTCCTCACGCTCAAGCGGGTGGAGGCGCTCAAGACCCAGTTCAAGACGCTTGATGCAGCGCTGGAGAATGTATCGCTCGAGATGCTGCAGGCGCTCGGCTGCCGCGAGGACACGGCCATGCTCGCGATGAACCGGCTCGAGGAATTCGATGCCGATGCCTACGCCCGACTCCTCCAGAAGAAGGGCATCCGGCTTTTTTCCGAAGAAGACGTGGAGTATCCCGACGCACTCCGCACCGTGCCGGATCGCCCGGTCTTTCTCTATGCGCGCGGCGATCTCTCCATCCTCTCGCGTCCGTGCATTGCACTCGTGGGCAGCCGTGACATGAATGACGAAGGTACGCGCATCGTGGAGAAGCTCGTCCCTGAGATGATCGCAGCCGGATGCACCACCGTGAGCGGGCTGGCGTACGGCGTGGATGGTGCGGTGGCCTCGGAAACACTGCGCGCGTCGGGCAAGACGGTTGCGGTGCTCGGCAGCGGGCTTGGCATGATCTACCCCAAGGCGCATGAGAAGCTCGCCGATCAGATCGTGGAGGATGGCGGTCTTATCCTCAGCGAATTTCCAATCGATACACGCCCGGACAAATTCACGTTCCCCGCACGCAACCGCATCATCGCCGGACTCTCGCTCGTGACGGTTGTCGTGCAGGCCGCGGAGGATTCGGGTTCACTCATCACGGCGGAGCTGGCACTCGAGTATGGCAGAGACGTGTGCGCCGTTCCTGGCTCCATCTTCGACCCGCTTTTTGCGGGATGTCACAAAATTATTTCCACAGGACAGGCGAAGCTCGTCACCTCGGCCGCTGACATCCTCACCGAAGTCGGAATCGTGGCTTCTGCAAGGGCTCCGGAAGCTCCTGCATTCGAGTCCGATGATCCGCTGGAGACGAGTATTGTCGGGCACTTAAGTTCCCTCCCTGCCGCCATCGATGATCTCGTGATCAAAGCGAAGCTCGATGCCGCCACGGTCACCGCCACCCTCACCGTCCTCGAACTCAAAGGCGCCGCACGCAAAGTCGGCGGCAAGTGGATCCGCGCTTAAGCGGCGTTCACGATCCCTGCGAATTCCTCGGGCTTGAGTGATGCGCCTCCGACGAGTGCACCGTCCACGTTCTTCAGCGCGAAGAATGACGCAGCGTTCTTGGCCGTTACGGAGCCTCCATAGATGATGCGGATCTCCGGGCTCGGCAGCAGTGACCGGATGAATGCGTGCGTGGTTTCCACGTCCGCGGGCTTGGGTGTATTGCCGGTACCAATCGCCCACACGGGCTCATAGGCCACGAGGAAGTTCTGCGGCGTCACGCTCTTTCCCGCGATCTTCAGCGCGGCTGTGAGCTGCCGTTCGAGGACGTCGTTCGTGCTTCCGAGTTCGCGCTCATCGGCATTCTCGCCGATGCAGAGAATCGCGGTGAGCCCCGTCTTCAGCGCCGAGAGGACTTGTTTGCCCACACATTCGTCACTCTCTTCGTGGTGGAACCGTCTCTCCGAATGACCGCAGAGTACCGAGGTGCATCCTGCGGTCTTGAGCTGCTGCATGCTCACGTCGCCCGTGAAGGCACCGCAGTCTTCCGCACGTCCATACTGCCCGCCCGTCGTGAGTCCGGATCGCACACAGACGGCGATATCCGTGCAGGAAGGGAACACCGTTACATCGACAGTGGTGCTCGCGCGAAACGCAGAATCCTTCGCATCGAAGCCCTGCGGAGGGGGATTCATCTTCCAGTTTGCGCCGATGAAGCGTTTCGGTGTCATCGGGCTCAATTCTTCAGTGCCCGTTCCCCCATGTCAACGCATGCAGTATGCTTTCCTCCGATGAAGCCAACCTCACGCATCGTCCTCGGCACCGATCATGCAGGCTACGAGCTGAAGGAGGCCGTGAAGAAACATCTTGAGTCGAAGAAGATCGATGTCGTGGACTGCGGCTGCTTCAGCACGGAATCCTGCGACTATCCTCCGATCATGCTGCAGGCCGCAGCGGCGGTGAAGGAATACGAGTGCCCCGGCATCATCTTCGGCGGCAGCGGCAACGGGGAAGCGATGGTGGCGAACAAAGTCGCCGGTATCCGCTGCGCACGCTGCGTGAGCGAATGGGATGCGGAGATGGGTCGCAAGCATAACGACGCGAACATCATGAGCCTCGGCGGGCGCGTCACGAAACCCGATCTCGCACTCAGAATGGTCGATGTCTTCCTCGCCACCGCGTTCGAGGGAGGGCGCCACGTCAAGCGCCTCGAGCAGTTTCCCGACGCCGCATGAAGACGCTCATCGCCCCTTCCATTCTCTCGGCGGACTTCGGACATCTGCAGGCCGAGCTCGACTCCGTTGCGTCTGCGGATTGGGTGCAGATCGACGTCATGGACGGACACTTCGTGCCGAATCTGAGCTTCGGCGCGCCGGTCGTGAAGAAGCTCAAGACAGCACTCCTCATCGACGTGCACCTCATGGTGAGCAATCCTGCCGATCGCATCGATGAATTCCTCGCGGCGGGAGCCAAGAACATCACGTTTCACGCGGAAGCGGTGCCGTCTGCCGCAGGAAGGAAAGAGCTCATCGCGCGCATCCGCAAGGCCGGCGCCACCGCCGGTATCGCCATCAATCCCGAGACGCCCGTCTCCGCGATCGACGACACCGTCCCGGATATCGATCTCGTCCTCGTGATGTCGGTGCACCCCGGGTTCGGTGGTCAGGCCTTCATCCCGTCGGTTCTCGAGAAAGTGAAGCAGCTGCGCGCCGCACACCCGAAGCTCATGATCCAGATGGACGGCGGGATCGATGCCGCGACCGCGGCTCTTGCGCGCGCAAGCGGTGCCAACAATCTCGTCGCGGGCAACTCGGTCTTCTCCGCGCAGGACAGAACCGCCGCGATCAAGACGCTCCGCGGTTGACAGCACTCATCTCTCAAAGCCAGAATCTGCCCCTGATTTCCCCATCCCTGCATGCACACACGTTTCCTCCGCATCGCCGCTGCACTCACGCTTGCGTTCACCCTTGCAGGGTGCGGTACCTCCACGATCACGTTGTACTCCGATGACGGATCGAAGACTGTGGATGTGAAGGTCGAGATCGCCGACAGTCCCAAGGAACGTGAGAAGGGTCTGATGAACCGCACGACGATGGAGGACGGTACCGGCATGCTCTTCGTTTTCGTCAGCTCCGACATGCTCAGCTTCTGGATGAAGAACACGAAGATCCCTCTCGATATTCTCTTCTTCGATGAAGCGGGTGCGTTCGTGAGTTACACCACGATGCAGCCTTGCACGACCGATCCGTGTCCGGTGTACAAATCCGCAGCGCTCAGCGCGTACGCACTCGAAGTGAACCGCGGATTCCGTGATACGCACGGCATCGGCGTCGGCTGGAAGCTGAACCTCGATCAGGTGCGCAAGGCCGCGCGTCCCACCTAAACGCGGTACGACGCGAGATTCTTCGCGATGCGTCCGGGCACGTCCGGATCGGACGGAATGCGGAACGCGTCACCGGTGATCTTCTCGTAGAGTTCGATGTACTTTCCTGCGAGCATGATCCGGACATCGTCCGTGATCTCGGGCTTCGGCTTGCCGTAATCGAAGCCCTGACCTTTCAGCCACAGACGGAAGAATTCCTTGTCGAGGCTCTCGGGTTCAAGCCCTTTGGTCATACGTTCTTCGTAGGAAGCCGCCACCCAGTACCGTGAGGAGTCCGGTGTGTGCACTTCGTCTGCAATCGTGATCGTGCCGTGCTTGTCCACGCCCATCTCGTACTTCGTGTCGACGAGGATCAGCCCCCGCTTCGCCGCCACTTCCTGTCCGCGCTTGAACACCGCGAGCGCGCGGTCACTGATCTCCGCCCACTGCGCCTTCGTCGCGAGCTTGCGTTCGATGATCCCTGCCGCGTCGATGAGTTCGTCGTGTTCGCCCTTCGTGGTCGGGGTGATGATCGCGGATGCGAACTTCTCGTTCTTCTTCATCCCTTCGGGGAGCTGATTCCCGCAGAAATTCCGCACACCATTGTTGTAGTTCACCCATGCCGATGTGCCCGTCGAGCCCGTGAGGTAGCTGCGGACGACGATCTCCACCTTGAGCATCTCGAGTTTCTTTACCACCATCGCGTTCGGGTCGGGGATTTCGAGAACATGGTTGGGCATGAGGTCTTTCACCTGCCCGAACCACCACGCGCTGATCTGGTTGAGCGTCTGGCCTTTGAGCGGGATCGTGCACCAGGAGATATCGAAAGCCGACTGGCGGTCGGTGGCGATGAGAATGCTCCGCTTGCCCTGACTGTAGACGTCGCGGACTTTGCCTGTGTACTTCTCGCCGAGACCTTTCAGGTCCGTCGCATCGAGGGTCGTCGAGAGGAACGGGCGGATCTGATCGGGAGAGATGGAAGACATGCCGTGAGCATAGCAATTCTTCGCCACTACCAAAACCACCCCGTTCGCGGTGCGAACGGGGTGGATCCAAATCCTTCTGTCAGAGCTTCTGAGGCTCTTAGTTGTCGGTCACCGTGAACCTGATCGTGGCCTTGTACGTACCGGTCGGCTGGAAGGAGCCGGACGGAATGTAGACCTTGAAGAGGAAGTTCTCGATATCACCCGTCGAGGATGTCTCGGTCGTCCTCTTGGCGATGTTCACGGAAGCACCCGTGTTCACGGCAAGGAAGCCCATCGTCTCGTCCGTGTCCGCACCCCAGGTGACGGAAGCACCGGCCGGCGTCGTTGAGTTCGCCATGAGACGTGCGCCCCAGCGTGAGCCGGAACCGCTCGGCACCGTCGTGGAGTCGATGCGGCGTGCATTCAAGTCCCAGTACGCGCTCGTCGTGGTCTTGATGCGGATGGAATTGATGAGATCCGGATAGCCGGATGTCACGTTGTTACTGAGAAGGTGGCCGGTGCCGTAACACGTGGCGGCGTTCGTACAGTTGGCATGGACGGCAGGCGCACCGGAACCCGTCTGGATGATCCAGGAGAGGGTGTAGCCGAGCGAGTTGTTCGTGATCGGCTGACAGTACGCAGTGGCGAGAGCGCCCGTACCGGACGTACCGGTACCGACTGCGGAACCCAGCGTCGATGTGGAAGAACAGGTGATCGAGAGACCCGATGTCACCGTGAACTGCACAACCGTATCAGCGGTCGTAGCGCCGAGAGCCCTGAGGGGTTCGGCGACGAAGACCACGAGCACGTAGAGTGACATCGTGGCGGCCAGACCGACGCTCAGAACGCGCGATCTTCGACCGGGGGATAGAAAGGAGTGTCCCATGGGACAGAAGGGGAAATGGATATTGGTATTGTTGGGTGTGGGAATTTCCCACGTGTATGTTGACATTGTAGCATTAATCTCGTTAATTAGCAATGATAGCTGAATGGCCTGATTCGGATATTCCGGGCCTTTTGGGTATGGAGAGGTAAAGAGAACAGTGCGCGGTGGGCATTAGAGCGAGCCTGCAACGACAGTTGTGGCGAGACGGGTGAGCAGACCGATACCGATGGCTCCGATGAGGATGAGCGTGGCGGTCAGTGTTCCATTGCTTTCCGATGGGGTTGCTGCGGCATGTGCAGATCCTACGGACGATGCGGATGATGTCATCACGGAGGAGAGCGAAGATGTTGCGGTGGAAGAAGACGAGGCGGATGCAGATGCCTCGGAGGCGGGCACCGATGCGGAAGACGATGCAGGTGCAGAGGAGCTGGAGATTTCACTCTGTACAGACGATGCAGCGCCTCCGGACATGACGGAAGATGTCTGCATGTCTGCGGAGGAGCGCACGTCAGGATCTCCGCAGTCCATGCCGTAGCTCAGGTTATGGCGGGCGCGGTCGAGGAGCACGATCATCTCCGCGCGGGTGAGCGGCTGTGACGGAGCCGCACGGTGCGTACCGCCGATTCCTTGCAGGACGCAGTGGTCTGCGGCAGTGGCGAGATCCTTCGCATACCATGCCTCCGGATCGATGTCCGTGAATGCGGGGGCGGTACCCGTGGCTTTGAGTTCGTAGAAGCGGATGAGCATTGCCACGGCTTCGGCGCGCGAGATCGTGGCCCCCGGCATGACACGGCACGGATGGGTGCCGATACAGTTCTGGTAGCCGCGCATCCAGCCCTTCTCTCCTGCGAATTCTACGAACGGTGCGTACCACTGTACCCGTGGGACATCATCGAAATGGAGGATCGCGGGCAGTGCGTCAGGGATTCTGCCGTGCAGCTTGCCGAGCACCTTCGCGAGTTCGGCGCGTGCGGAGGAATCGTTCGGACGGAAGCGTGGCTGAGACGCGTCGAGGATGCCGAGATCGAGGAACGCTTTCACCGCGCTCTCGTACCATGCGCCGGCGGGGACGTCACTATACGAGGTCTTGCCCGGAGCTGCCGCATGCACGGGCAGATCATCCACGTAACAGACGCGTACGCTCCGCGCATCTTCGGCTGAGAGTTGTTCAGTGACCACAGTGTTTGAGCCCGGCAGACGCTTGCGTGCGAGGATCATCGGGAGGTCCGCGGGCTTGATGTCCGCGAGCAGGCTCGTGGTTCTGCGGCTGTTGCCGCCCGTGGTGGACACCGTTGCTGTTGAGCTGCACGTGTTGCTCACCACGGTCGTCGTGGTCGTGGTGAATGCCTGATTCATGAAGGTGTAGCCGACCGGACTCATCGATCTGCCGTCGGTATCTGTGGCTTCGATGAGGAGCGAGTACGCGACGTTTGCCTCAATGGCGGCAGGGAGGGTGATCGTCACCGCATAGTCCGCGGAGGTTCCCGTGATGGCGACCATCGCGCTCGCACCCGTGATCGTGAGGGGGCTCGTCGGCATCGCGGCTCCGTTGCCGCTGAGCGTCATCGTGATGCTGCTGCTCAGGATGCCCACGCCTGTGTCCTTCACATGGAACGAGAGGGTGGTATCCAGCGTGGCGGTCGTGCTGAACCGTGCCGGGTCTTCCGTATCCACGGAGCAGGTGGAACAGCTGTTCTCGATCGTGAAGCTGTACGAGGAGGTCGCGGTATTCGGCGTGGTCGCGAGATCCTGTGTCGTGATGGAGACCGAGATAGTCGCGCCACCGCTGAAGTTGCTGCTCGGGTTGATGGTGACCGCGTAATCACTCGAGGTGCCCGTATAGCTGAACTGCGGGCTCGCGGATGTGTACGACGTGCCGTTCACGACGACGGTCGTGTTGCTGATGCTGACGCCGGCGCCGCCATCCGTGATGTGGAAGGTGACGTTCGCATCCGGAGAAACGCCTGTGGCGTTCTGCGCCGGGACATACGTCCCGATGATCGGAGCCGTCGAGTCCGTGGTGGTGAACGAGAAGCTCTGCTGGCTCATGACGTTCGGTGCCACGTGCTGGTCCGAGGCGTCGATGGTGACGGAGATCAGGGTGTTCTGTGCGAAGTCCGCCGTCGGGTTGATCGTGATCGTGTAGTCGGCGGATGTCCCTGTGTAGCCGAATTGCGCGCTCGCCGAGGTGTACGTGATGGGGGCACCGCTTGCGGGTGTCACCGTCACGGAGACCGTGGAGATCGCGACGCCGAGACCCGCAGTGACGCCTGCGTTCGCTTTGTAATCCTTCACATGGAAGACGATGTTGCTGTTGACGGCCACACCGCTCGAGCCGTTCGTCGGCGTGAAGCCCGTGATGTACGGCGCATCCGTGTCGTCCTCCGTGGTGAATGTCCACACCGTGTTCGATTCGTTCGCGCTCGGAGATGCGAGGTCACTGCCCGTGGCCGACACGCGGTAGAACGTGTTGTACGAGAGCGTGCCCACCGAGCTCATCGTGACGTTGCAGCTCGGGATGCGGTTGCTGTTCGTACGTGTGCAGCCGGAGAACGTTTTGGATTTCGTTGTTCCGTTCAGTGTGTGCACGAGCGTTCCGGTGGCCACTCCTGCGCCGGCGTCGGAGAACGTGTACGTGACGCCGGTCGTGACCGAGACGCCGGTGGCTCCGCTGCTCGGACTCAGGCTCGTGAAGGTGGGGCCGATCGCATCGGCGGCCAGTGCGATGGTCAGGTTCTCCACGGCGTCGAGTACGTCACTGCCATCACCGTTCTGCTGCGCCATGTTTGTGTCGATGGTGCTGCCGAGGGTGAACTGGAATGGCAGGAAGTACGCGCCGCTCGCCGCCATCACTTTCCAGTAGATGTGGCCGAGGAGGCGGTCGGTCGGTGCGGCGCCGGTATTCACGGGGTTTGTACCGGTCGCGTCGTAGCCCGTCACTTCCACAAGCCCGCCGCCGATCGTATTCGCCGGATGTGATCCGAAGAGTCCGTCGGTCTGGATGGCTGTTGCGGCGATGGTGCAGCCCGAGCTCGTGTACGGCTGGAGGTAGCTCGAGTTGTACATGAGAATGACGTCCACGGAGTTCGCATTCAGGCTGTCGGTCTGCACTTTGAGATCCGTCCGGAAACAGCGGCCGATGTAGAACGTGCTGCCGCCGTCGCTCGTCACGACCTTGAGGATCTGTCCCGCTGTCGCGTGCACGGGGAGAATCTCGTAACCGAGTACGCCCGTGACGATCACGAGTGCCGTGAAGATCGAACCTGCCCAGTGATTGAGCGTTTTGATGCGCCCGTGTAGGTGGAGTGCCGGTGAGGGAGTGAGATCAGTCTGCACCGGTGACGTTGAGATTGGAGACAGCGTTCGTGAGATCGATGCCGTTGACCCGCGTATCGCGGTTTAAGTCGTAGCGCACGTTGAACGCCGTGAGGCCGCTCACGATCTGCGTGAGGTCGATGCCGTTCACTTTGTTGTCGCCGCTGGCACCGTTCACGTCGCCCGAGAGGAGAGGGCTTGTGCCCGCTGCGGTGAAGTCGATCGTCGTGTTCTGCGTGAGACTCTGGCTCGACTTCTTCACGCGGAGATGCGAGTAACCTTTCGCGGTGATGTCGTACGTTCCCGGATCCAGAGAGATCGTGAGTCCGCTGTACGTGCCTCCCGAGCCCGTATTCACGGTCTGGGAGAACAGCGGCGTGGTGCTGCCGATACTGCGGACCTCGACCGTGACGAGCGTGCCGTTGTTGCCGCTCGTGGGGACACGCTTCTCGGGAATGGCGATGAAGTTGAGCGAGAAACCGCTGCCGCTCGTCACGACGAACTGCACACCGGTGTCCGCTGTCTGGGCACCTGCACTCAGAAGCGAGTAGAGGATCGCAAGCAGTGTGAACGCCGTGCATCCCAGCACGCTCACCCGGTGATCGCGGGCGAGTCCGTGCCATGCGGCATCGGCGGAATTGAACAGTGTGTTGATCTGACCAAAAGCCATCAAGATATTGTAGCAGAAATACCTTCTTATGTCGACGCCCGGAATCGGGAGTGTTTGTGCAGTCAAAAACAGCTGCCGCAAGCGCTTCCTCTTGTTGACCGCTGTACCCTGTTCTAGAGTGACGTCCATGCATCGTTTCCTGCGTCATGGAGTTCTCGTCGCCGCGCTGATTGTTCCCGCTGTCGCACTCGCCCAGAGCGAGCCCGCGGTGACGGCTTCGCCGAAGCCTGCCGCCATCCAGATTTCGCAGCAGTCGGGTGTGGAAGTCCGCGGAGATTTTCAGGTGGGCCCGACCCGCTTCGTCCTCGAGATGGATCCGGGAGAGACACGCACGATCGAGGTGCACCTGACGAGTCGCGAAGGCGAGCCGAGGAATTACACCATCGAGATTGAGGACTTCGCCGTCTCCGATGACGGTACCGACAGTATCCAGTTCTACGGCAACGGCGCCGGCCCATTCTCCGCAAAACCGTGGATTCAGCCCGCTGCTTCCTCCATTGATCTCAAGCACGGAGAACGCGCATTCGTCCCCGTGAAGGTGAGTGTCCCGAAGGATGCCTCCGTCGGTGATCACTACTCCGTCGTCCTCTTCCAGCGCACGCCGAAGCCCGACGATCAGGAACGCGGAGGATTCAACCTCGTCGCGAGAATCGGTGCACTCCTCCTCATCACCGTGAAGGGTGATTTGATCAAGCAGGGCTCCATGGAGAACTTCACGGTGAGCCGTCCCGTGTACTGGTCGCTCCCGTCCCAGTTCTCGATCATCTACAAGAACACAGGAACCGTTCATCTCACACCCACAGGCCATATCGAGCTCAAAAATATCTTCGGTATTCCGGTGGACGACATCGTTGTGAAGGACTGGTACGTGCTCCGTAACTCCGTCCGCAGGCGCGATATTCTCTGGCAGCCAAAATTCGCGCTCGGGTACTACACCGCCACTCTGCACCTTAGCTCTGCCGGACAGCAGGATGCGACCGTCCAGAAGGTGTCGTTCTGGATCATTCCCGCGCTTCCGGTGCTCATCGCGCTCCTGGCGATCTTCCTCGTTTCCTTCGTCGTACAGGCCTTCTTCAGTCACTTCGAAATCAAGAAGAAGGGCAAGGGAGAGTAAGGGAGAAATCATCCATGACACTATTTGCAATTCTTTGCAAATTCTGTCATAATAGTGGAAACAGATCACAAAAACACCCCATCTATGTTCAGTTACCTCTTCAGAGAATTCTCGCGTGAACGCGCAAAGAAGGCGCTGATGTTGGGCGTGTCGTCCACGGTTCTCCTGTACTTCCTCCTCATCGCAATCGCGGAACCTCTCCGTGCGTTCGGAGCCACCACGGCCGATATGGTCGTGCAGTTCGTCGTGACGGGATCACTCTCCATGTCGTGCTCTGCGACATCGACCCTCGGTTCCGCTGTCGGTACAGGGACGTCCGGTACGGGTGCTCTCGCTACCGCATACTGTCAGCCTTCCACGAACAACTCGCTCGGCTACACCCTCACCTGGATCGTCCAGACGGGCTCCGGTGCGCCTGCCGTCCATGCCAACTGTACGAGTATCACGCCGTGTTACGGTACGGGACATCTTCTCAGCAACAACGTGACATCGGGCTATCCCGACATCATCCGTTCCATCCGCCTCGGCACCACGACGGCCACGCACTGGGACACGAATGCCCGCCGCATCGACTCCACGACGGTGCCGAGCGGTTCCGGTGCCCGTTGGGGTGCACGTCTCATGGCGAGCAGCACGACACCCGCCGGTGCCACCGTCACCTGGGGTGCGGACACGGACGAGACGATGGGCTTCCTCGCGGTCAATACCGGCGCTGCCGTGAATATCGCGAAGCGCAATAATCCCACCTCCGGTGCGGGAGACCTGCAGAACTTCCTCTTCAAAGTCTTCATTCCGTCCGGCTCCTTCCAGCCGACGGGCACGTACAAGGCCACGATCAGGTTCACGGTGACAGACAACTAGAGCGTCTCCGTATTCCGGATGACGTGTGATCTTGGTATGCTCTTCTCCGTGCTCAAAAAGATTCTCCTCGTCCTCGGCGTCGTCCTCATCGGACTCGCGATCTGGGTCACCATCGGAATCTCCCGCGTCGTCCGCGCCGAACAGGATGTCATGGGGCGCTTTCACGAGGTGGTGCAGTACTACGTCTCCATGGATCAGGAGTACGTTCTGCCGCTTCTGTCCGCATCCGGAGGACTCATCGGGGTCGATCTGGAGAAGCTCCAGACGATCGACCGCCAGATGCGTGATCTCGGCAGTACGGTGAACACCGATGAACAGTACGACAAGCTGCTCATGATGCAGCGCACGATCATCCCGTTCCTCAGCACGGTGCCGTTCCCCGAAACATTTCAGGCAGCAGCGCTCTATCAGGAGTGGAGTCAGAATTGCACCAACCTCGGGAAGGCGAGTGGGCTCATCAAGACGTACAATGAAGCTCTCAGCCTCTACAACGCGCGTCTCTCCTCGAATGCAGGAAAGCTCGCGGGTCTCTGGAAGCGCTGGGAGCACCATCAGTACCTGAGCATCGACGGCTCGCTCCAGGACGAGACACAGATCAGCTTCTGACACCGGATGGCAAAACTCGTCCTCCTCCTCGCGGTCATCATCGGCATTCTCGTCGTGAGCCGGAGACTCCGGGCGATCATCTTCCATATTCGGGTGCGTCAGTTTTTCGTGATCTTCTTCGTGCTCGTGGTGTTCTTCCTGATCGGCGGACTTGCGTATGCAGCCTGGAAATACTGGTGGCCGGTGTACATGAAGCAGCCGACGGTGCAGTGGACGGACACAACGCTCGAGCATGATGCCAGCCCCGTCACCCCCGGCGCGGGTGGTCCGGTGAAGCCCACGGAGATTCAGATTCGATGAGCTTCGCGGCTTTCCGCAAGGTGCGATTCTTGAATTCACAGCGCGGAAAACTCACAATTCCCGTGTGAAGATCCGGATCATCCATTTCGCCCACGCCACGGTCGCGTTTCTCGCGCTCGCCGCCGGTACTGCCTACGCGAGTCAGGCTGCGACGGACTACACGATCCCGATGGACGTCATCGACTCCGGCGGTGTGGATGTGAGCAAGTCCAGCAACTATCTTCTCAGTGATTCCATCGGCGAACCGGTCGTCGGTTACGGTGCGTCCACGAACTACATCCTGAACAGCGGTTACCGTCAGCCTTCCGCTGCGGAATTTCTCTCCATGACGTGTTCGCCGAATGCGGACATCGGTTCCGTCGCAGCCACAGGCCAAAAAACAGGCAGCGGCACATGTATCGTGTACACGGATGCGTACAACGGATACAACCTCTCATGGGCAATTCTGAGCGGCAGCGGGGGGCTCAATACCGGTTCACTCATCAGCCAGTTCAACGATACGGTGGGTCCTTTTACTCCCACAACTGCGAATGTACCGGACACATGGTCTGTGCCCGCCGGCAGTGCTGAGTGGGGTGCACGCCTGCGATCTTCCAGTGCAGATACGGGAGTGGAATGGGGCATCGATGGCCTATCGGAAAAATGGCTGAATATCAGAGAATCCAGCCGGACGATCGTTGTGCGTACAGCCGCTACAACCCAGAGCGGATCGACCGAAATTCTGCAGTTCAGAGCCGAAGTGGGCTCGTCCGTGGTCCAGCCGACCGGCGTCTACCGCGCCACGGCGACCTTTACGCTCGTCGGATACTGAGTGTTTAGGGCTGCTACCTCCTTGCATAAAGAATGGACTTGTTTCATAACCTTGAACTTTTGTCGGGTCCAATGTCCCGCACGAAGGTTCAAAAGGATCTGAAACCCCTGTCCTCAGCGGTTTCAGAATGCAATAAAACAACATTCCTGCAAGGAGCCCTTCGCAGCATCTTCCAGTCCGCATGAAGGCATTTCCGACAATATTTCCGATCGGTGATCGGGCACTTGTCAGATTCTGTGAACCAGTACAGAACAGACAGGTTCAGACAGTTCTGGCGTAAAATCAGAAACTGTGCTATTATAATCGCAAAGAAATACAAAATTCATGAACGCCCCCGCTGCACCCTCACCGGAGCAATTGCATATCTTACTCGCGCGCGCACAGCGTGACGGGCTCGATGTGACCGTGATCGAACGCCTCACGGTGATCCTGCATTTTGCCGAGCATCAGTACTCGATCAGCGAGACGTGCCGGCAGTTCGGCATTTCACGCAGCACGTTTCACCGCTGGATGGAACGCTTCGATCCGAACGATCTCTCGACGCTCGCCGACAAGTCCCATGAGCCGCTCAGCCTGCGTCAGTCTGCGATCGATCCTGCGACCGTCGAGCTCATCCGCCGCTACCGCATGCGCTACACCCAGATGGGCAAAGAGCGCATCTCCGAGCTTCTGCTGCGCGATCACAGGACGGAGATCTCGGCGTCCAGCGTGGGTCGCATCATCGACCGTGAGTGTCTGTACTTCGCCGATACGCCGCTGCACTGGAAGAAGCGCATGGAGCATCAGCGCAGCGCACCCGACGCCGCGGCGATGGTCGATTCGATGCAGTCCGTCACGGCACAGACCGCTCACGCTCCGGCAACGGATTCCCACTCGCAACACATCACGGTCATCGCCGATGAATCCGATGATGAACCGAGAGCGATGCCGCGTCTCACATGGCAGGGCATGAAGCGTTTCATCATCGTCAGCAGCGTCATCACCAACGTCGCGTTCGTGTCGATCCTCATCGGCATGGCGCTCTTCGAACGTGTGACAGAGGCCCCCACCCCGAACCCGCGTCTTGATCTCGAGCAGCAGGAAGTCCTGCACGCGGCTCCCTCACCTCAGGTCTACATCCCGTAATGGCTTACGTCCTTCGCCACCTCCGGCTCCTGAAGACCGCGGCTGCTCTGCAGCTCGGACTCGTCGCTGTGTGCGTGGCCTTCACGCTCATGGCGCCGAAGACGTTCGCTGCCGTGGGTATCTACAAGCCGATCAACTACCAGGGCAAGCTCTCCTCGACGGGCGGTCTCGCCATCAGCAACGGCGTCTACAACATGCGCTTCAAGGTCTTCAACGCTGCATCCGGCGGTTCGCCGGTGTGGGTGGAAGTCTGGGACGGTACGACGCAGCGCGTCACCTCCACGGGCGGTCTCTTCAGCATCGCACTCGGCACGTACACGACGATGACCGGCAGCGTGGACTTCAACTCGGACTCGCTCTACCTGCAGGTCGAATTCGATCCGGGCAACGACGGCAACTACGAAGAAGTCTTCACGCCGCGCCGCCGCTTCGCCGCCGTGCCGTACGCGCGCAACGCCGATCAGCTCGACGGTCTTGATGGTACGCAGTTCATGCGCTCGGATACGAGCGTGACTGCTTCGGGCACCATCACCATCCGTCCGCGCGACAGCCGTAAGATCGGCATCGACATCATTTCACAGGGTGGCAGTGCGGCTACGGGCGCGCTCCGGCTCTCCACGCAGGGAGGTCCGCACATTCTCTTTGGCTCCGGCGGACTCACCTACGACACGAATCTGTACCGTGCCTCGGCCAACACACTGAAGACGGATGATACATTCGTCGTACAGGGCACGCTCTCCGGTTCGCACCTCGTCATCGCGCAGAACGCCAACATCTCCGGATCACTCCTCGTTCTGAACAACATCACGGCTCGTGGCGTGCTCTCCGGCAGTAACCTCACGGTCTCGCGCTCCGCCTCGATCTCCGGAACGCTCATCGTGAAGACCGGTATCACGAGCAAGGGCTCCGTCTCGGGCTCGACGATCGACGGTTTCGGACTCGGTTCCTGTAACGGCGGAACGCAGAAACTCCTCTACAACTCAACCACCGACAAATTCGAGTGCGGCACGGTCTCGGCGGACGGCACCTTCGGTACGGGCAACGTGCTCACCATCGGTGACGCACGTTACGTGAACGTCTCGGGAGACACGATGACCGGTGCGCTCACCCTCACATCCAGGAACAGCTACACAGGTGCAATTCTCCTCAAGATTCTCGGTGCCGCTTCCGGAGCCTTCATCCACGGCGAGAAGAGCCTCAGCTCCTCCGGCATTCTCCTCGTCACGCAGCGCACCATCATGGGCTCCGGCGCTCTCGTCGTCCGTCAGCTCAGGAACTCCACCGGTGCTTACTTCACCTCCACGGCGACAGGCGCACCGCTCCTCGTCCTCGAATCCAGAGGCAGTCTCAAGTCCCCGCAGATCCTCTTCGGTGGCTCCGGATCCTTCGATGTCAGCATCCGCCGCTCCAATACCGGCACCCTCACCGTGCAGGGTCACCTCATCGCCGTAGGCATGCTCTCCGGTCAGACACTCGCCATCCAGAGCTCCGGCACCGTTTCCGGTGCTCTCCTCGTGAAGTCCACCCTTGCGACCAAGGGCACGCTCTCCGGTAAGTACCTCACGATCCAGAGCAGTGCCACGATCTCCGGTGCCACCCTCGTGAAGGGCAACCTCACTACGAAGGGCATCCTCTCCGGCAACACGGTGATCTCCTCCGGCAACATGAACGTCTACGGCAACCTGAATGCACATCGCATCCTCTCCGGTCAGACACTCACCATCCAGTCCTCTGCCACCATCTCCGGTGCCACGCTGATCAAGGGCAACCTTTCCACAAAGGGAATCCTCTCCGGTCGCACGCTTGCGATCCAGTCCTCCGGCACCGTCTCCGGTGCTCTCCTCGTGAAATCCACACTTGCAACGAAGGGAATCCTCTCCGGAAATCTCCTCACCATCCAGTCTTCCGGCACGATCTCCGGCGCTCTCCTTGTAAAGGGAACCATCGCCACGAAGGGCACCCTCTCCGGCCGTAACCTCACGATTCAGGGCTCTTCCACCATCTCGGGAGCACTCCTTGTGAAGACCGGCATCGCGACGAAGAACTACCTCTCCGGTTCCACGATCAACGGCTTCGGACTCGGCTCCTGCTCCGGCTCCAACCAGAAGCTTATCTACAACAATTCCCTCAACCAGTTCAACTGTGCCGCGGATAATAACTCCGGCACCTTCGGCACCGGCAACGTGCTCACGCTTGGTGACATGCGGTACGTGAAGAAGTCCGGTGATGTGATGACGGGCGGTCTCAAGATCACGAAGTTCGGCGGCTACTACACCGGTGCGCTCCTGAACGTCCTCGGTGTCGCTTCCGGAGCCCATCTCTTCGGAAGTAACGGCGTCTCCTCCAGCGGTACGCTCGCCGTCGAGCAGCGCCGTGCGATCGGTTCCGGCGCCTTCGTCCTCGAGCAGTTCTCCAACTCCACGGGCGCCTACCTGAAGAACCGCGGCCGCAGCGTCCCCGTGCTCGTTCTCGAGAACAGCTCCGGTTCCGTCACGGGTGCCGGCATGGCGCCGCACATTCTCTTCGGTTACAACGGCAACTTCGATGTCGCGCTCTTCCGCTCCACGGGTTCGGTCCTCAACCTCTCCGGACATCTCCTGCCAGCTCTCAACAACAAGTTCGACCTTGGTTCGTCCACGAAGCGCTGGAGGTCTCTCTACCTTTCCGGCGGCACGATTTACCTCGGGGGCGACGGCAACGATACGGCGCTCCACTACAACGGATCCGCTCAGAGCTTCGCCATCGACGTGAACAATAACGACACGGATGAACTCGTGGTGCTGAGTACCGGTTTTGTGGGTATCGGAACGAACACCCCGAAGGCCAAGCTCGATGTCCGTGGCACGATCTCGGGTACGCATCTCGTGATCTCGAAGAACGCCAATATCTCGGGTTCGCTTGTCGTGGTCGGAGGTAACGTCAGTACGACGAGCACCCTCTCCGGTTACAACCTCACGGTTTCCCGCTCCGCCTCCATCTCCGGCACGCTCATCGTGAAGACTGGCATCACGAGCAAGGGCTCCGTCTCGGGCTCCACGATCGACGGCTTCGGACTCGGTTCCTGCAACGGTGCCACGCAGAAACTCCTCTACAACAGCACCACGGACAAGTTCGAGTGCGGCACGATCTCGGCTGCCGGCACCTTCTCTACGGGTAACGTCCTCACCATCGGCGACAGTCGTTACGTGAACCAGTCCGGCGACACGATGACGGGCATTCTGAAGATCACCAAGTCAGGCGGTTACTACACGGGTGCTCTCCTGAACGTCCTCGGTGGCATGTCCGGTCGCTCGCTCTATGTCAGCGGCTCCGGCGGATCTACGGCTCCGCTCATCCACGCATCCAGTGCGCTCGGCAAAGTCGGTATCGGTATTGCTACGCCTTCGGCAATCCTTCACGTCGTGAAGACCACCGCAGGCACGCTCCCGACACTCGATTCGGGTACCGTCGGTATGTTTGAGGCGACTGGGTCAGCCGGCGCGACCGCTGTATTGCAGCTCCTCAGTGGCAATGGCGGGACAGCTGCCCTGAACTTCGGTGACACGGATGACATCAACATCGGGCAGATCAATTACAACCATGCCACCGAGAGTATGAACTTCTCGGTCAACAATTCCTCCCTCATGACCATGATCGGAGGTCTCGTCGGTATCGGCACGACCAACCCTGACGCCAAGCTCGATGTTGTCGGCACCATCTCCGGTGCGCGCCTCAGCATCTCCGCCAATGCGAACATCACGGGTGCACTTCTCGTCGTCGGAAACATCAGCACGAAGGGCACACTCTCCGGTTACAACCTCACGGTCTCCCGCTCCGCCTCCATCTCCGGAACGCTCATCGTGAAGACTGGCATCACGAGCAAGGGCTATCTCTCGGGCTCCACGATCGCCGGCTTCAATCTCGGCAGCTGTAACGGCACGACGCAGAAGCTCCTGTACAACTACAGCACGCAGAAGTTCGAATGTGGCACCGATGCCGGAGCTGCCGGCAGTCTTGGCACAGGCAACGTCCTCACCATCGGTGATGCACGCTACGTGAAGAAGAGCGGCGACACGATGACGGGCATTCTGAAAATCACCAAGCAGGGAGGATCCTACACAGGTGCTCTTCTGAACGTCCTCGGCGGCATGTCCGGCCGTTCGCTCTGGGTGGCCGGTACGGGCTCAGGTCTCCGCCCGCTCATCGCCACGAATGTGACCACGGGTCGTGTCGGCTTCGGAACAGGCAGTCCGGTCGCCCAGTTCCACTTTGTGGGAAGCGGCGGCACCGCTCCGTATGCCCGCTTCGAGCGCAAGAACGTCAATGGTATCGGTGCAGCCGGAGCGCTCGAGGTCGTCACGGATGCGAAGACGGCTGCCGATACGGTGACGTTCGCTCTCCGTGCTCTCGACTCCAGCAACACGCTCATCAGTTATGGACAGATCGGTGCCGAGATCAAGAGTGCGGCAGCGGGCACGGACAGCTCCAAGCTCCAGTTTGTGACGAGGAGCAACGGAACAAGCAACTTCCGCATGACCATCGACGAGACGAATGTCGGTATCGGCACGGTGAGCCCGAAGGCAAAGCTCGATGTCGTAGGTACCATCTCCGGCTCCAGACTCACGATCTCCGGCAACGGTAACTTCACAGGTGCCATTCTCGCCGTCGGCAACATCACGACCCGCGGCACCCTTTCCGGTTACAACCTCACGGTTTCCCGCTCCGCCTCCATCTCCGGAACGCTCATCGTGAAGACCGGTATCACGAGCAAGGGCTCCGTCTCGGGCTCCACGATCGACGGCTTCGGACTCGGCTCCTGCAACGGCGCCACGCAGAAGCTTCTCTACAACAGCACCACGGACAAGTTCGAGTGCGGTACGATCTCGGCTGCCGGCACCTTCTCTACCGGCAACGTGCTTACGATCGCCGACGCACGTTACGTGAAGAAGAGCGGTGACACGATGACGGGCATTCTGAAGATCACCAAGTCAGGCGGTTACTACACGGGTGCTCTCCTGAACGTCCTCGGTGCGATGTCCGGTCGTAGCCTCTACATCAGCGGATCCGGCGGCTCAACGACACCGTTGATCTCAGCTTTGAGCCAAATCGGTTACGTCGGAATCGGTACGAACAATCCGACGGCGAAACTCACGGTCGCCGGCAATGGCGGTGCGAATTCCACACTCCTCGTTCAAGCTCAGGGTGCAGGCAACAATGCCTTTGTGAAGCTCGCGGATGGCACAACGGGCGAGACATGGGATCTTCAGGGTCTGACCGATGGATCCTTCAGCATTGCCCGGTCGACAGCAAGAAAGCTCACCATCGATAGCAACGGTAACGTCGGTATCAATGTCCTCACGCCGACTGCGAGACTCGAAGTCCATGGCACGATCTCCGGTTCGAACCTTGTCATCACGAATAACGCTCTCGTGTCCGGCTCGGTTCTCTCCATTGGAAATATCAGAACGCGCGGTGCCCTCTCCGGAAACTTCCTTACGGTCCAGCGCAGCGCCACCATCTCCGGTGCGCTCCTCGTGAAGACCGGTATCGCCAGCAAGGGCTCTCTCTCGGGCTCCACGTTCTACGGTGCCAACCTTGGAGACTGCAGCTCGAGCGCGAAGAAGCTCACGTACAACGTCACGACCGGCAAGTTCAGCTGTCAGGATGACCTCACTGCTGCGTCCGGTCTCGAGTATTCCACAGCTGCGAACATCTTCGTGAATCAGAGCGGCGACACGATGACGGGCGCTCTCGTGATCGATCTTACGGGCGGTAATCCGCTGACTCTCGGCCTCAATGTCCGCAACACGATCTCCGGTTCACGTCTCATTGTCTCCGGTAACTCCTCTGTCTCCGGAGCACTTCTCGTCGTCAGAAATCTCACGACTCGTGGCACGCTCTCGGGTTCGAATCTCACGATCAGCCGCTCCGCCTCCATCTCCGGAACGCTCATCGTGAAGACCGGTATC
>CAZDRX010000014.1:0-35149 GCA_964508225.1 uncultured Candidatus Peribacteria bacterium
CTGGAAACTGCGCGTGTCCGTGATGAGTCCGGTGAGGAGCAGCGTCGCGATATCCGCGGAGAGGAGCTCCTTCCACTTCGGGTGCGCATTGAACCAGACGTAGAGGACTTCGGTTGCACTCGCGCAGGTCGGATCGATGAGCTGGAGCTGTCCGAAGCGCGTGTTGCTGATGTGGTGATCGACGTTGAGGATCGGCGTCTCGGTGAAGAGTGCGACGTTGTCACTGTAGAAGGTGCCGAGCAGACTCAGCTCGGCGGAGTCGACGACGACGATCAAATCGTACGAGCCGCCCGCCTCCATGGTCGTCAGGTTCTTCGGGTGGATCCTCCCCTTCTTCGGCACCACGATGATATTCACCTTATTGTCCTCGACGGTATAGCGGAGCTTGTCGATCTCCACGCCGTCACTGCAATCGAGTGTGATGATGAACTCCTGCTCGGAGGCGATGTCCGTCGTGAGGTGTTCGTACCCCGGGAGGAACTTGAGAGAGTCGGGAAGCGTATCCGGACAGATGACCGTGCAGTCCTTCCCGATGGATCGGAAGATGGAATAGCAGGCCAGAGCAGAGCTGAGACCGTCGGGATCGACGTTCGCGTGCGGGATGATCAGGATGCGCTGCGCCTGTTCGATCGCTTTGGTTGCCGGCAGGATTTCAGAGGGGCTGAGGGCCATGGACAAGTTATCGTATTATTATCTCATAATATTACCAGAATATCAAGTGTTAATACTGTCAAGTAATGGGAAAAAGGGTGTGAGTATATGCCCAAACAGCTACTCCGCGCCAGATCAATGGAAAGCTGAATGCCTGGAGAAGGACAGTGGAAACGGCTACCATGCCCGCAATCGGGATGTAGCTTAGTTGGTAAAGCGCCAGGCTGGGGGTCTGGAGACCCAGGGTTCGAGTCCCTGCATCCCGACCACAATTACGAAACCAACTCCTCTTCTACGGAACGAATCACAGGCGCTCGGGTAGCTGCTTCTCTGATCGTCGCCGTGTACCCGTCACTCTTCAGGATCACGTCGAAGGTAGAGCCGCGGACACTTTCCAGAAGCTCGAGTACATCGTCCTGATGATTCGTATCCTGAGCGGCGAGTCCCGTCATGCCGCGCACGACGCTCAGCTTGTTGCCGTCCGCAAACTCCAGCGTACGACCGGGGAAGTCTTCATCCTTTGCCATCGCGGCAACCATGCGCCGGGAGAAGTCCATGTCGGTCCTCGGATTGTAGTACTGCGAGTCCGTACCTCTCGACAGCGGATCACGGAACGGCTTCTGACGATCCTCGAACACGGTGACATTGGCGATGGCTGCGAGGCGCTCCTGCATATGGGCAAGACTCGCCATGCCGCTGCCGAAGCGGAACCCGGCGAAGTACGCCTCCATCCCTTCGGGCTGGAACTTGAGCGGCGGTTCTCCTTTGTGAATGGTCTTGAGCAGTGCCCAAGGCTTGTCGAGAGACGGAAGAGGCCTGCCGTCCTTATCCAGACAATCCGGTGACTGCTGAACGGTGAGCCTGATCCCCTGCTCCGGCGTGACGCCGAACACGAGCTTGGGTGTCTCGAGCGAGTACTTGGATGCATCGATACGCCAGTCGGCGTGCTCCATCTGTTTGAAGTCGCGGAGCTGGCAGACGTAGGGCGCTCGCGAGAGGTCGTTCTCATCGCCCACGGCCTCCATGAGGAAGACGCGGTCGTCACGCATGAGGCCGGTCCGTTCGACGCGGAGGTACAGATCGATGAGTTGCTCCGGAGACATGTTCTTCTGGAGCGGGATGCTGAGCGTGTCTCCGAGTTGGTGACGGATGCGTCCGGCGATGTCGACGGTCGACGAATTGATCTCGAGCCCGCTCGCGAGACGGTCGGTACTCCTGCGCGGCGCGTTCCTGAACCACGAGATGACGAATTCATCGTCACCCGCTGCGCGGTTGGGATGACGGAGAATGGATGCACGCATGCCCGAGACGTACGGCTGGACGCCAAGGACGACATCGTCGGGGTTGTACATCGTCGGAGTCGCCGTGTAGTTGGCGAAACCAATGACATCGCGGCTGGTTGCCTGCCGCCTGATCTGATCCACGATGGCATTCACGTGAGCATTGCTGCGCGACTCCGCGGGGAGCGTCTCGAGGACACCGACCATGTCGCGGATGTCGATCGGGTGGCTCGCACGGACATACGGGCGATCGAAAGACGAATCTCCCTGAAAGAACTCGCCCGGCATCACGTACTCGGTCGGAAGAAGGTGCGACTGGAACTCGGGTCTGCGGCGGAGATTCTCGAGAGGTCCGAACTTGCCGCCGTACTCCTGCACATCGGGCAGAAGATCGTCGGTACAGACCTCAAAGGGGTTCGGGGGGCGCATAGAAGATGGCGCATCATTGTCGAAGCGCACGGCGCAGACAACGGATCGCACATCGCCAAACCTCACTACACAGAATGCACGGCATCAGGATGCCGAAAGATCAGGGTGCACAAAGTGACGTCCGCCTAAAACGGCGAGACGTACTCGGCCTTGCCCCCCAACTCTTCCTCGATTCTCAGGAGCTCGTTGTACTTGCACACGCGGTCGGTGCGGGAGAGCGAACCGGTCTTGATCTGTCCGGTGGCAAGTCCTACGGCGAGGTCGGCAATGAAGCTGTCCTCCGTCTCGCCGGAGCGGTGACTCGTCACGGCGTTCCATCCGGCCTTCTGGCACATCTGGATCGTATCGACGGTCTCGCTGAGGCTTCCGATCTGGTTCACTTTGATGAGCACGGCGTTCGCCACCTGCTTTTCGATCCCCTGCTTCACGCGGATGGTGTTCGTGACGAAGAGATCGTCACCGACGAGCTGCACGTCCTTGCCGAACTTCTTCTGCATGAGTGCGAAACCGTCCCAGTCGTCCTCGGCGTGGCTGTCCTCGATGCTCACAATCGGGAATTTGGCGAGGAGCGTGCCGTAGAAATCAGCGAGTTCCGCGGAATTCATCGTCTTGCCGTCGACCGTGTAGACGCCGTTCTTGTGGTACTCGGACGCCGCGCAGTCGAGTGCGAGCTGCACCTTGCCCTTGTAGCCTGCCTGCTCGATCGCCTGCATGAGCACCGTGAGTGCTTCGTTGGAATCCTTCACGTGAGGCGCGAAACCGCCTTCGTCACCGACCGCGGTCACGTGACCGAGCTTCTTCAGGATGGCTTTGAGCGTGTGGAAGATCTCGGAGCCGGCGCGCAGCGCCTCGGAGAACGAGGGGAAATCCGTCGGAACGATCATGCACTCCTGAAAGCTGAGACCGGAGTCCGCGTGCGCACCGCCATTGATGACGTTCATCATCGGGACGGGGAGCTTCGTCGGGTTCTTCACACCGAACTGGGAAGCGAGAGACTTCCAGAGCGACTGCTTCTCGGAGACCGCGCGTGCGCGTGCAACGGCGAGGGAGACACCGAGAATCGCATTGGCACCGAGCTTGGACTTGTTCGGGGTGCCGTCGAGATCGAGCATGACCTTGTCGATCGCACGCTGATCAGCCGCATCCTTGCCCCTCAGCGCATCCGCGATCGCTCCGTTCACATTGGCAACGGCCTTGAGGACGGACTTGCCTTGGTACACCTTCTTGTCACCGTCGCGCAGCTCCACCGCTTCGTGCGTGCCGGTCGATGCGCCGGAGGGAACCGCCGCGCGTCCGAAGGAGCCGTCCGAGAGGACGCAGTCTGCTTCGAGCGTGGGGTTACCGCGGGAATCGAGAATCTGGCGTGCGCGGAGCGAGGTGATGCTGAGCATGAGATGTGGAGGAAAAAATGTCGCGGGGATTCTAGCTCTGCACGGAACGATACTCAATCCTTCCCCACTCCGCGAGAGCATCACACTTCTCTAGCGTGAGACGACGATGACGCGCCTCGCTCCGGTCTCAACCTTTCCGCCGTTCCAGTCGTGGATGGCATTCATAAGGACATCGAATCGGTAGACGTAATCCTTGCCGCGCTTCGTACCCGGATCGTTCGTGATGAAGTACCCATCCTCCGTGAATCCCTTGATGACGAGCATGTGGTAGACGGGACCGGGAGCGGTGTAGAACGGGTTGCCGAGCTGTCTTCCTGCGGCGGGCACGATCACGAGCTTGCCTGCGAGGAGAGCCTCTGTCATCTGATCGACGGTGGGGTCTTCCCAAACGACTGCGGTGAGGGAGGGATCCTCGTGACGGATGAGGACGGCGACCTCCTCGGCCGTGTCATCCACCGGAAACCCGAGAGCAGTGTTGTTGGCCACGAGCTCCATGATCGCGATGTCCGCATCCTCCGGCAAACCGATCGGCTTCTTCTGGAAGTATCGAACGGCCATGAGCACGCTCGCCTCTTCGCACGCTTCCCCGTGAAGCTCATCCCAGTTCGCAAGCGGCGCCTGCGGCGTGAAGGGAACGTCCAGATTCACCGAACGTGCAGAAAAAGACGACGCGAGAGAGGAAGCGGGTACCGTGGAAGACGATGCCGAAGAAGGCGGAGGAATGTGGACGCGTCCAAGCTCGGCAATCTTCCGTTGGCGCTCGATATACGACAGTGCGCGGGGAGTGACGGCCACCGCGAACACGAAGAAGACGACGGCACCGATGGTCAGCAGCTTCTTCATGGGAGGACTATACGCGCTTGCGAGCACGGAAGTGCACCGTTCCCATGTACATGGCAAGGAGCGTCGCGCCGAGCATACCGGCAGACTCCGGGCCGGACTCCGGCAGCTTGGTCGGCTTCGCGGACGAAAGCGAGGACGTGTTCCTGGAAGACACTGCCGCGATCATGGATCTGACAGAAGACGACGTGCTGCTCTTCAGGGAGGAACTGGCACTGCTGGTGGTTGCGGTGACCCCTGCCGTGCCCGTGAGGGTCGCGACGGCAGAACGGAGATCGGATGCCGCACGCCTCACCGTCGCCATCATCTTCGGATGCGCCGGGTAGATCGTGGCCTGCAGCTCGGCATCGAAGCCCATGGCCTCTGACGCCACTGCGCCGACCGTGAAAAGGACGAGGAAGAGCGAGAGGAAGAGAATCCGGACCCTGCTCCTGCGGATGACGTGCACGGAGAAGAGAATGAGGAACGCGATACCGAGCGCCACGAGCGGAAGTGACCAGAGGAAGAAGAATCCAAGCTGGAGGATGTAGAGGAACTTGGCGCGCGGGGCGAGGAACTGGAGTGCGACCCAGAGGAGTGTCATCGCAAAGGGAAACCAATGGAGCATGCGGAACTCGTAGTCAGCACGGTTCTCCTTGAAGGTGCGAGCGAGAACACCGGGGTACACGAGTGTCAGGATCGTGATGCCGACCCAGTACGGAAGCGCAGTCGGAAAACTCGGAAGCAATGCAAGGAGGAACCCGGTCACGCACATGGCGAGACCAAGGAACAACATGTACGCCGTCTCTGTGTGGTGTTTCAGGGGCACAGGAAGGGAGATTTTCCTGTAACACCCCACCTCTGTCAATAGTAAAGCCGACTAAACATCCATGAAGTCTCCAGAGGGCGTTTGTGCCTAGTTCTTGCGCTTCGGCAAATAGCGGTCACGTTCGTCGACGACCTTCGTCCGCTCGAGAACCGTGTAGTGGCGGCGGCGGAAGTTGAGGATCTGGAAGACGAGGAAGAGAGCGGCAAAGAAGGCCCACACAAGCCAGAGGGCGCGCATGGACACAAACTGGATCGTCTCGACGCGAGAGACCACAAAGAAGATTCCCGTGAGACCGAACCAGAAGAGCGCCTTGCCCCAACTGGCCGAGAGCGTCTTCGTCATCGGGTTCTTGAGAAACTTCCTCCAGTATCCGACTGCGAAGGACAGAACGACGAGTGCAAGGCATGCCCCAAGGAGCATCATCACTTTCGGGTCTGTGTAATGCCAGCCGGCCGGATTCGGCCAAAGCCAATAGGAGAGGTAGTTCATAGCGCGCGGAGAATAATCGTTTCAGGTGCGGAAGGCAAACGGACTACGCCTTCTTCGCGACTTTCTCGTGCTTCTGCTCGGGCTTCTTACCGCCCTGCATCCTCGCGAGGAGGAGTCCGGTCTTGTGATCGAGAGCACGCTCGAAGAGCGTGGTCGACGGACGGATGAGGAGGTAGATGAAGAATCCTGCCACGGGCAAAAGCGCCGTGATGAGGATGCACAACACCTGATAGAGGAAGGAGTGTGTGCGGAGGATGATGTCCCTCGTCACGAAGAGAATGAGGTACACGACGAGGAATGCGAGCGAGGTCACAGCGATCTGCATGCCAAGCACGCTCGGGTCAGAGGCGAGGAACGCCGAGGCGTTCTCAAACACGGAGGAAAATAAGTCCACGATGGATGCGGGGAAACGTATTAAAGGTGCGGATACTTCCGACGATGGACTGTAACGTACACAACGGTGGAGAGCAGAGCAAGAATGGAAAGCACCTGACTGAAACGAAGCTGATACTGTGGCAAGTCGATCCACGGTCGCACGATGACGTACGCGATCGTGAGCACCGCGACGAGTGACCCGTAGATCAAGTTCGCTCGTTCGGTGAGCTTGTGTTCCACGACTGCGAGCACGCCGAGACTCCCGAAGAGACACGCGAGGAACACGAAGTCGGTGAGCACCGCAAACACAGGAATGCTGAAGTCTCCCCGGAAGAATTCGAAGAGGAAGACCGCCGACGTCGCAGCGATGATCCCGCAGAGCGTCTCGGCGCCCGCGCGCTTGGAGTGCTTGCGGATGAGGAGGAGAACAAAGGTGAGTGTGAGGTAGAAGATCGCGTAGTAGAGCTGCACCGGATGGATCGGCACGGTGTAGCGCACGTTGAACGTATCCATCACGACTCCCCATGGAACGTTCGTCGGCTTTCCGTACGCCTGCGCGGAGAGAAACATTCCGAACCAGTCGAACGCGAGTCCGAAGGTCGTAGCGGGGAAGAGGACATCGAGCCACTGGAGGAACGTGGTGCGCTGGTTACGCGTCGACCAGAAGAGCACGAGTCCGACGCCGATCGCACCGCCGAGGAAGCTGAATCCGCCGTCCCAGAAGATGAAGATGCGCAGCAGATCACGGACGTACGACTCGTAGTTGCCGACAACCGCGAGGAGTCGTCCGCAGAGAAGGAATGCGAGGAGGTGCCACTTGCCGTCATCCTTCACGCTCTGGAGCCCGAGTCCTGCAGACGTGGACAGACGGAAGAAGAACTCCGTCGACATCCACACGGCGACGAGGAGGAACATGAGACGGAGCCAGATCGTGGCGGGGCCGAACTGAAACGCTTCGAACATCAGAGAAAGGATACCAGAGAGCAGAGGAGGAAAAGAATGTCCGGAGACAAGACTGCTGTACAATCCACCCATGTCCGCATTCCTGACCGTCGCGCTCGTCCACCTCCTCGGCGTCATGAGCCCGGGGCCCGATTTTCTCATCGTGACGCGCTCGGCGCTGATGTACTCACGCAAGACCGGCGTGTGGACCTCGCTGGGCGTGGCACTCGGCATCCTCGTGCATGTCGCGTACTGCCTCCTCGGCATCGGACTCGTGATCTCCAAATCCATCGTGCTCTTCAATACGATCAAGTACCTCGGCGCGGCATACCTCCTCTATATCGGCTGGCATGCCCTGACGGACAAGTCCCCCGTCAAAGCTGAGCAATCGATTCATCACGTGGCAAAGGATCTCCCCGCCTTCAAGGCCATCCGCATCGGCTTCCTCACGAATGCACTGAACCCGAAGGCCAGCCTCTTCTTCCTCGCCGTGTTCACGCAGGTCATCGATCAGACAACGCCGATCGGCATCCAGCTCTTCTACGGGATCTACATGTGCGCCGCGACATTCGTCTGGTTCGGCTTCATCGCCTCCGTTCTCTCTGTCTCTGCGATCAAGAAGCGCTTCGCACGGACGCAGAGCATCGCCGAACGCGTCATGGGCGGGCTCCTCATGGCACTCGGACTCAAAGTCGCTCTGTCATCCAGAAACTAACCGATCGACGCCTCGAGCGCTCTTCCTGAGATGTCGCTCATGAGCTTGTCCGTGAATTCAGTGACGGGAACGGGGACCTGCTTCTTCGTTTTCACGTTTCTGACCGTCACCGTCTTCTCGGTCACCTCGCGGTCACCCATGACGAGGAGATACGGGATCTTCTGCGTCTCGCCTTCACGGATGCGCTTGCCGAGAGAGTCTTCATGACCGAAGTACCGCGTGCGCACGCCCTTGGCGCGCAGATCCTTCTCGAGCGCTCTCGCGTACTCCTCGTGCGCTGCGGAGACGGGAATGAGCCCCACCTGATCGGGCGCAAGCCAAAGCGGGAAGAGCCCCGCAACGTGCTCGATGTAGATGGAGAGGAAGCGCTCGATACTGCCCATGATCGCAGCGTGGATCATGACGATGCGCTCATCCTTGCCTTCTTCGTTCACGCACGAGAGATCGAAGCGCTCGGGCATATTGATATCGAGCTGGATCGTAGCCACCTGCCACTCGCGTCCGATCGAGTCCTTCGTCATGAAGTCGACTTTGGGTCCGTAGAACGCGGCCTCACCGACAGACTCGAAGAAGTCAGCCTTGCGGTCCACCGCGAGCTCCCTGAGCGACTGCTCTGCGCGCTTCCACATTTCGGGCGTGCCGAGGTACTTCTCCGGCGCCTTCGGGTCATGGAGCGAGAGACGGACTTTCAGCTTGCCGAAGCCCACAAGCTCGTAGAAGGCATCGACGATTTCCCAGAGGTTGAGGATCTCCTGCTTCACCTGAATCTCACGGCAGAACACGTGTCCGTCATCCTGCGTGAAGCCTCTGACGCGCGAGAGTCCGTGAAGCTCGCCCGTCTGCTCGTCGCGGTAACACGTGGTCGTCTCGGCGTAACGCTGGGGCAGGTCGCGGTAGCTGCGCTTCTGGCAGGCGTAGATCTGCGTGTGGTGCGGGCAGTTCATCGGCTTCATCGCGAACTCGTGACCCTCGCGCGTCGTGATGCGGAAGAGTTCGTTGCTGAATTTCGCCCAGTGGCCGCTCGTCTCGTAGAGCTCCTTCTTCGTCACGTGCGGGATGCAGACGCGCTGGTAACCCTTCGCCTTGCGCATCTCCCAGAGACATTCGTCGAGGAGGTTCCTGAGGAGTGTGCCGCGCGGCGTCCAGAGCACGAGTCCGGGGCCGACAAGCTCGCTGAACGTGAAGAGATCCAGCTCCTTGCCGAGCCGACGGTGATCGCGGCGCTTGGCCTCCTCCATCATCTTGAGGTAGCTCTCCAGTTCCGGCGCCGTCGCGAACGCCGCGACGTAGAGACGGGTGAGCTGCTCGCGCTTCTCGTCCCCTCTCCAGTACGCACCGGCCATCGTCATGATCTTGAATGCGCCTGCATCGATCTCCTTCATGTTCTCCACGTGTCCGCCACGACAGAGATCGGTGAAGGTGTCCTCGCCCTTGGGTCCCACGTTCACGTAGTGCGTGACCTCCGTCACTTTCTCGTTCTTCTCGAGGTCCTCGATGAGCTCGACCTTGAACTTCTGCTTCTGCTCGCGCCAGAACTTCTTGGCATCGGCGACACCGAGCGTCTCGCAGCGGAACGTCTGGCCCTGATTGATGATCTTGCGCATCTCCTTCTCGATCTTGCCGAAATCATCCGTGGAAATGGGCTGCGGGAAGAGGAAATCGTAATAGCAGCCCGTCTCGATCGGCGGACCGATGGTGATCTGTGTGCCCGGCCAGAGCTTGGTCACGGCCTGCGCGAGTGCGTGCGCGAGCGAGTGACGGATCTTGTAGAGCTGGTCCGGTTCGGTGGCGGGGTTGGGTGCCATACGGAAAAGAGAGTACCAGAGATCACGCGGGACGCGAATCCGGCTTCACTCAGAAGTCGTACTCTCCCCTATCGATGAAGCATCCCGGATCCTCTTTGGATGGAAGCCAACGGATCAGGCAGCCAATCCGACCTCTCTCTCGATCGTCCGGATCTCACGGAGCAGCTGTGCGTCCTCCTCCATCTTCTTCTCGATCTTGCCGACCGCATGCATGACCGTCGTATGATCGCGGTTGCTGAACGACTCGCCGAGGCGGACGAAGCTCATGCGGAGGAACTTCTTGCCGAGGTACATGGCGATCTGGCGGGGCATGAGGATCTCCCGCACGCGTGAGTCGCCGAGCATGTCGTTCACGGACACCGAGTAGTAACGGCTCACACCCTCGAGGAGATCGTGGAACGTCGCCGCCTGCTTGGGGATGGCGTCGAATCCGACACTCCTCTCTGCCTCCCGCTCCGCCGGATCGTCACAGAGCTTGCGCATGATGTCGCTGATGGACTTGAGCGTGGGGACGCAGTGCTCCAGCTCGTACTGCGCCACCGCCTGCATGAGAATGCCCTCGAGCTGCCGCACGCTCTTCGTGGCGTGCTCGGCGATGTACGCGAGGACTTTCTGATCAAGGATGAGCCCGTACTCTTTCGTCTTCTCGGAGAGGATGGCATGGCGCGTCTCGTAATCCGGTGCACCGACATCGGCGATCATGCCGCGCTCGAAGCGCGAGACGAGGCGGTCCTGGAGCATGTTGAGCTCGCGCGGAGGTCTGTCCGAGCTGATGATGATCTGTTTGCGCTCCTCGGTGAGTGTGTTGAACGTATGGAAGAGCTCCTCCTGCGTGCGCTCTTTGTTGGCGAGGAACTGCACATCATCGATGATGAGCACGTCCACCTCGCGATACTTCCTCCGGAACTGCTCCATCTTCTGGTGCTGGATCGCCTCGATGACCTGATTCGTGAAGTCCTCGGTCGTTGTGTAGAGAATGGTGGAATTCGGGATCTGCCGGAGGATCGCATTGCCCGTCGCCTGCAGAAGATGCGTCTTGCCGAGCCCGACGCCGCCGTAGATGAAGAGCGGGTTGTACTTGCCGCCCGGCTGACCGGCTACCGCACAGCACGCGGCGTGCGCGAGACGGTTGTTCGGTCCCACGACGAAGTTCTCGAGGCTGTAGCGCGGATTGAGAATCTTGCTGATGAGACCCTCCGGAAGCCTGACTTCAGCTCTTCCCGGCACTTTGCGGCTCTTCTTCTCCGGGAACGCGTCTAGGATCTTGAGCGTACGGGTCGTGTCGTCCTTGAGACCGATGTCCACCTGATAGATGACCTGATCGATCGTCGGATCAATCTGACGGAGTGACGCGAGCGTCATCGTGCGGTAGTGCTCGAGATGCCAGTTGAGAAACATCGGCAGCGGAAGCCCGATGATCACCGTGCTGTTCTCCCGTCCGAGCACCGTCGTATCCTTGAACCACGTGATGAACTGACCGCGTGCGAGCTGGGGCTGAAGGAGCTCAAGAACCTGCTGCCAGAGATGGAGATCGACGGACGAAGTCATGAAAAACTAGAACAGGTGAATGACGTCGTTGAACGTGATGATGATGATGAGACCGATGAGGAGGAAGAATCCGATGGCGTTCGTGATGAGCTCGAACTGCTGATTGAGCGGACGGCGGATGATCATTTCGACAATGACAAAGAGGAGACGTCCTCCGTCGAGAGCGGGCAGCGGCAGCACGTTGAGGATCGCAAGACTGAGGCTGAGGAGCGCGACGAGGCGCAGATACGTCATGAGGCCTTCCTGCACCGAGCTGTACGTCAGTACCGCGATACCGACGATGCCCGTGATGCCCTCAGGAACGTGTGCGCGCGTTGCGAGCGAGGAGATCAGGTTCGTGATGCCTTTCACCGTCTGGACGGTCATGAAGAGGGTCTCGCGCCCGGCGAGTTCGACCGCCTTCAGAATGGAACGCTTGGGCGCGGAGAGCTTGGCAGCGAAGGGCGAGATGGCGATACCCGACTTCCCGTCGACCAAGTTCACCTCCACCGTACGCTGCTTCCGCTCTTCGCCCTCAAGGAGCTGGTACTTCACGCGGGACTTGCCCTGCTGGATCGCGATGACATCCTGCGGCTCCGCCACGACCACGCCGTCGACCGACTCGATCGCCGTATCCTTCACGATGCCAGCCTTGGCTGCAGGGCTGCCGGGGAGAACGTCCGTGATATACACGCCCGTCTCGAGATAGATCTCCCCCGCCACTGCTGCGGCCTTGAGCTCCTCGATGGACGAGTAGAAGTTCGGCACCCAGCGCCCGACCGAGAAACCGACCGTGAGGAGCGTGAACGCGAGGATGAAGTTCATGAGGACACCTCCGGTGAGGATCATGATGCGCGCGAAGTACGACGCAGAGGCAAAACTCCCCTTCTCGAAGCGCTTTTCCACGTTGATCTCATTCTCGCCCTTCAAACGGACGAATCCGCCGAACGGCACCCAGTTCAGCGAGAAGATCGTACCCTTACGGACGAAGAGGGTCTTCGCCCTCGGCGGCAGACCGAAGCCGAATTCCTCGACATCCACGCCGAAGATCTTGGCCATGCTGTAGTGACCGGCTTCATGGATGATAATGAGAATTGTCAGCAGAAGAACGAACGCGAGAACCGAGATGAGGATGGTCATGGGGAAGGGGGAGAGCATCCGCCGAAACTGCAGGCAGGAGGTGAACCTACCAGAGGTGTGGATATCAAAAAAGTTTTCCACACCCACTTCGGGTTGCATGGAAAATGAAAGAGTAGGGAATGTCGGTGTGTCAGGTTTTTTTGGAGATGGTGGGCAATACAAGATTCGAACTTGTGACCTCCACAATGTCAATGTGGCGCTCTAACCAGCTGAGCTAATTGCCCTGTCTGAAGACGGAATGAATGATCTGAAAGCCAACAAATCCTAGGTGGAAGCTTCCGGAAAATCAACCGTAGAGTAGACTCCCTGACCATGTGGAACGTGCTTTTAGACTTCCTCTTCCCGCGCCGCTCACTCGGCGGTGAGGAAGGCGCGTGGATCACGGACGAGGAACGCAGGCGCATTCGCATCACGCCCACCCTGCTCGGAAAGGATGAACTCAGACGGCGCGGGCTCTCTTCCATCGATGCCGTGATCGCGGCGGGGAGCTACGACCAGTCCCCTCTCCTCCGGAAGGCGATCCTCACGTTCAAGTTCCGCCGGATCACACCGCTCGGTGAAGACCTCGGGCACTGGATGGCGGATGCGACCCACGGACTCCTGCTGCCTCCGAAGTTTCTGCAGGACACGACTCCCGTGCTCTGCGCGGTACCGCTGCACTGGTCGAGGAGGTACGAGCGCGGCTTCAATCAGGCGGAGCTGCTCGGCAGCGTGATCAGCAAACGGACGGCATGGAGAATGGCAGATCTGCTCCGGAGGATCCGTCCGACCGGTCATCAGTCGACGCGCCAACGGGAGGAACGACTCACGGCACTCGAAGGAGCCTTCCGGTTCGCGGGAAGAGGGAAAGCTCCCCCGTTCGTCATCCTCGTGGACGACCTCTGCACCACCGGAGCGACGCTCGACGAGTGCGCCAAAGCGCTCAAGACGGCGGGGACCGAATTCGTCGTAGCCATCGTCGCGGCACTCGGATAGCGGTTTTGCGAAGATTCTGAGGGGCTTCGTGGCAGTTTTTGAAGACAATATTTCTCTGTTTTATCAATGTATCCGGAAACCGTAAAAGCCCGTTTTGTGCTAGAATAAGAGGATTTATGAACACAAATAACACCACCATTCTCGAGTGGCAGGCTCAGGTCCGCCCGGACCATGAGCGCAGTGACCGATGGTACATGTTCGGAGGAACGTTCTGCGCCGTCATGGTCGTGTACGGAATTTTCTCCGGTGCATGGAGCACATCACTCGTCTTCGCGTTCATTCCGGCGCTCTACTACCTCGTCCGGAATCAGGCGCATGCCAAGCACACGATCCGTATTACGGAACTCGGCGTGGAATTCGACAGTCGCCTCTTCGTCTGGGGCGAGCTCAGTGAGTTCTGGATTCTCGCCGGCCCCGGCTACCACGAGCTCCACATCGGCCCCGCGAAGAAATCCCGCGCCGAGATCGTCATTCAGACCGGTGCGCAGGACCCGTACCACGTCCGCGACATCCTCGGTCAGTTTCTTCCTCAGGTCGCGGACCGGAGAGAAAGATTACTTGACGCCATTATTCGATTCTGTAAAATCTAGATGCTGCGCAGGTTCCACATTGCGCGCCTCGCACTCCAGCACTCACCCGAAAGGGAAGAGCGCCTCCTTTCGTTTGCAGCTGTACCGCCTGCCGCGCCAACGCCGGAACAGAGGCCGGACGACGCACGGGAGCACAAGGACGATGTGCCCACAGGGGTCGGATTCGTCCTGAGCGAACGTCAGCAGTTCCACGACGCTCTCTTCAATGCGATCCAGCCCGACGATCAGCGCCGCGTGCTCGACACGTATCTCCCCGATATCGAGAAACACCTCGGCAAAGTGGAGGCTCCCGCGAGTAACAAAGATCTCGACGAGGTACTCCAGCTCGCTCGCCTGTCCATCGTCGATGAGCTGAATCGTGAGGAACGTGAGCGGTCGATCCTCGCGGATGCCATCAGGAACATCGACACTTCGACGGTAACGGACGATGAAATCCGCGCCATCTTCACGGCAAACAGTACGATCATCGAGCGGTACTTCAAGCTCTCCCCCGCCTTTGATCCGTCTCAGGCGATGAACCTCCTGCAGGGACTCCTGTTCAAGGACATCCAGCGGGTTCAGTCGCGCGAGCATGAGCGCGAGACGGGCATCAAGTGGACGTTCCTGAAAAAGGAAGAATTCGAGCAGCTCTACCGCAAGATCCGCAATGTTCCCGCAGGAAAGGACACACGAGTCCCCAATGCTTTTTCCTACGGCAACACGATGTACTTCGACGCCGAGAGTGCCGACTTCGCCGATCCGGTGAACGGAGAGACGATGTCCAACCGCGCGGTGGCACACGAAGCCACGCATCTTGCACTCAAAGCCGCCGAGACGAAGTTCAACATCGACGGCTGGATCAATACGCTGAAAAGCCACCCCGACTGGAAGAAGCTGAAGACTGCAGTCGAAGCCGTCTTCGCTATCGACCCGGAGTACCTCGACGAAGGCGGCAGGAAGAACGAGCGGATCGTCGGTGAGGCACTCGCAATGTACGCAGCCGGCACGCGCCACCCTGTCCCCGAGGGACTCGCAGGGGAAACCTCCTACAAAGCTCAGGAGGAAGTCTGCACGGTGCTGCGCGGCATGTTCGAGCATCCGCACACCGGCTTCCTCGCCATGCTCAAGGACGATCTGGAAGGACGCACGGACCGCTACCTCGAAGTGAAGGCACGCAGTGACCGTGAAGGCGCCAAGGGCGTCGGCGTACTCCTCTCCGAATCCTCCAAGGAAGTGACGGCGCAGAACCGCCTCGCCGAGCTCGCCAAACGCCGCCAGATCGTGGAGGCAAGCGATGACTCACTCGACACGAACGCGGATGCCGGAAAGAAGGCAGCGAAAGACGATCTTGAGGACGCCGCGAAGAACACGGTAAAAACTCCGGCCGCGACGATCGAACTCGCCAAGAAGGTGCAAACCAGGCTCACGGGGCTCTCGCAGACCTTCCCCGATCTGCGCGCAAGGATCGAATCCGAAGGCGCCGAGCAATCCGTGAAAGAGGAAGCGTTCGCCGCACTCGATCAGAACATGGAGTGGGTCAGCCAGCAGCAGAACGACGCGCTTCTGATCGTGAAGACCATCGGCCGTGTCCGCGATGCCGAGCAGAAGCTTGAGGGCGGCACGCTCAGTGCGGCCGACAAGATGGCACTGCACGCGGAATGCCTGCCCGAAGCTCCGAATCCGTACGCAAATCTCACGGAAGACAGCACGGAGGAGGAGATCGCAGCTGCCGATGCGAAGTTTGCGGAGAACCGCAAGACACTCCTCGACATCGCAAACGAAGTGCTGACGCAGACCGAACGCATGGCGGAGCGCATCGAGAAAGCAGCCAATACGCCGCAGGAACAGGCGGCAATGGCCGGTCAGGAATCCAGCGGCATCATGGACTGGATGCGGAAAAACGTCTGGGGCCCGGACAGCGGCATCGTCTGGATCACGCCGCTCAACATCATGAACATCATCAAGATCTACAAGGAGGCCATCAAGGAGAACTACCTCTCCAACCAGCGCGTGAAGGAGAATCGTTTTGCGAAGGATATCAACTTCTACCAGCCGATCGAGCACACGCTCAAGAAGCAGGCACGTTCGAGCAACGAGAAGGAGACATCCGAATTCAAGGAGTATATCGAGCGCGAAGGTTTCACGTTCAATGAAGTCTTCGGTGCGGACGGCAAAGGCCTCTCCACCGGTCTTCTCGCCCAAAACCGGCATAACTTCAACCGCGCGAAGGCCGTGCTCCAGTACGCCGCGGACCACGCGTGGCTCTACTTCATGGATCCGCTCCACGGTCACGACGTGTACGGCATCGACTACGAAACGTACGAAGGTCATCAGTCCTTCGAGGAACTCGTGAACAAGCACGAAGCGGGCAAGAGCCACCAGATCGACCACGGACGCGAGAGGGTGGACAAGTATCCTGACGTGCCTCCCATCATGGATGCGATGGTGCACGAGCTCAGGCACAAGAACATCTTCGCCGTGCAGGGTATTATGAAAAGACTGCAGGAGAAAGCCAAATACTCACATAGCAACACATGGATGCTCACGACGCTGCTCATGCTCATCCGCGATGAGTCCAAGACGGATCCGACCCTCAAGCTCTGTCTCGACAAGGGTATGATCGATAACATCTCGAACTTCACGATCACGCAGTCTTCGTGGTCGATCACCTGGCTCAAGGTCAACCGTAACGCAATCGAGAAATGGAAACTCGGCAAGGAGGAATTCGGCAACAACGCCACAACGAAGGCGATGGAATTGATCGAAGCAAAACTGAAGGCGGCAGGCTGCAACTTCCCGGACACGAGTAAGGGGAAGCTGGACAAGTACGAAGCCATCGCCATGGTCATGGCCGGCAAGACCTTCAGTGCCGACAATGACGAGGCGCGTCAGCGCGGACTCTTCAATTACGGCGTTCCGAAAACGCCGGTCTCGCTCTTCCAGGCCGACAAAGTGTTCGAAGACTATCGTCAGGCATTCCGTGACACGACGGCGAGCACGGACACCGAGCCGGGCGATACCGACTCCGACTACTTCAACCCGCGTAACGGCGGCTCAGACTTGATGCTCCTCGACGCCTCGCAGACTTCCCGCATCCTCAGCCGAAAATCCACGTCAGAATGGACCTACGACTCCAAGGCGCGTGGTTACGTGACACAGGTGCTCATCCGCTACGACGAGCTCGAGAAGACCGATCCGGGGGCATTCGCCGTGTTCAAGAACGAAATGCGCACGAAGTTCGACTACTGTATGGACGGTGTGTGGGATAAGTCCCGCCGCCCGACGGTCGTGAAAGATACGGATCTGCAGGGCAACAACATGGTCGACCAGCTCGCGAGCCGCGGGCTTCTGTCTGAGAGCAAGATCAAAGAACTCTCCGCCGCTGACCTGCGTCCGAGCATCGTGAGCGCGAAGCGCGTGCCGATGCAGCCGATGGGCTGATCAGTGACCGGTTGATCCGAACCCTCCACGCGTCTCAGCACCGTGACCGTCCACTTCGATGAACTCCGCGCGGTCGATCTTCACGAAGAGCCCCTGCGCGATTCTCTCCCCTCTCTCCACGGTCACAGGCTTGTCGGTGACATTCTTCACCTGCACGAAGATCTCGTCCTTGGGGCCGTGGTAGTCCTGATCGATGAGTCCCAGTGAATGCGGGCAAACGAGACCTTTCTTGCGCGGCAGGGATGACCGCGGGAGCACCAGCAGAGCGTAGCCCTCCGGCACCTTCACGATGACGTTGCCCGGCACGAGACCCATAGCGCCCGGCTCGATGACGGTCGTCTGCCGCGTCACGAAATCGAACGCAGCGGCACCCGCGGTCTGATACTGCGGGAGCTCGAGTGTGGGATCGACGCGCTGGATCTGTACCTTCATGCACGCATCGTAGCGGAAGTCCGTGAGAACGAAAAAAGGCCGGAGAGCCGGCCTTCGTTCTTTGATGGCTTCAGAGACTATTTTCCTCCGATCTTCTTGCGCATGAAGGTCGGGATCTCGAGCTCCTCTTCGTTGAGCTGCGTACCGGCCATCTTGATGACGGAGTCGTCGTTCTCCTTCGTGACGGGGCGCGAGAGACTGTTCTCCTGCTTCTTGAAAGACGGGAGAGACTTCAGCATCGGGGAGGCAGCGGAAGACGTCTGGCTGTCCTTCTTCTCGTCGAAGCCCGTGGCGATGACCGTGCACTTCACCTGTCCGGTGTACGCATCGTCGATGACGGCACCGAAGATGATATTGGCCTCCGGATCGGCGGCCTCGGTGACGATGCGTGCTGCCTCGTCGACCTCGAACATGCTCATATCCGTACCACCCGTGATGTTGAAGAGGATGCCCTTCGCACCGCTGATCGAGAGCTCGAGGAGCGGTGAGTCGATGGCGGCTCTGGCGGCCTCGGCTGCGCGGCTGTCGCCGGTGCCGTATCCGATACCCATGAGAGCGGAGCCTGCGTCCTGCATGACGGAACGGACGTCAGCGAAGTCGACGTTCACGAGACCATGAACGGTGATGAGCGACGCGATGCCCTCGATACCGTGGCGGAGAATCTCGTCGACGATCTGGAACGCCTCCGTGAGCGGAGTCGTCTTGTCGATGAGCGAGAGGATCTTGTCGTTCGGGATCGTGATGAGCGTGTCCACCTTGCCTCGCAGAGCATCGAGCGCCTCCTCAGCCTGCTTGCGGCGGCGAAGACCCTCGAAGCTGAACGGCTTTGTCACCACACCCACCGTGAGCACACCCATGCTCCTCGCAAGCTCCGCGATGTACGGAGCAGCACCAGAACCGGTACCTCCGCCGAGACCGGCGGTGATGAAGACGAGATCCGATCCCTCGATGGCCTTCTTGAGCTCCTCGGAGCTCTCCTTGGCAGACTGGAGTCCGATGTCCGGATTGGCACCGGCACCGAGTCCGCGCGTCGTGCCGCGTCCGATGTTCACCTTCGTGTTGGCCGGGTTGTGGAAGAGCGCCTGAGCGTCCGTGTTCACGGCGATGAACTCCACGCTGCCCACCTTGTTCGCAAGCATCCTCGCGACGGCATTGCTGCCTCCGCCACCGACACCGATGACACGGATAACGGCATTCGGAGCGATGTCCGGACGCACCTCCTGATATCCCGAGGAGGGAGACGCGGATGCATCGTCGTACGCACCGCCGGATGACTGGGGTGCGGGCGGCTTGCTGAAGTAACCGTTATTACCGGAACCGGACGATGAGTTCTTGGAACCGGAGAAGAGATTGCGGAGTGTGTCGGACATGGGATGGGGGGATAAAGGGGGTGGGTACGAAAATTACGGGAGAAGATTCTTGAACCAGGCGCTGACCTGACCGATGGAGCGCTTCATATCGAAGCTGCCCATGGAGAAGGCGAAGCCGCCGCGGGTCTGGCCCTCACGCACACCCCAGAGGAGCGTGCCGAGTGCGGTGGCGTAGGCCGGATCGTCGACTTTCTCGATGACGCCGCCGATGTCGATGGGGAAGCCCATCTGCACGGGGAGGCCGAGCACTTCGCGCGCGATATCGAGTACGCCCGGAGCCTTCACTGCTGCGCCCGTGAGGAGTGCACCAGCCGGAAGGAGTCCGTCGCGACCCACACGCTTGAGCTCTTCTTTTACAAGGGAGAAGATTTCGTAGTACCTCGCCTGCATGATCTCGGCCATGTACTTCTTGCTGACCGTCTGCGTATCCATCTTGGAGACCGTGGAGAGATCGATCATCTCGCGCTCCTGAATCTCAGCGGGAAGGACAGAGCCGAACTCGATCTTGATCTTCTCCGCGGTGTCGATGGAGGTGCGGAGTCCGATCGCGATGTCGTTCGTGACGTTCTCACCACCGACGGGCAGTGAGACAGAGTGGAGAATCGTCCCCTCTTCGTACACGGCGACGCTCGTGGAGCCGGCACCGATGTCGATCGTGACGACGCCGAGTTCCTTCTGACGCTTCGTGAGGACGGCCTCGGAGATGGCGATCGTGGCAGGTACGAGGGAGTCGATATCGACGCCCGCCTGATCGATGCACTTCTCCAGGTTCTTCACATGCTGGATCTGACCCGTGATGATGTGCGCTTCCACCTCGAGGCGGATGCCCGTCATACCGACCGGGTTCTTGATGCCGCGCTGCTCGTCCACGGCGTAGCTCTTGGGCTCGATGTGGAGGATGCGGCGGTTGCTCGGGATGCTGACGGCCTGTGCGGCTTCAAGGACGCGCGCGACATCTTCCACCGTGATCTCGGATCCCGAGATGGCGATGACACCGCGGCTGTCGAACGCCTCGATGTGGGCTCCGCTCATACCGACGAAAACGTGGTTGATCGGAACACCGGCCATGCGCTCGGCATCCTCGAGTGCGGAGATGATATTGTGGATCGTCTCTTCGATGTCGATGACATGACCCTTGCGCATACCGAGTGAAGGCGAGAGACCGACACCGATGACGCTGGGGACCTGACCGCCTTCGGCGGAATCGACGACGGCGACGACCGTACGGATTTTGGAGCTACCGATGTCCAGACTGGAGATGACTCGTTCTTTAGCCATACGGGCGGGGGGTGAGAGGAAAGTGAGGTGAGAAACTGACGTGATCCGGCGTGAATCCACCGGCATACACAACACACCACAGTCTACGGAGCCCTCCCTTAAGCCGCAACCACGTGTTGTATACGAAACATAGACAACAGGTGCGAAATTTCCGATCGAAACGGAATTCGAATTCGTGAGAGAGATCACCAAAGAAAATCGTGATAACAATTTTTGTGTTCATCGAAAAAAGAGTGTTCACCAAAGTTGTACGATGGCTTTCCTTAGAGCAAACTCAGCTGTGATGGTTCTTCAACCGGAGAAGGAGCCGCAGATACACCTGACTGCTGGCTTCGGGATGAGTGTGCGCTGAAAATTTCCTCCGCTTCCGTCGTGGCATCGGCGATGAAGTGAGCCCTGCCGTACGGGCTTTCGAGGAGTGAAAGGAATCTGCGGGTGACGAGGAAGAATTCGAGATCCGCGAAGAGTTTCAGGATGGGGCTCGTGTGAATACCGGTGAACTCGAGATCCTCGAGCGGAACAGGGAGATCGATGTCGCACTTGAGGAGCGCCATGCGTTCGCAGAAGAACGCCTGCTCACGGTCGGCTTCGAGTCTGGTACGCCATGCCTCTTTGATCTCGGGCAGGTGGGCGTAGATATTCTCGATGGATCCGTACTTCTGGATGAGGACCTCGGCAGCCTTGGGGCCGATCCCCTTCACGCCTTTCAGATTATCCGAACTGTCCCCCACGAGTCCTTTATAGGAAGGGATCTGCTCGGGGGTGACGCCGAACTTCTTGAAGACCTCGGCAGGACCAAGGTACTCGGCAGCCTGATAGCCCTTGTGCGGGATCGCGACGCGGATGGTGCTGGACGCCAGCTGGAAGAGATCGCGGTCGCCGGAGATGACCGTCACGCGGTACCCCGCCTTCTCCGCGACTCTCGCGTACGTGCACGCGAAGTCGTCCGCCTCGAATCCGCCTCCCGAGACGCTCTTGATCCCGAACGTGTCGATGAGGCTGAGCGTGCGCGGAATCTGGATATAGAAGTCATCCGGCGTCTCGGCTCTGCCCGCTTTGTACTCGGCGTACTCCTTATGACGGAAGGTGTCCTCGTCGGCGTCGAAGCAGAAGAGGATACTGTCCGGCTGCTCTGTCTTGAGCATCATCATGAGCATGGAGGCGACGCCGAACGACGTGTTCACCTGCTCCCCTTTCCGGTTCTTCATCGTCCGCGGAATCGCCCAGTACGCGCGGTACATGAGGTGATGGCCGTCGACGATGATGAGGTGTTTCTGTGCGGGAGGGTTCATGGGCGCATTGTTTCATTCTTTCCGGCCGCAGACCAGCTGCCGCACTGACTATAATAAGGTAACAAATATACGGTTTCGCAAGAGTGGAGACGTGAAGAGAATGCCGAAAAATGGTAGAATACTTCGATACATCCATACCCAATCCCATGACCATCCTCTCCCCCGCGTACGACAACAAAATCGTCCGCAAGTACTCGGCCCGCACCATCGAACACAAGATGGAGAACAAGACCGCGCTGCAGGAGGAGCTCAAGTGGATTCCGGAACCGAAGCAACCGATCGTCTGTCTGCCGACCGGCATCACCGACGAGCTCGGCGGCGAACTCCTTGAAAAAGTGCTGCCCGGTCTTCTGGAGCTTCCGGTCGGGATCGTCATCCGCGGCCGCGGTTCCAAGAAGTACGGCGAACTCTTCACGAAGCTGAGCAAGTCCGCAGGTCACCGCATCGCCATCCTCCCCGACGATGAGGAGAGCATGCGCAAGATGCTCGCAGGATCGGATGTCGCGCTCTTCTTCTCGAACAGCGATACGGAGACGACCGAGAACGCACTCCGTTACGGCGCCATCCCCGTCTCACTTCCGAGCGCCTCCCTCGACAACTACAACCCCGTACAGGAGAGCGGCAACTCATTCGTCTACGAAGAGGCCACGATGTGGCAATGTTACGGCAGTCTCGTCAGAGCACTCGAAACGTTCAAGTTCCCGTACGACTGGCGCACCATCCAGCGACACGCCATCGAGAGCATGGATCGCAAGACCGTCGCCGCGTAGTCCCTTAGAACGCGCTGTCGTCCTCGTCGACGATGTTCAGATCGTTGTCGCCGTCTTCTTCGCCGGCTTCTTCGTCTTCCTCGAAATCGTTGAATCCTTCGTCGTCGTCTGAATCGGAACTGACCTTGTCATCATCGTCATCGTCTCCGAAACGGGTCGAGAGGAGCAGATCCAGCATGGGGAGAGGGAGGGAAAGTTGGCTCGCGGCCGCGAAGCCACGACGTGAGGGAAATGACGGTGCGAAGTATAATCAGAACGCGTGAGGGCGCAAGACGATTTGACAGACTCTGAAAAGAGTCGTCCATCCATTGTGAGGGTGCGGTGGCAGGTGTAGGCTCCTGCCGCTTTCACTTCCGCCACCCCTCTCCCCATGAAGAAGGTCCTCCTCCCGCTCACCCTCGTGCTCCTCCTCGCCGGCTGCAGCGCAGCCAAGCCCGGTACCGTACCGGCTCCTGCGGGTCAGGGCTCGACAACGTCCACCGAATCGCTCGAGACGCTGACGACCCGCGCGGACGCAGGCGACGCCGATGCACAGTTCCAGCTCGGAGCGATGTATCACGACGGACAGCAGGTGAAGCAGGACTTCAAGAAGGCCATGGAGTGGTTCGGCAAGTCGGCCGCCAAGGGTGACGAGCGCGCACAGTTCAATCTCGGCGTGATGTACTACATCGGAGAAGGCGTGAAACAGGATTATGCAAAAGCGAAGACATGGTTCGAAGCTGCCGCCAAGAAGAAGAACGCGCGTGCGCAGTTCAACCTCGGCGTCATCTACTACCGTGGTGAAGGCGTGAAGCTGGATTTCGCACAGGCACTCTCGTACTTCGCGGAAGCCGCAAGCCAGGGCTTCGCGGAGGCGGAATTCAACCTCGGCGTGATGTACGCAAAGGGTGAAGGCGTCTCGCAGGATATCGGGAAAGCGTACGCATGGTTCACGGCTGCGAAGGCCTACGGCAGCGACAAGGCCGACGAGGCGATCCTGAACATCGAAAAGGCGCTCACAGCCGACCAGCTCAAGCAGGTGAAGCTGCTCGCCGCAGAGCTCAAGAAGGAGATCGACAAGAACGTCTCCGCATTGAAGGCCGAAGCGAACAAGCTCTAGTCTTTCGCGCTCTCGCCGGAGACGAGCCGCTCCTTGCGGTCCTTCGTCCACCGCTTCACCTCAGCTTCGCGCTTCATGGCCTCGGACTTGGTGGTGAATGTTTCGTGATGCACGAAGCGAATCGGAAGACGGCTCCGCGTGTACTTGGCTCCCCTCCCCGCGTTGTGCGTCTTCTCACGCTCGAGGAGATCGATGCACGAACCGGAGTACAGCGAACCGTCCGAACAACGTGCGAGGTAGAAGTGATGGGGCACGGAAGAAGCGTACTAGAAGAGATGCTTCTGGACACGGTGTTCTTCCGGCTTCGTACGGGGAAACTGTGACGGTGCGTCGACCACTTCGATCTCCACGTTCGCGAGCAGACCTGCGTTCTGGATCTCCTGTCCGATGGGTTCGGATTTCTCGAATGGGATCCGGAGGATCACCTTGTCGCCACGAACACCGATCATCGCTCTCGTGAGATGAAGCGATGCCGCCTTCACATCCTGAACAATCCGGATGACCGGACCGGCAGTGTGCCGATTCAGTCCTGAAGAAAAACCGACCAGACTTTCAAGCTCGTCTGCTGGATCCCAATCGTCCACAAGTCCGGGGCGTACTGTCATAGAAAACATTGTATATAATACTTTACTTTTGTCAAGCTGGCGAATAGGAGCGGCGAGGGGTTGCCGCAGACCCGCCCGCTCCGTAGAATTGCCTCGTGATTCAGAGATGTTGCAGATATTGGCGCAGCTACTGCTTCCGCACTGCGGAAGGGCATGCTCGCGCCTGAACGTGATCTGATCGAAGCAGCATCATGGCGCAGAAAGCACCCTTCCGTCCGAAGGGTTTTCTTTCCTGCTCCATGATCTCCATTTTCCTCTCCAACGGCTACTGGTGGCACTCCCTCGGTGACGGGAAGGGGTTGTATTACCTGCGCTGCTAGAGAGAACTGACGCAGAAACAACGCCTTCCTGATCGCCCGATCGGAGGGCGTTTTTTGTATCTATTCATCCCCCAACCCATGCAATCCCTTACGTCCCACCAACGAACCGATGAGCACCCGAAACGGACGCGTCACGATCATACCCTGATGCTCGGAACGTCCGCCGGCATCCGCGATGTCCATAATCCCCGTTCACTCCCCTTCGATACGGTCACCTATCTGCTGCGCGCCGATGCGGCGCGGGAACGGATGGGCAATGCCGCCGGCCTCTTCTTCGCCTTCGACAGACGACTGAACGGCGACACCACGGATCAGCCGGCGATCGAGCAGCGCACGGAGCGGCTGCGGCAGCTTCTCGGCCTTCTTCTGCCCCACTTCAGTATGACCACGCACAGTGAACTGGAGGCACGCGGGCTCGCTTCCACCATCGAACGTATCCGACCCTGCGCTGCCATCGAGAATGAAGAGCTGCGGCAATACACGCGCATGCAGACAGCGCAGGTGCTCCACATGCAGACAGAGGCGCGCATGGATTCTGCGCAACGCTTTGTGAAGTTCGGCTGGATTCTCTCGCGTCGCGGCAACAACACACCCGTCGGCGGCGAGGCGCACTTCGATCAATTGCTGCCGGACGACAGTGGTGTTGAACGTATGTACACGGCACCGGCGTTCCCGCTGGATTCCACGAACGGCAAAGCGCCGTACCTGCTGAGCGAATCGGATCGGGCCATGCGGATCTGTCTGCCCGATTCTGCAGCCGATATCGGCGGCGAAGTGCTGAAAGTGCAAACCGGCATCCATCGCGTGATGCACGACACACTGCGAGCCACGGCCGAGACCGTACTCGGTCTGCGACCGGAGATCCATGCGCCGGACGATGAGGTCGCCGCGCTGCCTGTCACCAAGGCGATGAAACAACGGGTCAGTGACGAACGTGCGCTCGCTGATCTGCGGGACCTTCTTTCTGCATCCCTTCACACACTCCTCCCATGAGTACCCACTCCCCCATCATCGGCATCATCGGCGGCTTCGGCGCCGATACCAGCGCGACATTCTGCGTACGCCTCGTCGAGCACGCGCATGCGATCAAGCCCTCCCACCCGCCGGCGTTCGTCGTGGATTTCGTCTCCGTACCGCCTGAACTCTCGGGGAGAGCCATTCACGGCTCACGTGAAGCGGGCGCGATGGTTGCAGACAAAGTGCGTGCCAGCATCGCCCGTCTGCACAGCATCGGCGTGAAGACCGTCGCACTACCCTGCAATACGCTGCATCTGTTCGCGGACATGTTTATGGTTCCTCCCGGACTCCGGTTTCTCCACATCGTCGATGCAGTCCTGCAGGAACTGCAGAGCAAAAACATCACGCGCATCGGACTGCTGGCAACGGAGCTCACCGTCGCTTCCGGGCTCTACACCGACCGCTGCCGTCTGGCCGGTGTCACCTGCATCACTCCGTCTGCCACACTCCAGAAGCATGTGAGTGAAGACATCGCGGGTTTTGTAGCAACGGGCAAAGTTTCCGCCTGTGTCACCCAGACGTTCGCATCCATCTTCACTGATTTCCGCCGTGACAACGTGGAAGCCGTTGTCCTCGGCTGCACGGATGTGAGCGGCATGATGGCCCGATGCGGCATCACACCGCCCATGCAGCAGATTGATTCCATGGATGTCCTGGCAAAGGCGTGCGCCGGGCTTTGTGTATGACGCTCAGAGAAACAGGGGCAGGCAACTGCCCTTGTTTTTTCGCACGTTAAAATTCCGAGCACGCTGTGATCCGGATGGAAAATATATGTGGTGGATCGGACGGGACTTTGAACCCACGACCAAGAGATGAAGAGATCTCCTCTCGACCGACTGATGGAACAGATGTTTGTAGTGGTGGGTTAGGGCGTAATAGGTACTTCCTCTTTCATTTTACTGTTAACTTTAAGAAAAACGAGTACACCCGCGTTATTGATAGCCGGTGCAGAAGGATTCGCGAAGTATCTTTGGAAGAGGATTTGCCCTTTGCCAGAGCTACAGTGGAAGCAACCCGATTTAATAGCGCAAGGGTAGGGGTAGAACCGCTAAAATAGATGCATCTATGAGGATAAAGAGATACGTTGAAACAAGACTGGCAAAAGAATGGGGAAGACATAAAGTCGGAGCACTTGTCGTAAAGGCAAGCAAAATAATGCACAAGATCATAGGTGAGTGTTGGATACCACTTCCAAATCCTGTCTTTGCTTATCTTGATACTGCAGAGAAAATGCTAGAAGGAGCAAAAGAAATGGAAAAAGCACTCATAAGGAATGCCAAGGAGGGAGTAAATAAAAAGACTGGTATTAAGTCTTGGCACTTTTCACCACAAGACTTTGACGAGTACTTTCAAGTAGCTACTGTTGTGATTATAACATCTTTTTTGGTGTTGGAATCTTATTGTAACCAAGCAATACCTGAAGATTTTTTTATAAAGAAAAAGAGGTGGAATTTTCCATTCTTTTCCATAGTAACAATACCCAAGCGAAAAATTGAAAGAATGTTTAGCACAGAAAAAAAACTTAATGAAGTTTTGCCAATTATCTTTAAGAAAAGACATATCAAAGGTACTGCACTTTGGTCGAAATTCAGTAAATTGCTCAAACTGAGAAACGACCTTGTCCACCTCAAATCTCCTATTAGAGATAACGAAAATGGAACCTACGGCAAGAACTATGAATTGCTTTGTGAAGATGTAGTAAATGCAGATTTAGAACAAATTGTTAAAACTCCAAGAGAAATTATTAGCTACTTTGACGAACACTATTTCGATGACCCGCATGAGAACGTAAGAACGAGGCTATAATTGAGATATGGATATTGACCAACTCATTGAAATTTCTGGAAAATTATTAAAAGATGGAAGTGATCTGAGAATGAAGATTTTAGCTGATGATACTTTTATGAAACTTTTCAAAGAGGATAAAAAGGGGGCGCATAATTACCTAGAGAGTTTGGGGCAACATTTCATGTTGAAGCCAAGTTTTCAGATTGATGAGCAGTGCGTTACTTATCGTCCAAAAATGCCAAAGCCTCCAAAAAAATACAACACCATTATCACTGCACATCTTCCCTATATACTGCATGTCCCAAATGAATTGACGTATGACTTAGCCCAGCCATTTCCTGCTTGTCTCTATTTCAGAAAGCAATGGACTGTTTCTGCGAAAGGTTCATCTGAAGCGGATGTTGTGACAGAGAAAAGGACATATATTGCAGGGAAGGCGAAGATTGCTGGCCCGGTGCTTCCATTAGACCCCACTCTAGGATGGGAACCACACTCGACTGGATTAAACGTAGAACGCGTAATGGATACTGAAGGACATTTTCGTTACACAATAGTGACAATTGAATTTGATACGACACGCGATAAGATAAAATCTAGTCTAAAGATTGTAAAAGAAATTGCTGCGCGTTCTTTGGAAGTAGTGAATCGTGCTTTGAAGATTTATCAGCACACCGCAGATGCAATCCACGTTCAACCCTTGGCACAGTTAGTTGTAACAGATATTTACTTCGTGAAAGATAACGAAGGATTTTTGCCCGTAATTGATCCTGGTATCGGAAATGCAGTGATGAATTTGGCATACAAGGATATTAAAAATTTCCACGATCTACTGGAATCTGACTTTGAGCCAAACGTCACAGACCTTCTGTTGGCAAATGCGAAGTGGGCGCATTACCGGAAAGACTACAAATTAGCAGTTTTAGAGTCCTTCATTGCTACTGATACGTGCGTTGAGAATTACCTTATTGCTAAATACCTTGCAGCAGGAAAAACTCCATCTGACCTTGAAAAAATATTGACAGGAACAACGCGCACTAGACTCAAAAATAATTTCAAGAGTTTTCATCCGGACAATTTCAATGTCCTCTATCCAGCGGAATATGCACGGTGGGAAAAGCAATACCTTGATGCTCGTAATCCTGTCATGCACCAAGGCAAAATGCCTTCCGAACAGGATAGTTCGTCTTCTTTACAAGAAAACATATCAATAATAAAACTTATCCGCTCACTTAAATAATGCCAATTGCCAAAGAAACACAGTACCATTCCGCGATCTTTGCCAGTGCACTAATTGTACAAGGCGTACGAAATTAAGTAGGCGATACAAAGCTACTGACAATTCCCCGCTTTTCTCCACCCGGCGGCTTTGGCTTCGCTTTAGCTGCAAAACCATCGCTCTCCGGCGGCGGTATCAATCTGCGTCTGTCATAGCTCTTGCATCCTTTGACGTGGTAAATCTTCTCACCGGTCGTCGAGATGTTTCCTTTGGTGGATCGGACGGAACTTGAGACCCACGACCAAGAGATGAAGAGATCTCCTCTCGAGCGACTGACGGCAGAATGTATGTGTAGTGGTGGATCGGGTGGGACTTGAACCCACGACCAAGAGATTAAGAGTCTCCTGCTCTACCAACTGAGCTACCGATCCAAAGTGGTCATGCGACCGAGAAACGTAAAGAGCCAGCAGATTCTACTGGAGCCGCTCTGCGGCATCAACCCGAAGCAAACCCGCTTTCAGGACTCCGCAGATGCCACATCCTTCAGGGGAAGAACCATCGTCCCCTTGGCACTCATATGGAACTTCTTTTCCCCGCCTTTCATCGTGCGATGAATGCTGGACGTGGTGGTCAGATGAAGCTCCTGCACACCGGCCTCGTTGCCGATGATCACAGCCTGCGTCACGGCGAAGTCGATCTCGGCGGACTCCACATTGTCTTCGCCGAGTGCGGATCTCGTGAAGTCGTACTGCATCGCCGCAATCTCGGTCGCAAGCCTTCCTCCCTCATCGAGAATGCCTGTCTCGACAGCGAGCGCCTCGGCAAGCTTCATGCGGATACCGAAGACCATGCTGATGGCGGGCGTCTCCGTGCCCTTGCCATACTGAATGGGCTCGTCAGCTGTGCTGTGCTCGCCGTTCCGGACGGCCTTCTTCATATCCGAAAGCATCACCGGATGGGCGGTAGCCGGAATAGCCCATGAACCCTTGTATTCGTTCTGCATAGTGAATGCTACTTTGCCACTCAGAAATATTTTGTCAAATTCCTCAGAAGACCTTCCTCGGTTTGAGCATATGCTCGCCCTTTTTCCATGGTTCGAGCATGGCAACCGGCAGATCCTGATACCACGCGATGAGCACGCCGCCTTCGGGCATCTCTCCCTTGATCGGCCTTCCGTGCTGGAGCTCCCCCCACTCGGTATCGCCGATCTTCAGACCAGGGAGAGGCAGGAGAAGGTCCTTCAGAGGGATCACATCCGTCCACTTGGCATCTTCGGCGACCACAGCATTGTCGAGTGACCAGTCCCCCACTCTCGAGCGCGAGAGAGACGCGAGGTACGCACCGCAGCGCATGCACTCGCCGAGATCATTGGCGAGCGTGCGGACATACGTCCCTGAACTGCACCCGACACTGAGGATGAGCTTCGGAAACTTGTACTCGAGCACGCGGCATTCGGTGATCGTCGTCTCGCGCGCTTTCAGTTCAACGTGTTCGCCCCGCATCGCCTTGCGATAGGCGCGCTCGCCGCCGACGTGCACTGCGGAATACGCGGGGGGCACCTGACTGATCTTGCCGAGGAAGCGCTCGTCGAGAAGCACCTGAATACGGGAGTTGTCGTCCGGCGGGAGCCATCCGGCCTTGGGCTTCGGTCGCGTGATCATGCCTTCGGCGTCGTACGTCGTGCTCACCGCACCCAGTTCGATGTCGGCAACGTAATGCTTGGGCATACGGTTGAAGAGCTCGACGACTTTGAGCGCCTTGGCACCGACCGCGAGCACCATGAGACCCTGCGCCTCGGGATCCAGCGTGCCGAGGTGTCCCACTTTCCGTTCACCGAGCGTACGACGGATAATCCCGACGATATCGTGACTGGTGGGGCCGCGGGGTTTTCTGATGAGGAGGAAACCGTGACGCATGGAGAAGGATAGTAGCGGAGTCCGGAGAGCATACTCCCGTGTACAGGAAACGGAATGGGTGACAAAGACGTTACACGTGCAATTGATCTCTGGGCGGGAGGCGGTACGCTACACCCCATGCAGCTGTCACTGAGTTGGGATCTGTTCATCGTCGTGTTCTTCGCCATCGTGATGAGCTACAGCTTCATCATCGGCAAGCACCAGTCGATGAAGATCATCATTGCCTCGTACATCGCCATTATCGCGACACAAGGCATCGGGAACGTGGCGGCAAGGCTGGCCGCAAGTTCCGGCGGCACGCTCGCATCCATGGGGATCCCCGTCGACGTCACCATGATTGCGCTCGGGAAGATCTTCATCTTCGCCGTGTGCGTCATCGTCTTCGTGATCCGGAGCGGGATCGAAGTCTCCTACGAGAAGGATGCGGGCAACATCCTCAATATTGTCTACACCGGACTCTTCGGATTCTCCACGGCCGGTCTCGTGGTCTCCACGATCCTGACGTACGCCTCCGGCAGCGGCATCCTGGACAGCGCGATGGCCGCGCAGGGTGCTATCGCGCCGCTGGCCGCGAATTCGACACTCATGCAGCTCATGATCCTCAATCAGGATATCTGGTACACCCTCCCCGCCTTCCTTATTATTGCCATGGGTTTCATCCACAATGACTGACCCGTTCAAATGCTCTTGCAGTCCCGAGTCGGTCACCGGATAATGACGCCTGTTTCCTCCACCTCTTCTATGAAGAAAAATCTTCTCGCTCAAATCTCCGGTGCTCTGGCTGCGAGCCAGATGCTGGTCGGCACGGCATTCGCCAAGCTGCCGGATCCCACGGATATCTCCGGACTCTCGTCCGGCACGGATATCAAGCAGGTGATCGCGGACATTCTCGTGAAGATTCTCGACTTCATCCTCATCATCGCTGTGGTGTACGTGGTTGTCGCCGGTATCCGCCTGATCGTCTCCGGTGGAGACGAAGGAGAGAAGGACAAGGCCAAGACCACCATCATCTACGTCATCGTCGGTATCATCGTGGTGCTCTTCGCCCGCGTGATCGTCACCTTCGTCAACAACCAGTTTGGATGAACGGAGTCCGTTACTCTCGCTATCAAAAGCCCTCCCTCCGGAGGGCTTTTTCGTAGCGTGAGTCTTCAGGACTGTGCGGGCGCGATGACCTCGGAAAGCAGCGGCTCCTCGAGCTTCTTCAGGAGGGGTTCCTTCACGGGGCGGATGGGGTCTCTCACCCAGATCGCCTCCTCCGTGACCTCGAGAACTTCTGTGACTGGGATCGGCTGACGGATGAAGAAGAGCTTCCGGGGGAAGAGCCACTCCACCGCGAAGTTGCGGGTGTTGAACTGGACATCATCGAGCATGCCGAGAGACTTCTTCGCTTCCTGCGTGCGGATGGTCTGCCCGAGAAAGGCGCGGGGGTCTTCCAGACGCTTCTTCAGGCGCACGAAATCTTCGGGAGGACCCAGCCGGTCCTGCGAGAGAACGTGCACGCGGGTTCCCCACGAGAGGATGTCCGATGTCTGCAGCAGGAGCTCGCCTTCCCCCATCATGACGGGCAGCACGAAGAACCCGACGATGCGTCCGGTGTCGGGATCGATGAGCGGATCGTCGATGATCCCCAGAGCCTGCTGCGTCGAATCATCGATGACCTGAGTACCCTGCGCCTGAGAAGCCCGCATGTGCATGTCCCCCATTCTACCAAAGCCGGGGCACGAAACCCGAAGATGTGGTATACTTTTCTCCATGCATCTCTTCGCTGGATCATCGCACCCCGCACTGGCGGCTGCGTTGTCGAAAGAGCTCAAAACCCCCCTGGGGAAGGTCACGCTCAAACCGTTCAGCTGCGGCGAGCGTTACGTGAAGTTCGAGGAGAGCGTCCGTGGCAAGCCTGTGTACATCCTCCAGACGGGAACGCTCACCCCGAGCGAAGACCTTCTGGAGCTCTTCCTCATGTGTCAGGCAGCCAAGCTCAGTTTCGCGAGTGCCGTCCATGTCATCGTCCCCCACTTCCCGTACGCACGTCAGGATCGTGTGGCGCTCCCCCGCGAACCCATCTCAGCCAAGCTCATGGCGCACCTCCTCGAAGAGGCGGGAGCCGACCACGTCATCACGCTCGATCTCCACTCCGACCAGATCCAGGGCTTCTTCTCGGTTCCCGTGGACGTGCTGGATGCCCGCCCGATCTTCGCGGAGTACTTCAAGGGCAAGGATCTGAAATCCCCCGTGGTCGTCGCACCGGACGCGGGAGGAGCCAAGCGCGCGAAGAAGCTCGCTGACATGCTGGGCGCCGACCTCGCGATCATGCACAAGAACCGCGCTGCCCATCATCAGGCGGAGATCCTCGAAGTTGTCGGTGATATCGAAGGCAAGACGTGCATCATCTTCGACGACATGATCGATACGGCAGGAACGCTCGCAACAGCCAAGGACGCCCTCATGAAGCGCGGAGCGCGGAAGGATGTCTATGCCGCCGCCACACACCCTGTCTTCTCGGGCAAAGCGATCGAAAACCTGACGAAAGCGGGATTCAAGGAAGTGGTGGTGACGGACAGTATGCCGGTCGACCCCAAGGCATTCGCAGGACTCAAAGTGCTCACGATCGCCACACTCCTCGGGCGGGTCATCAGCCACGTCGAAAGCGGCCAGAGTGTGACCGACATCTACAAGAAGTAGTCCTCCTCAGGTCGAGAGACCGATGTTGAAGACGGTGAGTGCGCAGACGCCTGCGTAGACGCCGATGGTGACGTGACCGAGGACGCGTCCGAGCATGCTTTTCGGTACGGAGGAACCTCTGGCCGCGAGCAGCACCATCGGGAGAAGGATGATCGTCACGTACCGGAAGTGCTGGGAGGGCGGGAACGGATATTTGAGTCGCATGAGAATACCGGCTCCGAAAGCGCCAAGGAGGATGATGGCGAGTGTCAGGCGACGCTTGCGGAGTTCCTGCACCATGCCCATCGCGGCACAGACGAGCGGTCCGAGGAGGAGAAGATGCAGCAGCGCCGCCTCGTCCGAAAGAATGACGGAGCCGAAGTGACCCGTCCGCACGATGTCCTCGAAGAACACATGTTCGAGCTCACCCTGACTCGCGAACGAACGGAACGGCAGGCGCAGAAGACGCAGCGGATTGAAGCTCAGGATGGTCTGCACCGAGAGAGGGATGGGCGGAGCCCCCCACTGCTGGAACGCGTTGGCGACGAGTGCGAAGCGGGGTTCGGTCATGTGCCGGTACACGTAGACGGATCCGCCCATGAGAAATGCGACCACCGCGACGATCACGATGGCGCGGACGCGGATCTTCAACGATGCAGGCTTCGGCGTCAGGAAAACGGCCAGTGCGGAGATGGCGACCCACGGGACTGCAGTTGCCTTCGCCAGGATCCCGAGTCCGCTGCACACCCCCACCCAGATCCAGCGCTTCACATCCGCGGGGTGATCGACGGCTTCGAGAAGTGCCCCGCACCACACGACGCCGAAGAACGTCAGGAGAACATCATTCGAGATGAGGGACGACAGATAGATGAACCACGGAAAGGTCGCGAAGAGCATGACGCCGATACGGAGAGCAGCGCGATCGTCCGCGAGGAGGCGCTGAAGAATCCTGATCCCCGCAAGCAGCGTCAGAATGCTGATGATGAGTGAGGGAATCTGAAGGAGCGACGGAATCTCGTGATACGAGAGACCGAGCGCCTCCCCGAGGAGGTACACCGGCGTCTGCATGGCATAGTAGAGGGGCATCTGGTACGCCTCCCAGAGCGTCCCCGTCTGCGGCATCCAGCCGTGATGCGCAAAGTACGCGATATTGTCGATGTGCCCGTGGTAATCGTACGCGCGGGAGTAGTACGGCGTCGTGAACTGGTAGTACGTGCGCAGAAGCACTCCGGTAACCGTCAGGCGCCAGACCCAGGAATCCTGCAGCCACGGACCGCGGCGGAGCACCTTCAGCCAGGCGTACACAATGACGCAGTGCAGCAGGAGCAGAAGGATCGTGAGCGGATTCCAGATCGAGGCACGAAGGGCGAATTCGAAGAGCGGCAACGCTTCTTTGAGATGCATCTCTCCGTGGAGGATATTCTCACCGGGCACGAAAAAGGGGCCGAGCTTCCCCCACGAATAGTTCTCGGTGTGCGGAAACGACTCTCCGTTCAACGTGACCGTATCGATGACACCGATGTGGAGGACGGAGTACCACGCGGGAACAGGGATCACGCCCGCGTTCTGGATGTGCATGTCGAACTTCGCATGCGTCGTCGACTCCCCGATCGCGCGGAAAATTCCGTCCATCGGATCACCGTACCCACGGAGATCGACATCAATGCGGGTGACACGCGGAAACATCCAGATCTGCGTGACGACAAGCAAGATCAGAGCAGCCGTCACACACAACGTCGATCCGAGAACGAGCGTCGTACTGGGGTGTCGTGGGGTCTTCGATTGCATTGAAAAGATTCTACCGAAGCCTTCCTGTCCGTGACAGACACAAAAGCACCCCCTGCCACCTATCTCATGTAATTTTCTTTTGCATCTGCAAGCTCTGCCTTCAGCGATATCACGACTGCAGGCAGCGTTCCATCGTCAGCTCTGGTGAGCATACTGAAACAAGCATCTTCAATTTCCAGGATGACCGCTTCGACTGCCTCTCCATCATTCAGGCAAA
>CAZDRX010000015.1:0-288 GCA_964508225.1 uncultured Candidatus Peribacteria bacterium
CACCTCCTGCGTCTTGTCGACATCGTAGAAGCGCATCTGCTCTTTCTTGAACAAGAGCTCGATGCGGCCGGTGGGGCCGTTGCGGTGCTTGCGGATGTAGATGTCGGTGATGCCGGGACGGTCCGAGTCTTCCTCGTAGTAGTCTTCGCGGTACATCATGAGCACGACGTCGGCGTCCTGCTCGATGGAGCCGGATTCACGGAGGTCGGAGAGCTGCGGGATGTTGCCGGGACGGCTCTCGACGGCGCGGGAGAGCTGGGAGAGTGCGACGATGGGAACCTTCAGCTC
>CAZDRX010000015.1:298-31575 GCA_964508225.1 uncultured Candidatus Peribacteria bacterium
GAGATCTCCGAGATCTCCTGCACGCGATTGCCTGTGTAGCCCGCGTTGCCCGTACTCATGAGCTGCATGAAGTCGATGATGATCATGTCGAGCCCGTGCTCCATCTGGAGGCGGCGTGCCTTGGCGCGGAGCTCAGGAATGGAGGAGCCCATCGAGTCGTCGATGAAGATGTTCGCCTTCGCGAGATCATCCATGATCGGACCCATGTTCTGGAAATCGCGGTCTTCGAGTTTGCCCTTCTGGAGCTTCCAGGAGTCGACGCCGAGCATGGAGGCGAAGAGACGGTCGACGAGCTGCTCCTTGCTCATTTCGAGTGAGAAGATGGCGATGGCCTTGCCGTTCTTGATGGCGGCATTCTGCGCGATATTGAGCGCGAGCGACGTCTTACCCATGGAGGGACGGGCGGCGATGATGATGAGGTCGGACGGCTGGAAGCCCGAGAGCTTGAAGTCGAGTGCATTGAATCCGGTCGGCACACCCTTGATCGCGTTCGTATCCTTGCTCTCGTGCATCTCGGCGAATTTCTCGTAGCGCGCACTGAGGATCTCGCGGATGTGGACGAACTTCTCCTTGAGGAACGTGGCGGAGATGCCGAAGACGGTTTTCTCCACGAGTTCGAGAAGCTCCGGTACATCGCGGTCCAGCTCGTAACCGAGTGCTTTGATCTCGTCGCCCGCGCGGATGATGCGGCGGTGCACGGCCTTCGTCTTCACCATCTGTGCGTACTTGTAGATATGCGCCGATGTCGGAACTTTGGTGGCGAGATCCGCGAGGAAGGCGCTGCCGCCGATCGCCTGAATCTTCTTGTCGTCGCTGAGTTTGCTCGTCACGGTGACGATGTCGATCGGCTGGTGACCCTGATACAGGTCGTGGATCGCCTGATAGATGAGGCGGTATGTGGGCTCGTAGAAATCATCCGGCGAGAGCAGGTCGGAGACCTTCACCATCGCCTCCGGATCCATGAGGAGGGCACCGAGCACCGTCTGCTCGGCTTCAATGCTGTGCGGCTGGACGTCGAGGAAGGTTTGAGCCATGGGAGTTGAGAGTGTATCCCATCCCCTCCCCCTCGCAAAGGAAGTGCTCCACATACGAAAAACGGCGGGAACTCCGCCGTTCTTTCCTGGTGTCGTGGCTTTAGATTGCGCTAAGCCTTGCTGCGGCCTCGCGGATCTCCTTGTCCAGCCTGTCCGTGAGCTTTTGGTTCTGCTTGAGGTACATTCTCGCCTGTTCCTTGCCCTGACCGAGGGTCTCCTCGCCGACGCGGAAGTACGCACCGGCCTTCTCGACGATGCCGAACTTTACGCCGAGATCGATGATGTCGCCCTCGCGGGAGATGCCCTGTGCGTAGAGGATGTCGAATTCGGCCTGACGGAACGGCGGGGCGATCTTGTTCTTCACGACCTTCACGCGCGTGCGGCTGCCGACGACATTCTGTTCGCCTTCGCCCTTCTCCATGATCTTGTCGATCCTGCGGACGTCGAGACGGAGCGAAGCGTAGAACTTGAGTGCATTGCCGCCCGTGGTGGTCTCGGGGTTGCCGAACATGACGCCGATCTTCATGCGCATCTGGTTGATGAAGATGACGGAGCAGTTCGTTTTGCTGACGATGCTTGTCAGCTTGCGGAGTGCCTGACTCATGAGGCGTGCCTGCAGACCCATGTGGCTGTCCCCCATCATGCCTTCGATTTCCGCACGGGGCGTGAGTGCCGCCACCGAGTCGATAACGATGACATCGATACCGCCGGAGCGCACGAGCGTCTCCGTGATTTCGAGTGCCTGTTCACCGTCGTCCGGCTGTGAGACGAGAAGGCTGTCCACGTCGACGCCGATCTTCTTGGCGTAGGAGACGTCGAGCGCGTGCTCGGCATCGATGAAGGCAGCCTTGCCGCCCAGTTTCTGCACCTGTGCAATGGCGTGGAGGGCGAGGGTGGTCTTGCCGGAGGACTCGGGTCCGAAAATCTCGATGATGCGGCTCTTCGGGATGCCGCCGCCGAGCGCGAGGTCGAGGCTGAGCGATCCGCTCGGGTAGACCTCGATCTGGGTGTTCTGGGCGTTGCCCATGTCCATGATCGAGCCTGCTCCGAACTGCTTCTCGATATCAGCGATGGCTGCCTTGAGCGCCATGTTCTTCGCGGATTGGATGGTGGTTTCCGACTTGTCGGCCTTGGAGGGCTTCACCGTCGTGGTCTCTTTCGCGGTCGCCGCGTCTGTCGTCTGCTTCGTCATGATGGAGAGGAGGAAAAAAGTAGGTGTATGAACGTTCACCCAGACTATCTCTTACCCTCTATTTTCGGTCAACCGCTTGGACTTGAAAAGATGTAAAAATGCGGCGGTGTACACTTGTACACCTATCGCGCCTTGCACTGACCGGTGCGGGTCTCGAAGTTCGTCACGTCGCAGAAGCTCCCCGTGGGACAGCGGTTGCCGGCAGTGCCCCCGCACGGAAGTCCTGAGCCCGAGCCGCTCACCACTGTCGTCGTTTCCCTGTCGCTCAGGAACGACACACTGGAGAGCACGCGCTCGAACTGGGCATTCACGATGTCGCCGTCTTCCTTTGTTCTAATGCTCTTCTGCAGTGCGGGATCGAAGTGCATATGAATCACGGTGTCCTTGTCGAGAATGTAAATCTCGGAGGCGCCACCATCGAGTGGGATGCGCGTGGTACGGCGGTTCTTGATGTACAGCGGCGAACCCCCCGGAGGGAGCGATGAACCGCTCATGCGGCGGATCGTGAGCAGCGGATCGGTCTCGTCGGGCATCATAAACATCGCCACGTGATCCTTGATACTCCCCTGCCAGCCGACGGGAATACCGATGCGGAGATTGAGCTCCGGTACCTCGAAACGGCGGAGATCGACGTTCTGGTCGAGGCCCTTGATGGTCTCGATGATGAGCACGGGCAGTTCCTCGGGTGTCGAGTTCGGTTCCAGAGTGCCGCCCACAGAGACGACTTGTCCCTCGTAGTCCGAGAGGTTCTCCGTGCGGCTCTCCACGAAGTACGTGAGCTTGCCGCCGATGATGAGCTTGTGCGTGCCGCGGCGCGTGAGCGACTGCTCCGCCGTCACAAGTGTGCCGGTGGCGGTCGTCGGTCCGTACTGGACGACTGGACCGTCCTTCTTGCAGCCTGCGAAAGCGAGAGCGACGGGAATGACGAGGGTGAACGAGAGGAGGCGGAGGTTCATAGGGGTTTCATGATACACAAAAAGAGCCACCCGAGGGCGGCTCTTTGGATTGCGGATGTGAGGATTATTTCTTCTTGCTCGCGTCGAAGTCGTAGACGGCACGACCGACACGGACGAAGTACGGCATCTTCTGGAGGTTCAGTGAAATCGTACCGACCTTCACGGTGCGCTGCTTGCTGACTTCCTCGATGATCTGCTTCTTACTGAGTGCTCCCTTCTGCTTGAGGATGTTCTCGATGACATCGGCCACCGTACCCGGCTCGTAACCCCACTCGCGGAGTGCGTAGAGACCGCGACCGACAAGGACGAACTGCGGATAGCGGATGAGCTCGTTGTGGACGGCCTGCACGGTGACGTTCTTATGGTCGAAGCCTGCCTCCTTGATGGAGTTGGCGATTTCCATGAAGTGCATCGGGCGTCCGATCTTCTTCAAAATGATCTCGACTTTGTCGCGGATGGATCTCGGACGGACGAACCTCCACTCGGTGAGTCCCCAACCGTCGGCGATCTCCTTGAGACGCTCGTCGATGGAGAGACAGCTGACGATGAGTTCGGAGGACGGGACGCGTCCCTGGAAGGCGGGCATGGACTGGATCGAGCTGATGAGCTCGGTGGCCTTCATGCAGGAGTGACGCTTGGTGAGGAACTTCGCGGCCATGTCGATGATGGTCGAGATGTCCTCCATCGCGAGCGTGGACAGTCTCCAGAACGGCTTGTAGGTCTGGCTGCGTCCTTCGCTGGCCATCTCGCTGTCGATGGAGAAAGAGAGCTTCAGGATGGAGCCGTCGATCATCTGGCTGCCCGGCAGTCTCTTGAGGACGGAGGAGACGAGTTCGCTGCTGAGCATTACGCCTCCGTGTGCACGGAGGATTCCCTTCGCCATGTCGTTCACTTCGTTGAGCTTCGTCGTGCGTACCGTGCGCTTGAGCTTGGAGAGCGCGATGCTCTCGATCTGACGGATGCGCTCGCGGGTGACGTTGAAGTGCTTGCCGATCTTCTCGAGCGTCTGCTTGCTCTGGCCTGCGAGAGCGAAACGTCGCTTGATCACTTCCGTCTCCTTCTGCGTCAGTACCAGGAAAAGATCCCCGAGGAGATCCTGAAGATTCAGGTTGAGCTGAGACTTCGCGGCAGCGGTCGCAGCTGATCCGGAGGAGGAAGTGGAAGCAGGCATGAAGTGAGATGGGAATAAAACTATCTTGTTCTACCAGAACGTTGACAGGAAATAAAGTTAAATCTTCTTTCCTACCGTCACGCGATGTGTCGCGAGAGTGTCAACGATTCTGCGGCAGACGAATGAGCAAGATAGGTCCCTATAAAGGGGAGTATGATACAATAATTGTATTTCATGTCAATGCCTCTTTTGACGCTGTTGGACGGCCAAGGAGGCCAATTCGCAGGCGGCGCGTGCATCGGGGTCCGTGCCGTCTTTCGTATTCGTCGAATACCGTTCGTCCAGAAGCGTGACGGTGAGTCCAGATTGTTTCCCGAGCTCTGTTGCGATGCCACGGACGAATGTCGATTGCTCACCTTCACTGCCCTGTGGCAAGAGCGGGAGTCCGATGATGAGTTCGGTCACCTTCCTCTCCCGCGCGATCTTGAGCACACCGGCGATGAGCTCCGAGTCCTCCTTATGCTTGAGAGTCTGGAGTGCCATGACGAAACCGGCGACCGTGTCACCGATGGCGAGCCCTGTCCTGCGCCTGCCGATGTCGGCGGCGAGCAGGAGGCTCATCTATTTCTGCTTCGGATTCAGAAGCTTGCTGAGTGAAGACTTCGCGTGAGCGGCCTTCTTCCAGTGGATGATGTTCTTCTTGGCAGCGGTGTCGATGGCCTTGAAGGTCGTCGGCAGCGTCTTGAGCGCTTCGGCTGTTTTTCCTTCCTTCACGAGATCCTGCACCTTGCGGATGCTGGACTTCATATGAGTCTTGAACGGCTGTCTGCGGAGACGGCGCTCTTCAGACTGTCGTGCGTGCTTGATGGAGGCTTTGAGAATCGGCATAGGCGCTTAAAGCTGAGCTAGAGTACGGAAGTGGCGCGGGGAAGTCAACACTGCTTCTAGCGAGCCACCTCGGGTCCACCCGCGTCGGCGGAACCGATGAGAACCTGCAGCAGATCCTGATAGAGGCTCTCGATCGGCTGGAACGCAGGCTTTTCGACCTTGAGGGACGGAATGGCCTCGCGTCTCAGATCAGCCTCCAAGGTGACCTGCTGTGAAGACCCCACCTCGGCCGAGCTGTCGATACGCATGGTGACGGAATCCGGAGGATTGATCTTCACCGAGAGTGCTCTCACGTGGATCGTCAGCTTTTCGGACGGAATCTTCACCGTACCGTCGGAAATACTGAGTGACGTCGGTGTCATCTCGTTGATCGCGAAAGCGATGCTCGTCACCTCTTTCCCCGTCTCGGGATCCTTCACGGTGAGATCGACGGCCTTCATCGAAACGGTGCCTTCGATCGCGTTCTTCCCGTTCATGGCTCCTCCGGTGAGCCGCTCCCCTTGCTTCTGGATCACAAAACCTTCCTGCGTCTCTGTGTTCGTGAGTGAGGCGGAGAAGTCGCCGTCCTTCGTCCGCAGAATCGTCACAACTGCCTTCACCTTTCCCGAAGCATCCAGAATCTCGCCGTCGAAGCCCATGAATTCGTACGTCTCTTTGTCCGCGCTTAAGACACCCTTCACCGTGCCCATGGTCTTCATGAACTCCGCGTCGTCGGCGAGGAGCGACTCCATGTTCTTCTTCATCTCCGGGCTGCGTTCCAGCTGGGAATCCCAGCTCTGTCCCGACGTCTCCTTTATATACTCCACGAACGCGCGCACGCTTGTCTGCACTTTCTTCTTGTCGGACTCCACACGGATACGCACGAGGCCGTTCTCCTCAGGCAGCAGCTCGAGCCCATTCCAGATGTGCACGCTCTTCCAGAGCTTGAGCAGTGCTGCCGGAGAGACGCGATTGCCGAAACTCTTCGAGAGGAGCTCTCTCACCGGAGGAGCGGGAGTCCCGCCGGTCTCCGTCGCCTGCTTGGCGAGCAGTGCGTCCAGCGCGTCGAAGGTGATGCCGTACCAGCGGCTGCTCATCTCGGCGGGGAGCTCGAACGGCTTGGGCATCATCGGAGTGACGACGGAGACGCCGGAGATTCTCAGGAGGATGGTTTCTGCCACGCTGCGAGCCGAAATCGCGATGTCTGCCGTTGCGGTTTCCGGCGGAGCGTTCTGTACGTCCATGCCGGTGAATGTGCCCGCGGGAGCCGTGATGCTCCCGACAAAGGAGATCATTCCATCAGCGAGAGGGATACGCGGATTTCTGACATCGCTCGACATTTCACTCGCGATCTTCAGCTCTGCATTCGCGATGATCCCGAAGTCCCGTTCTCCGACCGCGACAGTTTTTGCCGAGCGCTTTGTGCTGAATGCGATGTTCGTGGTCGTGCGAGAGAGATCCGATTGCACGAGAATCTCCAGATTCGACATCGCCTGCTTCAGGTACGTGTCGTGCATACGGCTGAGTGCCTGATCGGCGGTGGATCCCCCGCACGCGGAGAGAGAGATCGCGAGTGTGACGATGGCGGCGCTGGAGCGTCGGGTCATGAAGTGGGTGGGAACGCGGCGCAATCTAACACGGACGGTGTCTGTGAGATAGACGGCAGATCCCCTCCTTTATGGTATGATCCACTCGAACGCTCATCACGGTTTCCTCTGCGTTCATTTCGTCATTCAATCCATGTGCGGAATCTTCGGATACATCGGCGGACGTGAGAATGCGGGATCGGTGGTGATCAAGGGACTCAAGAACCTCGAATACCGAGGATATGACTCGTGGGGTGTGGCCATGCGCAAGGCCGACGGTTCACTGCGTGTCGGCAAAGACGTCGGCAAGATCGGTGCGGTGAAGCCGGAGGATTACGCTGACCTGTCGAGCCTCGCCATCGCACACTCGCGCTGGGCGACCCACGGAGGCGTGACGAAGGAGAACGCCCACCCGCACTTCAGCTGCGATCAGAGGATCGCCGTCGTGCATAACGGCATCATCGAGAACTTCCAGGAACTCCGCGAGGAGCTGAAGAAGAAGGGGCACAGCTTCCAGTCCGAGACGGACACGGAGGTGATCCCCCACTTGGTCGAGGAATACATTAAGTCCGGAATGTCGCTCACGGAAGCCGTCCGTGCTTCCTGCATGCGCTTTCACGGACGCTACGCCGTGCTCGTCATGGATAAGGAGTCCGAGGAGCTCGTAGCTGCACGCACCGGCTCCCCTCTCATCATCGGCGTCGGCAAGGACGAGTACTTCATCGCATCCGATATCCCGGCGTTCCTCGAGCACACGCGCACGGTGCAGTACCTCGATGACGGCGAGATGGTGGCGGTGAAGGCGGGCAAGATTCGCTTCTTCGACATCGAATCAGGCAGTGAGAGGAGCAAGCGCAACGTCACGATCGACTGGGAGGTGAAGGACGCCGAGAAGGGCGAGTACGAGCACTACATGCTCAAGGAGATCATGGATCAGAAGAACACGATCAGCCGCGCGGTGCATCAGGACGATGCGGAGATCCAGACCGTCGCCGATGCGATCCAGAATTGTCTCGGCTGCATTCTCACCGCGTGCGGCACGGCGGGCAAAGTCTGTATGGCGGCGGATTACTTCTTCTCCGTTGTCGCGAAGCGTCATGTGAACTTCTCCCCTGCGAGCGAGTTCCCCATCTACCACCACTTCCTCAAGCCCGAGAGTCTCATCATCGTCGTGAGTCAGAGTGGCGAGACCGCCGACGTGCTGGAGGCCATGAAAGTGGCGAAGAAGGCGGGATCGAAGGTCCTGGCGATCGTGAACACGGAGGGCTCCAGCATCGCGCGTGCCGCCGACTACACGCTGCTCATCAATGCCGGACCCGAGAAAGCGGTGGCTTCCACCAAGGCTGCGACGGGACAGATGGCCGTCCTCCTCCTCATCGCGCATGCGGTCGCCGGTCGCCTCCACGAAGGACGCACGCTCCTCCTTGAGACGAGCGGGCAGATCAACGACATGCTCAACCCCCGGTACGTGGAATTCATCCGCACGATCGCGGAGTCGGTGGCCAAGCACGAGAACATGTACATCATCGGCAAGGGCTGGAATTACCCGATGGCGATGGAGAGCGCGATCAAGATTCAGGAAGTGAGCTATGTGCACGCCGAGGGCTTCGCCGCCGGCGAACTCAAGCACGGCCCCATCGCGCTCATCGAGAAGGGAACGCCGTGCATCGCCCTCATGGGCAATGACGAATTCACCTCGGACATGATCAGCAACATCATGGAACTCCGCGCGCGCGGCGCGATGATCATCGGCGTGGCACCGAGGAAGCACGATGTCTTCGATCACTGGATCAAAGTGCCGGACTGCGGCGCGGCGCAGCCGATCGTGAATATCATCCCCATCCAGATTTTGGCGTATCTCCTTGCTGTCCAGCGTGGACGGGATCCGGATATGCCGAGGAATTTGGCGAAGTCTGTGACAGTGAAGTAGTTGCAGGGTGAATTTGATTGTCGTATCATCTCGTTAAGAGGTTTGAAGGCCATGTGTTTTCGAATCTCGAGATGGACAGCGAGAATTCTCACTACCCATCCTTGCTTTTTCTCCGGTACTAGGGGAAAAAGTAAGATGATTTTACTCGAGTATAAAGGAGTCGGGGATGTTTTGTGTATTAAAGTAGACTTTTGCTCGAGAAGATTTCCCTCGAGCACATTGTTGAGGAATTGGAGTCTTTTGATCTAATGCCACTTCTTTGTCGTGCCAAAGAAGTGGCGCAAGAAAGGCGTGTGCGCTTCAGAACTCGCGCGACTGCAGTCGCGCTTCGAACATGAAGCGCAATCTCTGGTGTGAGATTTCGTGCGAATCGATTAAGGACAACCAAAATTAACCAGCACCAAGCGCTTTGAGGATCATGCCCGTTACAACTCCACCAAGTACTACTGCAATGAGGTTGGTAAATGCCCAGAGAAGCACTAGATTTGTCCTCTTTATGTTATGGGCCTTTACAACTTTTTCTGCTCTGTTATCGACTTTATTCAGAAAGTGTTCTCCCTTCAAAAACTCATTAAAGAGAGTTGTAATTCTGTTTCGAAATGTATCAGTCGCCATTCTTTCGTTGAACTGCTCCTCAAACCACTTCCTCATTTTTGTTTCCTCTGTGCGTGTCTCCACTCCCCTCAATCGTTGGTTGATTGGGTCAATTTGCGTCTCCTGTATGTGTGTGGAGATCTCTTCAAGCTTCTCCTTTTTGCTTGGTGCCATCCTTTGGGGGAGTAATTACAAGTCTAACAGTCGTTCCGTCCGGCTTCTGAACACTTACATCTCCGTCTTTGACAGCATTCAGAAGCGAAAGTGACATCGAGAGAATCTCTTTTGTAGATTCGACGTTATAATGATTCATCAGGCTGCGAAGCAACTCTGCCGCGCCGTTTGTTATTGTTATCTCAAAGGAGTCCTGACCATTCGATGATGTAGTAGCTGTATCCGTGATGGGCATAAGTGCAGTGTACAACAGGCCTATGAGCAATGCATCAAGTGATTTAGAACGCGGCGAAGGCAAGCTCCGCTTGCCTGGAGCCGCCACCTTGCCGGAAGGATGGTTCACGGAAGGAAACCCGGAGGGTTGCCTTCCGTCTACTTTTCATCCGGCGGAATGCCGTAATACTCGAAGAGGAACTGTGCGATGTCCTTGAAGAGCGGTGCCGCTGACTTGGAACCGAAGTCGTCTTTCTTCGGGCGATCCAGCTTCACGAGGATCACAAACCGCGGGTTATCCGCGGGCGCGTAACCGGCGTAGGTCGCGATGGTCGAGCCCGTGCCGGATTCGTACTTCCCTCCCGGTCCGGCGATCTGCGACGTTCCCGTCTTGCCTGCGATCCGGTGACGCGGCACTTTGCCCGCCTTGGCGAAACCGAACTGCGCGCTGTGCACGAGCATGGAGGTGATGGTATCGGCAGTCTCCGGCTTGATCACCTGTCCGATGACGAGCGGCTGGGTGCGGTCCACGGTGCCGTCGGCGTGGTGCACTTCGTCGATGATGGTGGGCTTCACGAGTTTGCCGTCGTTGGCCAGCGCGGCGAAGGCCGAGACCATCTGGATGGGCGTCGCGGTGATTCCCTGTCCGAAGGCCATGGTCATCACGAGCGCGGGGTTCCACTCGCGCCACGGCTTCAAGTCCCCCGGTTGCTCGTTATCGAGTTCGATGCCTGAAATACGCCCGAAGCCGAACTGGTCGAGAGCGGCGTGGAAGAGCTTGCGGCCGAGCTTGCGGCTGACGGAGGTCATGCAGGTGTTGATGGAGAAATCGATGCAGTCCACCATCGTCACTTTGCCGTAGTACTTGTTGAGGGCGTTCTTGATCGTGAAGACGTCCACCTTCACGGCGCCGGTGTCGTTGTACGGATCGAGCGGAGAGACTTCCCCCTGATCGATCGCGATGGCCATGGTGATCGGCTTCATGACCGAGCCCGGCTCGTAGACCTCCTGCACGTTGCGGTTCACGTACGAACCGACGCCGATGTTGTTCTTGTACTTGAGCCATACTCCACGCTTGTCTGTCGGGAAGACCTCGCGGCGGTTGTTGTCGCCGAGGTACATGTAGTACCGCGTGATCGTTTTCAGGTTATAGAGCACCTCCAGCTCCGCGAGCTTGTCCTGCGTTTCCTTGGAGAGCCGCACACGGCCTTCCGGAGTGATGTCCGGGAGGTATGCCTTCACCACGCGCGAGTTGTTCTGCGGGTTATACACTTCCGTCACGATGAGTTTCTCCTGCTGCGGCTGGATGATGATCGCCTCCTTCTGGTAGACCGCCGCATACGAATTGTTGTCGAACAGCGGCGCGTTTGCCATCGCGATGATGCGTCCTGTCTTCGGATCCATGATGATCACCTGTCCGCTCTCGGCATCGACCTTCTTCACCATCGCATCGAGGAGATCCTCCACTCTGGACTGAATGATGCGGTCGATCGTGAGCGTGATCGTGGAGCCGTCGCGCGGATCGATGAATGTCTGGTCGCCCGAGATGATCTGTCCGCCGAACGGGTCGCTCACGGAAGCGATGAGACCTTCCTGCCCGCGCAGCGTGGTGTCGTACGTCCTCTCCACACCGTACTGCGGTTCGCCGAGCGCGTTGATGAAGCCGATGACGTGCGATGCGATGCGCGTGTCAGGATAGAAACGCCAGTGCTGGGGGATGAGCGCGACCGCACGGTACGGATCGTCCACCTGCGGATTCTTGTGGCCCGCGCGCACTTCTTCGGCGATTTTCTGTTTCGTCTTCGCCGAATACTTTTCCTTGAGTTCGCGGACTTTGCGCGAAAGTTCGGGCGGAAGCCTGCTCATCACCGGGACGTACCGGAGCGGCCTCTCGATCATGCGCCCCTTCAGCACGCCCGGGTCCATCTCCAGAATCGGCGACAATACACGTGCGATGGCGGAGAGTGCACTCTGATCCACGAGGTCGGGGTTCACGGAGATGAGTTGCTGGCGGTCGTCGACCTGAATGCCCGGGATCGCGAGTTTGGCGACATCGGCGAGCTGCTTCTTGTTCGATCCGTACCGGAGCGGCACGAACGTGACGGTCTGCTCGCGGATGCGGTTCTCGATGTAGCGGGCGTACTGGCGACGGATCTCCGTGATGTCGGGAATGGCACCGGTGCCCGTGTGGATGGCAAGCGCTCCGGTGAGCATGCTGATCGTGAGCCCCGATCCCGCCCCCGTTTCCTGTGTCTCCACGGAACTCATCGGGTCGAACGCGGACTTGTAGAACTGGTTCAGTTCGTTCGGACACGACGGGAACCCTTCGCGGCAGAGTGAGTCGAACTCCGGTGTCACGAGAATCTGCGCGAGTTCATCCGCCACTTCCGCGTGACCGCTCTTGATGACGAGCGGGTCGATGTAGAGGAGATCGAGCGTCGTGTTTGTCGCAAGCAGGCTCGTGTCCCCCGTCTTTGAGTCCCGGCTCAGGATCTCACCGCGCTTGGCGGAGAGCACCACGCCGCCGTACTGCTGCTCCTGCGCCCGCCTGTGGTACTCGTCCCCTTTCATGATCTGCAGCTCGATGAGGCGTCCCACGATGATGAGCACGACGAACAGCAGGATGCCGTGCAACACGATGATCCGGCGCTCGAACGAGCGACGCTTCTGGGTTTCGGAGAGAGAGCCGTGCCTCGCTATCACCGGACAGGGGGAATCATGAGGTTTGTATTCTACCCTACCGGACGATCATGTCCTCACGGGCTTGTCCGGTACCGATGAGACGTACGGGAACGCCCGTCGCCTTCTCGATGAAGAGCACGTAGTCCTGCGCCGCCTTCGGGAGATTCTTCCACTCGCGGATGCCCGCGGTCGAGGTTTTCCATCCGGTGAGCTGCGTGTAGATCACGGAACCGTCGTCGTTGATTCCTGTTCCGACCGGAATCGTGTCTTCCTCGTCGAGCACGTCGAGCTTCGTCAGGTTGAAGCATGTGAAGCCGTTGATGAACGCTGCATTCACAAGATCGGGAACGTGCAACCAGCCGCAGCGCCGCGGACGACCGGTCGTCGAGCCGTATTCCCCTCCCCTCTTCCGGAGCCGCTCGCCGCGCTCGCCTTCATCCTCCGTCGGGAAGCCGCCGCCGCCGACCCGCGTGCAGTACGCTTTCGCGACACCGATGCAGGATGCGAGGATCCTCGGCGGAAGGCCGAGACCCTGCAGCGCCCCCGCGGCCGTCGTGAAGCTGCTCGTGACGTACGGGTATGTACCGTGATCGAGATCGAGGAGTGTTGCCTGTGCGCCTTCGATGAGGATGGTTTTCTTCTCCGCGATGAATCCGCGCATGAGTTCCGTCTGTGAGCCGACGATGCAGGAGCGGAGTGCATTGTTCGCCTTCATCACATTGCTGACTTCCGTCGCAACGTCCACCGTGACTCCGTACATCGATTTCGCGTGGCGTGCGCGCTCCTCGAGCGCGGACGTCAGGTCTCCGGAGATGTCACCGATACGGATGCCCGTGCGGGCGGCTTTGTCCATGTATGCGGGTCCGATGCCCCGTTTCGTCGTACCGACGGCCGTGCTCCTCTGCTCTTCGATTGCACCGTCTATCGCCTTGTGGAAATCGAAGAGGACATGCGCGGCGGGAGAAATGAGGAGGCGCGGGATCAGATCAATGCCCGCATCTTTGAGCGTCCTGATCTCCTCGAGCAGGGTCGGGAGGTGGATCACCATGCCGGAGCCGAGCACGACGGGCTTCCCCTCGTGCAGGCAGCCCGCGGGAAGAAGGTGGAACACATGCTTCTTGCCTCCGACAACGATCGTGTGCCCGGCGTTCGCACCGCCGCACGCACGCGCGATCACGTCGAACTCCGCGCCCAGAATGTCCGTGACCTTTCCCTTTCCTTCATCCCCCCACTGGGCTCCGATGATCGCCGTCACAGACCCAAGATCCTTGAGGAGCTTTTTCATACCGCGAGCATACCAAAGGAGTCTTCAGGCGAGAAGCTCCTCCACCGTCTCCGCCTGATCGGCGCGGATCTCGAGGATGATCCCCGCGCAGGCGGTGTTCGCCTTTGCGGCTTTCACGAGCGGCACCGTCACATCGAGCCCTGTTTCCCCGCCGAAGAGTGCGAGATGCGGCTCGAAGTCGCGCACGCCCTTCTCCAGATTCTCATCGGACGGAATGTACGGCGGGTTGGAGACGACGAGGAACGGACGCGTCATCTGACGGACGAATGCGATGCCGTCTCCCTCTGCGAACGTAATGCGGTCATCGGTACCGTGACTCTGCGCGTTCGCCTTCGCGATCTTCAGTGCGTCAGGCGAGAGATCAACCGCTGCCATCTCCTGCGTCACGCCTTCTTTCACCAGCGTGATCGCGATGATGCCGCTCCCCGTACCGATGTCCACGATCACCTCCGCTGGCATCGGGTGGAGCGGAGCGGAGAGAATCACGATCCCCGTGTCGGCCTCCGTCACTCTCTTCTCCGGCTTCTTCAGAAAGAGCAGGGTTTCCTTGATGAGTGTCTCCGTCGACGGTCTCGGAATGAGGACGCCCTTCGAGACACTGAACGTGCGTCCGTAGAATTCCTTTTCGCCCGTGATGTACGCGACGGGCTCTCCGGACTTCCTCCGTTCCATCGCCGAACGGACTTCTGCTTCGTTAAACCGCTCCATCGTCTCTTATTCATTTTCGATCAGCCAGCTGCGCGGACGCTCGTAGAGGTGCGAGAGCAATACCTCGGCGTCGAGGCGCGAGATGCCGGAGCGGGCGATGGCTTCCCTGATGGTCATGCCCTGCATGGTACACTGAAGTCACTTTCCCCCTTCGGATGGCTTTGGTCGGCATCGATTGCCGTTTCGGCTCGACACTCGGAGGACTCGGCACCTACTCGCGCCACCTCGTCGCATCACTCGTGCAGCGCAGCGACCCTTGGTCGTATGTTCTCTTCGTCGATGATGCACAGGCCGAGTGGCTCAGGACGCTTCCGCGCGCATCGGTGAAGATCGTCGAGGCGCCTTTTCCGCATTACTCGTTTCAGGAACAGTTCGAGTTCCCCAATCTCATTCAGGACAACGAGCCCGATCTCCTCCTCTTTCCGCACTTCAACGTTCCCCTCTCGTGCACCGTCCCCTTCATCTGCACCGTGCACGATCTCATTCTTCACCGGTTTCCGAATGAGTCGAGCCTGATCAAGCGTCTTGCGTACCGCTTCGTCCTCCGGCAGGCGCTCGGACGTGCGAGAGCCGTCACCACGGTGAGCGACTTTACGAAGTCCGATCTTCACGCGGTCTACGGTTCGGTGTTCGATGACAAAGTCTCCGTCGTCTACCCCGGGGTCTCCCCTCTCTTCACCGCGCAATCGCAGGAGAAGCTCCACGCAGCGACACTGAAGCACCGTCTCGATCACCCCTACTTCCTCTACGTCGGCAACTGCAAGGAGCACAAGAACGTGCCGGTCCTCATCGATGCGTTTCGCAGAGCCGGTCTTCCGGGGATCGAGTTGGTGCTGCTCACCGGCGGCCGCGAGACGGCGCACCTCCGGCGTACCGAGGGTGTACGTGTGCTCTCGGGTGTGGCGGAGGCCGACATGCCTGCCGTCCTCGGGGCGAGTCTTGGCTGCGTGACGGCGACACTTCTTGAAGGGTTCTGTCTCCCGCTCATCGAGGCTATGGCCTGTCGCACTCCGGTCCTCGCGACGTGGACAGGGCCGATTCCGGAAGTCTGCGGCGGACACGCGCTCCTCGCAGAACCGACGGTCAGCGCACTCTCCGAGGGACTCCGCTCCCTTGTCACTGATCCGGTTCACCGCACAGCCAAAAAACTTGATGCTGCAGCTGCGTGGGCACACTCCTTCACGTGGCAGCGCACGGCGGAGCAGACGGCTGCGCTTCTGCAGGAACATCTGCCCTCCTGAGGCTTCAGGAGAGCCTGACGCTACCTTCCGGAAGCCTATTTCAGGCTTGCGCGAAGCTTTTTCCTCCTTTACACTCCCCCGGCACATCGCATTCACTATGCTCGTCATCCGTCTCCAGAGAACCGGCCGCGAAAACACTCCGACGTTCCGCATCGTCGTCTCGGAGAAGACACGCAGTGCCAAGAAAGGCGCACACGAAATCCTCGGTCACTACCTCCTGAACGGCAAAGAGCCGGTCTTCAAGTGTGACACCGAGCGCGCTGTGTACTGGATCAGCAAGGGTGCGACCCCCAGCGACACGATGGCTCGCCTCCTCAAGAAGCACAATGTCGCGGGCATGGAGAAGTTCATCATCCGCTACGCAAAGCAGAAGCCGAGAAATCCGGAGGAAGTCGCCGCAGCACCCGCTCCGGCACCTGCCGCCGCTCCTGCTCCCGCTGAAGAAGCGAAGCCCGCCGCCTAACTTCCGAGACGGACGTGACAGCGAGTCCGGTTTTGCCGTATCCTCTCTCCCGTTATGACAGATACACCTGTGACTCCCGCGACACCGGCCAAAGATTTGCCCGGTTACGAATTCATCTCGACGGTTCTTGCCATGCTCGTCGAAGACAAGGACCAGCTCATCGTGGATGGCCGCCTCGATGATCTCGGTATCCTCATCACGGTGAAGGTCAGTGACCGTGATATGGGCAAGCTCATCGGCAAAAACGGCCAGACCATCAAGTCCATCCGCACGCTGCTCCGCTCCATTGGCGGAATGTCCAACCAGCGCGTAAACTTGAAGGTGCTCGAACCCAAGGCACTTTAAGACATTTCTTTTTCCCTCCTTATTCATGATCCGCGACCTCATCGAGAATGGCTCCGTCATCCAGATCCTTGCGACCGTCATCGCATTCGGTCTGATTCTGGCCTCCATCCTCAGCCTTATCTACATCATCGTGGGTGGTATCACGTTCATCCTCTCCGCCGGTAACGAGGAGAAGATCAAGAAGGCGGTCCACACCGTCCGTTACTCGATCATCGGTCTCTTCGTCAGCTTCCTCGCGTTCTTCCTCGTCTCATGGATCGCGAAGCTCCTCGATATTCCTTTTGATCTCAGTTTCGGCACGATCCTCGACCTCATGAACGAGCTCTTCAACTCGCTCAAGTAATTCTCCTTCCGCTTTCAAAAAGACCCGCACGTGCGGGTCTTTTTTATGATCGATGGGAAGTCTTTTCCTAGAGTGCTCCGAAGGCGAGCTTGCGCTGGACACCGGTGGCGGCGAGGGCTCCGACGGCGAGGAGCATGGCCATCGCGGCTTCCGTTCCTGCACCCGTCGCGGGGAAGTCGCCCATGACACCGGAGGTGTTCGTGCTCACGCGCTCCGTGAGCGAGATGTCAGAGACATCGCTGCCGCGCAGCGTCGCGACGTTATCGAGCGGGAGTCCGGTCGGCGCATTGGCGGCAACGGAGAGCATATAGCTGACCTGCCAGCTCTCACCCGGCTTGAGGACCGGAACCTTCCAGATCATGCGTCCCTCGGTGTTTTCGATGAGGAACTGTGTCTGCTCGGCGCTCTCGAAGGAGAGGTAGCGGTTGTCGAAACGGTCGAGGATGGTGGCATCCGAGATCACGCGGTCGAGCGTGTTGCGGATGAAGAGCGTGTAGCGGACTTTGCCGCCCGGCACGGCCTCGGAACGGTCTGCGGACTTGCGGAAGACAATCGTGGGCTCCACTTCGCCGATCTCCGTGCTCTGGAGCACGACTTTCGTCTGATCGCGGGTCATGTGTCCGTTGGCACCGTCGGCGACGACACCGGCGCTGAGAATGGAGTCAAGCGGGGCATCCGAACGTACACGGACGCTGTACTTGAACGTGCGCGTGTCATGCGCAGCGATCTGCGTGATGAGCCAGCGGACGTTGTTGCCGTCCGTGGTGCCGCCTTCCGTTGCCGAGACGAACTCAGCGAATGTCGGGAGGGAGGCGCTGATGGCGACGTGCGTGCCGACCTGATCGGAACTGTTCGTCACTTTCACCGTGTAGGTGAGGACCTGCCCGATCTCCGCCGTGTTGCGGCCGTCGCTGATCGTGGTCGTGATGGCGTTGTACGGCTGTCCGATGCTCACGATCGTCTGGTCGACGGCGCTGACAGTGCCGACGTACGCGCGGGCGCGGATGAGCATGTGGTTCACGGCATCGTGGTCGACGAGGGTCGTGAAGGTGAAGACTTTCTCCTCACCCGGAGCGAAGCTGACCTTCCTCCACGTGACGTTGTAGGAGTCGCGGATCGCATTCTCGCTGCCCGAGATGAAGTTCGAAGCGTACGGCATGGCGACACGGACATCGGAGGTCATCGTCTGTGAGCTCATGTTGCGTACTCTGGTCGTGTAGGTGAGCTTCGTGTTCGGCAGGATGAAGTCCTTGCCGTCCGTGATGCTGACACGGAACTGATCGGCTGCTTGAGCGACATACTCCTCGATGAGCGAGGTGTCGGTGGCTTCTGCGCCTTCGGAAAGTGCGCGCGCAACCAGATACTGGCCGGACTTCGCATCAGGAGAGACGTTCACGTTCACCGTGATCGTGCGTGTGACGTTCTTGTAGACGGACACGTTCGTCCAGCGGACGGTGTCACCCTGGAACGTTCCCGCGTCACTCGCGGAGACGATGTTCGACTGGTGCGGGAGGTTGAGCGTGATGTTCACGTTGCGGGAAGTCTCGCGCTGCTGCTTGAGTGTGATGACGTATACCAACGCCTGACCGGGCTGCACTTTCTCGTGCCCGTCGGTGACGGTGATGAAGTTGCCGGAGAGTCCGATGCCTTCGTAGTCGTCATCGAGGTTCTGACAGTCGTCGTCCTGCGGGTAGTCGACGCGTCCGTCGTTATCGTTGTCGATACCGTCCGAGCACTGGGAGAAGCTTGCGTCCGAGAATTCCGATGTGAGTGCGAAGAGTCCTGTGAAGGATGCGCTGAGCATCAGGATCAGAGCGAGGGTCGAGGCCGCTTTCGAGGCCGTCGAGCGATGCAAAGAGAGGGAATTCCGAACCACGGGAGTGGGGGGTAATGACAAAAAGGCAACATTTATACACTCTTGGCAAGAGAGTGTCAACTGTCTTTTACAACTTCCGACATTATGGCTTGTACTAGGGCTCTAGGAAGACCGCTTTTTTGGGCTTGGACGGCGTTTTGCCGTCTTTTTGGGTGTTCTAAGCCATACCGGAAGCAGTAAGGGGGCTTTCAGGTCTGTCATCTGGTCGATGAGCGCGAGATCCTCGATGGCCACCTTTCCTACATAGAGGCGGCGCAGATCTCCTCCCTCCAGTACGAACTGTTCGATGGCACGGAAACCGCGGAAGTACGTGAGTCCCCGTGTGAAGGAGCCCGGTTCTTCGGCCCTCGAGAATCCCCTCTTGCAGTCGATGGCCTTCATGAGTGCCTTGTCCTGGCTTAACCCCAATTCCTCAGCGAGATACTTCCGGAGCTCTGCAAAGGAGTGCTCCATGGCGTAGGCGACTGCCAGTACATTCTTCGCGTGACCGTAACGCTTTTCATGATGCGGCGAAAGCACGCGAGTCTGATTGAAGATGGCGAGACCCTCCTGCGTATCAAGATAATTGGCGAAGCCGCGTCTGAAGATGCTGTAGGGCTGGGCAGCTCCGTTCTCGGATGTGAGGACGTGCGTCTCGATCTCGTGCGCGATGAGAGATTCGATGTGCTGCGGCGTGAAGAGCGCGTGTTTGCGAACGAAGATGCGGCGCCCGCCCACCGCGCAATCGGCGATGAGGTCTTCCTTGATCACCACCTGCCAGTCGTGGAGTCCGTAGCCGTTCAGGGCCACTTCGAATCTCTCCTTTGCCTCCACCGCATCGATCATGTCACCCACATCGCGGAGGTCGCAGGCCGTGCGGGACTTCACGTGCGCGGCAGCAAAGCCGATGAGCGCCGGGCTTGGAGTTCCGTAGAGCGCCATGGAGGTTGCGGTGAACCGCACTGCATCTCCGCGTGCGCGGAGGAGATCAATCCTGAGCAGCAACTCCCTGCGCTTCTTCTTCAGGAGAATACCGAGCGGTGAATCATCCGCCTCGATCTTCCGGAGATTAGTTTCGGCTTCCTGCAGATCCACGGTGCTCGTGCGCTGCAGGAAGACCGGGTTGTACGCCTTGTCAGCACGGAGCCTCACGAGCTCCTCTTCTAGATTCACCGGGCGCAGCTCTTTGAGGAGCGGGAGATCCTTGTCGATAGCCGCGAGGAGCTTGTCCACCGCGCGCAGGTCGGTCTTCACCTTTCCAAGAGCGGTTGAGGACGGCTTCCTGCTCGGATCGATGAGGAATCCTGCGAGGTCGCGTTTCCCGATGATGGCACGGACGCCGCTCACGGAGATGGATCCCTGCCTGACGAGAGTCTGGATCTTGCGGTCGGCGATGGAGAGCTTCACTTTGAAAACGTCAGGAGAACCTTTGACGGGCTCGAGAGCCTTGCGGGTCATGAGCTCGGCAATGAGATCTGCAGCGAAGATCGTCCCCTCTTCCTCCGGCATGACGGCGGCTGAAGCCTCCACCGAGAATCCGTCTCCGGTGATCTCGATGACTTCGCGTGATCCGAGAACCGCCTTGTTCTTGTGTGCCTCGTCCCTGCGGTCCACCTTCTCACCGAAGAGCTCCTGCGCGATGCGTACGCCTTTCTCCGGCGAACTGACCTTCAGCCCTTCCACGCGCTTCAGGCGGGACTGTAGCGGTGCGAGATTCGCCACCTGCACCATGAGCCCCGCGCGCGCGTTCACTTCCAGAAGGACAGGACCGAGATCTTTGTCGAGCGTGAGATCCACCGCCAGATATCCGATGTTCGTGATGTACTGGATGCGGGAGGCGATGAGGAGCATTTCCTCCCAGCGCGGGATTTCGAAACCTGCCACTGCGCCGCCGTGCGGCAGCTCCTCCAGAATGTGATGGTACTGCGCGGCGTGCGTCGTGACGCCCTTGGCGATATCGATGCCGATGCCGATGCCGCCGAGGTGCACGTTTGCTTTGCCCGCACTTTCACCCGTCGGGATGCGGAGCATCGCCATGACCGGTACGAGATTGAACACGACGATGCGGATATCCGGAAGACCCGCCGGGCGTAGCGGAGCGAACGATTCGTCGATCTCGAGAATCTGCTCGAAGAAAGCGGTATCCGACTGTCCGTTTACGGAGAACTTTCCGTCGAGAATGTCCTCGATGTGCTCGCGCATCTCGCGGTCAGTGATCGGACGCTTTCCCTGCTCGAGAAACTCCCCGTTCTTCCTGCCTTTGAGGATGATGATTCCTTCCCCGCCGAAGCCGTAGTTCGGCTTGAGCACGCACCGTTCCGGCAGCGTGGAGAAATCGAATCCCTTGAGCTGACGGCGGCTCTCGATCCGTGCGAAAAGGCGGGCGGTGGGGATGCCGCGTGCGGAGAGAAATGCCTTCGTCTTCATCTTGTCATCCGCGAACGCGACGGCCTTCTTCGGATTGAAGGGTTTAATGTACAGGAGATTCCTGGCGTTGAGGCCGAGGACGCCGTGGCTTTTGAAAAATGGGAACATCATGGGTTATTCCTCCTCCTCGAGGCGCTTGAAGACTTCGCGGAAGCGGAAGTACTCGACGAGGCGGAGACCCGTCCAGCGGCCGAGGAAAATGTTGATGAGGAACGTACCGAGCAGAAGCTCCGGATACGCGAGGATCGCCGCCTGCAGTACCTGCGACTGTACGACGAGGATGCAGAGGAGAGCTCCGAGAATCGTTTCGCCGATTCCCACGAGCGCAGCCCACCAGCCTTCCTCTGTCTTCAGATTCAGGAAGTTCTCCGAGAGCGTCGACATGATGAGCAGAATGAAGATCGTGTCACGGGAGAATGTGAGTCCTGCTGCTGTGCCGACAGCGACGAGCACGAGGAGCATGAGGCTGACCACCGTGAGGATGATCGCTACCTTCGGGATATAGAGGAGGCGCCATTGCTTCATCGCGGAGCGCGTGAGGTACCCCATGATGAGGATGAAGAGCAGGAACAGGACGCCGATCCACCAGCCGAGTGCAAGGAAGCTGAGTGCGATGATCGACGGCGTATACAACCCGAAGGTCGTGATGCCGATGACTTGTTTCAGAAACGCGAAGATCGTCGCGATGACAGGGAGCATGAGGATGAGAATCACTGCCTGTGCCGAGACCCCGTGCGAGAGGAGGAAATTGACGAGAATCGAGAGGAAGTCCCAAGGACGCAGCGGCATCTGGGAATTGCCAAGTGCGAGCGAGTCGATGTCGCGCGACTCGATGGCTTTCAGCGACTCCTGAATCGAGGTCGAGAGGATGAGCGGGTTCACCGCTTCCTTCCGCGTGATGATCACGCTGGACGGCTGCAGAAGCGCGAGAGCGCCACGCGTCGTGCGGGCGACCATGCTGAGACTGCGTTCGGTGATGAAGACGACGGTCTGGTTGTGCATGGAGGCCATGCGCTCCGTCGTGTCCTGCACGGCGTGGAGGAGTGCCTGCAATCCGGAAATCCCCTCTGTCCACACGATGACGGCGTCTGCACCCGCGAGCGCGTCTTTCTCATCCGTGAGGATTTTGCGGATGGCATCCTCGACGGCGAGAGACGGGGTTCCGGGATCCGGCTGCACGATCTTCACGAGGACTCCCTCTTTCATAGCTTCCTCTGCGTGCTGGAGAAGCTTGTCCGGTCTTGCGGAACCATCGGCGATGATGACGACTTTCCGCTTGAACGCGATGACCGTGTGTGTGGTCTCGTCTTCAACAGGCTTCCCGTCGAGGCCTGTAGCCTTCACGGACAGACGGAACGTGAGGATGCCGGACTTCTCGGGCGTGTAGATCGCTTCTACGCTGCGTCCGAGCGACTGGTGTGTCTCATCGATCGACCAGCGGTATTGGGCGTTCTCGCCTGTCACACGGCTCGCCGAAGCATCGAGGATCAGGGTGCGCCCCACGCCGATATCCGCAGGACCGGTGATGACGGCTTCCAGATTCTTCTCCGCTGCGGGAAGCGACTGGGCGAACGCGGGGGCCGTCACGAGGAGCAGGCCTCCGAGAACCAACGCAGGAAGAGTGCGCATACGCGCATAGTATACAGGTTTTCCGCTCCTGCAGTGTATGATGCGCCTATGACCGAGATCCTCATCTCCTCCTCGCTCAGTGCCCTCTCCGTTGCCTGTATCGTCGTGATTCAGGTCATCTCGTTCTTCATCCTCTTCTACGCCGCCTTTGATTTCAATAAGGTGATCAACGCCCGTGCGCGCTTCTTCAATGCGATGGGACTTTCGCTTGTCTCGTACAACGTCGCTTTCAAAAGATTTCTCCTCCTTTTCTACATTGTGGTGATTGTTGTCTCGACGCTTGCGTTTGATCTGCTCTTTATCTTCCAGCCCCACTTCTTCTGATGCCTCCCCACTCGTCACAGGAACGGCTCGTGAATGTCGTGAATGAGCACTGGATGATCTACATCGTTCCGGTATTCATCTGCTTTCTCCTTTTTGCAGCCTCCCTGCTGTTTCTTGCGATTTCAGGTGCAGTGCTGTCGCACTCGGCGTGGCTGTGGCAGATCACCTTCATCCTCGGTTCGGCATTCCTCCTCATTTCTCTTCACGGTTTCTTCCTCGTGATGCTCGGACAGTCCGTGAGCCAGATTGCGATCACGAATCACCGTGTCATCCGGTTTCACAACATCATCATGTTCCGCGACGAGATGCTGGAGGTGTCGTATGACAAAATGAAGACCGTCGGGGCGCGCAAAGTCGGCGTTCTCAGAAATCTCTTCAACTACGGCACGCTTCACTTCGAGAACAACGCCGTCATCGATTTCGTCCCGCATCCGAACCGCGCCGCCCGTGATATCGAGCAGCAACTCGGCAACCTCTAGAGCGGTGCCATGTTACCGGAGGCTCTGGGTGCCTGGATCTCCGCCGGCTTCCAGCCCGGAACAAGCTGCTGAAGGATTCTCTGCGCGGTGTGATTGGTCGGGTCGATTTCGAGCAGGTGCGTGAGAACACGGATCGCCTCCGATGTTCGCTTTCGTGTGCTCAGGCGATAGCCGTAATCAAGGAGAATATCGGGATTGTCCGGACTCAGTTCGTAGGCGGCCTCGAGGTGCGGAAATGCCTCATCGGTCTTCCTCTGCAGCTCAAGCGTCTGAAAGAGATTCATCCGGCCCTCCATGAAATTCGGATTCCATTTCACCGCGGCCTGAAGGAGCTTCTCGGCTTCAGGAAGTTCGCGGCGGTCGAGCAGAATCGCACCAAGGTTGTTGTAGGCCGAGACGTAACTCGTATCGAGGGCGATGGCCTTGTAGTAACCGGCGATAGCCTCGTCGGTGCGGCCGCGATCCTCGTCCAGTGATGCAAGGTAGAAGTACGGCTCGGGGTTCTGCGGATCGGCAGTCATGGCTTCTTTGAAAAATTGCTCTGCTTCCGCGGGCTTCCCCTCGCGGAGACTGACCGATCCGAGCCCGAGCAGCAAAGCGGTATGCCGCGAGTACGGGAGTCCTTCCTCGAGGATTGCTCTCTCGTCCGCCATTCTTCCGCTCTCACGGAACCAGACTGAAAGGCTTACACGGGCGGTCACGGATTCCGGAAAAAACTGCAGCGCGTGCGAGAACACGGTTTCGTCGTTCCTCCACGTCTTTGCCTGCTCCCGCGACAGGACGACCGCCGTGAAAATGGTGGCTACACCAAGAACGGCGAGCCCTTGCGGAAGCCATTTCCCCCTCTTCTCAGCCTCCGTGACCCCCTTGGCGATCAGGAGCAGTATCCACGCCATCGCGACGTACGCGTAGCGGTCGACGGCGAAGAACATTTCGGTTCCCTTGTGGAAGTTGAAGTACGACGGTGCGAGCGTGATGATGAACAGGAGTCCTGTCACCGCAGGCCAGATCGTCACGCGCAGTGCGATGATGACGGCGACGAGGAGAATGAGAATGATGGCGGCCGGAATCGCAAAGTCCGGCGACAGCATCGTGATCGTCTTCTGATACGGGTAGAGCGTGGTGAGATTCACGGGCCAGAGGATTTTCTCGAGGTAGAACACCGTGCTCTTGCCAGCCATGAGCACCGTCTCAAGGACAGTGCTTGAGCCGATGACACGGAGCTTTCCCGTGAGTGCGATCACCGCGGTGGCGAGTGCGATTGCGAGGAAAGGCACCATGGCTCTTGCACTCTTCTTCCAGGAGAACGCCTGCCGGTCGCGCAGCAGATCGAGGAGCGGCAGCAGCAGCGGCAGTGTGAAGACGGACGCCTTCGAAAGCGATGCGAGTGCATAGAGAACGATGCTCCAGCTTCTGCTCTTGCGGCTGCCCGTCTCCCGCGAGGAGAGATATGTGACGATGGAGCTGAAGAGGAACAGCGTCGAGAGCGTGTCCTTTCTTGCCGCGATCCATACCGCGGCTTCCGTGTTCAGAGGATGCACGGCGTAGAGAAGGCCGAAGAAGAGTGCGAGCTTCTCCCTGCGCAGAATGAGAAGGACGATGCAGCCGAAGAGGAATGCATTGAGTCCATGCAGGACGAAGTTGGTGATGTGGTACATCACGGGATCCAGCCCTGCGAAAAGGTAGTTGAGCTGGTAGGAGACAAACGTCAGCGGAATGTAGAGCTCCGGATCATAGCTCGTGAAAGCAGCCACGATGTGCCTGAGAGTCGGTCCGTGCGACGTGAGGTTGTTCACGACGAGGTACGGATCATCGAACATGAGGAAGCCATACGTCACCGAGGCGCCGAACGCGAGCAGTGTTGCACCGACACACAGGAGTGCGGCTAGGATGAACATCCGGCGCGAAGGCAGTGTAGAAGAACTCATGGAGCTTCAGGCTATCACTCCCCTACTTCCACGGACAGCGGGCTTTGCCCGAGGCGTTCATGGAAGAAGTCTGCTGTCGTCTGCATGAAATTCTGCCACCGGAATGAGAATTCGTGTCCCTCTCCCTCGTATTCAACGTACGTGACGCTTTTCCCCTGCTCCTTCAGCTTCGCGGCGAGGGAATCCGACCATGCCTCCGGCACGTCCTTGTCCGCGCTTCCCTGGAACAGCAGGACAGGCGCGGTGATATCCGCAAGGAACAATGACGGCGAGAGCGCACTCCACCACGGAGATCCTGCTTCCGGCAGTCCGTACTTCTCCACGGTGCGGTCCCCCTCCTCACGCTTCGCTCTCCACCGGAGGAAGTTCTCCCGCACGTCCCCGTGCACGGGCGCGTAGAGCACCGCGGCATCCACGAGGTCCGGCCGCGCCGTGAGAATCGCGAGCGTGACGCCGCCGCCAAGCGAGTGACCGAGCATGCCGACCTTCGATGTGTCCACCTCCGGAATGCTCGCTTCGCGCACGGCCAGAACCGCGTTCGCGCTGTCCATCGCGTACTCGAGATTCCCGTCATACACCTTCTCCGTCATCGGGCTTGGATCGGAACCGGCATGGCCTCGGTAGTCCGTGTGAAAGACCGCGAAGCCCTTACGCACCATGTAGTCTTCTTCCCGCTTCAGTCCTCTCCCCTGTGTGTAGACCGAGGGGTCGATGTATCCGTGATTGAAGACAAGGAGCGGAAACGGACCGTCGCCGGACGGAATGAGGAAGACGCCGGTGATCTTCAGTCCATTGCTCAAGTAGTCCACCGCATGCTTCGTGTAGGCGGGATTCCTTTCCAGTACTTTCTCGAATCGCAGCGAGGTGCCCGAAAGGGTCATCTTCCTGAAATGCGGGATGCTGAGTTCGTGCGGGAGACTTTCGAGAGACGCAGGAGAGACGACATCGGGAAGTACCGAAGGAGTGGGGACTCGTACGGCAGAGCTGCAGCCTGAGAGCAGGATGAGGAAAGCGAATACGATGAAATGCGTCATGCAATCATTCTACCCTCATGCATCGGTTTCCAAGGATCACTAAATGCGAGACTGCCCCAGCTGGTTGATGATGCGGAAGGTCTCCTTGTCCTTCGCAGAAACTGAGATGCCGATGGTTTCCGCCACCTGCCGCACAATCAATCGCGATTTCATGAAGGCAACGGCTTCCAGTCCATCGACAAAGTCGCCGCGCGTCATCCGTTTCACTTTTTCGACAACGGCCATGTAGGTCCCGTTGGTCACGAACATTTCCTTCAGTTGCGGTCTGGCGGGGCACGAAAACGTCATGCTCTCAATGCGCATCGTCGGCAAATCCGGAATGACGAAATCAAATGCACCCATGTCTTCCAGTGACTGAAATGCCCGAGTCACGAGCTCCTGGTCGATGTGTTCAATGGTTCGTTCATCGTGCTTCTCTCCCATGGCAAGAGAAAGACCCATCAGTGTCGCGCGAAGAAAGTTCGTGGCGTCGCTCCAGTGGATCTGAAAGCGTTCCAGTGAGGCAGCCCGCTCGGGGCTGGTTACGGCAATGCGGGACCGCAATTCCGTGAAGTACTGCTCGAGATACCTTTGGAAGAGCAAGAGGGATAATGGTATTTCAGGTCTCTCCATCGCCATGTTGATGCAGGCGAGCACTTCAGCGTGCGTATATTTCTCAGGCGATGCCTTCCTGTCCAGGACACCGGGAGCCGTCCACGTATTGTACGGTCCTTCTTCATCCGCCCATCCCGAAACAAGCGTGACGGGAATGCCCTGATGAAAAATGAATGGCATGCTTTTCTGCACGCATTCTTCACGGACATAGGCGTCGACGGCTTCCCCTGGCATGAGGAGGCTGGTCATTGCAGAAAAAGATCGCATCGCCTGAGCAATGTCCCCTTTGACGATGCCTTGTCTCTGGACATAGCTCTCGATCAGGCTTTCGGACGTTGTCGTCAGTCGCCCGTGGGGCAGTTCCTCTGAGCAAGCCCTCTCTGCTACCTCATCCAGTGTTTTCGGCGAATTTGACATAGTCGCATACTATGTCAGAAGCGACTGCATTTCGCAATCCTACGCGCCGGATTTTCTCCATGCTTCTATGCACCTGACGGTTCATCAAATTGTCGCGTCGTGAATTTTGCGCCGATTTCCTTTGCTGCAATCTGCGTCAGTTTATGGAGCTGCTGCTCCAGACTGCGCTTCCCCGTGAAATCAGCGATTTCAAATTCATCATTGAAGACCACGCCGCTGACGGCATTCCACACTTCCTCCGCTGCGGCCCCCGAAATGTTGCGGAGCGCACTATTCACTTCTTCATCCAGACTTGGATCACCCTTCCATGCGCTCAATTCGGGGGCTGCCAGGATTTCCTCCGGGCGCAGCTTCTTCCACCAATCCGGATTCTTCTGATCCGATAAAGCGGAGAGCAACGTTTCTCGTATGGCTTTCTGCAATGCAACAGGAGGCTCGATACCTCTTTCGCGCATACTCGCAATTTCGTGGTTTCTCGTCACGACATCCTCGGTGGCTTTTTGCGGTTCAATCGTGACACCTCGCTGAAAGAGTGACTCAAATACTGTGGATATTTGCATAAAAGATATTATACACCAATCTGCTGTATTAGCAATTTGTGGCTGGGGAGCATGGATTCGAACCATGGAATGGAGGCTTCAAAGGCCCCTGCCTTACCGCTTGGCTACTCCCCAAAAGACCGTAGACGATTCTACAGGAATTCTATTGAAACGATCTGCAGAATCAGAAGACGATGACCCCTTGTCGTTGGAGTTTCTCCGTAGCGTTCCCTGAAAAAAGATTCGGCATATCAAGTTAGTATAGCGGATTTACCTTTCGGTGTCGAGCTTCGCTTGCTTCGGTGTCCCCACTTTCATCACTTCCCGCACCGATCCGATCACTGCTTTGAATGAGGGTTGCATGGCCTTCAGATCGTCATCAGAAAGGCGTGAGAGCACCCACGCGGCGAGATCCATCTGCTCCGATTTGGGTCCAAGACCGATGCGGTAGCGCGGAAAGGCTTCTCCCAATGTATCGACGATGCTCTTCAGGCCGTTGTGCGTTCCGGGGCCTCCATTCATCCTGAAGCGGTGTGTGCCTGCGGGAATGTCGATGTCGTCGCAGAGCACGAGCAGCTGCTTCGAGGGATCGAGCTTGTAGAAGTCGACGAGCTTGCGGATGCATTCGCCGGAACGGTTCATGAAGGTGGTCGGCTTTACGAGGAGGACGGGTGTGCCATCGATCTCGCCTTCCGCCGCCGTGCAGAGAAATTTCTGGTGATCCGCGTACTTTCCCGCTTTCACGTCTTTCGCGATCGCGTCGAGTGCGAGCCAGCCCAGATTGTGTCTGGTTTGTTCATACTGCTTGCCGGGATTCCCGAGGCCGACGATGAGGAATGCGGGTTTCATAGGAAGGATTATAGCCGTGCACCGAGATCGGTGAGAGCTTTGTGGAATGCGGTCACGGCCTCATCCACTTCGCGGTCGGCGGGCTTCGCATTCAGCTCATGCACGAGCCGGTTCCGGAGCCGGTGTGCCGCCCAGAGCGCATTCAGGTTCGTGAACCGCGGGCCGGCGGCCTTCAGCTTGTCGCCGAGCGTTCCGGAATATCCGAGGAGCCGGAGCGCCTCATCGAGAATTTTGTCCGCCTCGACGATTCTGAGTACCGGATTCTGGTGCGTCTTCACCTGCTGCCACGCGGCTTCCACCGCGATGCGCGCTCCGGCGCGCAGCATCCGTCGCATGAGCGCAAATACCATGACGTACGTCACGATCACGGCAACGATCAGGAGTGCGACGATGACGAGGAGAATCTTCATTGCTTCACCGGAGGTTTCCTCACCACCTTCTTCGCCTGCTCTTCGGCGTTCTGCTTCTGCAGGCTGGAAGCCACGAACTCTGCGAGGATATTCTGGACGGTCTTCGCGTCCTTCAGGTTCTTCTTGTGCACGTAGGCTTCCATCGCCTCCAGAATCACGGTCTCGACGGCGCGCGGCGCGCGGACGTATGGCATGGAGATCGTACCGCCTGTGGAGATCTTCTCGAGGGACATCGAACCGTACCCGAGCAGTGTGCCGAGAATTCCCTTCACTTCGTACTCGATGCCCTGAATGTCGCTGTAGAGCACACGCGCCGATTTGCGATGGAACCAGCCGTGCCATTCGAGATCGATGATTCCCTTATTCGTCACGACCCACGCATCGAGGTAGTAGTCGAAGAAATTGCGGATCCACCACACACCGACACCGGTCGCCGCAAGGGAAATGCCGTACACCACCATCTTCGTATGCACGAAGTAGAGCACGCTCCAGACCGCGATGAACACAAGGCTTGGAGCCCAGAGGGACTTGATGCCCAGAAGCCAGTGCTTGTGCACGACCCGGAGGATCTTCTCCTCGTCGTCGAGATGCTGGTCGAAGAAAAACCGTTGTAACACGCTCGTGAGTGTACATCGCGGAACTCCTCATGTGGAGCGAAGAGGGGCAGGATTCTTTTCGCCCCGCATTTCTGCTATACTGTTCCCGATGAGTACAAAACTGACCCGCAGGAGCATTCTGTTCCACGTCTTCGACGTTGCCCTCAACATCGTCATCATCGTGGCGATCGTGGGCATCATCCGCACGTTTGTCGTCTCCCCCTTCCAGATCGAGGGCAGTTCCATGGTGCAGACGCTTGAAGATAAGGAGTACATCGTCATCAACAAATTCCGTTATCTGTTCCACTCTCCCGATCGCGGCGACATCGTCGTCTTCCGGCCACCCACGGACGTGAGCAAGTACTACGTGAAGCGCGTGATCGGCCTGCCGGGTGACACCGTCGTCATCCGTGATGGACGCGTCTTCGTCCGTGCCGAGGGCAAAAAGGACATCGAGCTCGAGGAGCCGTATCTGAGCGACAGCAACCGCGGAGCCACGTACCGTTTCAACAGCAACGGCGGCGTAGCCGGCTCGGACACATCGGAAGAGGATTTCGTCGTTCCGGCGGGTCACTATTTCCTCCTCGGCGACAACCGCAAAGGAAGTCTGGACTCACGGACATTCCCCTACCTCGGCACCCACCAGTCCGCCTTCGTTCCTGAGAACAACATTAAGGGGAGTGTCTGGTTTGTCGCCCTGCCGATCACGAAGATCCACGCATTCGAGCCTCCGAAGTACGCTCTGTAGGACAATCCCGCCCACTAGGAACAATGCCGGTGATACTTGCTGTATATTCATAAATATTGTATAATACGATAAGCTTATTCACTCCAAACAAACACTATGTCCAAAAAGACCCACTCGAAGCAGCAGGTTGTTCTCGCTGCACTCATCTCCGCGATTCTCACGGGAACGATCGTCGCCTCCACATCGACCAAGGCTGCGACGGCACCGGTTCCCTTCATGGATCAGGTACAGGGGGCTGCCATGACGCTTGATCAGATGATGAACTATCAGGAGCAGATGAAGAGATACTTCGATCGCCTTCGCGACTCCTCCATCACCATTCCTGCGCCGGAAATCTTTGAGAGGTACCAGACCCAGATGCAGAACTTCATGCGCGAGCAGACGCAGCAGATGTCGCTCCCCTCTACGGAGCAGATGCAGCAGTATCAGGAGCAATTGCAGAGACGTATGGAGCAGAATATGGAGGAGCGTGAGAATATGATGCAGTCATCCGCCTCCATGATGCGGATGATGCAGGAACGGATGCAGCAGGAGCTGCGCGGCACGATGAACAGCTCGAACTTCTCCATGCCTCCGATGATGCAGCCTCCGATGCAGGGATACAGCTCGTCCTTCTCGATGCCTCCGATGATGCAGCCTCCCATGCAGGGATACAGCTCGTCCTTCTCGATGCCTCCGATGATGCAGCCTCCGATGCAGGGATACAGCTCGTCCTTCTCGATGC
>CAZDRX010000016.1:0-25975 GCA_964508225.1 uncultured Candidatus Peribacteria bacterium
CGTGCACAAAATCTCTATGATCGTGACGGTGGGGCTGATGTTCTTCCCGATATGTACTCATGCCTCTATTGAAGGCTGCCTGTGAGATTAATCAATATATCCCTTACTCAAAGCAGGTACTTGGCCTATAGAAGACATGAAGTCATTGGTGGGCGCCGTAGACCCGAACTGCGGACCTCGACATGATCCGTGCTGCGCACGCGCCCTTTCGATACCCATTTCGCAAGCGAAATGGGGCCACCTGAGCTGCATCCGCCGAAGAAAGTAAGTTTGGTGGGCGACCGCAGACTTGAACTGCGGACCTCGACATTATCAGTGTCGCGCTCTAACCACCTGAGCTAGTCGCCCGAATTTCGAAACGATGTGACCGAAGGAGCTGACGGATTCTAGCGGTGATCCTGTGATTTCTCAATTCATCTTTCCCGCCTGCTGCGATCAAAGAATCGGATGGAAATCCGGACTGTTCAACTAATGTGTTCAGAAATTGATTTCGACACAATCTTTTCCGCATGTACAAGGGAAAACCTTGCGCAAAATTTGCCAGATTCGTATAACAATCGTGCATTTACTTCTTTTCCTTCCACATTCTATGTGTCAGAAATGTTCACTCGGCGCGGTCGCCTGCATCCTCGTGGTCGTCGGAGCCCTCAACTGGGGCTTGGTTGGCCTCGGCTGGCTCGCCGGCGGCGCAGACTGGAACGTCGTACACATGATCCTCGGCCAGTGGATGAAGGTCGAAGCTGTCGTGTATGTGCTCGTCGGTCTCGCCGGTGTGTACAAGCTGGTCATGTGCAGCAAGTGCAAGGGCGGCAATGGAAGCTGCGCATGCTAGTAAAAAGAAGTCGTTCAACACAAAGAAGGCCCTGCGGAGCGCGGGGTCTTTTTTTTAGCTCCCGAAGAACGTCTGCACCGGCACGGCATTCGGCAGACGGTGGCCGTCGCGGATGATCTTCATCACACGCTCTTTGGCCGGATCGTACGTGAAGGCGTAGGGAACGTTGGCGCCGCCCTCGGCAACGAAGATGCCTTCGACGAGCACCGTCTGGGCTTTGGCGTCAGGAGTAAGGACCGTGGTGACAGCGAAGAGTGCACCGTGAGAAGCGAGAACATCGTGCGTGATCGCGATGAGTTCATCTTCCGACCACTGTGTTGAGGGCGCTTCCGGAGCGGGAGCGGCTGCCTTCGGCTTGACCTCCTCGGGCATACTCACAACCTCTGCAAACGCGACATCAAGTAACGCACGGTCAGCTTCGGGAACCGTGGTCTTGAGCACGACAATGGCGCGTGCGATCGCGGACTTCCATGCCTGAGACTGAAGAGGAAGGCCTGCAGCAGCGAGCGTCCTCGGGACACCCGATGCACGACGGATGATCGTGAGTGCCCGCGCCGGGTCGGCGAGGCCGGCTTCGATGACGGTATTCGCGAAAGCATTGATGAGTGAAGGCTGGACCGGCCTTTGCCGCGTCATCGCAAGGACAGGGAGAATCTCGGGGAATGCAGACTTGAGGAACGGATCGGCGCGGAAATCCGCTGCGATCATGTCCGAGGTCGCCGTGTCCGTCCTCACTGCTTCGGTGGCGAGGGTGAGCAGGACAAGTTTGCCGAGTGCTCCGGAAGAGTCGAGAGCGTGCGCGAGTTCACGGATGCAGGCATAGGTGTCACGATCGATCTTTCCCGCTGTCAGGAGTGCTGCGAGCGCTGTCTGGAGATCCGGGCGGGCGAGATGACCTTCCGTTGCGATGGAAACGCAGGACGTGAGGTCATGCGTCTCCAGAGCGTCAGCGAGACGTACATCGTCGATATTCCGGGGTCTGGGTGACTCGAGTGTCGAGAGATCGGAAAGCTGTGAGGCATACCAATCGCCTCCGATGGAGGTGTTCTGGTCGGGGGCTCCGGGTGTCATCGTGAGCTGCCTTCCGGGCGGCAGCACGGTGAGCGCATCTCCATTCGCGAGAAGGAGAGGCATATCGAGCGCAGCGAGTGTGACGGTCTCGCCATCGCGGACCGCGACGAATGAGCCATGGATGACCGTGACAGCCATCGTGTCACTGAGGGTGAGCGTGAGTATTTCCGGAGCACGGAGAAGTACCTGACCTTTCCTGAGCGAAAGCCCTGTGCCAAAATCGTCGGCCAGGAGATCGGACCCTTCGCGCAGAATGCCCGCCACTCCCCCGCCGATATGGAATGCTTCATCGTCGGACGAAGCGCTGAGATGCACCGTCATACGGCCTGATACGGAACCGGCAAGCACGGGCATGAAATTGCTCACGGTCGCGACGGCGAGGATCGCCAGGATCGCGATGGGCGCGGCCACGAGATGTCGGTGTTTCTGTTTGTTCATGAAATCCTCTCATTCTACACCAAAAACGGGTTTTTCTCGACGCCGTATTCTTGCACTTTTAGTGGGATTGTTACGCAGTACATGTCTCCGGAAAGCGTTCAACGGTAGGCTCCTCGGTATGCGCATTCTCGGAGTCGACCCCGGCCTCTCCACCGCAGGCATCGGCCTCATCGAAACCGGCAGGCATCCGAGCGATGTGCACGCGCTCGACTGGATGACGATCACGACCCCGTCAGCGCTCCCTCTTCCCGACCGTCTCCTTGAGCTCGCCAATGATCTGGATGCCTATCTCGCGGAAGCGAAGCCGGATCTCGCCGTCGTGGAACAGTTGTTCTTCTCCACGAACAAACGCACGGCCATGGACGTCTCACAGGCGAGAGGTGTCATCCTCGTGACGCTCAGGAAGCGCGGCATCGAGGTGATGAGCGCAACGCCGCTCCAGCTCAAGACCGCGATCACCGGCGACGGTCAGGCGGACAAGAAGCAGATGCAGGCGATGGTGAAGAGAATTCTGAAGCTCGACACACTCCCCACCCCCGCCGATGCTGCCGATGCCCTCGCGCTTGCGCTCTACGGCGCACACCACGGAGCATTTCATGCAACGGTGACGCTGCCCTCGCGCACGTCCCACGTCCGCAGGCCCGTGACCTGAGGAATCGGGTGCGTGGTCGTGAGGAACACCTGATGATCTTTGAGGTGCTTCAGAAGTGCCTTCTGATGGCCTTCATCAAGCTCTGAGAGCACATCGTCGAGGAGGATGACGGGCTTCTCCTTCCTGATCGTCGAGAAGAGCGCGGCACTCACGAAGAGGAGAGCGAGAAGAGCCGCGCGCTGCTGCCCACGGGAGAGAAACGGCCCGATGCTGTGACCGTCCGCGAGGATCTTCCAGTCGTCTCTGTGGGGACCGTTCGTCGTGGTCTGGAGGATGAGATCTTTCGGACGTCCCGCGCGCAGGTCGGAAAGAAGGTCACCCGTTCCGGCCGTGACTTCGATCGTCAGGGTGCTGAACTCCTCACCGAGTCGCGCGAGTTCCGCGGGGAGGAGCTCTGCAATCTTCGTGAGAACGCGTGCGCGCCTCTCGCGAACCGAGGTACCCGAAGCTGCAAGCTGGTCATCCCAGATATCGAGATCCGACGCCGGAGATTCCCCCGCCCCGATGCGTCTGAGGAGGGCGTTTCTCTGCTTCAGGATGCGCTCGTACTCGAGACGGAGCGAGGCGAAGTCCGGTGTGAGCTGACAAAGCAGCGCATCGAGAAACCCACGCCTGCCGGAGGGCGCACCCGTGAAGAGATCGAGGTCCTGCGGCAGAAACGTGATGGACGGCAGTGTGCCGATGAACGAGAGGAGCGGGGTGCGGACATCCTGCACGAAGAACGCGGAAGCCTTGCGCGGGGAGATCTGAAACACACACTCCACCGATCGCACGTCCCCCGCATCCGACTCGGTATCGGCCCGCACGCGGAAGAAATCGGTGCCGAACCGGAGCATGTCCTGAAAGTCAGCCTTGAGGCAGGATCTTCCCTGCGAGAGGAGCGAGATGGCCTCCACGATATTCGTCTTGCCGCTGCCGTTGTCGCCGATGAGGATTTCCGAAGAGGCACCAGAAAGGTCAAGCGCAAGCTCTGGGTAGGAACGGAAGGACCGGAGAGTGAGCGACTGGAGACGCACGGCAGCAGCTTACCTTAAAACACTATTTCCCTTTCTTGTACTCGGTGAGCACCTTCGTGATGACATCGAGGTACGCCTGTCGCTCGATGTACTGGGGCAGCTGTTCGGGCAGCACCCAGACGTAGGAATCCACTTCGTTCTGATCCACTGTCACCTTGAGGTCGCCGCTCGTCTCGATGACGACGAAGCAGAGTGTCTGACCGGCATTCACAGGATTGTGACGCCGTACGAACTCCGGAGGGAAATCGTAACAGTACGTGTGGGAGCTCACGTGGACATCGCCCGAGAGTGAGAGTCCCGTTTCCTCCTGCAACTCACGGAACGCGGCCTGCACCTGCGTCTCCCCCGCCTCGATCCCGCCCTGCGGAAGCTGCCACGCATCGCGCTTGCGCGGCTTGTGGACGAGCAGAATGGATTGAAGCTGCGTGCAGCCGTCCGGCGAACATGCGCTTGAGGGTTTGAGGACGATCGCCGAAACAGCATGTCGGTATTGCTTCATCAAACCCCAGAGTACCGAATAACTGACAAAAATAAAAAAACGTCGCGAAGACAGGCTCCGCCTGTCTGGAGCGACACCACTTCGGGAGAGCTCACGAGAGGGGCCGGAGGCCCCTTTCGTTCTAACTCGAATGCTTCTCTTCCCTGATCTTCACTTCCTTGCGCATGCGACAATTGGAGCAGTATTTCTTCCGCTTCTTGAAATCAGCTTTCTTGGATTTCATGATGCGCAGCGTCGTAATGCGTGCATTACACTCTGAGCATTGGCCGGCATAGACAGTACCTCTTCCGCGTGGCATAGCCGGAATACTTTACAAGCCAGCTCCGAGGAGTGCAAGACCAAAGAACACGATGAGAAAGGAGGCCAATTTGATGCCTGTACTGCGAAGAGTGAAAAGCTCCTTCGGCGCGTGAGACGGGACAAAACGCACCGTAAGGCCTGCAAGGAAGATGACGAAAAACGGCTGGACGTTGCCCGTGACGGAGATGAGGGAAACAGGCCCCGTCGAGTACGCAACCGCGAGAGAATACTCCGCGAGGAAGAAACACGCGACGACGAGAAAGGCTAGGAGAAAGTAACTCGGCCGGCATGTCGGGAGAATGCGAAGAAATTCCCGACGACGAGTCGGGTGAAGCGTCGGCCACAGAAAACCGAAGACATCCCGTCCGAAGATCAGCCAGAAGACCACCGGAACAATGTGCTCGCCTGCGTTGAGGGCGGCCTTACGAGCGACATAGCTAGGAACATAGAGCAGAGCGAGAGTCCCCAGCAGCAGAAGCGTTCGTGGGAACGAAATGTGCGCATGGAAGAAGGAGATTATAAGAACACCGATCAGCACGAACGACGCGCCCACAAACTGCAACGGAGTCCATATCTCATGGAAGAGCAGAAAGCCTGCAAGGCTCATGAAAATTGCAAGAATTGCCCATGCTGCGTTCACGACCGAAATATCGAGACGGTCGAGAATCCAGAGAAAAAAAACGTCGCCGATATATGCAATGACGGCACACGGCAGAAGAATAGGAACCCAAGGAGTGCTCACGTCATGCGTCAGTGCAATACCGAGGAGAATGACCGTGCTAAAGAATGTCTGCGTCCAATTGAGGAAGAAATGATTCTTATGATATTTAGCCACGAGAATCGAGTTTCCGACGTTAATGACGGCCCAGAAGAATGCCGAAAGAATCGTCAGGGAAAACCACATCAGACCTGCAGTATAGCGTAGTCAGTCGGATCAGTGTCCGCTCTGGAGGTAATTGAAGACACTATTGGCCGCCACCGTCGCCTCCCCTGCCGCGGTCGTGAACTGGGCGAAGTGGTTACTGCCACTCGTGAGATCACCGGCGCCGAAGATGCCCGGCACCGAGGTGCGCTGCGCCTGATCCACCTTGAGGAAGCCGAGATCGTCGAGTGTACATCCGAGCTTGAGCGGGAGTTCCGTCGCGGGAGTGGAGCCGATCTCGATGAAGACGCCGTCCACCGTGAGCGTCTCGAGACCGTTCCATGGCTTGTCGAGCTTCACGCCCGTCACCTTCTTGCCTCCGATGATCTCGGTGACGTTACGCTCGAGGACGAGTTCCACGTTCTTCTTCTCCTTCACCTTGTCGATCCAGAACGGCTCGGCGCGGAAGTCCTTGCGGCGGTGGATGAGGTACACCTTGGCCGCGACCTGTGCGGCAATGGCGGCACCCTCGACGGCGCTATCCCCTCCTCCGAGCACGGCGACGGTCTTGTTTTTATAGAAGAACGCATCACAGGTCGCGCAGTACGTGACACCTTTGCCCGAGAATTCGGTTTCACCCGGCACGCCGAGATGACGCTTGTTTGAGCCCGTCGCGAAGATGATCGTCTTGCCCCTCACCTTCTCATTGCCCTCGAGCTCCAGCTCGAATCCACCGTCGATCTTCTTCACGTCTTTCACGCGCGAGATCTTGAACGTGACGGTATCGCCGAAGCTGGTGGCATGCGCCTTAAACTTGTCCATGAGGTCGGGACCGCGGATCTCGATCTCTCCCGGCCAGTTGCCGACTTCCGCCGCGGTATTGCCCATGCCGCCTGCTTCCGCACCTACGAGGTACGTCTTCAGTTTGTAACGCGCGGTGTAGACGGCAGCGGTGTAGCCCGCACAACCCAGTCCGATGATGATGACGTCTTCCATGCACGGATCATGCCGGAGAAGCGCGCCAATCTCAATGCATCGCCTGAAAGCACCACCCGAAAATTCTCTTCGCGCCTTCGGTGAGACGCGGGCCGGGACGGTTCAGGAGCGAGTCGTCGATGACGAAGAGATGATTCTCTCTGCACGCGCGCAGATCCGCCCAACCGGAACGTGAGGTGAGCAGATCCTTGGACGCGACACTCCCCGCTCCGCAGATGCTGAGCACGATGACATCGGGATCGAACGCCGCGATCTCGGCGAGACTCACTTCCCTGCTTGCAGCACCCTGCGGGAACGGGAACGACACGCCTCCCGCGATCTTCACGATCTCGGGCACCCAGTTGCCGCTCGCCATCGGCGGGTGGTGCCACTCCTCCACGTACACCTTCGGCTTGCGCGCGAAGAGACCTGCCTTGCGCTTCGTGTCATTGAACCCCTGTTGCATGGTGGCGATGAGCGCCTCGGCTCTCGGCGTGCAATCGAGCAGCATCCCGATCTGCCGGATGGATTCGTACACGTCGGCGACCGATCGCGGATCGAGGTGGATGACGGCGAATCCATCCTCCTTCAGCTTGGCCGCGAGCTTCTCCTGCACGAGGGTCTGGGTGAAGACGATGAGCGGGGTGAATGCTCTGAGCGCATCGGAGTCGATCCTCTGATGCTCAGGGAGATGCGGGAGCGCCTTGGCGCCTTCCGGCCAGTCGGAGAATTTGTCTGCGCAGACGATCTTCTTCTGCTGCTCGAGAGCGAAGAGAATTTCGGTGACCGCCGGAGAAAGTGAGGCGATGCGCATGCGTGCATCATACGAGCGGAAAAGCATCTGGGAAATGTACGGAGATGTCCTGATTTCTGGGCAAGCCTGTGCCGAGAAGTACGGAAGATGCCAAGAATCATTGACGTCCCTCTTGAACAGGAAAATAGTGACGCCATGCCATCCCCCACCCGCTTCTTCCCCGGGCCGCAAGGTTCTGGGGCCGATATTGTCGTGCCGATGACCGATTTCAGTCTCCCGAGAATCGACGGAGACCGCCTGACCACCGAGGCGCTGCAGGTGATCATCGAACGGACGGGAAAGACCAGACAGCGTCTGCGTGACCACGGGTTCGCGCAGGGAAACAAGATCGCGTCGGAGCTCAGAATCCGTCGCGGCGACGTGACGAGCACGGACATTCCCGTGGAGCTCTACGGAGGACCCACACTCAGAGACGACATCAGCTACACCTTCCGGCTTCCGCAGACACCCGCCACGCTGCGCTCCGTCCCGCAGACGGTGGAAGATCTGCTCGATGTCTACGCAGACAGAACGATGGGAGGCAATGCGTCCAACGTGCTCAGGAATCAGATCATTCTCGCGCAGGCGGATATCGGCCCTTCCGAGTACCACGTCTTCGCACCCAAGGATCGGTATCTGGACGAATGGCTCGATGCGAAGCTGCAGGGAGACGTCGAACACCGGTTCCAGCGACATGAGCTCGAAGGCATCGATCCGCGCATCGGTATCGCCCTGCCGTACGAAGGTGATGCGGGGAAACTCCAGCAGTTCTCCTTCAACCGCCCGCAGGGATCGACGATCGAACCGATGACCGAACATGTGACAACGCTGCAGGGGCTCGACCATGTCGTGGTCTCGGAAGGCGTCGGCGTCCTGCTCGCGCAGCACAAGCTCCAGATCGCACAGATATTCAATCCCACGAGCGCACTCCACACCGAATCCGCACTCGAGACGCACCGCCGGAAGGCCGATGCGGGATACTGGCAGGACATTCCCATCGTGAACGATGATGAGATGGATCACTGGATCAAGACCATGGAGAACAAACAGCTCGAAGTGAAGATCACGGATATCCCCGACGCCAAGTTCCCGATGCCGTTCAAGAAGGAAGACCCGACGAAAATCGACGAGGATGCGGTACGGATTCTGCGCGAGAGCCACCGGCGATTCATGCACCTCGGCGAGACGCAGGAGACCCCGTACGTGAATCTGGAGCTCGGAATCGGCTGCGGCCCCAAAGGCGGACAAAACCACTTCCAGTGCAACAGCCGCCACTTCGTCGCTGCCGCGAGCACACTAACGGAAGAGGGAGCCGATCGTCTCCTCGATCTCTGCGGCACTCCTGAAGAACGCGGAGCGCACATCAGCATCCATGACGTAGTGGGCGCTGGCGATGCGGCCTTCACCGCAGGCGTCATCCACCGCTTCTACGCACCGATCGAAGACATTGTGGACAAGCGCTATCCGAATCTCTCCGACGAACGGAAGCGCATCGCCGCGATGGCGTTCACGACGCTGCTCCAAAGAGTCTTCGGTGAGCTCGCATATCACTCGAAAGTCCGCGACCTATCAGGCGTGCCGCCACAGGCCTTCCCTGTCATCTTCGACAAAGTGCTCGACAAGGCGATCGCTGCAGCGCACCACCTGACGACGATCGACAAAGTCCCGTCCGGCGTCTTCCGTGACGACGAGTGGGGACTCAGTTTCATGACGATGGAGCTTGAGAGGTAAGCCATGCGCAGTTCCCGTCACAGAAGAGAAGGCGCAGCTTTCTGGCCACGATGTACTCCTCCACTCTCGCATCCCGCTCTTCATCAGAGGAAGCAGGATCGAAGAGATCATCACGCAGTGTCACCATGAGGAGACCGTCCGGCTTGACCAAGGCGCGCATGTCATCCAGCACGCGGTCACAGAGGGCTGCGTCATGCTCAAAAGGGCTCCCCGGCGCATTGAAGAGACTGAGCGCCGTCACGATGTCGTACGGGGCTTTGAGTGTCTTGGTCCAATTCTTTTCTGTGCAATCCAGCACACGATGATCGTACCCGGCGGTCGGATTCGGACGGATATCCGTACCCGTCACGTGCGCTCCGCGCTTCGCCATCATCTCCGCAAAGAACGGCGGGTAGCGGTCACGGAACGTGTCGTCGAGGACATAGCCTTCCGTCGAGCCGCAGCCTACATCGAGAACGCTCAGCCCCTTCACATCCCCAAGAGCCGCGACCGCATGCACCTCACGCATATCGGCAACATCGAAGTCCACGCTGCCTCTGAGATCAGCGACGACGGAGAAGAAGAGATCCTGTGCGGCGAGAAACTGCCGCTCCAGAAGGAGGGTCCGCGGATCACGCGAAGCACGGATGCGCCGGAGGTACGCGAGATCGGGAGCGTGCATCGTGAGAGAGAAACCGGTGGTGCCATGGGTGGGACTTGAACCCACAATCCCTTACAGGAACGCGATTTTGAGTCGCGCGCGTATACCATTCCGCCACCATGGCTTGATTGCTGGAACCGTTATCTAGCCTACAGCTTCGACGTTCCTTCTGTATACTTCTAGATATGGCCTTTGTCCGCCGCATTTCCGAGCTCACGAAGAACGACGTGACCGTGGCAGGGGGTAAGGGCGCCTCGCTCGGCGAGATGACACAGGCAGGCATCCCCGTGCCCGGTGGCTTCGTTGTCCTCTCCGAGGCATTCGAGGCATTCATCACAGAAACGGGGCTGGATGCCGAAATCGACGCCGCGCTCGATACGGTGAACCACCGCGCCGTGCACACGGTCGAAAGCGCATCGGAGAAGATTCAGGCGCTCATTGAGAAGGAAGCTATGCCGGAACGAATCGCAGCAGACATTCTCCGCGAGCACGCGCTGATGAAAGCCCAGTTCGTGGCAGTCCGGAGCAGCGCAACGGCCGAAGACAGCGCAGAAGCCGCCTGGGCCGGTCAACTGGAGACGTACCTCAATACCACGGAGAAGGATCTGCTCGCGCATGTGCAGAAGTGCTGGGCATCCCTGTTCTCACCGCGTGCAATTTTCTACCGCTTCGAGAAGAAGATGCAGACCACGAAAGTCTCCGTGGCTGTCGTCGTACAGGAGATGGTAGAGAGTGAAGTATCGGGCATCGCGTTCTCCGTGCATCCCGTCACACAGGACAGGAACCAGATCATCATCGAAGCCGGTTTCGGTCTCGGAGAAGCCATTGTCTCCGGATCCATCACACCGGACAGCTTCGTCATCCGCAAAGACACGGGGGCGATCGTCGACACACAGATCAACGCGCAGGAGAAAGGTCTCTTCCGTGCGAAAGGCGGCGGCAGCGAGTGGCGAACCATTGCGAGGAGAGATGGCGAAAAGCCCGCACTCACGGAGAAAGAAGTGAATGAGCTTGCGCATCTCGTGCAGGGAATCGAGAAGCACTACGGCTTCCCCGTCGACATTGAGTGGGCACGCGCGAAAGGACGCTGGTTCATACTGCAGTCACGACCGATCACGACGCTCACCACTGCTGCGGCAGAGACGCCGAAAACGAATTACAAATTCATGTGGGGACAGAAGCAGTCAGCCATGATGACCGAGTGCATGCTATGGCAGCTCCTGCACGCTTTCACGAGCGAAGGACATGTGCAGAAATCGGGTCTGCCGGAGACGCTTTTCGTGCTGAAAGACGGTGTCTTCGAGCATTTCATGCCGCCTCATGCCTACGCACATATCTCGCGTCACGGAGAACGGTATCTCCAGAGAAATTTCCCCTCCCGCTTGCAAAGTCTCATCGACAAACATGTCAAAGATTTTTTCGCGTTTGCGCAGCACACTCGGCGCACGAATTTGGCGAAATTATCTGGTGTGGAATTGCGAAAGATCGTGTCGGTGTATCACGAGTACATCAATAAGACGTTCATTTTCTTCGCAACGTCGAGCAACTGGTGGACGGATACGCTCACCGAAAACATTCGCCGGATTTTATCGGCTCATTTCAAGGATCCTGAAGACATCGAGGACGCTTTCATCACGCTCTGTACTCCCGCGGAAGCCGACGAAACAATGCGCGAACGCTTGGATTTCCTGAAACTTTCATCATCGAAAACGCCATCCGAGAAAGAGCTGGACGAATACGCCCACCGCTATCCCGCCCTTTTCTTCAACACGTACGACGAAAAAGAGGTCATGACTTTTCTCAAGAACAAAGCGAAAGATGAGCGTCGAAAAAATTGCGCCGAGGAACAAAAGAAATTGGAGGCGATGCTCGTCGCAATCGGACGGAAGCAGAAAAAGATCTTCGAAGCGGTGAATGATCCGTCGCTGGTGTATTTCGCCAAGACCCTCCAGAGAAGCGCACTCGACCGTTATCGCCTCAAGCACGTGTGGAGTGGTGGCGAATACGCATGCCTGCCGCTCGTGAAAGAAGTGGTGAAGAGGATTGGCGTCCCTTTCGATTCTTTCATCAAGTCGTACACGTTCACGGATGTTCTCGCGGCTCTCGAAGGCAAACCCCTCGACAAGCAGGAAATCGCGAATCGCGTTCGATGCCTCGTGATGCATCATACGGACGGAAAGACCGAACTCTTTTCCGGTGCAAAAGCAGAAAAGCATATCGCAACCCTCCTGCCGCGTATCGAATCCGCTACCGCAGCAGCTGGCAACATCATCAAAGGCGATATCGCGAACAAGGGCGTGGTACGAGGAAAGGCACGCGTCGTGTTCGTGAAAGACCTGAAGCAGTTCCAGAAAGACGCCGAGCACTTCCGGAAAGGGGAAATTTTAGTGACGACAATGACCTCTCCCGTGATGATTCCCCTCATCGAGAAAGCGGTCGGTATCATCACCGATGAAGGCGGGATCTGCTCACATGCCGCAGTCAGCGCCCGTGAATTCGGCATTCCCTGCATCATCGCGACGCACGGCGCATCGTCGCGGGTGAAGACCGGCGATGAGATCGAACTCGACGGCAATACGGGCACGATCCGCTTTCTGCATGCCAAGGAAGCCGTCAGCTACGAGTTTTCCTGGGGTGAGCGCCATTCCGTCATGACGGCCGAGATGTGGCTCACGTCGTATCTCCGCTTCAGAAACAAGCTCGCCAACGAGAACCGGAATGTCCTCATGAACGTCGAGAAGGGGCACGTCCATACCTACACGACAGCCGAAGACCTTCCGGCAGCGTACGCCGTCGGGAAGGTCCTGCTCTCCCCTGCCTTCCTTCCTGCATACCTGAAGGAATCCCGCACGGTGCGCAGCACATTCGAGAATCTCTGGAGCCGCACGCGGAAGACGGCGGTACGAAAGCTCTCCGATGCAGGACTGCTGAACGTGTACAAGGAGTACCAGGACGTGTTCGAGCATACGTACGCACTCTTCAAGCTCTCACAGCCCGAGTATCCGCAAGTGGCGGCAGACAGGCTGAAGGAGCTGCTCACGCCCCACTTCCGGAGTCCAGCGGACTCAGAACAGGCGTTCATCACGCTCACGACGCCCACCGAGATGGACATGATGAAGGAGGAAGAACTCACGGCGACGAAGCTCTCGCTGAAGAAGAGCCTCACGAAAGCCGATATCCGTACGTACGGCGAGCGGTATGCATGGTTCTTCTTCAATACGTACGACCGCGTCATTGCTGATTCTTTTCTCGCCGAACGCTTCCGGGAGCTCGCAGCCATCCCGGCGAAAGAACGAACAGCGTTCGTGAGGAAAGCGGGCGAGGAACTGAAGAAACACAATGCCGCGTACACAAAGATCCTCAGGAAGCTGAAGAATCACAAGGAGATCACCTACCTCGCGAAGCTCTTCGGAGCGCTCGGAAACGACCGTCTGGAGCTCAAGAAGTGGTGGACCGGCTCCGAGTACCTCTTCCTTGATTTCTTCGAGGAGATCGCACGCAGGCTTGGCCTTGGCGTGGAGGAATACCTCATGACGTATCGTCTGCGTGACACATACGAAGCACTCACGTCCGGCAAGAAACTGTCACCGAAAGTCCGGGCGGAACGAAGGAAGCACTACGCCGTCATCCTGAAGAACGACGCCGTGAAATTCCTGGAATCGAAGGAAGCCGCCGCGTTCGCAAAATCGCATTTGAAATCTGCAGCAGAAGCGCACGCCGCGGGCGGATCGGAGATCCGCGGAACAGTCGCAAATACCGGTACGGCGGCAGGTATCGCACGCCTCATCCGCGTCGAGGATCTGAAGGAGCTGCTCGCTGACATGAAGCGCTTCAGGAAGGGCGAGATCATCGTGACCACCATGACACAGCCAACGATGGCGAGTATGGCACGCAAAGCGGCTGCAATCGTGACGAACGAAGGCGGCATCACCTCACACGCCTCCATCCTCGCCCGCGAATTCGGCATTCCGTGTGTCGTCGGGACGAAAACCGCGACGGACATCATCCGTGACGGCGACCGGATCGAGGTGGATGCGGACAAAGGGGTCGTAAGAGTGCTCAAAAGAGCCTGATTCGGCGCATCTTCGTGTACTATGATGCTTCCAATGAAGTCCTATTCCGTCTTCCATTTCACCGGCTACTCGTGGAACCACCACGCGGGGAAGATCTCCCTCAAGTACTCGCTCGACCGCAAAGTCGACTTCGAGGAGATCATCATGCTCCCGGAACCGGTCAGCGATGAAAGGCTCAAAGCCAAAGAATGGGAGATCGAACGGCTCCTGTTCGCACTGCACCTCATCGGCGGCATCAGCTACTACAAGACAGCCCTGCCAACCGAAATCCGCATCCACTCGGGCGAGCTCACCATCCCCGAGGCGAAATTCTGGAACACGGTCTATGAGTCCGGCCTCGGAGAGTTCTTCTACCGGAACAACATCGACTTCCGCGGATTGCTCAAATTCCCCGCGACGAAGGAGAAGGAGATCCCCCGTGTGGCGATGAAGACGAGGGGGGAAGTAAATCCCCTGAAGCGCATCCTCGTACCCGTCGGCGGCGGTAAGGACTCGGTCGTCACCGCAGAACTCCTGAAGAAGTCCGGCGCGAACGTGACGCTGCTCCGGATGGAACCGCACCCGCTCATCGATGATCTCGCGCTGACGATCGGCCTCCCGATGATCACGGTGCGCCGCATCCTCTCTCCCGTCCTCTTCGACTTGAACCGTGACGGTGCGCTCAACGGCCACGTGCCGATCACGGCATACCTCTCGATCTTAAGCTGCCTCCTCGCCGTGCTTTACGACTATGACGGTGTCGCCATGAGCAATGAAGCGAGCGCGAACGAAGGGAATGTCGAATTCAAAGGCGTCACGGTGAATCACCAGTGGAGCAAATCCGCGGAATTCGAGCGGATGCTGCAGAGGTACCTCGAAACGAACATCCTCACGAACACCGCGTACTGGAGCATGCTGCGCCCCCTCTCGGAGCTGAAGATCTCCGAGATCTTCGCAGGATATCCGCAGTACTTCACGAAGACGACGAGCTGCAACCGCAACTGGAGAATCATCGAGGATCCCGCCATGACCTCGCGCTGGTGCGGCGAGTGCCCCAAGTGCGCGTTCGTCTTCGCGTGCATGGCCGCGTTCCTGCCGGAGGACACGCTCCGGAACATGTTCGGTGGCAATTTCTTCGAGGATGAGAAGCTGCTCCCTCTCTACCGCGAGCTGCTCGGGCTTGAGAAATTCAAGCCGTTTGAATGCGTGGGCACGGTGAACGAAGTGAAGGCTGCGTTCCTCCTCGCAAGCAAGCGCGGGGATCTGAAGGGAACGCCGGTGATGAAGATGTTCGAGGCCGAAGTACTCAAGTCCATCAAGGATTCCGAAGCACTCATCGCCGCCGCGCTCGCACCGGCGCATGAACAGTTCATCCCCGAGCGCTTCAGAAGCCTCCTCCCGTAACCCATGACGATCCAGAGCCTCGCCCACAGGAAGATCTGCATCCTCGGCTTCGGCCGCGAGGGAAGGGCGATGGCCGAGGCGCTGGAAAAAGAAGCCCCGGGGTGCGGGATCACCGTGGCGGACCAAAGCGAGACGATCGAAGTCCCACCGAAATACAAAACGCAGACCGGAGGAGATTGGCTCCTCGATCTGCAGAGATTCGATGTTCTCATCAAGTCTCCCGGCATCCCTCCCCTCCCCGCATTCACGCCTGTCGCGGACAAACTGACGACCTCCACGCAGATTTTCCTCGAGACCGTGAAAGCCTCGGGCGCACTCGTGATCGGAGTCACGGGATCCAAAGGCAAGAGCACGACGTCGGCACTTCTGTACGCGATCCTGAAAGCGGCAGGAAAGAATGTGCATCTCGTGGGAAACATCGGCGAACCGGCCATGAAGCATCTCGGTGACGCGAAACCGGATGCGATCTTCGTGATGGAGATGAGCAGTTACCAGCTCATGGATCTCACGGTGAGTCCCGACATCGCGGTCGTGACGTCATTTTTCCCGGAACACCTCGACTACCACGGTTCGCTCGAGGCCTACCTCGATGCAAAGAAGAGCATCACGCGGTTTCAGCCGGAGAGCGGCGTCGTTTTTTATCACGAGGCATTCGAGGAAGCGCGGGAGATCGCAATGCTCAGCAAGGCGAAGAAGATCGGCTTCTCGGGCAAAGACGCAGGCGTGAAGTCTTCCGAGATACTTCTGAAGGGCGCACACAACCTCGGCAACATTGCAGGAGCCCTCGCGGTCGCACTGCACCTGAAGATCGACGAAGAAGTGGCGCTGGATGCAATCCGCACATTCAAAGGGCTCCCCCACCGTCTCGAGACGGTCGCAGTGAAAGACGGGATCGAATGGGTGAACGACTCGATCTCAACGACACCCGAGACAGCTGTCGCGGCATTGAACGCGCTGGGTGACGGTGTTTCCACGGTCATCGTCGGCGGTCAGGACCGCGGATATGACTTCTCGCTCCTCGCGAAGCGGCTCCTCACATCGAACGTGAAAACAGTGATCCTCCTCCCCGACAGCGGCTTTGTGATTGGCAAAGAGATCGAGCGCGCAGGTGTGCCGGTACTCCTGACGGAAGCCAAAGACATGAACGATGCCGTGGCACTCGCGAAGAGCCATACCGAGAAGGGCATCGTTCTCCTCTCCCCTGCCTCCCCGAGCTACGGACACTTCAGGAATTTCGAAGACCGCGGCGAGCAGTTCAGGACGCTTGCGAAAGCCTAACCTCCTCCCGCCTTCACCTTGGCCGGACGGACGACTTTGCCGTGCAGCTCATACCCGTCCTCGAGCACTTCGACGACCGTGCCGTCTTTGCCCGCGGCCTGCATGAGCACTTCGTGGCGGTCGGAGTCGATCTGCTGACCGAGCGACTCGAAGCGCCGGAGACCCATCTCGCCCACCTGCTTCAGGAACTCCTGCTCGAGCGCGACGATACCTTTCACCCAGCCGTTGCTCTCCAGATCCTTGGGGAGCGACTTGAGCGCGCGCTGGAGATTGTCGATCGTCGGGAGGAACTTCACGAGGACGGCTTCCGCGGCAAACTTACGGATCTCCACGGCCTCACGCTCAAGGCGGATCTTCACGTTCTGGAGCTCGGCCTGCGCACGGGAAGCAACTTCCGTGGCCTTCTTCAGCTGCTCGGTGAGATCGAGAATCTTCTGCTCAAGTGCGGCGTTACCGGCATCCTTCGCCTGCGCGGCCTTCACTTTGGCTTCGAGATCGTCGTCCTGTGCGGGATCCTTCTTGGTCATGCGCAAAGTATAGCAAAAGAAGAATCTCGTTCATGAAAGTCCGACGGATTTTCCCTCTACTTGCAGTCCCGCAGAAGGTCGCAGCCCCCACCCGTCGTCTTGATCACATAGACAACGGATGTTGTATTCGGCACCGGTAATGTGTTGATGACGGTTGCCGTCGTCAGGGATTTATACTGGATACGGGCGCTTCCCGGCACACCGGTGCAACCTTTTTGACATTGCGGTGCCGAGTCCGCGCTGGCGCAGGAAATCTCCACCTTCGCGTCCGAGACTGCTTTTGCCTGTGCTTTGGCAGCGGCCTCACCGTTCTTCGTCGAGACTGTCTGCGTCTGATTGATGCGCACCTTCCGCGTCACCGTCCTGCACGATCCTGCATTGAATCCTCCCGATACGACGGGCTCACCATCTCCTCCGTCCTCGATGAACGTCGACTCATCCAGGACCATGACGATGGATTCCGGCACTTCCTGAGGCGAAGCCGCAGGCGGCGGAGGCGGCGTCATCGTGCCGCCAAGACTGCCCATGAGCGGAACCTGTATGCCGCTCCACTGGACGTAGATCAGCGCAGCCAACGCAAAGAGTGTCCCGCCAACGAGAATGCCGAGCGTCCGTGTGGATTTCATGGAAAGTGGAGAAGGTGCCGCTCATGCTACGCCCTCACAGAGAAGATTCCGCTTCATTTTCCGCACAGATCAATCTAACCCAGACTTCTCCGGATCACCGCCGCCTCCACGATCGCCGACGAGATCGAGGACTTCGGCGCACCGGAGAGGATGCGCTGATAAATGGTCGATGTGAGATTGCGGTGAATGACGTGGTGCGGCTTCTCGGGACCGAGTTCGATCTCGAGGATCTTCTCGATGGCGTCGATCCCGTGCTGAATCTCGCGGAACACAGGCTTCTTCTTCGCGAGAAGCGCAAGGTTCTCGCGGTTCAGGTACTTGCCTGCGTGTTTGAGATCCTCACGGAGCGCGGGGTAGTACGCCTCCACCGTGTCGAGGAGTCCTGCCTCGGCGGCGTCCACGAGTCCCCTGCCCGTCGCGATGAGTTCGGGCGGTACGCCGATGGAGTAGAGCGCTGCGGTGAATCCGATCGCGCGCGGGAGCCGCACCTTGCCGATGCCGCGGCTGTAGCCGAAGAGTCCGATGTGCTGAAGGCGTTCGCGGCGGGGCGGAATGCAGGCCGCGACCTGATTGATGAGCGGGGCGATACTCTCGATCGTCGGCTGCCAGAGCTTCGTGAAGATGGCGCAGAGCTTCTCGATCTTCTTCACTTCATCATCGGGAATCGACACGATGCGACGCTTCGGTACTTCTTTCTTCATCCGGAGGAGCGCCTTCTTCACGACGTCCTTCGGATAGTCGTACCGGAACGCGGACTGGATGGAGTACGTGCGCACGCCCGAGTACTGCTCCATGAACGTATCAAGGTAGAGCGGATTCACACTGCCCCGGAACGGGAGTGATCCGGTGCCGAGCACGGGGTAGACCGGGAAACCGAGATCGTCAGCGACGGCCTTCGCCTTGCTGAGTGCGACCTTCACGGCGAGAACGGCGGGGACAAGCCCTGCGTTCATGGCCGGGTCGGAGCGCGCGAGGAAAAGACGCTGGCCTCGCTGCTTCGCATCCGGGCACTCCTTGAGCAGGCTTTCCCAGTACGGCCGGACGATCTTCTCGATGCCGAGGAGCGACTTCACATCCTCCACAAGCGGCGTGACATCGAATGTCCGGAGGAGATCCGCGTCTACCTTCTTCCCGCCGTGAAATACATCGCGGTGGTACCCCGCGATCTTGCGGAAGACCTCACGCACTTTCATCGGCTGACGCGCATCAGTGGTGAGCGGGAGAAACATCTCGACGACGGGCGGACGCTTCAGGCCGATATCACGTCCGAGATCCGCGAGAGCAAGCACGTTCATGAATGCTCTCGCCATGCGGTGCATCTTCTCTCCGTCGAACGCGGGAATGCGGTACGTGAGATGCACGTCGGACCCGAGCGGATGTTTGCGGAAAAACTCCGGCGCGCGGGAGAAGAGTTTCTCGCCCACCGCTTCGTCCACGTACTTTCCCTCCCAGTCCCACATGTACTCGTCGACGGGCAGTTCCCTGAAGAGGATCATCACCTCCTCGATCTCGTCCTGTGTGGCCACGAACGGACTGTCTTTCCACCACGGCGAGAGCGCATTGTCGGGGTGCTGCGTGGCCATCGTCACGGGAACGATTCGCGTCATGGCCGCACACTAGCACAGCTTGGCACTTCTGGTTCAGGAATGAAAAAAGGAGTAGAATGGTGCGGTATGCAAAAGAAGAAAGATACAGGCATGGCCTGCGGTTCCTGCGCCTCGGTGAAGCCGGGAGGTCTGCGCGCCGAACGCATGGCGGAGATCGGTGTCACGATGATCGTGCTCCTCGCGGTGTACCAGCTCGGCAAACAGCTGGATATTTTCACGTTTGCGACGTCGACGGAAGACGTCGTCGGACTCGGCACGGTGTTTCTCATCGGCCTCACGGCATCCACGAGCAGCTGTCTCGCGATGGTCGGCGGTCTCCTTATCTCCGTCACGGCCGCCTGGGACAAGGCGCACCCGCAGGCGACACGCTGGCAGAAGTTCGAGCCCCAGCTCCACTTCAACATCGGACGCATCATCGGCTACTTCTTCTTCGGAGGTCTCACGGGGCTCATCGGGCGTTCGCTCATCCTCTCTGTGAAAACGACCGGTTTCATGAAGATCGGTCTCTCGCTCGTGATGATCTGGCTCGGCCTCTCCATCCTCGGGTTGCTCCCGAAGCGCTACTGCCGCGTCCCCATGCCCTCGGTGATCACGAAGAAGCTGCGCACCATGAGCGAATCGGATTCCGTCATCGCGCCGTTCCTCCTCGGCTCTCTCACGTACTTCGTGCCCTGCGGCTTCACGCAGTCCATGCAGCTCCTCGCACTGGGTTCGGGCGGTTTCGGTCAGGGCGCACTCATCATGCTCGTGTTCGCACTCGGCACACTTCCCTCGCTGCTCGGCATCGGTGCCCTCAGTGCACTCGCCGAAGGCAGGCTCGGCAAGCTCTTCCTCACGATTGCAGGCTCAGTTTCAATTCTCCTTGGCATCTCGAATATCCAGAACGGCCTCTCGCTCGCCGATATCAAGCTGCTCCCCAGCTTCACCGCCACGGCTTCCGCGACGAACGATCCGAACGTGACGATCGATGCGAACGGCCAGCAGATCATCAGTCTGGATATCCGGAGCGGCGGCTACAGCGCCGACTCGTTCTCGATCGAGGCCGGCAAACCGACGTGGATCTTCGCCAATGCGCCGGATCCGCTCAGCGGCTGCATCTCCAGTATGACGATCCCGTCGTACAACATCAGTCAGGAAATCAAAGTCGGCAAGAACTGGATCGGGCCCATCACCCCGACGAAGGATTTCGCCTTCATGTGCTCGATGGGCATGTTCCGCGCCGAAGTGCGCGTGCACTCGTAAACCCTACAATTTGCAGGGTACCGTCGGATCCGCGATGCATCCTTCGGTCGGCGCTTTGCCGCGCTCGGGGCACGTTTTGGAATACAGACACGCATCGTCCGTCATGGAACGCTGCTGCATGCGAAGCTCCACGGGATCGGTCGCGTTCGTGATGAGAAGGCTGTCGAGATCGCTGAAGACGTACGTGGAACCGGCAGGATTCTCCGTGCCGTTCACGAAGAGCCTTACCTCAAACGTTCCCTTGGCATATTGGCAGTGGAGACAGTCACGGAAGACGAGCTTGTTCTCCCCGTAGTGCATCCCCGGCAGCGAATCGACGAACTCGCCGAGCGTGAGTCCGGGCTTGTGACGGTGGAGAACATGACCGTTGCCATCGTGGAGGTGCAGGTACTGACTGAGTTCCTGACTGTGTTCCGTCTCATCCGAACTACCGGACATGTACTGCTCACCGGAGAGATCGAGCTGCTTTCCGTCGATCCATATCGCGAAGTCTCCATGCGTGTGATTGGGATCGGGATTCACTCCGGAGTTCGCCGCTCCACAGGAGGCGAGGAGTAAGGAGAGGAAGACGGCGGGGAGAAAGTGGCGCATGATCGTTTTGGAAAGGACGGGAGGATGATACCCTATCCGCCATGTCAGCCATCACGACCGCCAAGTGGACTCTCATTCTCGGCACGGCCTTCGTCTTCCTCTACTTCGGGATCGAGAAATTCGTGCACCCCGCGCTCTGGCTCGGCTGGATGCCGGACTGGATGGATGGCCTGATGGGCTACAGAGTCAGCCTGTGGATGCAGGTCGTCGCCGTCACGGAAATCGCACTCGGGGCACTCATCCTCGTCCCTGTCCGCGCCGTCCAGAAGACCGTCGCACTCCTCGCATCGCTCCACCTCGTCGCCATCCTCACGCAAGTCGGCTGGAACGACACCGCCGTGCGTGACACGGGACTCCTCTGTATGACGACCGCACTCTGGTATCTGATCTGAGATCACTCATTCTCTCCCCTCCCCCCACCATGCAAAAGTATTCTTTCCTCCTCCTCGCCATCATCGCCGGTGCTCTCGGAGGCTCGCTTGCAACCATGGGAATCCTGGAATGGAAGAGCACCGACCGCGCATCGCTCATCTCCGAATTCTATGCCGTGGAGAATGCGGTGCACGTGAGTCCGCACAGTCTGCGGAAGAAGATCGCAGACGGGAAGAATGATTTCGTCCTCGTGGATCTGCGCAGCGCACAGGAGTACGAGAAGGAGCACATCACCGGTGCGGTGAATATCCCCGCATACAAAGATCCTGATCACTCCGCCTACGACGAAGTGGACCGGATCGTCGGTGCATTCGCCGCGCTGCCGACAGGCAAAGATGTCGTCGTGTACTGCTATTCCATCCCCTGCATGACGGGCAGAAAGATCGGCGCGATGCTCACGCAGCACGGCATCTACGTCCAGCACCTCGGCATCGGCTGGAACGAGTGGCGTCACTTCTGGACGCTCTGGAACCACGAGCACGAGTGGAGCAAGACGAACGCGGAAGAGTATGTGGCATCCGGAAAAGAGCCTGGGAAATTCAAAGGTGCCCCCGTGATCACACCCTGCTCGGAAGGCCAGTTCGGCTGCTAGAAAAAAGCATGTAGAAGCTGGGGCCCTGGAGAAAATCTCCAGAACCCCGGGTTCCTTCGCCGATCGATGTGGCGAGCTTCAGGCCGCTGCGCGCTTTGCGCTGCGATCAGTGGCAAACCGCATCTTGAGCCGGAGCCCGAACGTCAGACTGTCCCCGTTGGGGAACAGCACAACATCCGGATGCATCCGGCCGTCCGATTGACGGAACCGGACGTGAACGCCGCCTTCACCTTCGGTGATGTGCAGGTGAGGCGTCGTCCAGACGGACTCGGCGTGGTCCAGAATCCGCGTCTGCAGAAGATCGATGACCTTCTCGCGAGGGTCTGTCTGCTGCGGACGCATGACTGCCAGAACGGCAGTCACAAGAAGAGAAAGGCTTTTCTTCACGTACTGTGCCTCCTTTCAGAGAGCTGGGGGATGGAAGGAACCGCGCGGTATTATAATGATTTTCTTGTTTTTGTCTAGTGTGAGGCATTGTTCGCGCTTTTGAGGCAGGCCAGTGGACAACGCTTCCGCTCGCCACCCTCTTCCGGCATAATCTGCGGGCTTCGATCATTCGGAATTCGCATCAGGTATGTCACGGTAGCTCAGTTGGTAGAGCATGGGACTCATAAGCCCAGGGTCGCCGGTTCAATCCCGGCCCGTGACACCACATAAGACTCCCAGAATAAGCATGCCACCAGATCATGAAACAACGAGGGTTAGAAATCTCTCGGACAAGGAGCTCCGTGAGTACATTGATATGCACGGAACTGATTCTCCGGAACGCAAGCATGCATTACATGTACTAGAAGATCGTTACCGCACAAAGAGTAGACTCAAGGAAATTGTTGTCGCAATTGCAACTATCGTGGGTGCATTCTCCGCATGGCCTCAAATCAGGGCTCTAGGTAAATGGCTAATGGGGTAATTAACAGTAAGCCTCTCAACAACATCACACCTCATCCAGCGCCTCCGGCTCTATCGCCGGCTTCTTCGTGAGCAGGAACATACCGAGAGCGATCGGTGGCAGGCTGAGGAGCTGCATCCACTGCGGTGACTGACCGAGGAGGAGGTACGCGAAGAGCATCGTGAAGAGCGGCTGGATGGAGGCGATCGAGATCGTCTGTGTGATGGGGAGGCGGTGGATGGCCTCGATCCAGAGAATCTTGCTGAGTCCCATGAGGAGGAAGCCGCCGAGGAGAATCGCAGGCAGGCCGGAGCGAAGTGCGGCGGTAGTCGGGATACCGTCGAAGAGCAGGGCAAGAACGCCGAGGCTCACCGTCCCCGTGAGCGAACGGTAGAACATGATGTACGCGGCACTCACCTCTTTGCGTGCTCTCTGCATCGCGAGGTTCCCGAGCGGCGGAATCATGGAGCCGATGAGCAGGACGAAGTCGCCCAGTTTCAGCTCGCGTGCGGAAGGAAGGAGGACGAACAGGACACCTGCGACCATGAGCAGGGCACCGACGACATGCGCCTTCACGAACGGCTCGTGTTTCCCGATCACGCTGATGAAGAGATACGAGAAGAAGATCTCCATGAGCATGACGATGGCGGCATTGCCCGGTGTGGTGAGACTGATACCGACGTAGGAGAAGACGTAGTACCCGATGCCGATGGTCACGCACGCGAACGCGATGTCGCGGATGCAGCGTGCGGAGGGACGCTCTTTCTTGCCCTTGAAGACGAGGAGAACGAGAAAGAAGAGCGTGGAACAGAGCGTCGTGAGAGCAGCGGACGTGAAAACGGGCAGGGACTGGAGCGCCACCGCCGTGAGTACCGGAAACGAAGCCCACAGTACCGCGGAAATGAGGATGTAGGACATGCCGCCGGAATTGCGGAGGGTCTTCACGGACAGGAAGTGAACAGCAGAGAGCGACACGAATCAACCGCCTTGAAAAGAATCTGCTGTCAAGAAAGCCAAAAGTGTGCCACACTGGCGCCAATGACACACGAACAAGGACAGACTTTCGCCGATCTCGGGATCGCGCCTGAGATTCTTCAGATTCTGAACGGTCTCAAGATCACCTCGCCGACGCCCATCCAGCATCAGGCCATCCCGACCGGACTCGAAGGTAAAGACATCATCGGCATCGCCCAGACGGGCACAGGCAAAACGTTCGCGTTCGGCCTCCCCCTCCTTCAGAGACTGAGCAAAGGTCCGGGCCGCGCACTCATCGTGCTGCCCACGCGCGAACTCGCCTCACAGGTCGAGGAATCGCTCCGTCCGGTCGCGAGCATGCTCAAGATCGGTATCGCGGTCTTCATCGGCGGCGCCTCCATGTATCAGCAGCGCATGATGATCAAGCGCAACCCGCGCATCCTCATCGCCACACCAGGCCGTCTCATCGATCACCTCGAGCAGCGCACAATTACGCTCCGTGAGGTGAATATTCTCGTCCTCGACGAAGCCGACCGCATGCTCGACATGGGCTTCGCACCGCAGATCAACAAGATCCTGAGAGCCGTCCCGGCAGAGCGCCAGACACTCCTCTTCTCCGCCACGATGCCTGCCGCGATCGCGTCGATCGCCGCGCACCACATGAAGCTCCCCGTCCGCGTGGAAGTGGCACCGCAGGGCACCACCGCCGAGCTCGTGGAACAGCACATCATCATCGGACGCAGGGAGGACAAGCTCACGCTGCTCGACAGTCTGCTCAAGGACGCGGAAGGCAACGCCCTCGTCTTCATGCGCACGAAGCACAACGCCAAGAAGCTCACCGTCGCACTCCAGAAACTGGGACACAGCACTGCCGAAATCCACAGCAACCGCTCCCTCCCGCAGCGCCGCGAGGCACTCGCCGGATTCAAGTCGGGCAAGTACCGCGTGCTTGTGGCCACCGACATCGCCGCACGCGGCATCGACGTGGTGGGACTCAGCATGGTCGTGAACTTCGATCTTCCGGACAACCCCGAGGACTACGTGCACCGCATCGGACGCACAGGTCGCGCCGGCAAGACCGGACAGGCCGTGTCGTTCGCCACACCCGACCAGCGCGGTGACATCCGCATGATCGAACGCCTCATCCGCACCACGATCCCCGTCACCGAGATGCCCGGCATTCCGGCAGAAGTCCGTGAAGTGACCCACGGTGCACGCGTCTTCAACGCGCGGCACGGCCGCGGAGGAGGCAGGCGCAGGAGGTAGATGTTTACGGTTGCACCGCCTGTTTGCGACGCTCTTCGATGAACTGTCTCCACAGGTTCACCGTAGCTTTCACGTCCGCCTGATCCGCACCGGCGTCTCCGGAGGCGGGATCGAGCGTCTCCCCCGGGAAATGATCCACGACATCCCGTACATCCTGATCGATGAGACAGTCGCTCTCCGACACCGTCACCGCGGGAAGGCCGAGAGCCTTACGGATGTCCGGACCTGCGAAATCGGAGTAGACGTGAAGCTGCTCTCCGTCCGATGACGTCATGCCGTAGGTATCCACGGCGAGCACATACTGGTGCGTGTCGGGACGGAGCACGATTCTGGCCGTGGTGCCCTGAGCGTCGCGGATCTTCTGCGGAAGATTTTCCACCGTCGTGCCCGCATAGCGTGCGACATCGTCCTCGGACATGTGCATCGTGACGGCATAGACTCTCCCGTCTTTTTCGTGAGCCGTGAATGCACCTGCCTCGAAGGAGCACTCGGCGGGAGTACCCTTGAGGATCGTGATCCGCGCAAGCGCACCGTTCTCCATCACGCCCTCGAACCGCTCCGACGACGCAAACGCTCCCTCGGGTGCTGACGGAGGCGTGAGTGATGCGGGAAGCGGATCCGTTCGCTCGGCAGCGGCATGATCGGCACGCGGTTGAAAAAGTGCATGCCGATGAAACGATCCGGC
>CAZDRX010000017.1:0-8334 GCA_964508225.1 uncultured Candidatus Peribacteria bacterium
AGGCGGTCTTTCCCGTCGTCAGGAGACGCTCCACCATCGCCACAAGCGACTTGATCGTCATGTCTTTCTTCACAAAGTAATCATCCACCTGATACGCCTTGCCGCGGTCGCGGTTCGCCTGATCGTCGAAATTCGTGAGGATGATGACCGGGAAGCTGCGCTGATCCTTGGGGAGACGCTCCAGCACGCCGAACCCGTCGAGCACGGGCATGTTGATATCGAGGAGCACCATGTCGGGCTTCTCCTTCGTAATTTCATCAAGCGCTTCCTGGCCATTGCTGGCCGTACGGATGATGTACACCGCGGGATCGAATTTCCGCAGGTAGAGGTCACGGAGCACCGTGTCGTCTTCGGCGATCAGGAGTTTGAATTGCGCCATAAGACACATTATACCGTAAGTCGGCGCTGTTTTCAATGACCGTTCCACGTCAAACAGGAGAATCGCTCCGATTCCCCGGTTTGGACGTAGGTTCTGCTCTCAGTTGAAAGATACGCGGACGTACTCTTTGACCTTGGCGGCGCCGAGCATCTTCTCGACGGTCTGGTTCTGATCCTTCACGAACGGCTGGGTGAGGAGAGCATTCTCCTCGCGGAACTTCTTCTCCTTGCCGAGCATGATCTTTTCGAGGATCTCCGGCGGCTTCTTGTCGTTCTTCATCTGCTCCTTCCAGATCTCTTTCTCCTTGAGAACAGCTTCCTGTGAGACATCCGAGGCGTGGACGTAGGTCGGGTTCATGGCGGCGCCGTGCATGGCGACGTCACTGGCCTGCTCCACCGTACCTCCCTCGAGACCGACGACGACGCCGATCTTGCGATTGCTGTGGACGTACGTGCCGACGACCGGCGCGCTCACTTCCTTCGTGTCACCGACAGAGATGTTCTCACCGAGCTCAAGCACAGCAGCCGGAACCTTCTCTGCGGCGTAGGCATCGAAGCCGGTTTTGCCCTCAGCGAGGAGTTTGTCGGCCAGACCCTGTCCGAACTTGAGGAAGACCTCCGAGCGTCCGACGAAATCGGTCTCGCAGCGTACCTGTACGAGTCCGGCCTTGGAGCCCGAGGTTGCGATGAAGATGGCGCCTTCCGTCTGAACGCGGTCGCCTTTCTTCACGGCCTGCGCTTTACCCTTCTTGCGGAGGATATCGATCGCGAGATCTTCATCACCCTTGGCTTCCTCCAGCGCGTTCTTCGCATCGAGGATACCGCTGCCCGTGCGGGCGCGGAGCTTGGCGACTTGTTCTGCAGTGATACTCATGGTCGTGGGTTGGAAAAGGGGAAATCGGGAACAGATTACTGCTTCATCGGTACGGTCTCGGGCTGTGCCTTGGCTCCTTCGAGTTCAGCCTGCACGGTGGAGAGGATGAGTTCGATCGACTTCACGGCATCATCGTTGGCCGGAATGTAGATCTTGAAGTCATCCGGATCGGCGTTGCTGTCACAGATACCGAAGACGGGGATGCCGAGCTTGCGTGCCTCGAGCACAGCCACGCGGTCGCGGACGGCGTCGACGATGAACACGGCGTCGGGGAGATTCTTCATGCTGGCCACACCGGCGAATCCGGCGTCGAGCTTGGCGAGCTCCTTGCGGAGAACGACCTGCTCTTTCTTCGTGTACTTCTCCACGTCACCCGTGCGGAACGACTGCTGGAGATCGAGGTAGTACTTCATGCGGTTCTTGATCGTGGACCAGTTCGTGAGGAGACCCGGAACCCACTTCTTCGTGACGACGGGCTGGCCGAGTGCCTTGCTCACGCGCTCGATCGGGATGAGTGCCTGGAGCTTCGTGGAGACGAAGAGGATCGTCTTTCCTGACTTCTGGAGCGAGCGGAGTTCGTCGCAGGACTTGCGGAGTGCGACTTCGGTCTTCTCGACATCGAAGATGTGGATGCCGCGCCGGACACCGAACAGATTCGGCTTCATCTTGGGGTTCCACTTTTCTTTGCGGTGGCCGAAGTGACAGGCGGCGGCGATGAGATCTTTTGGCTTCGGAAGAGCCATAGAATGATGGGGAAACGCGCTCTTTCAGCGCTGAAATGGGGGATAAATGATGATGAACATCCTTGGGGTCTTAACTCTCTGACGTCTTCTCGCTCATTGCGGAGGATTTCCCTTTCGGGATCAGGACCGCGCGATCAGTCGGAGAGGAATGCTTTCTTCAGTCGGAAGCGGAGACGTTATACCTACGAAAAGCCCCCAGTGCAAGCCTTCAGGCGTGTTCCTTAGGAGTGATGACGGTCGTTCGGGTTCTTGAGATTCCCGTCAGAATGCTGCGGCGAAGCCGTGAGGAGTGCTGCGAGTGAGATGAGCGTGGCCTTAGCGACTCTGCCGAAGGACGAGAGCCCGTCGTCGATCTCGGTGCTTCTCCTCGGGAATTTTTCCGGCTGCTGCCACTCGCGTGCAGGAGTGACCTTCGTCACGGTGCTGTGATAATCGGCGACAGTTCGCGGGGAGCCACGGAGAGCCATGAAATGGGGAGGGGAAAGCGGCACAGAAGGTACCCTAAAGGCGGGGATACCGGGATGCAAAAATGTGCCTCAGTCCACATTGATTCGTGGCTTCGTACCGCGGTGATTTTACGATCGGCTTCGGAGCTGATCCAGAAGCGCGCTGATCGTGAGGCGCTCCTGCTTCTGCGTGTCGCGGTCGCGGATCGTCACGGTGTCCTTCTCGCCCTGCGCCGCATCTTCGCCGATCGTGCCGAAGTCCACGGTGACGCATTTCGGCGTGCCGGTTTCGTCCTGACGGCGGTACCGCTTTCCGATGCTTCCCGTCATGTCGTAGTCCACCACAAGCCCTGTTTCCTGAACAATTTTTTTGTGCAACTCTTCCGCGTACTTGCTCAGGTGTTCCTTCTTGGAGAGCGGAAGAATGGCGAGGTCGAACGGCGCGATGAGGGGCTTCAGGTGCAACACGGTACGTGAGTCGTCTTCCGCGAGCTTCTCCTCCTCGTATGCTTCGAGCAGAATCGCGAGCACCGTGCGTGTGAGACCGAACGTCGGTTCCACCACGTAGGGCACGAACTTCTTCTTCGGATCATCAGGGTCGGTGTAGGTCATGTCCTGACCGCTGAACTTGGCATGCTGCGTCAGATCGAAATCCCCGCGGTTCGCGAGGCCGTAGAGCTCACCCCATCCCCACGGGTACTGATACTCGATGTTGAGCGTGCGCGACGAGTAGTGGGAGAGTTCTTCCTTCGCGTGCTCGCGGACGCGGAGACGCTCGGGAGAGAGTCCGATGTCCAGACACCACTGCCACATGAGAGATTTCCATTCTTCAAAGATGGGACCTTCGGTTCCCGGTTCCACGAAGTACTCGATCTCCATCTGCTGGAACTCCCTCGTGCGGAAGGTGAAGTTGCCCGGCGTGATTTCGTTGCGGAACACCGTACCCACCTGCGCGACGCCGAAGGGGAGCCTTCTGCGGCTTGTCTGAGCGATATTCTTGAAGTTCACGAACATACCCTGCGCGGTCTCGGGGCGCAGGTAAATGTCGGCACCTTCGCCTTCGATCACACCCTGCTGTGTCTTGAACATGAGGTTGAATTTCTTCGCAACCGCCCAGTCGATCGAGCCGCACGATGGGCACGTGATCTTCTCCGCGACGAGCATCGGCTGGACCTGATCGAGTGTGAGCACGGCGGCTCCCTCCACGCCGATCTTTTCCTCGAGGAGTTTGTCACCGCGGAAGCGCTGCTTGCACTTCTTGCAGTCCACGAGCGGGTCACCGAAGTTCGAGACATGTCCGCTCGCCTCCCAGACTTTCGGGTTCATGAGGATGCCGGTCTCGATGCCCACCATATCCCTGCGGTGATGCACGAAACGGCGCCACCACTCACGCTGGATGCGGTTCTTGATCTCGAGTCCGAGCGGGCCGTAGTCCCACGTGTTCGCGAGGCCTCCGTAAATCTCGGAACCGGGGAAGATGAACCCGCGGCGCTTGCAGAGGGAGACGAGAGCATCGAGCGAAGGGGCGGGCATGAGGGGGGTTTAGGAACCGTTACACGGTACCAGCCCTGGACGGTCTTGGGGAGGCCGCATGCTCCGAACCCGCAGGGACGTTTTCTCCAAGCCAAAAATATGATATAATCAGAAGATTTCCTGAACCCTCATCTCCATGCGCATTCTCGCGATCATCATCGCTCTCGGATCGGCCGCTGTGCTCATCCGTGTCTGGACGGGCATGATGAACGTGAAGGCCGTCGAGGAGGAATCACTCGCTGCGATCGAGAAGAAGCACCCGTATCTCCCGAAGTCCGGAGCCGTCATGGTCTCGGTGGCCATCGCGGGAATTCTCTTCTTCCTGTCGCTTCGGTACGGGAAGAACACATCGCTTGCATCACTCTCCGGCAATACCGCGTACCTGCGCACGGCATTCGTCTTCCTTGCCATCGTCGGGTTCGGGATATTCGACCAGATGCGGTGGCAGGGCAGCAAGGAACGCCACAAATACTTCTATGCGTTCGTGCTCGGTACGCTCGTCACGTGGATCCTCATCGCGTTCAAGCGTGCATTCTTCGAGACCGGCATCGGGCAGGATCCGTTCCTCATGGCGCTCGGTTTCTCGTGCGTCATCATCGGCTGGAAATTCCTCTTCGGGCGCTGGAATGCGTCCATCAAGGCAACGGTTCTCGGAACGTTCCTGTTCTGGGTGATCTACGCCATCCTCCGGTACAAGACGCGCGACGAACTCATCGCCACGGCTATCGCGGCGGTCATCGCGGCGATTCCGGCCGTCATCTGGTCCAAATTGTTCCTGAGCTATCACAAAGAGCGGAGGAGTGTCGTACTCCTGGCATTCTTCGCCGGCATGCTCTCGACGGTGCCGATTCTTTTCTACAACGAGCTCATGGTGCGCGGCATTGAGCTGAATTTCTTCATTTTCAAGATCGTGCCCGTGAGCTTCAACAGTTCTTCGCATGACTTCGTGTCGAACAGCAGCGTCTTCGGGGACATCGGGAACAAGGCCACGGTAGTCCTCATCACGCTCTTCACGTACCTCACGGTCGGTGTCATCGAAGAGACGAGCAAGTTCTGGGTGCTCAAGAAGAGCAGCCGCGAATTTTTCCGTTCCATCGATGACACGATCCAGCTCTCCATCGTGGTTGCGCTCGGATTCGCTTTTGCCGAGAACCTCGTCAATCCGTCGTACTTCATCTCATTCGTACAGCAGTACCTCGTGAACCCGCCCTCTCCCATGTGGGGACCGCTCATCGGCAGCGTCTTCGGACGCGCGGTGCTCACGACCATGGTGCACGTTCTCTCCACCGGTGTCCTCGGATACTTCTTCGGTCTCGCATTCTTTGCGTCGCCGGTCATCCGTGACCAGTTCGAGAAAGGAAAAGGACATCCCCTCATGTGGATCATCCATCGCATGCTGTCGATCCGCACCGAAGCGGTCTACGCGCGTACACAGATCGTGGCAGGACTTCTCCTCTCGTTCATCCTTCACGGAGCATTCGATTTCATCGTGTCACTCCCCGATGTGCTCCCGAATCATCCGGCGAGCCTCGGCGCTCTCCTCGAGGCGCCCCCGTCTTCATTCCTCTACAGCATCGGCATCACGCTTCTGCCGTCGCTTTTCTATGTGGTGGGAGGGTTCTGGCTGCTCACCATGCTCTTCCAGCGCAAGGAGGACATGAAGGAGTTCGGGGCGGTCGTGGAATCGCAGTCCTTCGTCACCGAGTAGTGTTTTCCGCGGAGGATAAGACCCCTTAATCCGGAGGCTTTTTGGCTTTCAAATTTCCGTTCCCGCGGAGTACCATACCGCAACAACTTCACCCCCGTTTTGTATGGTTCTCCGCAAGTCAGCAGTCTCTTTGCTCGTCGCCGTCCTCCTTTTCTCCCCGCTTGCAGCAGGAGCTGCTTCGGTGACAGGAATCGTGAACACTTCGGCGCCGACGGTCTCGCGCGCGGACTTCCTCTCGTGGTCGTACGTCGCGCTCGATCTGCACAAGGAGAAAGGAACCTGCACGCTGCCCTTTTCGCGCACACCGCGTGGCATGAAGGAGGTGCTCTGTTCCGCGCAGACGCAGGGAGTACTCGGTTTCTTCAATACGGGAAAGGACTACTTCAAGATGAGTGCCCCCGTCACCCGAGGCGAAGCCCTGCAGGTGCTCACGGGACTTCTCGATGAGCAGCAGACCGCCGACGTGAGCGCGTTCACCGATCTCAAGACCGAGAGCGAGAAGCAGGCCGCGAGGAATGCCATCGCGCTCAAGTGGATTGTGCCGCTGAATGCCAAGGTATTCGGTTTCAAGAAACAGCTCACGGGTGCGGAGACGCTCGCGCTCCTGCAGGCTGTTTCCGGTGCGTATCCCGACCGCGTCCGCACGAAGATCACCATCAATCTCGCACCACAGGGTGACACGGGGACCCTGCCGGAGGAGCAGCTGATGAATGCCGTGTGGCAGCTCCTCATGCGTGACTACCTCCGCAACAACAAGATCGACCAGAAGGAGGCGGCGTACAAAGCCATCGAAGGCATGGTCGATTCGCTCCACGATCCCTATACGAGTTTCTTCCGTCCGGCGGTCGCGAACGATTTCCAGTCGCAGATCAAAGGAGAGCTCTCCGGCATCGGTGCGCAGATCGAGGATCTGAGCGGTGCGATCGTCATCGTTGCCCCGCTTCCGGGTTCCCCTGCGGAGAAAGCGGGTCTTCAGCCCGGTGACCAGATCATGGAAGCCAACGGCACGGTGCTCACCGGTCTTGGTACCGAGAAGGCTGTCACCTACATCCGCGGCGAGAAAGGCACACAGGTGATCCTCAAGATCAGGCGCGGCGGCATCGAGATCATGGTCACGGTTATCCGTGACGTCATCTCCATTCCCGAGGTTTCGGTGAAGTGGCAGGGCGACATCGCCATCGTCACCCTCGCACAGTTCGGTGAGACGACGCAGAAGCGTATCCGCTCCATTCTCGCCGATGTCCAGAAGCAGAACCCGCACGGTCTCATCCTCGATCTCCGCAACAACGGCGGCGGACTCCTTTCCGCTGCAGATACCGTGATGAGCAACTTCCTCCCGAAGGGCTCCGTGGTGACCAAAGTGAAGGGTCGCACCGAAACGACGCTCGAGAAGACGCAGGATGAGCCCACGATCAACGCCTCCGTGAAGATGGTCGTTCTCGTGAACAAGGGTTCGGCCAGTGCGTCCGAGATCACCGCCGGTGCACTGCAGGATATGAAGCGTGCCACGGTTGTCGGTACGCAGACCTTCGGCAAGGGCACGGTGCAGGAAGTCATCGGCTTCCAGTCGGGCGAGGCTCTCAAGCTCACGATTGCAGAATGGCTCACGCCACTCGGCCGTACCATCGAAGGTGTGGGACTCAAGCCCGATGTCATCGTGGACACCGCCGACCGTGACGAGCAGCTGCGCCGCGCTCTCGACATTCTCCGTTAAGACGATGACCCGCCTGATCCTCGCGTCCGCGAGCCCACAGAGAAAAACTCTCCTCGCGGGTCTCGGCCTCACGTTCGAGGTGATTCCGAGTGCCGTGGAGGAAGACGACCATCCCGAGGAAGGTCCGCTTCAGAGATCCAAAGATCTCGCGCGCCTCAAGGCGCAGGACATCGAACGCCGTCACCCAGGCTCCGTTGTCATCGGGTGCGATACGCTCGTGGTGGCGGGTGACGGTACGCTCCTCGAGAAGCCGGTGTCGCCGGAGGATGCCATGCGCATGCTCCGTTTGCAGAGCGGCAAGACATCCGTCGTCCATTCGGCACTGTGCATCGTAGATGCGCACGGGAAGACGTACGAGGAGGTCTCATCCTCTTCGGTCACGTTCAAGAAGCTCACAGAAGAGGAGATGGCATGGTGGGTATCCACGAAGCTCTGGGAGGGTCGCTCGGGTGCATTCCAGATCGACGGCCCCGGTCAGCTCATGATTTCCCGCATAGAAGGGGATTGGACGAGCATCGTCGGGCTGCCGGTATTTCTTCTCGGCAAACTCCTGAGGGATGCAGGGTTTCCGGTGTGCTGAAAACCTACCGTATCGGTGCTACTGCCCACGTTCCTGAGGCTGACGACCACGGATAGTCTTTCGGAGTGTTGGCAAGCTCGGCCTTGAACGGCTTGTCGTGCATGTACTGCAGTTTCACCTGCGGTTTCTCGGGCATCCGGAGATCGACGTAGTCCTCGAAGAAAGCTCCGGTGCCGAGTTCGAAGGAGAGGCCTGTCCGGTAGTCGTTCATGAATGCATCCGCTGTGTAGGGTGAGCGGAGCTTCACAAGCAGATGGATGTGATCGGGCATCACCACGAAACCGTGGATGAGGAAGCCGTGCTTCTTCTGGAGCATGTAGAGATAGTCGATGGCCTTCGTCGCAAACTGCGGATGGAT
>CAZDRX010000017.1:8344-22997 GCA_964508225.1 uncultured Candidatus Peribacteria bacterium
ACACCTGCCGTCTGTGCCACGTGTTCATGGTGATGAACATGACGCACCCGTTCTTTGCACGCGGTCTCTCGATCATGAGGCGATCATAGACGGACACGGCAAAAAAGACTCCTTGTTCCCACTCCCGTATTACATGTTCGAGTAGAACTGGTTCTTCACGTTGTCTGCGCGGAAGCCTTCGCGCTTGAGGGCGCGGATGCGCTGGAGACGCTTGGAGGCCTTGCGCTTGTGCGTGCGGCGCTCGCGGAGCACCTTGATGAAGCGGGCTTCCTGCACCTGCTTCTTGAAGCGACTCATGAGTCGCTCGTTACTCTCTTCGCCTTTCTTGATTGCGTAGACGGCCATAAAGCTGGAGTAGCTTATGCGAGGCGCATGGGTCTTGCAAGCCTATTTCTGGCGGCTTAGCTCCTGTGCTCGAGGATGTCCGGCCAGGGGAGCAAGGGCATCGAAGGCGCGATTTTCTGCATTTCCAGAGCTTCGATGATGCGTTTGGCGAGCTGGACGTTCGTGACGAGCGGGATGCCGCGGTCGATGGTGCTGCGACGGATGAAGTAGCCGTCGGTCTTCTCGGCTGTGGAGGAGTGGGTCGGGATATTGATGACGAAGTCGACCCGCTTGTTCTCGATGTACTCCTTGATGTTCGGACTGCGCGGCTCGGAGACTTTATAGAGGAGCACGCTCGGGATATTCCGTGAGGAGAGGAACTCGTGCGTGCGGCTCGTGGCGAAGAACGAGAACCCGAGATTCTTGAGGATCTCGATCGACGGCAGGAGATCGATCTTGTCCTCCAGCTTGCCGATGGTGAGCAGCACGTTCTTCTTCGGCGGCTGGAATCCGATGGCACGGAGCGATGTGAGGAGCGCCTGTTCCATCGTGACGCCGAAGCAGGCCACTTCTCCGGTGGATGCCATCTCCACGCCGAGGCGCGGGTCTGCGCCCTTGAGGCGCGAGAAGCTGAACTGTGCGGCTTTCACCGCCACGTGATCGAGGTCGATCGTCTGGTACCGGATATTCTCGGGTGCGCGTCCGAGGAGCGCCTGTGTGGCGAGCTTGGCGAAGTTGATGCCGGTGACCTTGCTTGCGAACGGGAAGCTGCGGCTTGCCCGGAGGTTGCACTCGATCACCTTGAGGCGGTTGTTCTTCGCGATGAACTGCATGTTGAAGGGTCCTGAGATTTTGAGCGCCATGGCGATCTCCTTCGCGATGGCCTTCATGCGGCGGAACGTCTCGATATTCACGCGCTGCGGCGGCAGGACGATGGTCGCGTCACCCGAGTGCACGCCCGCGTTCTCGATGTGTTCGCCGACGGCGTAGAGCAGGAGCTTGCCGTTCTGTGCGACACCGTCGAAGTCGATCTCCTTCGCGTTCGTCTCGAACTTGGAGATGACGACGGGCGCATCCTTGCTCACGTCGGTGGCTTCTTCGATGAATTCCTTGAGATCGTCCTCGCTCATCACCACGGTCATGGCGGCACCGGAGAGCACGTAGCTCGGACGGACGATGACGGGGTAGCCGACGGTGTTCGCAAACTGTTTCGCAGAGGCGATGTCGGCGAATTCACGCCACTCCGGCTGGTCCACACCGAGCTCGTCCATGAGTTTGCCGAACTTGTGGCGGTCTTCGGCTTGGTCGATGTCGGACGGTGCGGTGCCGAGAATCGGCACACCCTCCTTCGCGAGCTTGAGTGCGAGGGAGTTCGGGATCTGGCCTCCCATCGACACGACCACACCGACGGGCTTCAGCATCCGCACCACATCCATGACACGCTCGAGCGTCAGCTCTTCGAAGAAGAGCTGGTCACACTCGTCGTAGTCCGTGCTCACGGTTTCAGGATTCGAGTTGATCATCGTCACTTCGAAGCCCTGAGCCATGAGCTCTCGCACGGCCTGCACGCAGCACCAGTCGAATTCCACCGAGCTGCCGATGGAGTACGGTCCGCCGCCGATCACGATGACACGCTCGGGTTTCAGGATCGGTGTCTGGCTTCCGTGTGCGGGATGCTCGGTGTGTACTTCGTTGAAGTCGACGTCGTCCGTGGCGCCGTTGTACGTACAGAAGAGATAGTTCGTCTGCGCGGGGAATTCCCCCGCAAGGGTATCGATCTGCTTCACGACGGGTGTCACCCCGAGCTGGAGCCTTGCCTTCGTCACCTCGGATGCGTCCTCGTCGCGGATGGCCGCAATCGACCTGTCCGAGAAGCCCGTGCGCTTCGCTTTCTTCATGAGCTCCGGAGAGACTTTGGACGCCTTTGTCTGGAAGAGCTCGTGACGCACCTGTGCGCACGTGCGGATGCGCTCGAGGAACCATTTGTCGATGCCCGTGAGCACATTGATCTCCTCCGTGCTCCACTCGCCTGCGAGTGCTTCGGCGATCGCGAACATGCGTCGCGGCGTCGGGATCTTCATCTCGCTCTTCAGATCCTTCTTCGGCAGTTTCATGGGCACGGGATAGAGCCCCGTCGCCCCGTTATTGAGCATCCGCAGTGCTTTCTGGAGCGCTTCCTCGAAGGAGCGCCCGAGCGCCATCACCTCACCGACGGACTTCATCTCGGTGGAGATCTCCGTCGAGACGAAATTGAACTTGGCGAGATCCCACCGCGGCATCTTGATGGCGACGTAGTCGAGTGACGGCTCGAAGTCCGCACACGTCACCTTCGTGATCGAGTTCTTGATTTCCGGGAGCGCGAACCCGAGCGCGAGCTTGGCGGCGACGAACGCGAGCGGATATCCCGTCGCCTTGGACGCGAGCGCTGAGCTGCGGCTGAGGCGTGCGTTCACCTCGATCACGCGGTAGACGCGGGTCTTCGGATGGAGGGCGTACTGGATGTTGCACTCGCCGACGATGCCGAGGTGACGGATCACTCTGAGCGCGATCGTCCGCAGCATCTGGTAGTCGGTATTATCGAGCGTCTGGCTCGGGGCGACCACGATGGACTCACCTGTGTGGATGCCGAGCGGGTCGACGTTCTCCATGTTGCAGACGGTGATGCAGTTGTCGTAGCGGTCGCGCACTACTTCGTACTCCACTTCCTTCCAGCCTGTGAGATCTTCCTCCACGAGGGCCTGAGGGGATTCCACGAACGCAGCCTTCAGGATTTCCTCGGCCTTCTCGCGCGTGGATGCCCGTCCGCTCCCTTTGCCTCCGAGGGCGAACGCGGCACGGATCATCACGGGCAGCCCGATCTTGTCGATGGCGGCCTTCGCTTCCTCGAACGAGTCACATGCAATCGAACGCGGGACGGAGACATCGATCGAATTCAGCTCTTTGTTGAACAGCGCCCGGTCTTCGGTTTTGCGGATCGCATCCACCGATGTTCCGAGCACCTGCACGCCGTACTTCTTCAGGATGCCCTGTTCCTCGAGTGCGACACCGCAGTTCAGTGCGGTCTGTCCGCCGAAGCTGAGCGCGATCGCGTCGGGTTTCTCGGCTTCGATCACCTGCTCCACGAACTCCGGCTGCACGGGGATGAAGTACACACGGTCGGCCAGCCCCCAGCTTGTCTGGTTTGTCGCGATATTGGGATTGATGAGCACCACGCGCTTGCCTTCCTCCTTGAACGCTTTGATCGCCTGACTGCCGGAATAGTCGAATTCGCCCGCTTCACCGATCTTGAGAGCCCCCGATCCGAGGAGGAGGATCGTTTTGATTTTCGAAAAATCAGCCCCCCCGTCCTGCGCGGACGTCGGGGCGCCAGTGACCAAAGCGCTCGTCATGTCTGCGCGATGGTAGCGATGGAGGTGCAACGATGCAAATCACTTCAAATCGCAGGCGGATGCATCATGCTGTGTTCACGCGCCAGTTCCCGTACATGTGAGAACAGTTGGTAGATTTTGTCCACCCTCGGAACGAAGTGAAGTCTCAACACCGTCTCCTGAGACTCCAGAATAATCGTGCCGTAGTTGAACAGGTATTGGATGATACCGTGCTGATTTTTGTGGATATCCTGCAGTGTCCAGATATCGATGGTCTGATGATCGTTGTATGTCAGGAGAGTCTTCTTGATGCGATGCACTTTTCGATCCGTGACGACGATGACATAGAGTGCGTACGCATAGAAACGAACCAGAAATCTCCACTGCACGAACGCGAAGATGAGAAAAAGACCGATGAGAATTCCATGGCGCGTGAATGAGTCGCTTACTCCGACGGAAAAGAATGCGATGTACCCCGCAATGATGACGAGAGTGATCCAGAACATCATCCACGCAAACGGTACGACGAGCCTGATCCAGTGCTGGCGAAAGTAAAATTGCAGCACTTCGTGCGTGTCCTTTCCCTGGAACGCGCCTTCTGCCTTTGGGATGGGAATATTCACCATAGGAAGAATGAGGAGATGCAGAAGACACTGATGAGGAATATGCCTTGTGCAATCGTAATGAGTTTCAGGCGCCTTCTCGTGAAAAACCGGAAGAATGACTCATCCGACTCCATCGGGAAGCAAAGCCCCGTGAGCTTCTGTCTGAAGATGAGCCAGAATGCCAATTCCGTTCCGATCACCAGCGTGCTCATGATGACCCAGAAGAGATACATCAGAGGGAGGGGGAAAACGTGAAGAATAAACCTTCTTTGCTCTGCTGGTCAACGAATTCCGGCGTAGCGAGCTCTGTCATTCATCGTCATCGTGTTTGGCCGCTTAAGACGTAAACTTTTCCATACAAGACAAACATTGGAATTTGTTGTGCCCAAGCCTTAAACAGGGCCTCATTTTATGGTAGAATAATGAGATTTCAATTCACACCAACACACACAAACACATGTACATCCAAATGCTCCGCCTGCGCGTGTACCCCGCCGCTGTCATCGCGACATCGATGTTCGGGTCGTTCGTGTCTCCGGTCTACGCCGGTGATGCCCCGCGGCAGCAGACGTTCGTCGTCACCGCGTACTACTCGCCGATGCCGAATCAGTGCTGCTACTTCCGCGGCAACTACGAAGACGAAATCACGTTCAACGGCAACGGCACGCACGGAGCGGACGGCACGGCGGTGTATCCCGGCATGATCGCCGGTCCGGACACGTACGCCTTCGGCACGCGTATCGATCTTCCCGGGCTTGGGGTCGGCACGATCCACGACCGCGGATCGCGCATCATCGAATGGGGTTCCGACGTTCACCGTATCGATCTCTGGATGGGCCATGGCGAGGAAGGTCTTGCGCGCGCCCTCGCATGGGGAACCCGCAAAGTCGTGGGTACGGTGTACCCGCTCGGCACCGATGTCATGCCTCCCGAGACGTGGTCCTTCGACGCATTCGACAGCGATCCGGTGGTGCTCGCGTCTCTGCCCAAATCCGATCCTGTCCTGAGCCTCGCGACGGTGAAAGCCGGTGACCGCAGTTACGCCGTGCGCATGCTCCAGATGTCACTCCGTGAACTCGGCTACCTCGATGCCGATCCGAATGCGAACTTCGGTCCTGCCACACAGGACGCACTCCGCCGCTTCCAGTCTGACTACGGCATCTCCGGTCAGGGAGAGTCGGTGGACAACAAAACCGCAGCCGCACTCGTCGCATCGGTCAGTATCAAGTATGAGAACCTTCCCGTGCTTACGTCGGGACTCAGTGGGGGATCCACAGGGGAAGACGTCCGTCAGGCACAGAAGATTCTCCGCTACCTCGGGTACTACCGCGGCCGTACGGACGGCGTGTACGACGACGATGTCCGTGATGCCGTGACACATCTGCAGCTCGATCGTGGTGTCGTGACTGCGGCCACCGCACAGGGCGCAGGATCCATCGGCCCCGCCACGAAAGCTGCCATGCTCAAGGCATGGAAGATCGCGGTCGTCAGTGTGAAATCCAAGGCCATCCTCACGAAGATCGATGTCACGAACCGTGTGAAGTCCGATCTTGTGCCTGCCAAGATGCTGAGCACCGGAGACCACGGGCCGGATGTGAGGCGTCTGCAGGCGTTCCTCGCGAAGGCGGGATACATGAACGCGAAGGAAGCGAACGGTAACTTCGGATCCAAGACGCAGGCTGCGCTTCTCCAGTATCAGCTCGATCGCAAGATTCTCTCTTCCAAGAAGAGCAGGGGATCAGGTGTGTTCGGTCCGTCGACGCGGCTCTCGGTCTCGAAAGACCTCGTCTCGATGCGCTGGAACGAAGTGAGATCCGCCGGTCTCTAAGCCATCAGTGCCTATTTTCTGGACGGAACTTCCTCTTGGAGGAGATAATCCGTCCCTTTGGAGAACCCCGTCCCGCTATCGGCGCTCGAACTCGGCAACATCCGCAGGGCACTCCGGCAGTGTGATCCGGAGGCTTCAAGGGCGACCGTGGTCATCCCTGCGCACAATGAACCGGCGATCGCATCGACGCTTCAGTCCATCGCCAAGGCAATCTTCGCTGCCCAGCATGTGGCGGATGTCATCGTGGTGGCGAATGATTGCAGCGACAACACGGCGGACATCGCGGAAGATCTCGGCGCGCATGTCGTGATCGAGAACCGCAAGGGTGTCTCGTATGCACGTCAGCGTGGCCTCGAGGAAGCGAGAGGCTCCGTCATTCTAAGTACGGATGCCGATACGAGAGTCGGAGTGGATTGGGTGAGCGCACATCTTCGCCACTACACGAAAGAGAGCATCGTTGGAGTCGGTGGCGGACTCAAGTACGACCACGTGCATCCTTCGTATCGCATCTATCGACTTTGCGCACGCACGATCCAGTCCATGAGCGCACTCGTCGGCCATCCGCCTGCGCCGGGATATTCCGGATGCAATTCCTCGTTCCGCAAGAGTACGGCCATGAGTTTCGGCGGTTACGAACCCGGGACGAATCGAGGAGAAGACGGTCTCCTCAGCGCCAAACTCCGTGCATTCGGTGATGTCGTCTCGGATGCATCGGAGGATATCCATGTCACGACGAGCGGAAGGCGTTACAGCTCCTTCAGCCTCGTTGCAGCGGAGGCGCGCCGCAAACTCGCTCTCATGGCCAGAGGGCGTCTGTATACCGGCATCGAACGCGGGCAGGACTTCGAAGACATCCGCTGAGACTCACGGTATAGTGGAACTCTATGAAACTCGTCGTTTCCCTCGTGACGGTCTTCGCCGTGTGCAGCATGAATATTCCGCTCACACATGCGGCGGAAGCGGTCTCGCGCCGTGACGCGTTCACGACGATCTGGCGAAGCACGTCACGTCCCGCCGAAGCGACGCGCGAGGAGCCGTACGCCGATGTGAAGAAGGGGACTTCGGGTTACGAAGAAATCACGTACGCAAAGTATCGCGGGATCCTCAGTGACGATCAGGAATCGTTCTATCCGGATTCACCGACGAGCCCTTCCGATGCGCTCCGGTGGATCTTCCGGACGCGGAGTGTGGAGCCGATCCGTGCCGACGGAACGCGCATCCGTTCCGAGCTTCCGGATGCGGTGCAGGTGCCGATGCTCGCCGAGCATTACGGGATTTCGTACAACGCGGAAGGAGAGTCCATGACGAAGGATCAGCTCCTCGCGCTCATGCAGAAGGTGGATGCCGCACTGCAGGCGGAAGTGCATGAAGCGAGTCTCTACGCCGAGGATTTCCACGGAGAGGGGACGGCGTTCGGCGAGAAGTTCGACATGAACGCGCTCACCGCCGCGCACCGGACATTCCCGTACAACACGCTCGTGAAGGTGACGAACCTCGACAACGGGAAGACCGTGACGGTGCGCATCAACGACCGCGGCCCGTTCGTGAACGGACGCGACATGGACTTAAGTCTCGCATCGTTCACGTCCATCGCGGAGCGGAGCCGTGGCAAGATCAACGTGCGTTTCGAGCGGCTCGGCGATGTGAACGTCGTACGCAGGTGCGAGGACGACCGCTTCCAGCGCCGCATCGTCCGTGGTGTGATTCTGAATCCCGGTATTCCGCACAGCTTTCCTCTCGGATACACGCTCCGGATTTCCTCGGAAACCGCCTTCGTGATCCGCAACGTCTGGTATCCCGATGGTACCGATACCGGCATGCAGACGTGGGTGACGAAAGGCGAGACATTCGAGCTCACGCCGAGTACGGTGGGTCTGTACCGCTTCCAGATGGGCACGAAGGACGGCCGCGGGCGCGAAATGCGCATGGAAGTGGTCGATTGCGGACCCCGCTGAATTCAGCCCCTGAACTGCCGGAACCGCTGTATTTCAAGCCGTTTTTCTGCTATAATAAAAAGATTATTACTTTAGAGTAACGCGCACGACGTGTTCACGATTCTCCGCATCCTCTTCTGGCCCATTCTCCTCGGAGTGATCACTCTGGTCGCCGCCGTGTTCAATCTGAATATCTGGCCGATGATCGGCACCTGGTTCATCCGTGATCCGCTCCAGAATTCGTTTGCCATCCTCACCGGAGCCGCGCTTTTTGTGCTGGTCATCAGGGCGATGCGGTACATCTATGCGGTCTATGCCGGAAAAAACCTTTGCGCGATGAAGGTGATTCTCCCGCGTAACGACAGCAAGATCGATCAGGAGAAGCGCACGGAGAAAGATTTCAAAGAGAAAGTCGCGATCATGGAGCAGCTCTTCCGCGCGATCAACGAAGTGAAAGATCTCTCGTTCTGGCAGGTCGCGCACTTCTGGATCTTCCGGTACATCACGATCAGCTTCGAGCTGTTCGTGGAGGGTGGTCTCATCACGTTCTACGTGCTCTGTCCGAAGAACCTCTACTCCATCGTCGAGAAGCAGATCACGTCGTACTACCCGAATGCGGAAGTCCTGCCCAAGAAAACCCCCGAGGTTTGGAAGAAGGGCTACAAGCTCTCCGCGTACAACATGATCGGGAAGAAGCCGTACTGGTTCCCGTTCCGGTTCTTCGACCACATGCAGGACGACCCGCTGAATGACGTCTGCAACGTGCTCAGCAAGCTGGAGCCCGATGAGTGCGCATCCGTGCAGGTCATCATCACGCCGGTCTTCTCGGACTCATGGTCGAAGAAGACGAAGTCCCATGCCTCCACGAGCTTCAAGGGAAAAACCGAAACGATCTTCGACAAGATTCCCGGACTCAAGTTCATCGGGACGATCATCGGTCTCGTCGGTTCGTCCGATTCCTCCACATTCGCCCCGGGTGCCAAATCGGGAGACTCGTTCGTGCGTATGATCCAGCCGGAGGAGGAGCACTACAAGCGCATGGGCGAGAAGGCGGGCATGAGCGGCTTCCACACGACGGTGCGTATCCTCGCGTCATCCAAAACGTGGGCGAGGGCGAATGACATCACGAACAACCTGCAGGTTGCATTCAACGTTTTCAAGGACATGTACGGCAACTACTTCAAGAGCCGCCGCATGATCGTCGACTTCATGCCGATGGTCTGGAATCAGTATCTCATCTATCCGCTCTGGAAGAACCGCATCAACGGATACGGCAGCAAGTCCAATCTCATGGTCGAGAAAGAACTCGCATCGATCTTTCACTTTCCCGACAGCCGCTACAACACGATCCCGAACATCGAGTGGATTCTCTACAAAGTGCTTCCGCCTCCGCCGAATGCCCCGAACGAGGGCATTGTGCTTGGTATCAACCGCTACCGCGGCGTGGAGACGAAGATCCGCTTCATGGACAAAGACCGCACGCGTCACCAGTACATCATCGGTAAATCCGGTTCGGGTAAATCCGCGCTCCTCAACTGGCAGTCCCGTCAGGATATCGCGAAGGGCGAAGGCGTCTGCATCATCGACCCGCACGGAGACCTGATCGAGGATGCGCTCGCACACACGCCGAAAGAGCGTGCCAAGGATGTCATCATGTTCGATCCCGCGGACGGCGAACGCCCCATGGGTCTGAACCTTCTCGAAGCCAAGACACCCGAGGAGAAGGACCGCGCCTCGCTCGACGCGATGGAGATCTTCATCAAGCTCTTCGGCAACGAGATCTTCGGACCGCGTATCCAGCACTATTTCCGTAACGGCTGTCTGACACTGATGGATGACGAGGAGGAGGGTGCAACCCTCATCGATGTGCCCCGTCTCTTCGTGGATGAGGAATTTCAGCGCTATAAGGTGAGCAAGTGCCGCAACTCCGTCGTCCGGAGTTTCTGGGAGAATGAAATGGCGAAGACCGGCGCGCGCGAGAAGGAGGAAATGATTCCGTACTTCTCGGCCAAGTTCGGTCCCTTCGTCACGAACACGACGATGCGCAACATCATCGGCCAGCCGAAGTCGGCCTTCAACATCCGCGAGATCATGGACACGGGCAAAGTGCTCCTCGTGAACCTCTCGAAGGGAAAGATCGGAGACGTGAATGCGCAGCTCCTCGGACTCATCTTCGTGAACAAGGTCAACATGGCGGCCATGAGCCGTGCGGACGTCCCGCAGCGCGACCGCCGCCGCTTCTACCTCTACGTCGATGAGTTCCAGAACTTCATTACCGATGCGTTCGCGACAATCCTCTCCGAGGCCCGCAAGTACGAGCTCGGACTCATCATGGCGCATCAGTACATCGGACAGCTTGTGGGCAAGACCGAGAGCTACGGACAGGCAAGCACGAAGATGCGCGATGCGGTGTTCGGTAACGTCGGTACCATCATGAGCTTCAAGATCGGTGCGGAGGATGCCGAGTACATGGCCAAAGAATTCGCGCCGGTGCTTTCCGAGCAGGACGTCATCGGCATCCCGAACTTCAACTGCTACACGAAGCTCAACATCAACAACACCACGTCCCGCCCGTTCAGCATCGCGACGATCTACGATGAGTCCGAGCGTAACGAGAAGCTCGGCGCGCTCATCAAGGAGTACAGCCGCATGAAGTACGGCCGCAAGAAGGCCTTCGTCGATCAGGAGATCGAGGATCGCATCGGCATCACGAAGGGTTAGGAGCCGTACATCTGTCGCTGTGGTACGCTTTCGACGTGACGCAATCCGAGCGCATCCAGCTCTTCACGACCGGCATCTGGGACTGGTTTGAGCGAAACAAGCGGACGCTCCCGTGGCGGGATCTGCGTGTGAAGGATGCGGATCACCGTGCGTACCTCGTGCTCGTCTCCGAGATCATGCTGCAGCAGACGCAGGTCCCGAGAGTGCAGATATTGTATAAAGAATTTATACAGAAATTTCCGCGAATGGAAGACCTTGCCAAGGCTTCCAATGCTGAGATTCTCATCGCATGGAGGGGGCTCGGGTACAACAACCGCGCACTGCGGTTGCGCGATGCGGCACGCATCATCACCGGCGAGCATCGCGGGATTTTTCCGCGCACGACGGAGGAATTGCAGGAGATTCCGGGCATCGGCCACTACACGGCGTCGGCCGTCCTCAATTTTGCGTTTGGCATCCCTGCCGCCTGCATCGACACGAATATCCGACGGATTCTCCATCGGTTCTTTGTCGGTTCCGAGAACGCAGACGGGACATGGAAAAAGAGTGATGTATTTCTCCAGAAGCTCTCCGAAAAGACGATGCTCGCAGCGCTTGAACATGGCAGGGGATCGTGCGGCGATTGGTTTGCCGCGCTCATGGATTTCGGATCGCTCGTCTGCACGAAGAACCGTCCGAAGTGGGAGCTTTTTTCAAGAGATCTCAGAAGTGCATGTATCGCATATGGAAGAGACATAGTGCGAACAAAAAAGTTGATCAAGAAAGAGCCGGGGAGAGAAGTGTCCGGCCGTCATATCCCCGACAGGATCTTCCGCGGAAGAATCGTGGAAGCGCTTCGTGATGCCCCTCGGGGGCTCCCGCTTGCCGAGATCGGCGCCCGCGTCGCGGTGGACTGGACGATGGGAGATCACAGGAAGTGGCTTGCGGGTCTCATTGCCAAACTTGAGCGTGAAAGGTTGGTTGAGCGTCACGGGGGCAGATTCTCACTGGCACACAGCCGCTAGTCGCTGGTACGCTTCGCACATGGTTTCTTTTTCCGAGCTCCGCAATTCGTTCAAGTTTCAGCGTCAGGCCGGCAAGGTGCAGAAAGAACTCAGGAGCATCCATGTCGAGGCCGAAGCGCAGGGCGTGAAGGTCGTCGTCTCCGCCGGCATGGAAGTGATCTCTGTCGAGATCGCCCCCGATGTTCCGCAGCAGAAAGTCGCTGCTCTCCTCGTCGATGCCCTGAACCGTGCTCTCAAGAAAGCGCAGGTTGTCTCTGCCGAGCGCATGCAGGGAGTGATGGGGGATATGGGCCTTGGCTTCAAAGGCTAGCCCATGAAGAAGCTCGCTCTTCTGCTGTTTGCCGCACTGGTCGTCTGCACGATCTGGTTTCTCGTTGCGCTGCGCCCCGTGCGTCCTGAGAACGCGCAGATGCTCTCGGCTACCGTTGCACCCGGGGACTCCCTCTCTGTCATCGCAGAAAAACTTGCGGATGCGGACCTCATCCGTTCGCCGTCGGCGTTCCGTATCTACGCGCGGATCTCCGGATTATCCACACGATTGCAGGCAGGAACGTTTGCGCTGAATCGCGCGATGTCCAGCCAGAAGATCATCGAGACCCTCGTTTCGGGGAAGTCGCAGGAATTCTTCGTGACGATCCCTGAGGGATACACGGTCGCGGACATTGATGCGCTCATGGCGAAGAAAGGACTCGGCAAGCCGGGAGACATTCTCGACTGCGCATTCCACTGTGACTTCAGCACATTCGATTTCCTTCCCGTGAAGACCGCGGGTTCGCGTGAGGAGGGGATCGGTTCACGCCTCGAGGGCTATCTCTTCCCCGAGACGTACGCAGTCTCTCCGGGAGACTACGTGCCGAAGTTTTTCCTTGAGCGCATGCTCGGGACGTTCAGGAAACGCATCGTGGAAGGGTATACCGAGGAGATCAAAGCGAGCGGAAAGTCTCTCGCCGATCTCGTGAACATGGCTTCTCTCGTCGAGTCAGAGTCCCGTCACGACGAGGAGCGCGCGGTGGTCGCGGGGATTCTGTGGAAGCGGCTCAAGAGCCGGATCGTTCTCGGCGTCGATGCCACGACGCGTTACGTTCTGCAGAAGCCGACGGAGACGCTCACGAAATCCGACGTGGAAACCGACTCGAAGTACAACACACGCCGCACGCAGGGATTGCCTCCGTCACCGATCGCGAACGCTGGGGAATCCTCCTTCAAGGCAACCCTGAAACCATCGGATTCCACGTACTGGTATTACCTCCATGGCAACGATGGAGCCATCCACTACGCGGTGACGAATGACGAGCACAATGTGAACCGTGCCAAATACCTGCGTTAAGCCCTAGAGAAAGCCCCGAAACACCTTCTAGGAAAGTCTGTTTTGTGGTATAATCTTGAGATTATATCCACACCAACACTGAGACGCTTTCTCCTCTCCATTCTCGGCCTTCTGACACTCGCGCTGGTGATCGTGGTCTCCCTGCAATTCTTCGGTGATGTCCGGCTCGTCCGTCAGGCTCTTCTTGTGCCTGAGGCACTCATGATGCTGCGTGGTTTCCTCGAGCTTTCCGTCGCCATTGCATTCCTGCTCATCGCACTCGTCGTCGAGTGGAATGCCATTTTGAATCACCGCCGGATCGTTCGGATGTCCCTCGCCAACATCGAACTGACCCATCCTCGTTTTCCCGGAGTAGTCGAAATCGTCATGACCGTTCTTCTCACGATCGCTTTCACACTCCTGTTCTTCCAGTTCGTTTCGCGTGTCTATGCCATGTCGTACACGCTCTACTCTTCTACATCGGAGACGAAGGAAACACTGCAGATCATTATCGGGGACTATGACAACGACGGTGATCTCGACGTCGCGGCTTTCAACTTTGACAGTGATGATTTGTTCAAAGCCGATAACTACACGAATGCCGGCGGCAACCTTTCATTCGTCGGCACATTCGCCGGCTCGTACGGGTTCAGTTCGGGAGCAGCAGGCGATATCGACGGCGACGGTGATATCGACTTCATCCATACGTTCTTCGGAGGGAGTGCTATCTACAAGGTCATCAATAACGGCTCGGCAAGTTTCACGAGTTACTCTCTGACCTCGAGCCTCACGCTCTACTTCGCCTACATCGTTCTCCTCGATGTCGACAATGACGGGGATCTCGATCTCGCTGGGACAAACGATAGCTCGGGAATCGTGATTGGCCTATACCTCAATGATGGTCACGGAAATTTTACGGCAGCAAATTCGACACTGCCCCGTGCCATCGGTCTCGCTGCTGCGGACGTGGACAGCGACGGATACACAGATCTTGTCTTGGCTTCCAACGAGGGAGTGTCTGATATTCTCGTGTACCGCAACAGCGGAACAGGTGCATTTGTACGGATCTCAACAGTTGCTGATTTTCCTGCGATGACCCGCAGGGGAATCGTGGCAGCGGACCTCGATGGCGACGGTGATATCGATGTGCTCACAAGTCAGGATACCGGTTCTTTGGGTGTGCAGGTGCCGTACCTGAATAACGGCGCTGGGACGTTTGCCACCATCAGTTCAAACGTTTTTGGAAATACTGCCAAGACGAGGGGTTCTGCCCTTGGAGATGTGAATAATGATGGCGTTCTCGACTTCATCAGTGCAGGAAACGATACCGCCGGTGTCAATGCGGGCAATGAGATTTTTCTTGGAGATGGTGATGGCACGTTCACGCAGACAGGTACGCCGACGCAGGAGAGCGACTGCACGGCGAGTGTCGGCATCGGTGATCTCGACCTCGATGGTGATCTCGACTACTACGGTGGAAACTTTCTGTGCGGTGGAGGAGGTCTCACAAACCGCTATTACAGAAATGATCAGGCAGCGACGAGCGCGAATACGGCTCCCGCC
>CAZDRX010000017.1:23007-23649 GCA_964508225.1 uncultured Candidatus Peribacteria bacterium
CAACAATGACTGGAAGGCTTGTGGCAGCGCTCGACAGTCCTCGGGGTGGCGCCACGTTTGCAGATGATAGCAGCATCGGTACGATTCCATGGTCGAGTCATAGCAATGCTGGAGCGGAGGACGGAGTATTTGTCACTACCGGCAGCATGTCGCCCGGTGAGGATACCTATTATTTCAAGGCGACAGGATTTGGTTTCACCATCCCTTCGAATGCGACGATCCTCGGTATCAAGGTCGAGGTTCTCAAGAAATCCGCCAGCGCAGTCATCATCGATAATGCTGTGAGGATCGTGAAAGGTGGCACCGTTCAGTCAACGGACAGAAGTGACGCGGGTGTCTGGCTCATTGCTCCTGAGTACACGACCTATGGCAGTGCGACAGATCTCTGGGGAACCACGTGGACTCCTGCAGACATCAATGCGAGCAACTTCGGTTTTGCCCTTTCCGCCCATGATAACTCCGGTTTCGGCGGAGGGAGAATTGACTACATCCGCATCACAGTGAACTACGCCCTGCGCGATATCCGCCTCAGCTGGGGCTCGGGCTCTGACACGCAGACATCCACCCGTCTCCTCCAGTACCAGCTCCGTGTGGGAACAGGTTCCAGTGCCAACAACATCGTCTCCGGCAAGACCGCATCCC
>CAZDRX010000018.1:0-23620 GCA_964508225.1 uncultured Candidatus Peribacteria bacterium
CGAGTATTTCAAGTACTTCGACGCCTAAACCCACCTACTTACCCTACCTACCTTACCTCCCTTACCCCCGTCCTCCACTCACCCCCATGGACCCCTCCCTCGTTCCCGCCATCAATGCCGGCGACACAGCGTTCGTTCTCCTCTCCGCGGCGCTCGTCGCCATCATGACACCGGGCCTTGCCTTCTTCTACGGCGGCCTCGTGAAGCACAAGAACGTCCTGGCGATCATGATGCAAAGCTTCATTGCCATGGGCCTCGTCACGGTCTTATGGTCGCTTCTGACATTCTCCCTGGCCTTCGGCACGGACGTGAGTGGCGTCGTCGGTGGCCTGGACTACGTTCTCCTGCGCGGCGTGGGCATGGACGCGCATGCGACGTACGGGGGCGACATTCCTTTCGCGGCGTTCTTCGTCTTCCAGATGATGTTCGCCATCATCACGCCCGCACTCATCACGGGGGCATTCACCGAGCGTATGAACTTCAAGAGCTATCTCGTCTTCCTCACGGTCTGGAGCATCCTCGTCTATGCCCCGCTCGCCCACTGGGTGTGGGGAGGCGGATTCATCGCGAAGCTCGGCGCCATCGACTTCGCAGGCGGCACGGTCGTCCACATCAGCGCGGGTATGGCGGCGCTCGCCTCGGTCTTCGTCCTCGGGAAGCGCAAGAATATGGAGCACACGCCGCACAACATCACGTACGTCGCGCTGGGGGCAGCGCTTCTGTGGTTCGGCTGGTACGGATTCAATGCAGGCAGCGCGCTCTCGGCCAACGGACAGGCTGCCATGGCATTCCTGAATACGGACGTCGCCGCATCGGTGGCGATGGTGACGTGGCTCCTCCTCTCGTGGAGCATCGACGGACGCCCGAGCATGGTGGGAGCGCTCACGGGAGCGGTGGCAGGACTCGTGGCCATCACACCGGCAGCGGGATATATCGAACCAAGCTCAGCGCTCCTCATCGGCGTCGCTGCGGCGGTCTGCTGCTTCGCTGCGATCAAGTTCCGGATGTTCATGGAGTGGGATGACGCGCTCGATGTGTGGGGATGTCACGGTGTGGGGGGTGTCATCGGGTCGGTGCTCACGGGCGTCTTCGCCGCCAAAGACATCGGCGGATTCTCGGGGCTCATGGAAGGCAACACCGCCCTGTTCGTCGCCAATATTCAGGCCACGGTGATCGCCTCCGTCTTCGCCTTCGTCATGACCTTCCTGATTCTCTCCGCACTCAAACTCTTCATGTCCGTGAGCGTGGACGTACGGGAGCAGGATGAGAGTCTGGACCGTGCGCTGCACGGGGAGGAGGCGTACGCGTTCTAGAATCATCCGGTGCAGAAGAAGTGCGAGGAGACGCCCGGACTTCCGGGCGTTTCTTTTAGGAGCCGAACGTGAAGGCGAAGGCCTCCACGCCCTTGCCCTTCAGGCTGAGGACGATGTCATGCACGCCGTATTCCCCCTTGAAGAGGACGTAGAGGTCATGACGATCGATGGTGAAGGTCGTACCCGGTTTGCCGTCCACGGTGACCGTCGCCGTGACCGGAGCGGCACCTTCGCCAAGGCCCATCACGAGATTGATCTCGCCGCCGGAGAACCGCATGCGGACCTCGCCCGTATCCGAGACGAGCTGCTGCGCCTCGTCATCCACGAGCTTCCAGCTGCCGCCGAGGTAGTACCTGTCCTGCAGCATCGTCTTGGGGATTGCGTACGTGTGCGTCTCCGTGTCCGGCTCGCCTGCGGCATTGCCGAACGCTGGCCAGCTGCGGGAACCGAGGTACGTCTCCGGTGTGAGGGCGCCGGCGCGTGCTCTCTCGGGAGCGACGATCTCCGTGCCGCCGACCGTCGAAAGGTCGACACCTGCCTCCTGAAGCAGGCTTGCGATGGCGCGATCGGTCTCGTCGTAATCGCCTTCTCCGAAGTGCTCGTACCGGATGACGCCGTTTGCATCGATCAGATACTTCGCCGGCCAGTAACGGTTGGCGAAAGCGCTCCACGTGCCGAAGGCATTATCCTGTGCGACGGGGTACGTAAGTCCGTGCTCCTTGATCGCCATCGCGACGTTCTTCTCCAGCTTCTCGAACGTGAACTCCGGTGAGTGCACACCGAGGAGGACGAACTTGCCCGTGTCCTTGTACTTGTCGTGATAGCCCTGCACGTACGGCAGCGTCCGGATGCAGTTGATGCAGCTGTACGTCCAGAAATCGACGAGCACCACCTTGCCTTTCAGGCTCGCGAGCGTGAAGGGTTCGCTGTGATGCCACGGGCCAAGACCCGTGAACTCGGGAGCGCGGATGAGTTCCGGGAGCTTGGGCAGCGGCATGATGCGGGAGGAAGCGGATGAAGAAATACCAGCAGAGGATGTGGGACGGTTCGGATCAGGGAAGAGATCCTGCTCGAGCCGTGTCCCCAGAGCACCGAAGCCCGTGTGCTCGGTGAGCCACACCTGCAGATCCTGGAACGCATTGAGACGCAGGAGAACGGCGGTGGAGAGGAGGAAGAGACCCGAGACCACCTTGATCGCCCCCGTGAACCGCGTGAGCGAGCGCACGGAACGCACCGCGATCTGGCCGCCGTACCCGACGAGCAGGAGCGGCACGGCCGTGCCGGCGGCGTACGCTGTGAGCGCAAGCAGCGCCATCGGACCCGGCTCGGTGCGCACGAGCGTGAGTGCAAAGCCAAGTGCGGGGCCGGCGCACGGCACCCACACGAGTCCGAGGGTCATGCCGATGATGAAGGCGGTGAGGGGCGCATCGGCTCCGAGGCCGGATCGCGCCGTCTGCTGGACGTTCAATCCCACCTGCTGCAGGCGCGAAGCGACGACCGATGCGATCTCCATGACGATCACTCCTGCGATGGACGCGATGACGATGACCTCGACATTTTTCCCGAGGAAGAAGAGTCCCGCTGCGATGCCCGCGAGATCGCGGAGCACTCTCGATTGTGTGAGGAATCCGATGCCGAAAAGGAAGAGCACGGCGTACGTGCCGAGACGGATCAAGTCGGCGAGCTCCACGAATTGATTGAGGAGCACGAGAAGGATGAACGTGAACAACACGAAGCTCGTGACCATGCCGAGCACGGTCAGGAGAGGGCGCAGCCGGCTCTTGCCCATGATACTCACACCGAGAACGACGGGGACGAGCGGAAGAATGCACGGGAGCAGAATCGTCAGCATCCCCGCGAGGAACAACGTGATGTAGAGGGTCATGGGGCGGAAGGAACGGGCACGCGGCCCTGAACTAAGATGCGGACTTCGTCGGGTGAAGGATGCGTGTATGCCCCCACACGTTCTCCGGAAGCGTCGAGGAGGATGAACGTGTCCTCGACGATGACGCCGTACTTCAGGCGTGCTCCCGTTGCGGAACCGAAGTCCACGCGATACGTGGAGACGGATACGGAGCCGGATTCATACAGAGATTGCAGGAGGTGGTCGTTGTTCACCGAGAAACGGTCGCCGCTGCTCGCAAAGAAGAGGATGGCGCCACGCCGTGAATCGAGTTCTCTCGGTGCATAGGGAATGTACCTGGGCTTGGTGTGCACGGCAGTCTCCGGCACCGGAGCCTCCTCCGCAGGCTCGGCAGGTGTGACAGCACCACAGCCCGTAAGCAGAAGCGTGAAGCCAATGGCTGCGAAGAGCCGTCGCATCTCCCGAAGAGTATAGAAAGGAACCGGATCGAAGGACAGGATGTCTGTGCGTCTGTGGTAGATTATGAGGTAATGCAGATCCGCCATGTACGCATCGTGCCGCTCCTCGCGATTCTTGCGGTGCTCGTGACGACGGTCTTCTTCGCATTGCAGAGTTTCTGGCAGTCTGGAAAGACCGGCGGAATGAAAGGGCAGGTCGGCGTCTCGTCCTCCCTCGGCATCTGCGGGCGCTGCGTGGGAGCACTCACGCGCTGGGTCTGCGACGCAAACGGCGTCGGCGGCCAGACGCAGGATCCTTCGTGCACGATCGGCGAATGCAACCCGTGGAACATCCCGACCGCGGCTCCCGGCATCCTCGGTTCCGCCTGTAATGACGACGATCTCTGCACGATGGATTACTGCGTGAACGCCGTGCCGTGGCAGGTGGGTCCTATGGGAGAATTCGCTTTCGTGTGTCTGCACCTCCCCGTACCGAACCCGGGATGTGATGAATCGAGCAGTTCTTCAAGTCACAGCGTCATCTCCGAGGGATCATCCAGCTCGACGGATGCATCGTCCGGTTCATCGGACGGTTCCAGCGTGAGCTCGGCTGCGTCTTCGACAGAGTCGAGCACTGCTTCATCGGGCGCATCGTCGGCCAATTCCTCGGCGAGCAGCGTCGCGTCATCGGTGGCATCCTCACAGGCGTCGTCGGTCGCGTCTTCCGTGGCGTCGTCGGTAGCCAGCTCCGCCGCGTCTTCCGTGAGCAGTGCGTCCTCTGCAAGTTCAGCATCCTCAGCGAGCAGCCGAGTGTCTTCATCTTCCTCATCAAGGACGAGCCCACCACCTCCCCCGCCGCCTCCGCCGCCACCTTCGTCCTCTTTAAGCTCGTCTTTATCATCTTCGTCGAGTTCGTCGATGTCCTCACGTTCCTCATCACGAAGTTCAAGCTCACGCTCTCCCAGCTCCTCCTCTTCCTCCTCCAGCCGCAGCAGCTCATCCTCACGGAGTTCGAGCCTTTCCTCTTCAAGGTCATCGAGCCGCTCATCGTCCTCCTCGTCATCGTCGAGAATCTCGAGCCGTTCATCGTCCTCCTCATCGAGGACATCGAGCTCGTCCTCGTCTTCATCCTCAACGAGTTCGAGTCAATCTTCGTCATCACTGAGCTCGCTTCCGCCACCCTCCAGCAAACCGGCGAGCAGTGCGATTGCCGTCATCTCCTCCTCGATCCAGTTCGTCGTGGAACTGCCGATGTCCTCGAGCGACACGCAGGAAGCTCCTCCCGAACCGCCCGCAGAACCGCCCGCCGTTCTCCCGGACGAGCCTGAGGTCGTGACGCCGGAGCCGGCTATGGAGATCCCACCTCCGTCGAGCATGGCAATGTCCGTGCAATCCTCCATGCAGTACGGTCCGCCTCCGCAATACGGAATGCCGCCCGCATCCGTCATCAATCAGCACGCTGCCTACACGCCCCCGTACATCCCGACGCCCGCGAGGGCGAACACTGGTCCGGGTCTCGTCATCTTCCTCGCTTCAGGTGCAGCGGCCGGTGTGGGAGTCGTCAGGAAACGCTTCCTCACCCGCTAGACGAGATCTGCAAGACAGTGACACTCGTGCCCGCGGGCTTTGCAGACCGCACGGCCGTGCGCGATGAGGAGGTGGGAGACCTCACTCCACCCGTCCCTCGGCACCTTCTTCATGAGATCGGCTTCGATGCCTGCCTGCGTCTTCTTCTTCGTGAGGCCGAGACGATGAGCAACGCGCATGACGTGCGTATCCACGGCGATCCCCTCGTGCACACCGAAAGCGTCGCCAAGCACGACCGAGGCCGTCTTCCGCCCGACACCCCGTAAGGTGAGCATCTCCCCCATCGTGCGCGGCACCTTCCCGCCGAAGTCGCGGAGGATCGTGCGGCAGCTTTCTCTGATCGCCTTCGCCTTCATCCGGAACGTGCCGCAGGAGTGGACATCCTTCTCGAGTTCCGAGACAGGGACGGCGAGATAATCCTCCGGACGGCGGTACTTCCTGAAGAGCGACTTCGTGACTTCATTCACGCGCTTGTCCGTGCACTGCGCGGAGAGAATCGTGGCCACGAGGAGATCGAGCGGCGTGCCCCAGTCGAGCGTGCATCCTGCATCGGGATACCGCTTCTTGAGCGCACGGAGAACGGCTTCGGACGAGAGCTTGCGCATGCGATCATTCTACAGAAAAACCGCAACCGGACTGGGCTTGAAAGAGCGGGGGCAAAACCGTACGCTCGCCGTCCGATGGCAAGCCTCCCCCCGCTCACCGTCTTCGACGTCGAGACCACCGGTCTCGATGCCACGAAAGGACACCGGATCATCGAGATCGCAGGTGTCCGCATTGAGGATGGACTCATCGATGAGACGAAGTCCTTCGTCTCGCTCGTGAACCCTGAGCGTGAAATCCCGTGGGAAGCCAAGCAGGTGAACAAGATCTCCGACGATGACGTGAAGACCTCTCCGGGCATCGAAGAAGTCCTCCCGAAGTTCCTCGAATTCGCCGCAGGCACGATCCTCGTGGCGCACAACGCGAACTTCGATATGAGCTTCCTCCGAGTCGAAAAAGAGCTCTGCTGGGGCTACATCGACTTGCCGGAGTGTCTCTGCACGATGCGCTTAAGTCAGGGACTTTTTCCCAGCGAGTTCGGACACAGCCTGGATGCGGTCGCGCGGAGACTGAAACTCACCATTCCCGCTGCGCGCCATCGGGCGCTCCCCGATGTTCTCCTCACCGCGCACGCTCTCCTCCGGATGATCGAGATCGGCGAGCTGAGTACCGACGAGCTGCGCTCCATCGCGGGCATCGGTGTCGGTACGCGCTGAAGGAAAGGCAAGGGTCTCACGCATACGGACGCCGAGTTTGTGAACCTCCATCACGAGCGCAGGGCAATTGTGTTCTCCGAGATTGAACGACCGCTGGAGCGGCAGGAGTCTCTCGGCAGCAACGATGTCGTCGTATTCATCAGCCGTAGGAACTGTGCCGTTCCTGAAACGGGGCAAAGCCTGCTCCAGATAGGTGGCGGCTTCTGCCTGTGAGGCGAAGGACAGCGGTGCGATAGCCGCATCCTCCGCCCGGCAACCCCCTTCAGACCAGTATTTTGTGTCCTCCGGACGAAAAACCGCTATGATACGCGCGGAAATGGCAGTTCTCCCCCTCACCATCGGCGAGAAGAACCCGATTCTGCGTGCGAAGACGAAGGAGGTGAAGAAGGTGACGAAGGGCATCGTGAAACTCCTCCTTGATATGGAGGACACGCTCATCGAAGCCAAGGGCGCGGGACTCGCCGCCCCGCAGGTGGGACGAAGTGAGAGGATCTGTCTCGCGGTGCTCGACAAGCACATCATCCCGCTCATCAATCCGCACATCACGTGGAGGAGTGACACCACGGCCATCGCGGAAGAGGGATGCCTGAGTCTGCCCGATCTCTGGATCAACGTCTCACGCCCGACCGACATCGTCGTGGAGTTCATGACACCGAACGGGAAGACACTCGAGCTGAAACTCTCGGGCTTCGATGCGAGAGTGGTGCAGCATGAAGTGGATCACCTCGAGGGCATCCTCATCACCGACCATCGCCAGAATCTCGTTCTGTAACTACACTCGCGACCATGGAACTCGAAACGATCATCGGCCTCGAAGTCCACGCGCAGTTGAACACGAAGACGAAGATGTTCTGCAGCTGCGACAATGACGCGTGGGGCAAGGAGCCGAATACAACCGTCTGCCCCGTCTGTATGGGGCACCCGGGGACGCTCCCCGTGCCGAATAAGGCCGTGATCGAGAAGGCCGTGAAAGCATCCGTGGCACTCAAGTGCACGGTGAACAAGGAGAGCCACTTCGACCGCAAGAACTACTTCTACCCCGATCTCCCTACAGGTTTTCAGATCTCGCAGTACAAGCACCCCTTGGCAAGTCACGGGATCGTGAAGTTCTCGCTCACCGACCCGAAGACGAACACGAGCGTGCCGGGGCAGTGCCGCATCCACCGCCTCCACATCGAGAATGACGCAGGCAAGCTCACGCACCGCGGCGGGGCATCGCTCTGCGACTATAACCGCGCAGGCACGCCGCTCATGGAGATCGTCACCGAGCCGGATCTGCGTTCCGCACGCGAGGCGAGCTGCTTCGCGGATGAACTGCGCCGCATCATCATCGCCGCCGACTCCACCGAAGCCGACATGTTCAAAGGCATGATGCGTTTCGATGCATCGATTTCACTGCGTCCCAAGGGCGACACGAAGCTCTACCCGCGCGTGGAGATCAAGAACTTAAACTCCTTCAAAGCTCTCGAGAAAGCGCTCACGTATCAGGAGAAAGTGCTCCGCGAGCAGTGGGAGGCCGGTACGCCCCCGACGGGCGAAACCACCGTAGGCTGGATCGACGATGAGGAGAAGACACATCTGCTGAGAGACAAGGAATCCGCCGCCGACTACCGCTACTTCCCCGAGCCGGACATTCCCCCGCTCTCCCTGTCCGATGCGTTCATCGCCGCCATGTCCGCAGGCATCGCGCGTCTCCCGTCCGAACAGAAGGCCGAGTACACGGCGATGGGACTCACCGAGGCAGAGGCCACCATGCTCGTGGATCAGGCGCCGCTCAAAGCACGCTTCGATGCGATCCACGCAAAGATCGGTGACGGCAAGCGCGCATCCTCCATCGTGCTGACACAGATGACCGGCTTCCTCACGAAGCACAAGAAGACGATCGACGAAGCCCCGTCCGCAGACGCACTCACGGAGCTGGCGGAAGCGATGAAGAAAGGCACGATCTCCGTGAACTCAGGCAAAGATGTGCTCGAGAAGATGGTGCAGACGGGCAAGTCCGCCGCAGCGATCATCAAGGACGAAGGGATGGGTCAGGTCTCGGACGATGCGACGCTCAGAAAGCTCGTGGAAGAAGCCGTCAAAGCCAATCCGGATGCCATCGAGTCGTACAAGAAGGGCAAGACACAGGCGATCGGTGCCGTCGTGGGTATGGTGATGAAGCAGACAAAGGGGCAAGCCAACGCAGCCAAAGTGAATGAACTCCTGCAACCGTACCTGAAGTAACGAGCGCTGCTACTTGTTCGCGCGCTCGACGTACGACGCCGTCTCGGTGTTCACCTTGATCTTCTCACCCTCCGTGAGGAAGAGCGGAACGTTGATCGTGGCACCGCTGCTGAGCTTGGCCGGCTTGTCGCCGCCCTGTGCGGTGTCGCCGCGCACACCGGGCATCGTCTCCACGATCGTGAGAATGACCGTGACCGGAAGCTTGATGCCGATCGGCTTCTCTTCGTACATGAGAGCGTCGCACTCCATGCCGTCCGTGAGGAACTGCACGCCGTCTCCCACGGTGTCATCGGGGAGCTCGAACTGGTCGTACGTCTCAAGATCCATGAATGCGCGCGTGCCCTGACCGGCGTAGAGGTACTGCACGTGGCGGTAACCGACTTCGGCAGGCTCGACCTTCTCCGCACCCTGGAAGTTCTTGGCTACGATGGCGCCCGTCTTCAGGTTCTTCAGCTTGCACTGCATGTTCGCTTTGCTCATGCTTTTACGGCCGAATTGCGAGGCCATGATGAGGTACGGCTCACCGTCGAGGGTGATGGCGCGTCCGGGTTTGAGTTCGGTGATCGTGTACATAGAAAACGGGGAAAGCCCGAAGAAGGTACTAGAAACGGCCTGAAGAAGTCAATCCTGCTTAGCGCTCGAGTTGGTCGCCGAGCTGCTTGATGCCGAGGTTCACGTACTCGCCGAGACCCACCGGAAGCGCCTGCTTCAGCTTGCGGAGGAGAAGGCCGCGGTTCGGATCGGACTTATCGCTGATGATGACGTCCATCTGATGCATCAGCTCGTTGTAGCGGCTGACAGGACTGTCGAACTTGATGATGAGAGAACGGATCGTCTGCACACGCGCATCAAGCTCGGCGTTGAGCTCCTCGATACTCTGCTGTTCTTCGGGGAGGTACTGCGTGACGTCGCCGAGCATCGCAGCAATGAGCTCCGTGTCCGCTCCGGGGACGGATGCCGGATCCTTGAGAATCGTGGACACGCTCACGAGGAGCGCCATCGCTTCCTTCTGGAGGAGCGGGCTTGCACCTGTGTCTGCAGCGAGAAGGTCTTTCAGGTATGGACGGATTTCCGTGTAGGAACCGGCGGCAGTCTGCGCATCGTGATCGAGCGAGAGGATCTTGTTGATCTCGGCGAGTTTGTCCACGAGGACGTATCCCTGAATATCCTGCGAACTCAGGCTCGCGTCCGGAATGGCGGCGCCGATCTTCGCGACGGCGTCCGTGAGCATGCTGAGACTCGCCTCGGGATCCTTGGAAGGTGTCGTGAGCGTGGCGCTGGCCTCCGCAATCTGTTTGCGGACGAGTTCCTTCACGAGGTTATCCTCCTCGTCGGATGCGAGTGCCACGAGCGTCTGACTGTACTCGGTGAGCGGTACGGACGCAGCGTCGTTCTCACCCTGCTTCATGAGCGCGAGCGCCTCGGAGAGGCGGGTACCCGCCTGCTCGATGCGCTTGCCGGTACGACCGTCGTGCGTGAGCGTGAAGAGCACGTCCACCTGCTCGGCGATACGCTTGGCGGGGTAGAGGAAGGACGTCGGGAGGATGCCGGCAATCTGAATGCGACGCTCTTCCTGCAGCTTGGCGATCTCGGCGCGGTGCACGGCATCCTGCGAGAGATTCTCGGAGACCGACGGGTCAGCGTACGCGCGGATGGGCATGGAGATGATGGTCGAGGGGCGACCGTCCGTGACGGAGACCTTCTCGCCGGAGACGAGGAACGTCGTCTGTTTGCCAGTCGTGAGCGTCACGCCCTTGTCGTACACGGCGACGGTAACGACGGTGTCATTCTGCGTGACAGCAGCGCTGCCTGCGTTGAGCGAAAGCGTGCCCTGCGATGTCTCAAGCTCGAGACTGTCAACGATGGGCGGGAGGAGACCGAGTGCCCACACTTCACCGCGGACGAGTGTGGCCGTGATCGCATGCTCGGAGAGCTGCGGATGGTCACCGGTGTCCTGAATCTTGAGCGTGGTGTTGGGTCCGAGACGGAACACACCGTCATCGTTGAGGATGACCGTCGCGCGCGAATTGCCCGTGCTGATCATCGCGGGGCCATTCAGTGTCTGCGGGCCTGTCACGGGCTGCCACACGCCACCGATGAAGACCGTCACCTGATCCCCTGCGGGGAGAAGCTGCACACCCGTCTCGGCGCTCGTCGGAGGTGCGAGGAGAATGAGCGGCATCGAACGGATGATGAGGAGGAACACCGCGAACGCAGCACCCCACTTGAGGCCGCTGTGGATGAACGGAGTCTTCTCGGCAGGTTCGAGGCGGGAGAGGATGGATTCGCGGATGCGTGCAAAAGCGCCGGCAGTGACGGGAGTCCTTCCGGCGAGCGTCTCAAGGCTCTCAGCGATCTCCGGACGGATGGTGCGGAGGATGCGTGCCTTGAGTGAAAGTGCGCGCGAGGGTACCGGCGTGACCGAAGCAACGGACGTGAGGAGAGCCTCCGGACGGATGCGCTTGAGAAGCTGATCCTTCGCGGTACGCCTGAACGCCGCACTGGGAGCGGTTTTTTCTGCGAGCCGCTGGAGGAAGAGTTCGTCGGGCATGAAAAGTGTCTCTAGCGCTTCTTACAACGGAAAAACGGACCTTCCGTTACAGGCGCAGAAGGTAAAAAGTTGATGATTTGGATACGGAATAGCTTCATTGTCAATCTTCAGAACGGATAGGATCTGCGGGGAGGAGGCCCTGGAGCTTCTTTAAGGCACGGAATTTGATGATCCGGACATATCCTTCGGTCATGCTGAGCGCGGTGGCCACTTCGCTATGCCCGAGCCCCGCAACGTAGTGCATGAGCAGAACATCGCGGTAATCCTTGGGGAGCTGCTCCATCGCGGCGCGCACGACCGCCACCGAGATGGCGCGTTCGGTTCTGTCCCGCGGATCATTCTCGCGGTTCTCATCGACGTGCTCTTCGGTGAGCTCCTCGAACCCGCGCTCGGCGCGGTACGCGTCGATCACCGCATGGCGCGCGATCCGGAAGAGCCACGCGGAGAACGGCACACCCGCCATCACCTTGTACGTATGGAGCTTCTCCCACGCCTTCACGAAGACATCGGCCACGAGATCTTCGGCCAGATCTTCCGGGAACCGGAAAACGACATAGCGGTAGATCGGCGTAAGGAACGCGTCGTAGATCTTTCCGAAGGCCTCGGTGTCACCGTCCTGTGCGCTGCGCACCAGAGCCTTCAATTCTTCCGGCGGGAGAATGTCCTTGATCGCCATGATGACCGCAGTATACGCGAATTACTCCCACTCGATGGTCGCAGGCGGCTTATTCGTCAAATCGAGGAACACGGCATCGATACCGGGGAGCCTCAGAATATCGCGTGTGATAGCGGAAAGAACAGCTCCCGGAATCCGGAAAGCCGCGGCTGTCATCGCATCGGTGGACTCAATGGGACGGAGCACAATGGAGCGCTTGCCTGCCGAGGCACCGACCGGAAGGAGGACGACGGGCATCTGCCAGATCTTCTCGTAGAGTCCGGCTTTGCGGACGTGATCACCGGCGATCGCATCCGCTTCGCGCAGAAGATCCGCGGCTTCGCGGTTGATGAACGTCGGGGTGAAGACGGGATCGAACGGCTGCGTGTGCGAGAGACACGCGAGCACGCGGCTGAACACTTTGCTGCCGTTCGGGATCGATGTCGCGAGATCGTAGTGCGACTGGTCAGGCACACCATCCGACGGGAACACCGTGAGCGCATGACGGTACGTGCGGCCGTCACCCTGCACACCGACGGATTTCACGGGGAGGATTGCGTGAGGAAGATCGGTGACCGGTGCCGAAGACCCGAGAAGGAAAGGCTTCTCCGCACACAGGATACGCACGCCAAGTCCCGGTCCCGGGAACGGATGCCGCCAGACGAGCTCGTGCGGAAGCTTCAGTTCTTCGCCGAGCATGCGGACTTCGTCCTTGTAGAGCTCTTTGAGCGGCTCGATGACGAGACCTTGCTCCATCATCTTCTGGATGAGTTCGACACGGTTGTGGTGCGTCTTGATCTTGTCGGCATGCTTCGTGCCGCCGGTCTCGATGGTATCGGGGTAGATCGTCCCCTGCCCGAGCATCCAACCGTCTTCGATCCGGAGCCCCATCCGCTCACTCACGGCCTTCTGGACATCGAGGAACGTCTTGCCGATCGCGGCACGCTTCGCCTCGGGCTCGTACACGCCCTTGAGAGCCCTGAAGAAAATCTCGGAGGCGTCCTCCACCTGCAGGTTCGTGATGCCGAGCGGCTCGAAGGCACGCTGGATCTGCGCGACTTCTTCCTTCCGCATGAGTCCGGTATCCACGAGGAGTCCCTGCACACGCGAGGGACCGAGGACCTTGTTGAGGAGCGTAAATGCGACGGTGGAATCCACACCACCCGAGACGAGCATGAAGACTTTGCGACTGCCGACTTCGGCGAGAATCTCCTCGGCCACGCGCTGCCCATAGCTCGCCATGGACCACGCCATCGGCGAAGAGAGATCCACGAATCTGCGGAGGATGTCCATCCCGTGCTGCGTATGCGTGACCTCGATGTGGAACTGGATGCCAAAGAACTTCCGCTTCAGATCCATCATGGACGAGTTCGCGCAATCCTTGGAACTCGCCACGGTGACAAATCCTTCCGGCACTGTCTTCACTTCATCACCATGGGACATCCAGACTTTGAGATGCTGCGGCAGACCGTGAAAGAGCGGGGACGACGGTTCGGTCACGGTGATATCGGTCGGCCCGTACTCCTTCACCGTCGCAGGGGCGACTTTGCCTCCGAGCGCCTGTGCAAGCCACTGGTGACCGTAACAGAGGCCAAGCACCGGAATGCCGAGACCGAGAATTGCGGGGTCGGCCTGCGGGCTCCCCGCTTCATAGACACTCTGCGGTCCTCCGGAGAGGATGATGCCCGCGGCTCCCTTGAGCGCGTGGGGTTTCACATCCGTGGGAACGATGTACGCGCGAAAGCCGAACCGGCGCACACGGCTCGCGATGAGGTGGGCGTACTGGCCGCCGAAGTCGACGATGACGATGGAGCGGGCGATGTCCGGGCCTTTCATGGCCGGAGTGTACCAGAACTGTCAGTGGCTTTGACGTAGTCGGCGTCAGGCACCGCGAGGCCCGCAGCAGCGAGGAGAATCCAGAGCGTGTAGGCCACCCCGCTGTCCTCGAATGCATGGAGGAAGAGACCCCCCGTAGCGATGCCCGCGAGTGCGAGGAGCGGGAATGCCCTCACTGTGAACGGGGAAACCCTGCGGACGGCGAGGAGCGGAAGTCCGACGATGAGAATGCAAAGCAGGAGGCCGACAAAGCCCATCTCGACACCCCACTGCAGGTACCAGTTCTCGGTGAGGAGCGGACACTCGCAGACTTTGCCGGGCGGGAGCTTGCGCACACCTCCGACAAACACACAGATATCCGTGCGTTTCCGTGCCCATGAGACATCTGCACCAAGATCGAAGAACATGCACGTGTCGCTGAAATGATTGCTGGCGGGTCCTGCGGATGCGAGACCGAGACCGAGCGGGTGTGCACGCATGAGCGCGACAGCCTCCGCCGGCTTCTCCAGATGACCGAGCAGTGACTGCGTACGGAGCACAACCTCAGGTGCGTAACGGATGCCGCCGAGGAGAAGAGCCGCCGCGAGGACACCGGCTCCGATGATCACGGCGCTCCTGTGGAGAGCACTCCTAAGTACGCCGCGCAGCATCCAGAGGATGAAGAACATGGTGAGGACTCCCGCACCGAGCCACGCCGAGCGCGAGTACGTGAGTCCGATCGTCACGAAGAAGAGGAGAGAGGCGCCAAGGGCAAGGATGGCACGGAAGAATGTCCGGCGGCGCAGTGCCGCGGCACACCACTGGAGCGACGCTGCGAAAGGAATGAGGAGCCAGAGGCCGAACTGGTTCGGTCCGCTCATGACGCTCTGGATGCGACGAAGTTCCGTGCCCTCGATCATCTGGAATGCAGCAATCGGTGCATGCGGACGATAGAGCGAGTGCAGATCGGAGTATCCGAGTGCCGTGAAGAACGACATCGGGAGCAGGAGCGTTACGATCCCGAAGACGGCGATGAGGAAGCCCACACCGATGATGACCCATGACACCGAACGCTGGAAATCCCCGCTCCAGACCACGCGGCGGAGCAGAAAGAACGCCGTGAGCGGCAGGAAGTCATATTTGAATCCGACGAGGAACTTGCGGTCGGCAAGCGAGAGTTGCGTACCGAACGCAGAGCCAAGGTCCGACGATGTCACCGAGACGAGTGCGCCGGTGACGATGGCGAGCACGATGCACCAATCGAGCAGATCCAGCGACCACGTACGGCGTTCCGCGCCGGCATCCTTCGCAGCCACGATCTCCGCAAGCGCGGAGAAGACGATCACGGCAAGGATCACCTCCTTCCAGACCGCAATGAGCTGGAGCGGAGCATGACCGGAACCCTGAAAGAAGTGTGTGAGGACTGTCACCGCCATGGCGTGCAGCGGCAGCAGCGCGATGAGCACGAGCGTGAGAGACTCCCGGAACCGCGAGACGGTGAACATACCCACACTCTACGTCGACTTACCCTCCTACGCGAAGCCGAGACGCTCTTCGTCTGTCCGGAAGACCGATCCGGTCTTCAGAACCTTCTCCACAGCATCGACGCAAGTCGCGCTGACATTCTTTCCGTAGAGCTTCGGAGCACTCTTCATCTCTTTGTGATCCCATGCGAATTCAATGAGCGACCGGATGGCATCGGCATCGATGGGAGGGGCGATGAGATTACCGCCATTCATGGCGGACTCACTGCGGTCGGAGCCGAAGCGCATGGTGACGCACGGAATGCCCATCACGTTCATCTCCTCCTGCATGGAACCCGAGTCTGTGGCACAGACCGCTGCCTTGCTCATCGCGGCGATGACATCGACGTACTCCGTCCAGACGTCGGTGAAGATGAAGTTCTTGTGCGTCTTCGCGAGCTGGGCGATGTCGTCCTGCAGACCGAAGCGCTCGAACGCGGACTTGGTCTGGATCATATTGATGAGGAGCACCGTGCGTCCGCTCTGAACGAGCGACTTCATCGCGCCATAGATCGCACGGAAGCGGTGCTCGGAGAGACAGTTCTCGCGGCGGTGGATGCAGAACCGGACGAAGTCGCCCTTCGCGAGGATGGGGTGACGGTCGAAGACGGTGGATTCGCTTGCACGCGCCATCGCCTCCTCGGTGGCATCCACAACGGAATTGCCGACCGTGAAGATCCGATCTGCGCTGTATCCCTCGCTCAGAAGGAACTCGCGATCGAGTTCGACGGGGGCAAGATGGATGCCGCTCGCGGGCTCTGCGGCACGCGTGTTGAACTGCTCGGGATAGGGTTCCTGACTGCCGCGCGCCCAGTTCTTCTTCTCCATGAGAAACGCCCTCCAGGCAGTCGGAAATTCCTTGTGGTATGCCTTCACATCTTTTGAGTCAGGTTTGAGCTTGTGCCACGCTGCATAGTCCGGCGTGAGCGTGCGGATACCGGCTTCCACATGCACGGAGGCGAATCCGTTGCAGTAGCCCGCGTTGCCTCCCGCCATCGCCGTCGTGGTATCGCCATGAATGTACGGGATCACCGTTTTTCCTGCAGCCTTGAGCTCTGCAAGAATCGTGCCGAGGCGTCCGATGATCTGGCTCACGACGTCGTGCATCGCGCCGCGGACATTCAGGTTGAAATCCGGCTGCACGCCGAATTCTTTGAGCATGCCGCCGCTCAGGTTCTCGTCGTAGTGCTGGCCGGTGTGTCCGAGGACGACGATGTGCCCCCTCTTCTTCAGCTCCTTATAGAGAGGCACCTGCTTGATGATGTCCGGCTTCGTCGCGATGAGGATCAGGTGGATCGGCCGATCGGGACCGCCCTTGAGGGCATCCAGAAAGCCTTTCTCGCGGAACGTGATCTCCTGCATGTGGGGAGTGTAATTGATTTCCGGTGAAACCGCACCGCTATGCAGCGGCCTGCATCTCCGCCGGAACGGGAATACCGAGAATCCTGAGACACAACGGTGCAATGTCCTTGAGACCCGTGCATCCTTTCAGATCATCGGCCGAAGCAATCTCCGGAGCATGCACGAATGTCTGCACCGGACTCGTCGTGTGACTCGGGTTGATGGTTTTGCCGTCGGGAAGAAGCATGCACTCCGCATTCCCGTGATCCGCCGTGATGATCCAGTCGTAACCGTTCTTCTCGAGAACAGGAAGGAGTTCGCCGAGGTGACGGTCCACCGTCTCACAGGCGCGAACGGCAGCGGGAAGGCTTCCTCCGTGCCCGACGAGATCGGGGTTGGCATAGTTCATGATGATGAAGTCATACGTCTGCTTCGCAGCATTGTCCGTGACAATCTTCGTGACCTGCGCAGCACTCATCTCGGGCACTGCGGCAAAATTCGGCACCTTGGGGGATTCCACGAGCAACCGATCTTCTCCGGGATATGGCTCGTGACGCTGAGCATTGAAGAAGAAGGTCACATGCGCGAACTTGTCCGTCTCGGCGACGCGCAGCTGCTTCTTGCCGGCGGCAGAAACCACTTCCCCGAGTGTCTTCGCAACATCCATGGGAGGATACGCGACCGGAAGATGATCCGAGTACGGCCCCATACACACGACATCACTGACACGGACCGGCCGCGGAAAATCCTGAAAATTCTCGTCTTCGAGCGCGCGCACCATCTGGATCATGCGGTCACTCCTGAAATTGACACAGACGACCACGTCGCGTCCCTGCATCGGCTGGAATTCTTTCGTCTTGAGAGGGCGGATGTAGTAATCCGTCTTCTGGCCGGCGGGCGCCTGGATGTACCACGCACGCGCCGCGGCGACAAAATCTTCCGCCGTCTCTCCTGTTCCCGCCGTGAGGAGATCGTACGCAACCTTCGTCCGGTCAGCGTATTGCTTGTCACGATCCATTGCGTAGTACCGGCCGACCAGCGACGCGATCGCTCCGATCTGTTCACGGGACACTTCGGCCTTCAGGAGATCGAAATCCGTACAAAAGTGCTGCTCGGGCACATCGCGTCCGTCGCCGAAGAGATGAAGGAATACCTTGGCAACGCCTTCCTGCTTCGCGAGCCTGAGCATGGCATGCACATGATCGAGATGACTGTGCACACCTCCGCTGGAATACAGACCCATGACGTGAAGCGGCACGCCTTTTTCTTTCGCGCGCCTGCATGCATCGACAAGGACGGGATTCTTGAAGAACTCACCGATGCGGATCGCACGGCTGATCTGCTCAAGCGGTTGCCAGACAACGCGGCCTGCTCCGATGGTGAGGTGCCCGGGCTCACTTGCGCCTTGCTGACCTTCCGGCAGACCCACCGCATTGCCGGAAGCATTCATGAGGACACTCGGCACCTCACGCTCAATGCGCTGAAGATTCGGCATCTCCGCAAGAGTGCGTGCATTCCCCGGACCCGCAGGAGCGACTCCGAAGCCGTCGATAATGATGAGACACAGACGACGCATAGCGGCGCAGATAGTAGCAGAACCTTCTGACTATTTCTGCATGTCTTCCACGAGTGCCAGAAGCGCAACCGTGGTGCCGTTGTCGTCCTTGACGGGGACGTACACGCCGAGCTCCCCTGCAGACGATTGGTCGAACACCGGAACCTCAAGTGCCGTAGTGAACGTGTGATACACGTAAGACGATCCGGGCTCTGCGGGCTTCTCGTCACTGTCGATCTTGCCGTTGCGATTGAAATCCAAGACATCGACGGGGGCGTACGTGTAGCTATCGAGAACGAGCGTGTAGGTATCGGGAGCCGATCCGGGCACGACGATGAAGGCGTACTTCAGCTTGTTCATGTGCAGCGTGTCCACGAGCACGGCGTAGAGACGGTGTGCAGCGTCTTCATCGCGGCGGACGGCGGACGCGGAGGCGATGTCCGCGATGCGGAGCTTCTTCACGGTGGTCTCGGCCAGCACGCGGAGGCTCTGGTCACCGCCGGTACTCTCGATCGCATGCCATCCGACGGGAGCCGGAATCTGCAGGCGATTCTCGATGATGCGCACGGCCGTGCGATCCATCTGACGGGTGGTGGAGCCCGGGACGGGCGCAGCGGCCCAGTCGAGCGAGAGACGCCAGAGTGCACCGATCTTCGTACGATCGATGAAGCCGACACCGACTTCGAGCGCGAAGCTCGCCGGACGGTCAGGCATGAATGTGGGACACTCGCCTGTCGTGCACCTGGGCATGGTCGCGGAGGAAATGTAGCGGCCAGCGGCATCGAAGAAGATCACCTCGAGACCTTCGTACGCACCCTGCGTGGAGAAACGCACGCTGACAGGCTTGTCGTAGCGGTAGAGAATGCCACGACCTTCGCCAAAATCGGCGTTGAACGCCGCGGGCGACTCCCATTCGATGGGACCCGTGGCGATGAGTGCCGACACTTTGAGATCTTTGCCGCTGGGACCATGGAGATCGACGATCGCGCGCTGGGCAAGGCGGCGGGCACGGCGGGCGTCGGAAGGATTGCGTGTGTTCGTCATGCGCATGGAAGGACCGGACACGGTACCCGGACGTACGGACGAAGATGCAGCAGACGATGGAGCGGCAGGCTCAGACATCGGCTCAACCATAGCGGGCGCACTGCCCTGAAAGAAGAAATCCTTCACGGCACCGTCCGGGAGTGTCATGGAGCTCGTCGGTGTTTCGACGTAGACCGCATGGAACTGACGCTGTGCCTTCGCTTCGAATGTCGAGCCGAAGCTCATGGATCCGAATTGGAATTCATTGGAGAGATTCGTGTCGATCTTCGCCTTGAACGATGCAGACGACTCGGGGGCGATGAGCCACGGGATTCCCGAAGCGACGGCCGAGCGGACGGATTCCGCACTGCCGGTCGGCCAGAACGAATAGCTGAACCCCGTCTGGAAGCGCTCGGACGAGAGTGCGACACGTGACCCGAGATCGTTCACGGAGAGTGAGGGTACGAACCAGCTCCGGACTGCGGCATCGGAAGCATCGAGTGTGTACCACCGTCCCTTCATCGACTGGAACGCGGCAAGATCGGGTGCACCAGCCGAACCCGTGACGGATGCGAGGCGGAAGTACGCCTTGCCTCCCTTCAGATTCACATCGGCCTCCGTGTTCATCCACTGTGAGCTCCCCTTCCACTGTGTCTTGATGCTGACCCACGCCTTCTCCGGACCCGCGCCTTCTTTCTGTCCCTGCACCTTCACCGCGGTGACGGCGCCTCCGTGATGCGACGCCGCAACCGAGAAGAACATGGGCCTCGTCTCCGAGAGCAAGGAACCGATCACCTCCGCCGGAGCGGAGAGTGCCGCGGCAAGCGCCACGGACGGAATCGCTGCGAGTGAGAGGAGGGCGAGGAAACGTTTCATGAATGATGAAGGGAATGAATAGGAACAGCGTATCGCGGGGGCGGCTCTGTGAACACTGCATTTCAGGCGTACGGGTGGCAATTGCGTCACATTCATCGTGTCATGACAAGCACCACGTGCTACCGGAAAACCGCTGTTTCAGGTATAATGAGAGGAAATGGATATCGAAAAAATCTCACACTCCGGTTACCGCATGTCCGTCGTGATCGCGATCGTGCTCTCCTGCATGGTCGTGACACTCGCCGCAGTCCTCGGACGCGGCACGCTCAATCTGAACGGCGCGCTTCTCGTCGACCAACCGACCAACGTGACCGTGATCGCCCTCGTGGAACCCGAGCTCGATGAAGGTGTGGTGATCCGTGATATCAATTTCCTGAGGAAAGAGAAGCGCGAAGTCGACTCACATGAGAGCTACGCCTACCACGTGAGTACATCGGACTCCGCTGATTACCTCGTGCGCATCGGACATGACATCACCACGAATCAGTGGACACTCACGCAGTTCGAGACTCTCCACGGCGAGGCGTCCGGCGTGTGAGGACGAGAAACGGAAAGACGATCACCGCGGTCACGATCCGTCGCAGGCGCGACGGTTCTTGGATGAGACGGTACAGCCATTCGAGTCCGATACTCCGCATCCAGAGCGGCGCGCGTGACCGCACCCCCGCGAGGAAATCGAATGCACCGCCGATGCCCATCGCGACGCGCACGGACGGGAGCCGGGTCAGCACACGATCAATCCAGAGATCCTGCGCCGGAGCTCCGTACGCCACGAGTAACGTTCGGGCGTTCGATGCGACAATCTTCGCGATGATCACCTCTTCATCCTCTCTGCGTGGAGAACCGGAGAACGTGCCTGCGATGACAAGCTCCGAATGGCGGGAGGAAAGTGCGGTGGCGGCACGCTGAGCGATACCCTCTCCCGCTCCGAGGAAGAACACGGGCTGCATCTCGCGCGCCGCCGCGATACGTTCGACCAAGTCTGTACCCGTCACGCGCTCGGGGAGAGACGCTCCGAGGAGACGCGCGGCGAAGAGCAAGCCCGCACCGTCAGCGACATTGAGCGATGCCCGCTGGAGCGCACGAAGAAAATCAGGATGCTTCTGTGCGGCCACAATCATTTCGGGATTCGGCGTCATGATGTGGTGGCCGATACCCGACTGTGCGAGTGCGCGCAGAATCCCCTCCGCTTCAGAGGCGGTGACGCAGTCGACCGGTACGCCGAGGATGCTGACGCGTTTGCCCATAGGGTTTCATTATCCGGAAAAACCCCTCACAATGAAACCATGATCCTGCGTCCGCTGTTTCTCACGACGGCTTCTCTCCTGCTCCTCGCGGGCTGCGGCTCGCAGGCGCCCGATGTGAGCTTCCGGCAACCCGCTCCGGAGGTAGCGAGCGGGGGCACCCAGAACACGGATTTCACGAATGAAGGTATGCCGAAGACGACGGACAGTCTGGAAGTCGTCACGGGCTCCGGCTTTGCCGATCTCGTGACGTCCGTCTCGGGAGGCGTACTCATCGGCAATGCATCCGCACCCGTCCTCACCATGCACACGGATTACGCATGCGAGTACTGCCATGAATTCGCCACCGAATTGCAGGGACAGGTGGAGAAGACGTACATCGACCCGGGGCTCCTCTCTCTGCGGCTTGTCTTTGTGCCGCGTACTACCGAAGGCCTGTTCATGACCAAGGTCGCGCTGTGCGCACAGGCACAACATCTCTTCCGCATCACGGACAGGCAGCTCGTCACCCATCCGATCGCTGCGGACAAAGATCTGCCCGCACTCGCGAAGAAGACGGGCGTGAACCTGAAGAGTCTGCGCTCCTGCATCGCGAAGAAGCCCATGGAAGAGAACATCGCGGCGACGGTGACGAGTGCCCGCGAGGCAGGGATCACGCGCGTCCCCGCATTCGAACTGAACGGAGTTGCATGGCTCGGTGTCATGGAGACCGACGAGCTGAAAGCGACAATCGAAGGTGCTCTGAAGCGCTAGAATCAGGCCTTGGCGACGGCAGAGACGAATGCGGATGTTTTGCCGTGGTACGACGAACTGCTTGTGCGGAGAGACAGAATATTGAAATCCCGCAGCATCTCCTTCATGTACGCAGGCGTGAAGAAGTGCCGGACGTGCCCCTCGCGGAAGATGTCCGGTCCGATCTCCTCCCCGGCTCCGTACAGACAGTCCTTCGTCGATTTGCACTTCACGAAGAAGAGCCCGCCTTTCCTGAGAAGCCTCCGCATCTCGGCAAACACTTTCCGCGTCGTCGCATCATCGAAGTAATGCAGGGCAAGGTGGGCGTAGACGATATCGAACGAACCGTCCCTGAACGGAAACTTCTTCGCGGTGTCGTGGAGGAGTGAGCGGATCTTCAGCTGCTTCTTCGCTGCGAGAGCATCGAGCGCCGCGATCCCGCTCTCGGAGAAATCGGTGGAGACCACGCGGTATCCGCGCGCGGCGAAGTACAGACTGTCCACGCCGTTGCCGCAGCCGACATCGAGGAGTGTGCGTCCTTTCCCCTTCCCGAGACGCCGGAGGAGACCTTTGGCGAACGTATTGACCGGATCACGCCTACCTTCCCATTTCCTGCGCCATACGGCTCGATTCGTGGGCTTCATGCACGTATCCTACCATCCGATGCTCCTCAAAGACGCCATCTACGACTTCCTGACACATGCGGAAGTGGGCAAGTACCAGAGCAAGAAAACGGTGGAGAACTACCGGCACTACCTGAAGCGGTTCGAGAAATTCGCGAAGCCGAAGACGGACGTCGGCGATATCTCTGCAGAGACGATCCGCGATTACCGTCTGCAGCTTCACCGCATGCCGATCAAAGGACAGGGTGTGACACTCGACATCAAGACGCAGCAGTATCACCTCATTGCACTGCGCGCGCTGCTCAAGCACCTGCACAAGAATGACGTGAAGACCCTCTCGCCCGAGAAGATCGAGCTGCCCAAGGTACCGGGACGTCAGGTGGAAGTGCTCTCGCGTGAGGAGCTGAGTGCGATGTTCGGCGCGATTGATGTCACGAAGAGGAACGGGCTGCGCGATCTCGCCCTTCTGCATCTGCTCTACTCCACCGGACTCCGCGTGAGCGAGCTCAGTAACTTAAACCGCAAAGATGTGAATCTCGAGAGCCGGGAGTTCCGCGTCATCGGTAAAGGAAGGAAGGCGCGCATCGTCTTCATCTCGGACGCCGCGGTGGAACACGTGAAAGCGTATCTCGCAGGCCGGCAGGACAACTGGTCACCGCTCTTCATCAGCAACAGTAACCGCTCGTCCAAGCCGAGCCTGCTCGGGGAGGAGCGGCGTCTGGAACCGCAGGCGATCGAACGCACGGTGCGCGGCATCGCGGCAGAGGCGGGCATCGTGAAGAAGGTGACGCCGCACACGCTCCGGCACACGTTCGCGACTGAGCTCCTGAAGAACGGCGCCGACATCCGCTCGGTGCAGGAGATGCTGGGCCATGCGAGCATCACGACCACGCAGATCTACACGCACCTCACGAACAAACGGCTCAAAGAGATCCACCAGCAGTACCACCGCTGATCCGGATGATTTTGATCTTGGAGGTTTCGCCGTGGACGATG
>CAZDRX010000019.1:0-21992 GCA_964508225.1 uncultured Candidatus Peribacteria bacterium
GATGGAGAATGACGTGATGCCGCAGTGATCGATGTGCTTGTCGTCACGGCTGAGCGGGTGAAATTCGTCCGGAATCTCCGACGGCAGACAATTGACCGGATCGGACGCCGTACCGCCGACGAGGAAGTAGCGGTGGTGACGGTAGTGAATGACGCTCTTCGTGTGCGGCTCGAAGAACGCGGTGTCCTTCTGCTTGTCGCCGTAGAGGTAGAAGTCATGGTGGAAGAAGCACTGCACTCTCCGCTCTGCACCGTCGGTCGTGCGGATGCGGAAGGACCGGACGAGGATGTTCTTCGTCGGATCCACGAAGTCTTCGGAGAGGATCTCGAGTCCGAGCTTCTCGGAGACGAGCATGGAAGACGAGACAAGCGAACTGTCGCTGTAGGCGGGCGTGATCTTCCACGTGCCGTCATTGATCCATGAGAAGCCTTTGCCCTCGGCGAGGAAACCGATGCGGTGGAATTTGCCGTAGGTCGTGTGGTCCTCCTCCCCGACGTACGGGTAGTAGAAGTCACGCATCTGGAGATGCTCATCGAACGTCGCGAGCATCTGGCCGTTGCCGAGGACGAGGGAGCGGGGCATGGGATGTTAGGAGGAACGGCGGGAAGTCTTGCGTTTCGCGGGTGTGACTTTCGAGAGCGTGAGGCGGAGATCCTCCAGTGCATGACTGAAGCGCCGGAAGGCCTCGTACGGAGACTCATACGGGCTGAAGTACTTATGGACGTCACCGTCGGACCAGTACTTCGTGCAGAGGTAGTAGAAGTGATCGGAGGTCTGGAGCCTGCGCCACGTGTCGAGAAGCGCGGGGTTCTTCATTTTCTTCACGACGGATTCGAGAGCGTAAATCCCCGTGAGCGCGGCTTCCTGCAGATGATTGCCTCTCCACGCGGAGAGGTCGCGTTCGGTGTCCGCCCACGAGACGGGCGCATGTGCGTCGAGCTCGGAGAGCTTCTTCCTGCCGTACTTCGCCGCACTCTGCGACGGTGTGAGCGTCCGTACTCCCCTGTCCGTGAAGGCGCGGGGCAGCGCGGCGAGGAATCCGAAGATGCCGGTATCCGCCCACTGGTGCTCACCGAAGGTCTCGTAGTCCATGAAGAGATTCACCGTGTCGCCGTGACTGACGCGTACCCACTCGGCGAACGTCTCCGCGAGGAGCGGTGTGTTGCTTCTGTGCGCGTTGCCGAAGCGGAATGCGATGTCGTCGCTGAGCTGATAGTTCTTGAGGAGCGTCTTCATCTTCTTCACGGGCACGCTGTGGATGGCGTGACGCGCGACGGTGCGCCTCCACTCGCGCGGCAGCGTGAATTTGGGCGGCGTGTAGACGACGTTGGGGGTGCGTCCGGCGAGAATTCTGTCCGCGCCCTCGGCGAGGATGGCCTTGAATCCGAGGAGCCGGACGACTTCGGCGATTTCGTTGCTGTACACGAGTTCGGTATTGCGGAAGACCGTCGGCTTCACGCCGAAGCAGTTCTTGATGATCGCCGCGTGCTTCTCCACCTGCTCGCAGAATTCCTCGAGCGAGAAGAGTGCGCTGAGCGAGTGGTAGTACGTTTCACTCAGGAATTCGACCTGTCCGGTGTCTGCAAGCGCTTTGAAAGACTGCAGGACATCGGGGCCGTATTCGCGGCACTGATCGAGAAACACGCCGGAGAGCGAGAACGCGACACGGAAATTCTTGTCGGCCTTGAGCAGGCCGAGCAGCGTGGCATTGGCGGGGAGGTAACACTTCTCCGCCACCTTGCGGAAGATCGCACGGTTCTTCTCGATGTCGAAGTACGCACCAGAGGCGAGGTGTCCGATGTCCGTCACACGGAGATCCTTCAGCCGGTAGGGCTGGTGGACCTGAAAGTAGAAGCAGACAGAAGGTGTGTGTTTGAGCATACGGAGAATCAGGAACGGAGAATGTTGTTGTAGACGGAGAGGATCTTGCCGGCCTGCCGGTGCCACGTAAGATTCGTGAGGATGCGCGGCGTCTGCGCACGCATTTCTTTGCCGAGTGCGGGTTCGCGGAGCACCGTCACGATGCAGTCGGCCATCTTGTCGGTATCCCAGAAGTCGACGAGGAGGGCGTTGTGCACGACTTCGGCAGCGCCGGACTGGCGGCTGAGGATGACAGGCGCACCGTGCGTGATCGCCTCGAGTGCGACCAGACCGAACGGCTCGGAGACCGACGGCATGACGAAGCACGCGGCTTTCCGGTAGAGCTTCTTCGCTTCATCACTCGTCACTTTTCCTGCGAAGACGATGCGGTCGCCGAGCCCCATCGCGCAGGCTTTGCGGATGAGTTCGGGGAGCATGTAGCCCTCTCCCGCCACGACGAAGCGTGCGTCCGGACGGATCTCGGAGACGCGCTTCGCGGCTTCGATGAAATACCCCGCGCCCTTCTGGACGGTGAGACGTCCGAGGAAGAGCACGAGCGGATGCTGCTTGGCATGATCGCTGCGATGCAGGCCATGCGGCTCACTCGTACCGTTGTGGAGGATCGTGATCTTGTCGTCCTTGATGCCGTATTCCTTCACGAGGAGATCCCGGGTGTAACCGGATACCGCGAGGATGTGATCGGCCTTCTTCAGTCCCGCGATCTCGCGCCTGAGAATCCACGGGTTGGGCTTAAATTCGGTGCGGTCGAGTTCGGTGGCGTGCACGTGCGCCACGAGTTGCTTGCCATGATGCTTCGCGGCGCGCGCGCCGGCCTCGAGTGTCATCCAGTCGTGCGTGTGCACGATGTCGGGACGGACGTGCTTCGTCATGTCGACGGCGATCGATGTGAAACGGTCGACTTCCTGCCCGAGGTTGCTGCCGTAGAGCTGGCTGATGCCGTCGTCCTCCAGCGTCATCTCGCTGAGGCGGGTTTCGTACGCACCGAAGCCGTCGTACGGCTGGAGCGCGGAAGGGACGGTGATGATCTGTCCGGAGTCCGTGACCTGAATCTGCGGAGAGAGAATGGTCGCGCCGTCCTCGGTTCCGGCGCTGTGCGGAAGGACGAGTGTGACGGTGGCACCATGGTGAAGCAGCCCGCGGACGATGCCCTGACACGCCACACCGAGACCGCCGAGATGTGCAGGCGGATACTCCCAGCCGAACATGAGAACGTGACGCGGCATCGTGTGTGTTTGTGTGTTTCCTCGCGCGCACCTATGCGCGCACGCGGGAAATCTCTTTATTTTAGCAGATTTGAGCCAAAATTCCTAGGGGAGACGCACACAGTATCCGACGGGTCAGGGAGAAGGCGGATTCCGGTGTCTTTGGATCAATCATCCGGGAGAGATCCCCGTCGGGACAATAATTGTCTAAAATGACTAAATAGTATATAATAGTACTGATACACATACCCACCACTCCATGAAAACTCTTTCCAAGGATTCCTCGAGCAATCGCCAGCTGGTGATCGTGTTTGCGATTTCCGCAGCCGCGATCCTCATCGGCATGTACTTCAATACTTCGCTCAAGGGCAGTGTCACCGGCTACGGCACGCAGGCTGTCATCGTCGCGAATGCGAGCGTCCGCAAGGGTACGGATCTCACGTACGCGGTACAGGCCATCTACGGTTCGGTCTCGGCGCGCCCCGTCATGATCAATACCTCCATCCGCATTCCGTGGGGCTTCACGCTGAAGAGCGCGCCCTCCTACTGCAACCAGAAGGGTGACATGGTCATCTGCCGTCCGGCAGCGACTCCCGTCGACGGAGGCTCGGATACCTACATGATCACGTTCTCGACGAAGGGCACGGCCTGCCAGCAGGACGCCATCAACTGGACCATCGTCGACATCACGGACAATAACACCCAGCAAAAGGCGACCACACTCAGCCCGCGCGTGCACACGCGCATCACGTGTAACTAGAGGAAACCGGAATCCAGATGACCGCAGGGCATCCCTCTGCGGTCATTTTTTGTTGGTCTGGCCAAAAAGGCCTGAGATCTGTACCATTCCGCGAGCTGACTCTTGGGGAGTCGCCAAGCGGTAAGGCAACGGGCTCTGAACCCGTCATTCGGGGGTTCGAATCCCTCCTCCCCAGCCACTGAAATTACTTTAAAATGAGAATCCACGTCTGACACCGACGGAGGTCTTTGCTATACTCCGTCCCTTTTATGGAGCATTCTTCTCAATTTCCGAGCCGCTTTGCACCGGGTCTGGATGGCATTTCTCGCATTGCCTCACTCGGGCAGCACTCGTATTCAGATCAGGCAGCGCACAGGCTCGGTAAGCATTTCCACGATACATTCGGACACACGGTAGAAGTTTCCAATCACTCGAATATCGCGCAGGTCTGGGACATGCAGAATCTTGGCTCCGCATTCCTCATCCCGCTGCAAAATTCCGGCTCCGGCCTCGTGAAAGAGCATTGGAGATACATCAAAGCCATCCACCGCGATCCAACACTGAAGATCGTGGCGGATATCAGTCTGGAAATCCAAATGTGTCTCTCTGGCATCCGCGATATGGATCCATCGGAGGCCAGACGCGTGATTTCGCATTTTCAGGGCATAAGACAATGTTCGCATCTCGTGGGAACATCCGATATCGGCGGCGACCGCAATGAAGCGATGGTCACGACTCCCGGCACTCTCTCGAATATCATCGAACATGAAAGTGCGGCATCCACCGCCGAAGCGTTGAGGATTGTCGCGGAACGCGGCGACCGCTCACTGCTTGGGCTGGGCACGCGGGAAAGCGCGGAGCATCACGGGCTTGAAATCTACAATCCAGATGCCACAAATCTGCCGGCCAACAGAAACATCACGCAGATGCTGCTCCTGCAAAGAAATCATGACGGCATCAGTCTCCATCCCGAGCTCCCCTACCACGGTCTCTGGCTTGCACTGAAAAATCAGCGCGGGGCATTACGCGACCTACTCGCACCGATTACCGGTGAAGGAGCCAATATCACGGCGCTTCACAAAAGAACGATGAAACCGGATCAGAGGAAAGTGGAATTCTTTCTTGAGCTTGATACGAACGGCGTAGGCGATGTTGCCGGAATGGCAGGAGCAATTCAGGACAATCCGCACTTAAGAGAAGGGCCGAGGTGGCAGAGCTGGTCCGATCGCGTTGAGCCGTCCGGAGCAGCTCCGGACGATGAGCCCAGCTTAATAAACTGGAGCACGTTGCATGCAGAAATCGTTCCCGCACCCCAGGATTACAGGATGCTCCTCACTCCGAAGAATTTGCCCGGGGTGCTCTATGCATTGCTGGATACGATCGAAAAGAGCGGCATCGACATGCGAACGTTCGACTGTGTCACGATCGGCCCGAAACAATACGCTTTCCGCATCAATGTTGCCGGCATCAGCGGAACGACTATGCATGCCGTCCTTGAGAAATTTGCATCGTTGGATTCGCTCCTCGCAGTAGAGCTCTCTCCTCTTTGAATCATGAACGTATGCACGGTTCGAAACGTACCTGAAGAGTGGCTCAGGCTATGCGTTCGCGAAACGCCATTTCTGGTCACCAGCCAATTCTGCGGAGCCTCAGGAGCAAATTGACTGAGATGCCATGGTCTGCGAAGCTTGCGTAGCAGACCCTCCTCCCCAGCCATGCTATATTAGTAAGGCATGAAAGCCACTGACGTATTTCGCAAATTATTTTCGAGTTTCGTTATGTATGTAGTAGGCCTTTTGTTAATTTTTATTTTCATGGCTTTCATAGCCTATGAATTCTTTGCAGTCACATATCTTTTTGGGGCAATGGGAAAGTAATTCTCCATACATAATTTCTAAAATCATCCGCCAGCCCCAGCCATTCTGCTTCGCAAGCTTCGCAGAATTGGCTACCCTTTCCACATGACGAAAAAATCGAATCCCAAACCTGCCCCCAAAGAATCAGAACCCATCGTCCCGGCGGATCTCCGGCAAGTCCTCGCGGGGAGCGCGACGGTGAAAGCGCTCTGGGATGACCTGACGCCCATGGCGCGCAGGGACTTCATCGGCTGGATCGCATCGGCGAGGCAGGAGGAAACCCGCAAGCGTCGGGTGGAGAGCATGCCGTCCAGACTGACGTCCGGAAAGCGGCGGCCTTGTTGCTACAACATTGTGCCGTTCGGGCTCTACAAGGCACTCGGGGCAAACCCGAAGGCGAAGGCGGCGTGGAGCGGTTTATCCTCATTCGAGCGCAGAGACTTCACGGATTGGATCAATGCAGCCAGAGACCCGGGCGAGAACAAAGCCCGCACGGAAAAAGTCTGCACGATGGTCGCAGCAGGAAAGAAGCATCCCTGATCTCAGGCACGCACTTTCTCGAAAAACTTCAGCTTGAAGCCGATGCGTCATGCCACCGGTTCTCGACCTGAGACGATAAATATGCTATAATGTACTAAATTCCCCAACACCCATATGTCCGCAAAAGCTCCGAACGAAGGAACCCCGACGCCGAAGGAAGGTGTCGTTCATGTGTATGCCATCGAGACGACACAGACAAACAGTGATCGTGTGACTGATGGTGGCACCGCATACAGCACGAAGCTCGACCAGCCGGTGACACGGACGGATTACCTGTGGCAGGGAAAGATACTCAACAGACCCGCTGCGGAGCAGGGATCTTCCAACGCGAGAGCGAGTGTCCACCAGCTCGCGGAGAACTTCGGCGATATCTACCGCCGCAGTCTCGGAGGAGCCGCACAGTCTCCGCAGGGTCCGCAGTACACGCTCGATTTCTCCCTGCCGACGAACGCAACGGAGATGGCGAAGAGCCGCGGCGGTGTAGGAGCGAAGGTGCGCGAGCTTACCGAAGAGGAACAGCGCGCATTCATCGCTGCCTTCCAGCAGGCAAACCGGAAGGCGACGGACACGAAGTAATGCTGTGTGTGCGCAGGACATATGCACGCTGCGCTATACTTTGCAGTACATGGCTGACCTCGAGATCGTCGCACCTGTGTCTCCCGAGGCCTGGGAGAAGTGGCTGGAGAAACATCACACGACCTCCCCCGGGGTATGGCTCCGGATGTTCAAGAAGGATTCGGGAAAGCTGAACCTCACGTACAGCCAAGCAGTCATGATCAATCTATGTTTCGGCTGGATCGACAGCGTGCGTCATAAGGGCGATCACGAGTCGTTCCTGCAGCGGTGCACGCCACGGAAGAAGGGCGGTATGTGGTCCAAGCTCAATACCGAATTTGTGGAGAAGATGACGAAAGAAGGAAAGATGCGTCCGGCAGGGATGAAGGAGGTAGAGGACGCGAAACGAGACGGACGCTGGGATCGGGCGTACGAGCGGCAGGGCTGGTCCAAAACGCCGCCGGATTTCCTGAAGGAGCTGAAGAAGACGCCGAAGGCCTTCGCGTTCTACGAAACCTTAAACAAAGTGAACAAGTATGCGATCTACTTCCGCCTGCAGAGCGCGAAGAAGCCGGAGACCCGCGAGAAGCGCCTGAAGAAGTTTCTGCAGATGATGCGGGAAGGGAAGAAGTTCCACTGAGGCGAGCCCAAGTTCCATTGCCGGAAGCGCTGGATTGGTGCTTGAAGAATGGAAGAAATGCCCACCGATTGATAGGCTGAACGAAATGTCGAAGAAAACATCATTCATCTCGACGGTTGGAGTCAGCGCAGTGACCTTCATCGTCGCGGCAGAACTGTGCGGATGGCTGGGCCTCTCCATCATGACGAAGCAGTTCGTGACGTACGGATCGCTGCGCAGGACCCTCTCGGAGGTGAAGGGCGTGGAATCCAAGAATAATCAGGACGAACAGAACGGAGCGCGGGTCATCCACCCGTACCTCGGCTTCGCGACCCCTCCGCAGGCGCACACGACATTGCGCCGGGTCGATGGAGAGCCCTTGGAGGAATACGGATTCGACGTGGGGTCGGGGCCGATGGCCATGCAGAAACATCCGGACAAGTACTTCATCGGCATCTTCGGCGGATCGGTGGCGAAACAGCTCTGGGAGAAACAGGGCGTGGAAGCGCTCATCGCCACACTCAAGCAGTCGCCGCAGTTCCGGGACAAGGAGATCGTCATCAGCTCCGGCTCGTTCTACAGCTACCGCCAGCCACAGCAGCTCCTCTCACTCGCGTACCTCCTCTCGATCGGCGCGCACTTCGATGCCGTCATCCTCCTCGACGGGTTCAACGACATCTTCCGTCCTGAGCCCGAGAATATGAACGGCCCGATCTCGCCGCTCTATCCGTACGCATGGGCTGCCTACACGGGAGACCTCAGCAATGATCCGGTCTTCCGCCTCAAGTTCGGCAAGGTCGCGATCCTCGACGACATGCGCTACCGCCGCGCGCAATCGATCCTGCGTTCCCCGCTGCGCTACTCCATGGCCACGGGCTTGATCTGGAGCGTGATGGACCGCAGGCTCCACGCCGCAAGCCTCACCGCAGAGTATGAGCTGCAGGATTACGCGAGTGGAACCGGCACCTACGCCATGCACGGGCCGAAGATCGAGTACGACACGGAGGAATCGTACTTCCGTGACCGGCAGCTCGTATGGAAGAAGGGATCGGAGGCGATGTGGCACCTCACGCAGGGCGCGGATATCGCGTTCTTCCATTTCCTCCAGCCGAACCAGTACGTGCCGGAGAGCAAGCCGATTCACCCTGACGAACAGTTCATCATGGATGACCTCCCGCAGACAGGCGAACCGGGCATCCGTCATGCAGTCGAGATGGGCTTCCCGTTCCTGCAGGCGGCGGGCAATGATCTCAGACGCGAAGGCATCCGTTTCCACGATCTCACGAAGATCTTCGCCGATCAGACCGACGCGCTCTACGTGGACCCGTGCTGCCACTTCAATGAGGAGGGCAACGCGCTCCTCGGGCAGAAGATCGGAAGCTTGATGTTGCAGGACATGGGACTCCTCAGCGCAGCGCCGGAGGAGTCGCGCTAGAGATGACAGCTGCCGAGTCCGCGCTTCAGAAGATACTTCTGATGATAGTCCTCCGCAGGATAGAACGCGGATGCAGGCACGATCTCGGTCACCACAGGCTTCGTCCACTTTCCTGACGCCTGCTCGGCTGCTTTCACGTTCTCCGCAAGCTTCTGCTGCTCCGGCGTCGTGAAGAAGACTGCGGAACGATACTGCGAACCGAAGTCGGGGCCCTGATAATTGAGACACGTGGGATTGTGGTTGTCGTAAAAGATTTTCAGAAGTGCACCGAAAGAGACCTGTGAAGGATCGAAGACAATCTTCACTGCCTCAGCATGTCCCGTCCCGCTGCTGCACACCTGTTCGTAGGAAGGGTTCTCGATCGTGCCACCCGTGTAGCCGGCTTCCGTAGCGATCACGCCGGGCGTTGTACGGAAGATTTCCTCCACGCCCCAGAAGCATCCGGCTGCGAAGATAGCCGTCTCGGTCGGTCGCGGGGATTCGGTCTTCATAGGAGTGGAAGGAATGGTACACGGGGAAGACGGAACTCGCCTACAATCCTTACACATGACGTACAGAAGACATCTGCCGCTCGGAATTCTCCTCCTGCTGACGGCGGGCGTCTTCGCGGCGTCGCTCGGGAACGGCTTCGTGAATCTGGATGATCCGCTCCTCGTGACGGAGAACCCGCACGTGCAGGAGGCCTCGTTTGCGAATGTCGGCGCTGTCTTCAGTCACTACGATCCGGAGCTCTACATTCCGGTCACGCTGCTCTCGTACCAGCTCGAAACGTGGACGCTCGGTTCTGATGCATGGCACTTCCACCTCGTGCAGCTGCTCCTGCACCTCACCGGTGTGACGCTCGTGTACAGGCTCGCACTCCGGCTCTCGAAGAAGACGCGCGTCGCCGTCATCACTGCCGCGCTCTTCGCGATCCATCCCATGAACGCCGAAGCCGTGCTCTGGGTGAGCGCCCGCAAAGATCTGCTGTCCGGAGTCTTCGCACTCGCCGCCCTGACCTGTTACCTCGATGCGCGCGAGGGAAAACGGAAGTACGCGTACGCGTGGAGCGTGGCGCTCTTCACTCTCGCGCTCGGCAGCAAGGTGAGTGCCGTGAGCGTGGCCGTTCTCCTCATCGCGCTGGAACTCTGGACAGGACAGCTGAAGACATCGTGGAGAAGACTCGTACCGTTCGTGCTCCTCGCCGCGATCTTCGGGATCGTCGCCGTCGTCGGCAAGGCCGTGGTGGAATCAGGGCTCGGCATTCTACCGATGGTCATCATGGGCTTCCGGTCGATCTTCTTCTATCTCACGAGCTTCGCAGCCCCGGGATCGCTCGCCGCCTCGCACGTCATTGCTCCCGCCGAGGCGCTCCACTCCCCGCTCCTGCCGCTCTGGATTCTCACCGTCGTCATCGTCATTGTGACTGCATACCGCTTGAGGAAGCGCTTCCCGCTCGCATCCGGCGGTATCGGATTCTTCTTCCTTGCCATCGCTCCCTCGCTCATCCACTACACACAAGGCAACGGCGTCTTCGTCCTCGGGGCGGAGAGGTATGTGTACCTCGCATCCGCAGGACTCTTCCTCTGCGTCGCGACACTCTCCGATGCTGCACTCGCTCACGCGGGAAAAGCGACGCGGATCTTCATCCTCGTCTGTGCGGCACTCGTATTCTGCGTCCTCGCGGAACTCACACTGCTGCGCGTCTTCGTCTTCAGGGACTCGGTTCTCTTCAACATCGACACTCTCCAGAAACATCCTGCCGATGCGCGCGCATGGTACAACCTCGGCACAGCGCTCGAAGCATCACGGAAACCGATGCAGGCCGAACTCGCCTACCTCGAAGCGCTCAAACACAAAACCGACTTCGCGGATGCGGCGATCAATCTCGGCATTCTCTATCACCGTGAAGGCCGGAAGCAGGAGAGCTTTGCGATGTTCACGAAGGCAACCGTCGTCCGTCCGGACTACTTCAAGGGATACTTCAATCTCGGCGTCGCATTCCAGAACGAGAAGCGGTACCCGGAAGCCGAAACCGCCTACCGCAGCACTCTTGCGGTTTTCCCGGAGTATCCCGAGGCACACCGGAATCTCGCCGTGGTGCTGGGGCTCCAGAACAAGGTGAAGGAATCCATGGCCGAGTATGCGATCCTCGCCGATCTGGATCCGGGTTTCCGTGCGGAACTGGAACGTCTGAAGACGGGAAACCCTGAATGAAATGAGAAGACTGCCGGAAAAACGGGAACTTACGAAAAACGTCCCGCGTGCGGGACGTTCTCCGAAAAGGCGTTTAGATGACTAGCGCTTTTTCTTCTTTGCACCGCCCTTCTTCTTCGACTTCGTCTTCGATTTCTTGGCTTTCTTAGCAGCCATAAAAATAATTGGGAAAGAATAATGAAACTATTCTGTCATTCTACTCCGATGGCATGGAAGTCAAGAAAGTTTCATTTGCGCATCGCTATAATCGGCGCATGACTACACACGCAGTTGGAGACGACTCCGATCAGATCACACTCACTCCGAAGCGACTCGATGGATTACAAGACGGTGTGTTTGCGATTGTCATGACACTCATCGTGCTGGAGATGAGATTGCCGGAAGCCGCTTCCGGAGCCGAATTACGCCACCATCTCGCAGAGATGCTTCCACTCATCATCACGTACATCGTCACGTTCATGAACCTCGGTATTTATTGGGTCGGACAAGTTTTGCAGATGCATTCCATCGAAAGAAGTGACCGCGCATTCCTCTGGATTCAGATTATTTTTCTGCTGTTCATTTCTGTACTTCCGTTTTCCAGTTCACTTCTCGGAAGATATCCGGACGAACAAATTTCCGCGATCGTGTACGGAGTGAACATGATCGGCGTCGGACTTTCATCATTTTGGGGATGGTGTTACGCATCGCATCATCACCGTCTCACGACACACGCACTCACCCCGTCATTCATCCGGAGTGTGAAGCGGAGAATTCTCGTGGCACCCGTCGCCGCAGTCATCGCGATCGCACTCTCCTTCTTCACCATGCGTCTCAGCATCCTCTGTTACCTTCTCGTCCTTCCGTATTACATCATTCCGGGAAAAATCGACCGCGTCTGGCGTCAGAAGGCGGTACCGCACGATCACTAGAAAACGGCTACAGGACTGCGTTTTCGGAGGGCGGCAGCACAAGGAAGCTGAGGAGAAGTCCCGCAAGTCCCGTCATCACGATGGAGCCCGTCCAGAGATGCACTGACCACGCGATGCCTGTCTGAACATGGACCGTGAGGAAGTACGCGGTGAAGAAGATGGCGGGTACGGCGAATGCGAATGCACGGAATTCTCTCCGATGCTGTTCGAGCGGATGAAGACGTGCGGCGAGAATGTCCGCGATCACACCGGTGACGAGAACAGCGGGAAGGAGAAAAAGTCCGTCACGCATTGCGCCCATCGCCGTCATCGAGAGTCCGGAGATGATCGTGATCGCGCCACCCGCGATTCTGCCGCGACGAAGAAGAAGGAAGAGGAAGGCGAGAAGAATGACGACGTGCAGGAGATATCCGGTGATCGCAATATTCTGGAGCGACTCTGCGGAATCCGCGCCGTCCGGAACGATGCCCGCGCGCACGGTGATGAAGTGCGAAAACTGGAGCATGAACCAGAGGAGCGCGACGCTCATGGCGACCGAGAGAATCATGGGGAGCTGATCGGCGAATTTCGGCTTCCCGAGCGGCGGCGTGGCCTTGAACCATGCGCGGAGATTCGCACTCACCATGAGGAACATTGCGACGGCGAGCACGAGGTGTGTCGGACTGAGGAGTGCCTCGATGTCCGCCTCGATCCCGAAGATCTCATGCCAGAGAAGATCACCGATGCCGCCGAAAATAAAAAGTGATGCACCGAAGAGTGCGTACTCGTATCCGATCGGTGCCGCGCTCCGGAAACGTACACCGAGCCGCTTCGCATTTCTCCAGACGATGCCGGCAAGCGCGAGTGCGGTGGCGAAGTATCCGGAATAGAAGACAGCATGCCATGGTGTGAAGAACGTCTCGAGTTCCGGAATGTGATTGTGCGCCCAGCCGTCGGTGAAGAGTCCGGCGGTAAACCAGAGAGTCGTGAACGTGAGGAGCCACGCTTCCGGTCTCGTCGGAAGACGCGCGGCCTTGAGCTCCTCCGAAAGTTCCTGCTGATGCCGAAGTGTACGGAGTTTGAGAGAGGAGGACATCACGCGCACTATGACGATGCACGGCGGCACGTGAAAGCAACTATGTTTTACAGTCGCAGGAGAAAGCGGAGGAATCCGCTTGAAAAATCCATCAAACAATTTGCGGATTTTGCAAGCCGTCCCCCGGATTCGTGCTTGATCGGCTTCGGATCAGGCATCCATGATGTCCCGCGATTTACCTCTTCTTCCCCTCTTCCGCATGGACGGCATGCTTTCCGGCTACAGTTTCTCCTTCCTTCTCTGGACGACACTCGGCTCCGGCGTTCTGGCGCTCGCGTTCGCCCTTCTCTTCCGCTGGTTCATCGGCACGCAGGACGCGGGGAACGACGTGATGCAGCACCTCGCCGGCCGCATCCGCGCAGGCGCGATGGCGTTCCTCACCCGTGAGTACACGGTGATCGGACCATTCATGATCGTGGCGGCTCTCCTTATCTATATCTTCCTCGACACGGGAGTGGCCAACATCGGCACCGCGTGGGGCAGGCCGTACACAGCTCTCAGCTTCATCATCGGAGCACTGTGCTCCGCACTCGCAGGCTTCATCGGCATGCGCACGGCGACGATCGCCAACGTCCGCACGGCGGAAGCGGCTCGCACGAGCGTCGTGAAGGCACTGCGCGTCTCCTTCCTGAGCGGAGCAACCATGGGCCTTTCCGTCGTGGGTCTGGGACTCATCGGTTTCGTCGGCGTCCTCCTCTTCCTGCTCACGCAGTCAGACATGCAGACCGCACTCGAATCTCTCACCGGCTTCAGCTTCGGTGCTTCATGCGTCGCGCTCTTCGCACGCGTGGGTGGCGGTATCTACACGAAAGCCGCTGACGTGGGTGCCGACCTGGTCGGCAAAGTGGAGGCAGGTATCCCGGAAGATGATCCGCGCAATCCGGCCGTCATCGCCGACAACGTCGGTGACAACGTCGGTGACGTGGCCGGCATGGGAGCCGACCTCTTCGAAAGCTACATCGGTGCGATTCTCGCCACGATGCTCGTCGGTCTCCATGTCTCGTGGGGTGTCGATCAGGCTCTCCTCTTCCCGCTCCTCGTCTCCGCACTCGGCGTGGTCTGCAGCATTCTCGCCATGGCGGTCGTCCGCACGAAGAACGCCGAAGGCGTCCAGAATGCGCTGAAGTACGGCATGCTCGTGGCCTCCGTCCTCGTCGTCGGCGCCACGTGGTGGCTCGCGAAAGCTCTCCTTCCGATGGAAGTCGCCATGGGTGTCTTCTGGGCTTCCACTGCGGGTCTTCTCGCCGGTGTCGGCGTCGGACTCCTCACCGAGTACTACACCTCACACACCTACAGGCCGGTCCGCGCGCTCGCTGACTCCGCCAAGACCGGTGCCGCGACGACGCTCATCGAAGGTCTCGCGCTCGGCTACATGTCCACCGCACTCCCGACGCTCGTCATCGTGATCGCCATCGCGATCGCGTACGCACAGGCAGGCCTCTACGGCATCGGCATCGGTTCTGTCGGCATGCTCTCCACACTCGCCATGACCCTCGCCATCGACGCGTTCGGCCCCGTGGCCGACAACGCAGGAGGCATCGCGGAGATGAGCAAGCTGCCGAAGGAAGTCCGTGAGAAGACGGACGCTCTCGACGCCGCGGGCAACACGACCGCCGCCATCGGCAAAGGCTTTGCCATCGGTGTGGCCGGTTTCATGTGTCTCGCACTCTTCGGTGCATTCAAAGAGTCATCGGGGCTGGTAGGTATCGATGTCAGCAACCCGACCACCCTCATCGGTCTCCTCATCGGAGGCATGCTCCCGTTCCTCTTCAGCTCGCTCACGATGCGCGCCGTCGGACGTGCAGCCATGGCCATCATCGAGGAAGTCCGCCGTCAGTTCCGCGACATCAAGGGCCTCATGCAGGGCACGGCCGAAGGTGATCCCGAGACGTGCGTGGCCATCGCCACGACCGCTGCCATCCGCGAGATGGTGCTGCCGGGTCTCCTCGCCATGATCTCCCCCGTCTTCATCGGTCTCCTCCTCGGCAAGGAAGCACTCGGCGGCCTCCTCGCAGGCACCCTCGTCTCGGCCATGATGCTCGGCACCTCGATGGCGAACTCGGGTGGCGCATGGGACAACGCGAAGAAGTACATCGAGTCCGGCTACCTCGGAGGCAAGGGCAGTGACCCGCACAAGGCCGCTGTCGTCGGCGACACCGTCGGTGATCCGTTCAAGGACACATCGGGTCCGGCACTCAATATCCTCGTGAAGCTCATGAGTATCGTCGCTGTGCTGACCGCGAGCCTCTACAGCACATCGGGCTGGCTCCTCTAAATCACACACGAAGCAAAAGGAAAGAGAGGGTACTCCCCTCTCTTTTTTAATGTCTCCTTAACCCGGTGCTGTATACTGCGCACTCCACCCATGAAACGCACTCTCCGTCTCGCCGGCGCTCTTGCTGCACTGTCGCTCCTGCTGCAGCCGCTCGCCGTTTCCGCGCAAACGGTCACGTACGACGAGGCAACGCTGACGTCGCTCTACAACGCGTACCTGAAGAAGGGTTCGAGCGACACGTACCTCGAGAAGCGTATCGCCGACGAACGCGCCCGCATCCGGACACAGGCAGACAAAGAGATCAAAGTGCTCGTGGAGCCCTCCACGAAGGACGATCTCTCGACCGACAAGTCCGCGCTCCCCAAAGCCATCGACCAGCAGCGCGCGCTCGTGGATCAGCTCTCCCAGCTCATCAAGACAAGCAAGGTGGATCTCGATCTCCTCGGTGAGGAGGAGCGGAAGTACTACGCCGAGCCGGATACCGTTGTGGTGACGCCGCCCGATGAGATCAGGCTCACGAAGACGCACGGTGAACTCCTTGCCCGCAAAGCGATTCTTGAGGAACGGATCAACGCGCTCAATGCGGGCTACACACTCCAGCAGGATCGCCTGAGCAAGCTCGGACGCGAACAGTGGCTCGATCAGTTCCAGACGCTCTTCGGGTCTCTCACGTACCTCGCAATCATCCTCGGCGCCGTCATCCTCGACCGCATCGTGCGCCGCAGAGTGGCAGGACGGATCGAAGCGAAGGGTCAGCGGTACCTCATCGCCAAGCTTGTCTCCGCAGGGATCTACACCGTTGCGGCGCTCTGGGTGATCAGCAAGCTCATCTCGGATCATCCGGGTGCGCTCGCCTCCCTCGCCATCGTCGGCGCCGGTATCGCCGTCGCGCTGCAGGACGTCGTGAAAGATATCATGGGATGGTTCTTGATCCTCCAGCGCCGTCTCTTCACGCTCGGGAACCGCGTCTCCATCGGCGCGTATACGGGTGACGTCATCGACATCGCGCCGCTCCGGACCACCATGCTCGAAGTGAGCGTGAACGGTGCCTTCAACGCTCACGAGCGCACGGGCAAGACGCTCTATGTGCCGAACTCTCTGATCCTCAAAGAGTCGGTGCTCAACTACAACACGACGTCCGACTTCATGAGCGTCGAGATGCAGGTGACCGTGACGTATGCGAGCGACTGGAAGAAGGCGGAGCAGCTCCTCCACGAAGCGCTGAAAGTGGAAGCTCTCGAATTCACGGAACAGGCGAGGGCGCAGCAGCGTCGCCGCACCGCGCTCTTCTACACGATGTGGGAAGTCTGTGAGCCGGAGGTCCATGTCGACCTCGCGAATAACGGCATCATGTTCACCCTGAAGTTCACGGTGCCCATCGGCAAGCGCCGGCAGGTTGTCACGGATCTCTCGCGCACGATTCTCGAGCAGTTCCACGCACACAAGAATATCGATCTCGCCTACAACACGATCCACATCGTGGGGAACACGAAGAATCTGACGCCCGGAGACTAAGCCGGCAGATCCGCAGTACGGTTCCAGGGCTCCACGTACGGGAGATCGAGTGCCGCATAGATGTCGGTTTCTTTTTTGGATGCGATCACTTTCGCTCCCCTGAAGAGTCCGTACTCACTGAGCTTGAGACCGCGATCGATCGCGCGGCGCCGGAGCGAGATGTTGTGCTCTTTGCTTCCCGTGAAGTACAGAAGTGCGGATCCCCACTCCACCACCGAGACGATGCGGATATCCACCCGGAGACCTGAGCGGAGATCGAAGGCGATGCGCGTGCCGCCCGCAGCCACCACCCGCTCGACAATCGGAAGTTCTTTGATCGCAGCTTCAATCTCGCTCGCGAGTGTCTCGGACGACTTCTTCACCGCGATGAGAATATCGACGTCACCGACTGTTTCTTTACGACGCCGAAAGGATCCGGCTGCCTCCACCTCGACAACGTTCTTGAAGTTCCGGAGAGTCTGGAGAAGAACCACGACGTCTTTCTCCGCTTCGGCGAGAGAAAAACGCTTCACGCGTTCAGGCGACCGCTGCGCGTTCTCGAGAATCTTCTTCTCGAGGAGTTCCGAGAATCCGGGCAATGTCCGGATTTTTCCTTTCTCGGCGGCCTCGATGAGTTCCGGGATCGTCCGGATACCCAGTGCCTGTTCGAGCGCACGGACGCGCTTGGGACCCAGATCATCCACATTGAGGAGTCCTGCGGCACCCGTCTGTGTCTCGGCGACGAGCTTGTCGAGGAAGCTCACACGACCGGTCTGTCCGAATTCGAGAATTTTCTCCGCAATCGCATCCCCGACACCGGGAAGTTCCATGAGCGCCTTCTTGTCTTTCACCTTCGAGACATCCTGCTTCAGATCCTCCAGTGTCTGCGCGGCACGGCGATACGCAGCCGGCTTGAAAGCAACCCCCTGATAGTCGAGAAGGTCGGCGATCTGCCGGAGGATCTTTGCAAACGCTTCGTTCGCCATGGAAGAAGGATACACCCTACGCGCGGTGCCGCTCGATGTACTTCTTGAGAAGCTCGGAGAAAGCCTTTTTCTCGGGCGAAGTGAACACACTCATGCAGTCGCAGGCGCGGCCGCAGAGGAGCGACTTCAGCTTGGAACCGACCTGTTTGCCCTTCGGGGTGAGCTTGAGCTCGGAGACGCGCTTGTCCGTCTTGAGGGCGGCGCGCTGGATGAGCCCCTTCTTGAGGAGACCACCCACGACCTGCGTGACATTGCTCTTGTGGCAGCACATGAACTTGCTCAGGCTCGACATGGAGACGGGTTCATCGGCCACGCGGATGAGAATCGTCGCCTGACAGTGGCTCACATCGAGGGAGGAGAGAGAGTCGTTCAACTCCCGTTCGCAGCAGCTTGCGGCGGCCTTGAGGTGGTTGCAGACGGAGAGGCAATCGTCCATGACTGAACAATTGTACATGGGTGCCCTGCAGGAAGCCACTCGCGGCACGGGCAGTGATTTGGTAGTGTGGAGGCATGAAGAAGATCTCCTACTCCTCGGCCGGCGTGAATATCGAGAATGCCGATGCGACGAAGAAGGGCATGGTGAAGGATCTGGAGACGGACAATCCGCTCGTCCTGAATAAGGTGGGCGCGTTCGCCTCGCTCTGTGACGCGAAGTTCCCCGGCTACGATCACCCCGTCCTCGTGTGCAAAACAGAGGAACCTGGAAGCAAGCAGCTCCTCGCGTTCCAGCACAAGCGGGTGAAGGGCATCTGCTATGACATGATCAATCACCTCGTGAACGACGTGATCGTCATGGGTGCGAAGCCGCTCTTCATTCAGGACCTCATCGTCTGCGGAAAACTGGAAAAGGATGTGGTGCAGCAGCTCGTGAAATATCTCGCAGAAGCTTCCAAGGCACAGGGCTGTGCGCTCACGGGCGGCGAGACGTCGGAACAGCCTGCGGTACTCCCCGCCGGAACGTACGTGCTTGGCAGTTCGTGCATCGGCGTCGTGGAGAAATCGAAGATTATCGACGGCTCCGCGATCAAAGCCGGTGATGTGGTGCTCGCAGTCGAAAGTAGCGGACTCCACACGAACGGCTACACGCTCGTGCGCGCCCTCATCAAGGAAGATCCGGAGATTCTCGACGCGGACATCGCAGGTGTGAGCTTCCTCGATGCGATCCTCGAACCGCACCGCTGCTACTACCACGCCGTGAAGGATCTCTTCGATACCTCCACGCTTCACGGTATGGCACACATCACGGGCGGCGGCATTCCGGGGAATCTGAACCGGATTCTCCCGCAGGGCACCGATGCGGTGATCGATGCATCCGCCATCAAGATTCTCCCCGTCTTCAAGACCATCAAAGAGCGCTCGGGGAATGACGACACAGACATGACGAAGACGTTCAACCTCGGTGTGGGGCTCACACTCGTCGTGGATCCGCAGGCCGCAGACACCGTGATAAAGCGGCTCACAAAGGCCAAGATCCCCTGCTACGGCATCGGCACGATCGTGAAGAACGGCACGCAGACCGTACGGATGGAGGGATCGCTGCAGTGGTGATCAATGTCTAGCTCTGCGCCTCCTCTTCGACGGGCTTGATACTGCCGCTCGGCGGCTTCTCTTCGGTCTTCTCGGATTCAGGGACAGCAGCAGACTTCTTGTGATGCATGGGATGATGCGACATCGACCTGCGTGGATGATGCGCCTTCGCGTTGCCTTCGGATGCGATCGTGACGGACTCGGAGGTTCCTGCGGGAGCATCCGCTGAGGAATATCCGCCGATACTGTCGCGGACGAGCTTGCCGTTCTCGAGCCGGATCACGCGCACACCGAGCGAGTCCACCACGAGCTTGTCGTGGGTGGCGAGGATCACGGTCGTGCCCTCGGAGTGGATCGTCTTCAGGTACCGCAGAATCCGCTGCGACTGCTCGGGATCGATATTGCCCGTGGGCTCATCCGCGATGAGAATGCCGGGATTGTGGACGAGCGCGCGGGCGAGTGCGGCGCGCGTCTTCTCGCCTCCAGAGAGCTCATGCGGAAACGCCTCGGCACGGTCGCCAAGCTCGAAGCGGTCGAGGATGGCGGCGACTCTCGGCGCGATCTCCTCATCGGGAACGCCGCAGACCTCGAGCGCGAAGGAGATATTCTCCTCCACCGTGCGGTCGGGCAGGAGTTTGTAATCCTGAAAGACGACACCCGTACGCTGGCGGTAGAGCTGCAAAATCGACGGCGGGAGCATCGCGATGTTCGCGCCGTCCACTTCGATCGTGCCCTTCGTCGGCACTTCCGCACGGATGAGGAGGTGCACAATGGTGGATTTCCCCGCGCCGCTCGGCCCCGTGAGACAGACGAACTCTCCGGGGGCGATCTGGAACGTCAAATCCGAGAGCACCTCGCGTCCGTCGAAGACCTTTGTCACACCGGAGAAACTGATCATGGAGAACATCATACAGCCGACAGAGAGTCGGCTACTACTGGACGAAAAGACGATGTTGGCGGCTAACGGCTTCTGCAGACCACGTACACCTCGCGACTCCGGTCGCGGCTTGCCTCCACGCTCTTCTGTTTCACATCGGAGAACGACATCGTGACTTCCTGCAGAAAGGCATCGAAGTCACGTCCGCGGAAGACCTTCATCACGAGCATGCCGTGGGGCTTCAGGAATCGCTTCGCCACGTCCACGACGGCGCGCGAAAGCTCGAGAGACTTCCACTGGTCGACGTCCTTGATGCCACTCGTATTGGGCGCAATATCCGAGATCACGAGGTCGAACTTCTGGATGCCGAGACCCTGCAGAATCTTCTCGATCCCCGTGTGATCCATCATGTCCGCCACATATGTCTTCACGTTGGGGGCGATGGGCTCGATGTCCTTCAGATCAATCCCGACCGCAAGACCCTTGTCTCCGATCTTCTTGCTCTCGTACTGCAACCACGAACCGGGCGCGGCGCCGATGTCCAGCACCTTCATCCCCAGATGCAGAAGATCGTACCGTTCGTCGAGCTCCTGCAGCTTGTACACCGACCGCGCACGATAGCCCTCACTGGCCGCACGTTTGCTCCAGTTGTCATTGGGAATGTAGGGCTTCGGACTCATGGGATTCTGGCTTGCAAAAGGGATATTTCTGCTCTGATCAGGATTGTCTCATTCTTGGCTTTGCGACGCATCAATGTCGCCCTTGCAGGCGGGAAGGAAATAGCACTTCATCATCATTCTACACCTCCGACAATTGCCCGGCGACTCGGGCGGATTATACTTCGGATCCACTCATCCATTCCCCACTCACTCTATGCGCACCCGCACCTTGGGAATGTCCCCGCTCCTCGTGGTTTTCGCCGCGTGTCTCGTGGTCGTGATGAGCTCGCTCTCGCAACACCTCTAAACCAACAACCATACCGACGTTCAAAGAGGCTTCTGCTTGGGAATACCTGTACGACGGGGATACTCCGGTGACGTCGGTCCGACTTTCTTGAAGAACACAATCGTGCGGTCGCCCCAGTTATCGGGAAGTGTGTACGTGAAGTCGCCGAGGTATTTGCACCGGAGCACATCCTGCGCCTTCGCGGTGTCCGCAAGCTCGGAGGCTACTTTCGTACTCTTCCAGAATGCGCACATGCCCGCGGGCTTGAGAAGCGGCACAGCGTACTCAAGCAGCACGGCGAGAGGAGCGACGGCTCTGGCGGTCACGAGGTCGAACTGTTCGCGGTACTCACCGCTGTGCGCGAGGGACTCGATCCGTCCACAGAGGAGCTTCACGTTCGGGATACTGCAGGCGGCGGCGATCCTGCCAACGGCATCGATCTTCTTCTGCGTGGCGTCGATCCCTGTGCACTGCACATCGGGCAGGCAGAGCGAGAGGGGCAGGAGCGGGAATCCCCCGCCCGTGCCGATGTCGGCGAGTGAGGCGATCTTCTTCAGGTCCGGATACCGGTCGAGCGCCTGCAGGAGCGCGATAGAATCGAGCACGTTGCCGATCCAGCAGTGCTCAGGCGTGCGGAATGCGGAGAGATTGAGCTTCGCGTTCTCGGCCAGAAATGCGGTGACAAGGTCCCGCAGCTTGTGTTCATCGATGGACATCGGACGCATTGTCGACGATCAATTGTCAATTATCAATTCTCAAGTAGGATAAAAGCATGCCGCACGGACGCCGCATCGCCGAGCATCTCCTGACCATCGGTGCCGTCAGGCTCTCGCCCGAGAGTCCGTTCACATGGACGACGGGCATCAAATCCCCCATCTA
>CAZDRX010000020.1:0-19616 GCA_964508225.1 uncultured Candidatus Peribacteria bacterium
GAGTGTCCGCACCGTCAGTCCGCCAGAGCCGAAGAAGACGTAGTTCGTGGCGCTGCCGGCAAGCGCCTTGCTGCCGCCTCCGTAATTCACGACGATGCCGTTCAGACGGTAGCTGCCGCCGTGGACATTCAGGTTCAGTCCGGCGCCCGACGATGCCTTGAGAGCATCACTGACAGCTGTGAGGCTGGAGATATCCGTGCCGTTGATGAGTCCGGTCACCGTGAGATTGCCCTGCACCTGCAGTGATGCATTGAAATTGAAGAGATTGTTCGTGATGTCGTACGTGAGCTTCTTGCCGAGCACCGTGCCGAACTCGAGACTGATCTGCGACGTCTCCGAGTTGTCGGCATCGATGACGAATTCGCCGATGCTCGTGCCGCTGCCCATGGTGCTGAGCGGCAGATGTCCGCCGAAGTCGAGCACAGGAATGTCGTAGCTGCCCGTACCCGTGTCGTGCTGGTCGAAGAGGTCGGCATTGCGCGCGAAGGAGACCGGCGTCACCTGCGAACGGTCCTTTGCGTCGTCCAGGCTGTCCACGTCGAGGATCTCATACGCCGTGTCTGCGGATCCCGCCGGCTTCACTTCGACCTGCAGATAGAGCCCCTGCATCACGCTCTTGGTGAGGTTCTTCATATTCAGCATCGGCGTGACCGAACCGATATTCACCGAGAAACTTCCCCGCGCATTCGGCGTCGTCGTGTGTGTTTCCTGGAATCCGGCGAAGTTCGGAGCCGTCACCTTGATCGCGCCTGTGCTCGTGAGATCCGTTGGCAGTGCGTTCGGGTTCTTCCAGTAGCTGAAACGCAGCGTAATCGGAGTGGTTACCTTATTGCCCGCGCTGTCGGAGAGCATGCCGTTATAGCTCTTTACGGTGGGGATCGTCACGTTCTCGGCATGCGCTGCGAGCGGGATGACGAAAGCGGCAAGTGCCGCGATGAGCGCCAGAATCGTGAGGGTGACCATGCGGCGGATCGCCTTCTTCTCCTTCTTTGTCCGCGCCTTCTTCTTCCAGATGAGCAGCGTGGCATTCGTTCCTGTGAGCACGGCGCTCAGAAGGAGCAGGATCCACGACACGCGGTAGGTCGGAAGAACGGTCTCTGCGGCCGTCGTCTCGTCCACGGCGTCGAAGAAGTGGATGGCGCCGCTTCGGGTCCTGCTGCCTGCGTCGGCTTCGCCGGTTCCGTTACGGAATCCGGACAGGCTTGTATCGATCGCGATGAAAGAAGCAGAGGAAGAGGACGACGAGACGATCGTCTCCGTCGGTGCTGCAGGGCGAACGCTGCGGTGGACCGTGCGAACCGAGGACGGGGAGGAAGAGGTGCCCGTCTCCGGAAGTTCACTGCTTGCACTGGAGGCCGTGCCTCCCACGGTTGTCCCCGCTCGGTCTCCACGGCTTCCACCTCCGGAGGTCGTGGATGTACCTCCGCCTCCACCTGTGGTCGTCGTTGTCGTGGAGCTCTCACTCGTCTCTGTCGGACTATTCTCCGCCGCCATCTGATAGCTGGTGCTCGTGAGCGTCGAGGCGCCCATGGTGGAGCCTCCTACTTGCTCGCTATCGGTGGATCCATCGTCATCGTCGTTGTTCGTTTCGGTTCCGACACCCTGGAACTGGTACGAAGTGCTCTCGAGTGCGAGAGCACGGCTGATCGTCACCGTCTCGCCTCCGAGTGTGAGGAGAAGAGCGATCAGTGTCGCGCCGATGCTGTGGAGCATGGTGCGCATGATCAGGAAGTGATGCCGGGTGACGGCAGATACGGAAGCGGCTCATCTGCTTCGTGCGTACCCTTCGGGGCAGCGGACGAAGCAGGGTTGATGGCGGGGTGGACGGTCTCCGACTCCAGGTACTGCGCGCGCTTGCTCCGGTGCGATGCACTCTCGGCAAAGAACAGACCGTGACGGCTGATGACGCGTCCGACGGTCGAGGAGGAGACGGTAAGATGGTGTGACTGCTGGAGAATGACGGCGATCGCTTCCTTGCCGATCATCGGCTGCGCGGTGCGCAGTTCCGTGATGAGAGCGACGACTTTCGGATCGGTCTCGGGCTCACGTACGGTGTGCGGTGAGCGTGAGTGCTCATCGAGTGTGGTGAGATCGTTTGCATCGAAACGCTCCGACCATCGGAGGTACGTCGAACGCGAGATGCCGAAGTGACGGCACGTGAGGCTCACATTCTCACCGTGCTCCGCAGCGAAGAGAAACCACTTGAGCTTCTGCACGGCATCACCGGAAAGCTCCAGCTGAGAAGTGTTTCTCAGGAGGCGTCGGATGTCCGATGAGCGGAGATCGCTGGAGCGCATGAGGTTGTTAATTTTTTTGTACGTTATGAATATTTATATTTACTTGCGTTCATTATAGCATTATTAAAATGTCTTAGCAAATATCTGTCTCGCATGCAGCTGATCTTTGCGCAGGTGATCAGTCATCAGACGGCCTAAAACTACAAAATTCAGATGATTCAGATGTTTCCGATCTTCCGAATCGGAGAGCTGTTTGGACTGTTTCTCATGAGAAAAGCACCGGAGGAAGCGCACCGTATCATGATTGTCTTTTGGCTTCTATCAGGGATGAAGTGGCCAAAATGAATACGATACTTTGCATGTCGCGTATCTCGGTGATCTTTCAATATTCTTGTCATATGTCAAATATTCTTCACATCGCAGCCTCATGGGCTCGGGAGCAACTGAACTTCCCACATGATGGCGATGGAGTCGGGCTGCCTCGTACGCTCGGTTGCTCTCCGTTCTACGATGTATGCACGTTGCGTTGTCGCGGATGTAACTGATCTCCTCCCGAGATTCTGGGATCTCTGTCCGTAAGAATGAGCTCGGCGTGCACGCATTGCATCGGATGCATTCGATCTTCAGTGACCGTGCAATAATCACAGTTGCATCACAAGGTCCTCGCGATCTGGCCTCAGAGTTCCAGACATCGTTCGAAGGCTACTAGAAGCCAAAAATCACATGTTTATGTCGTTGTACCGGATGTGTCTGATCTTCGCGCATCCGCACGCGGTCGTCTCGCCGATTTTGAAACCGTTCCCTGAGTTGTCTGCTTCCGGAACCTCAGCTGCAAGGGCTCGGATGCAGATCGAATATTTCATCATCGGTTGTCTCGGATCTTTAAGATCTTCCGATTGCGGGAAAGACGCCTCCACTGATAGCATTCGCGTGTTTTCCCCACGTTTCATGCGCCTTGGATCCCGCGTCACGCTGACCGCCACATTGCTCACCGCATCGCTCGTCATGCCGATGATCGCTTCGGCGGCATCGTTCACAGATATTCCGGCGGAGAGCCCGATTCTCGCGGCTGCATCGTACCTTCAGTCCAAGGGGATCGTGCAGGACGGACTCACCTTCAATCCCGACGGAAAGCTCACGCGCGCACAGGCCGCGAAAATTCTCGTCGCTCCGCTCGTGAACGCAGAGGATCTCCTCACACTGACGACATCGTCGTTCAAGGATGTCCCCGCCGGGCAGTGGTACACCGCGTACGCAGAAGCTGCACGCAAGCTCGGCATCGTCGACAGTGCCGCGAACTTCAATCCGAACGCGCCCGTGACGAAGGCCGCATTCATGAAGATGTTGTTCGTCTCGAAGAAGCTCGATTACCTCGGCGCATTTTCTGACTTCAAGAAGCCGCTGAGTTCCGATGTGATGTCCGCGAACGATTGGTATTACCCCGTGATCCGCTTCGCACTCGCAAGTTCGATGACTGCGGTGAATGCAGACGGCAATCTCATGCCGTCCTCGGAACTCACGCGTGGATCGATGGCACTGCTCTACTACCGTCTTGATATGTACCTCGCAGGACGCCGCACACAGGCGCTCCTCTCGCAGGCCGAGACGGACATCGGCAATGTCCTCCAAATGCTCGATCAGAAGCACATCGAGCAGGCCGAGTACGCATCCGCACGCTCGGTGATCGCCGCACGCGGTGCGCTCGCCGCCAAGCCTGAAGAAGGCATCGTGAAGGGCGCCATGAAGGTCTCGGAAGGATTTGCATTCCTCGTCTCATCGTACAGAGCCGGCATCGAAGGTCGTCTCGATGATTCCATCAACGCCGCGAAAGACGCCTACAACTCCGCCGAGAAGGCGAAGTCCTTCTCCGCAGGTCTCGTCACGGTTGTCGAGCAGATGGAGAAGATCGCCAAGAACATGGCGGATCAGGCGCGTACGCTGAAGTCGCAGCCCGCCCAGTAAGTCTCACGCGCCCTGCGTCGATTTCAAGAACCTCTCGAAGTGCTGGAGGAGCTCTTTCAGTGCGTCGGGAATCACGAGGGGTGTCAGGTCGATCTGGCTGAGCGGCATGATCTTGCTCGACGTGCTCGTGAGGAAGGCGCCATCGTACGAGGCGATCTCTGCAAGAGGGATCGGTGCGTATTCCAGCGCAAAGCCGTTCTCCTTTGCGGTCTCGATGACATGCTTCAGTGTCACGCCTTCGAGGATGTCTTTCGCGGGAGGTGATATGAGCGTCTTTCCTTTCATCGCGAAGAAATTCGTGCGCGTGCCTTCCGTGATGCAGCCGCTACGGTCCACGAGGAGCGCGTCGTAGCAGCCTGCGTCTTTGGCGCTGCGGTAGGCGAGGAAGCTCGGAAGCATGTTGAGGGTTTTGGCCTGCGGCAGGTATCTCTCATGGTGCACCGTGAGCGCCTTCGCCCCATGGATATAGAGACGCTTGTCAGGAAACAGAGGAGAGAGCGGGATGATGTACAGGGTCGCGGTCGCCGCGTCTCTGCCGCCGATGAGGAGCATCTTCAGATTGCAGGCTTCGGCGTCGATCTTCTTCAGGAGCTCTTCCGTCCACGCGGACATGGCACCCGTGCTGAAGGGGTGGGGTAAGGCGATGATGCGCGCCGAATGCATGAGGCGTTCGAGGTGGTCGTTCAAGAAGAGCGCCTTGCCGCGTACGGCGCGGATCGTCTCATAGACACCGAATCCGTAGGCGTACGCGATGTCCGAGAGCGGCACGGTGGCCTCACTTGCGGGCAGAATCTCGCCGTTCTTCGAGAACACGGGGAAGGCCATAGGTGAACGATAGCGATGGACAGGGTTTCACGGAAGATCCGGCATGTCTTGATGCCCAAGCCGCAGCTTGGTGTAGCATGGGCTCTATCTTCCCCTCTCCCTCCATGCAGAACATCCGTCCGCTCGTCGCCGAACTTCTCGGCACGTTCCTCCTCGCGCTCCTCGTCCACGTCTCGCTCAAGGCGGGCTTCCCGCTCGCAACACCCGTCGTCGCAGGTCTGACCCTCGGGCTCGTGGTCTACATGCTCGGCAGTATCAGCGGCGCACACGTGAATCCCGCGGTCACGATCGGACTCTTCAGCATCGGCAAGATCCAGATGATGGATGCGGTGAGTTACATCGTTGCCCAGTTCATCGGCGGTGCCCTCGCGCTCGTCGTCGGCAACGCGCTCCTCGGAACGTCGCCGTCCTTGGTGGTCGGGGATTCCGCGATGATCGTGATGGCCGAAGCTCTCGGTGCCGCGATCCTCGTCCTCGGTGTGTCATCCGTCGTTCACGGCAAAGCCCCGCACGATGCGGCTGGTCTCACGATCGGCGGCGCGCTGCTCCTCGGCGTCCTCGCGGCCTCCACGCAGAGCAACGGCGTCCTCAATCCGGCCGTTGCGCTCGGCATCGGTTCCGTGTCGCTCTCCTACATCGCGGGCCCGGTCATCGGTGGCGTGCTCGCCGCGTGGGGATACCGCTGGCTCGTGAAAGCGTAGATCGTTCTCATGCTGCGGGAGGATCAGGTTGTGGCTGGTAGCCTGCCACTTCTCCCATGAGGCTCTGCGGATTACGGCCGGACAGATGGAGCGCCTGCTGCCAATTCGTGCATGCGCGCGAGATCGTGCGCTGGGCCTCGCCGAGCTGGAGGCCTGACGTATGGAGAATCAGCGCGAACATTCTCTCGCCGTAGTGTTGTCTGCCTGCCTGCACCACAGCGGTGACGTTGTGTGGAGCCTGGCATTGCGCGAGCGCTCCCGCGAGCCAGTCGACGCCGGACTGGATGGGATCGGGAGAGGCCGGTGATGATGGGAGTGGTTCAGGCATACGGTTCACCGTAAACCTGTTCTCTCCGGCAGGCAAAAATCCAGAGAACGCACACTTCTTCCGTCGCAGAAGGATGCGGTCATACACACTCATTGAACGCCTTCACCTGCGCGTTGTAGCGCTTGTTCAGATCCTGGAGCACCGTATTGCGGAACCGGATTTTTCCTGCGAGATCGTTGTATGAATTGACGTACGTGTTACCGATGGCGATGCCCTGCGGAGAGCGCGGATCGATAGACTTGATGAGCCGCAGAATTTCATCGAGTGAGGCCTGCATCTGCAGTACGTGCACCTGCTCCGCGGTGATGTCGTCGAGCAGCGTTTCATCCACGGGCGGGCAGTCCCAGACGGGCAGCCCGAACACCTGCACGATGACGATGGCAGATTGCCCTTTGTAGATCTCGGGCCCCGACGCGATGCCGATCTCGCGGAACTTCGTATTGAGGATGTTCGCTTTGTGTCCCTGACTGTCCATCCATGCCTGTACGATCTCCGCTTCCGAGCCGAAGTTGCCGAGGGCGATATTCTCGCCGAAGCGGATGTAGCGGTACCGGAAGAACCGTGCCATGTCGTCGGCGCCGTACGAGGTCGGGGATTCGTGTGCGAAGTAGTGATTCTGCTGCATATCGAGCACGCGGCGCTTCGCGATGGCATCGAGGATCGGGCTCGTGCGCAGTGGTGCCAGCTTCGCTCCCGCGTACCTCTGCACGTTCGTTGCCCCGATGATTCTCTCCCTGTCGTAGGGCTCACTGCCGGGCAGTTGCTCACTGAGCAGCCGGAAGCCTGTCGTCATGGATTGGTTCACCTCCGCAGGCTTCGGCACCCAGAACCACCAGCCTGTCTCGAAGGCGAAGAAGAGTGTGATGAAGACGAAGAAGAGGTGCCAGAGGAGCTTCTCGTCGGAGTGTCGTCGCTTCACCATGGGGATGAGTATAAACGAAGCGCGGTCAGATGCATCCGTTGTATGTCCGCACCTGCGCGTTGTAACGGTCATTCATCTCCAGAATGAGGTTGTGGCGGAATTCGATATTGTCCGCGAGCGCCTCGTGCGCGCGGTGGTAGAGGGCAAAATCACGGAATCCCTGCTCGGTGGAGATATTCACCTGCCCCATGAGATTCCGGATTTCATCTGCCGCTTTCTGCAGGAGTCCGATGTGTGACTCTTCTGCTGCCATGTCCTCGAGCAGAGTCCGGTCGATCGTCGGGCAGTCCTCAATCGGCAGTCCGAACACCTCCACGATGATGATGCCTTCGCGGCCGGAGTGTTCGAGAGGCTCTGAGGCGATGCCGATCTCATGGAACTTTTCACTGAGAATGTTCGCGCGGTGGCCGGGGCTGTTCATCCATGCCTGCACGACACTCTTCTCACTCGGGAAGCTGCCGAAGGCGATATTCTCGCCGAAGCGCAGATAGCGGTACCGGAAGTACTGCGCCATGTCGTCCGCGCCGTAGGGGGTCGCCGAGAGGTGTCCGAAGTACTGGAGCTGCTGCATGTCGATGACCCGCCGCTTTGCGATGGCGTCCATGATCGTGCTCTCTTCGAGGGGATCGATGCCGACAGCGAGCCGGAAGCCGTTCGTCGCATGGAAGATCTTCATGCGGTCGAATGTCGGGCTCGAGAGTGAAATCTCACGGTCGAGCAGCCGGAATCCATTGGTCATCGATGGCATGATCGCCGTCTGTTCCGGAAGCACGATCCAGCGCGTGAGACACCCGACCAGGAGAATGCCGAGCAGAAAAAAAGTGTTCCCGAGGAATGCCGCGCGCGGATGCCGCGTCTTCGTCATGGGGATGAGTATAGAGGACTAGAAGCATTTCAAGCTCAAACCCATAGAAATTGAGTATTCAGGAGAACCAGCTCGTGATTAATGAGACTGGAGATTAAAATAATTATTTTCAGGCATTGAATCCAAAGCATCCCGGATATCTTCAATTTCCATAACAGCGTATTTAAAAAGATCTTTTTCAGAGTAGTGGTTCGCATCCTCTTCTGTTTTAATGAATTCACTATAAATAGCTTCAAGCAAGCCCTGAGTCTCATCTCTTTTCAGCAAATTGAAAATTTCCTGCCAAGTAGTTTTAGCTTCTTCTCCTGTCAGAGGATTTTTTTGAAAAATTGAGTTAGTTGAATTTTCAAAAAACTTCCAAGAGTAAATTCGACCTATGATTGTCCATCGACACCCCACCCAACGATAAGTTCCCCCATCGTCACCTGAAGTCCCGAATCCCATATTCCTGACTCTATATTTCGAACTTGCCAGAGTTTTTGCAGCAACACTTTCTTGGTCGTCCTCATTTTCCGTGATCTGCTGCCAAAGATTACTGGCGCTTTCTTCCGAATACCCAAAGCCTACCTCAAAAATTTTAACAAAATTTTGACGGCTCATCGGCCTATGCCTTCGTTCCAACAAAGAAAGGTACCCTTCACTAATCTCTGTTTTCGTCGAAAGTTCCTTGAGCGTCATACTTTTTGCTTTTCTAGTTTCGAGCAAAATTTTTGCCGCAACAGGGCTGAGAGTGAATGAAGGTTGAACTTCCATATTCTTGAAATTATCAATAATTTATCCCATAGTAATTTTGATTATTTACAAAGTCAAGAAAATATACGAGAAATTATAAGTATGTATACCGTTGCTTTTTCGGTAAAGATCCTGTATACTGCGGGTCTACACGTTTCTATTTTATCCCCCAATGAGCTGTGAGTCGTGAATTTTGCACTTTATAAGACGCGCGCATGTTGAGATGGCGCGTCTTACTGGGCAATCCCTAGTTGGTACCTATGGAGATTGAACCAGGTTCTGAGCGATCTCAGCAACACCTTCTACTTCATTTCCTCATTTTCAAGTATGAAATCCTACATCGTCACTTACGATCTTATGAAGCCAGGCCAGAACTATGACAGCTTGATCGCCGCTATCAAGAAACTTCCTAGCTGTTCAGTCCTACTCTCAGCCTGGTTAATCAGATCCTCATCCTCTGCCAGAGAAATCTACGATTACCTTCGTCAGTATATGGACTCAGGCGACTTCGTCCTCGTAGCAGAACTGGTTCCTGGTAATAGCTACGGCTGGTTGAAACAGGAAGCTTGGAACTTTCTAAATAAATAGTCGCAGAAACGAAGGAGGAGGGCACTGCCCTCCTCCTTTTAGTTAAGGCAGAGAGTGGCAGGCGCGGTAGGGCTTGAACCTACGACCCTCAGTTTTGGAGACTGATGCTCTACCAGCTGAGCTACGCGCCTACATGGTCGGACGTTCGGTGGAAGGATCAATGGGCAACCGAGCCCTCTTTTTCTTTTCGCCCTGCTTCGCAGGGCTAGGCAGCTGAGCTACGCGCCTTGAGAACAGAACGAAGAAAGATCAGGAAGCTCCGGCATCCTACCGCGAAGTCAGGCGCAGCGGAACGTCTACTCCGCCTTCTTCTTCCCGAACCTGCCCTTCCACTTGCTCGGAGGCGCCTCACGCTTGCGCTTGAGGAGTGCGGCCGCTTCTTCGAGCGTGAGGGTCGCAGGATCGAACTTCTTGCTCACAGAGCAGTTCGTCTTGCCGTCGGTGACATAGGGGCCGTAGCGGCCATCCTTGACGAGAATTTCGCCCTTCGTTTCGGGGTCGATGCCGAGCGAGCGTGCCGCGGCGGCTTTCTGGGCTTTGTTCGCCATGAGCTCGATGGCCTTCGCGTTGTCCACCGTGAACGGGTGCACGTCCTTCGGGATCGACACAGAGCTCTCGCCGATCTTCAGGTACGGACCGAAGCGTCCGAGGTGAAGCTCGATCGTTGTGCCGGTCGCATCCTTGCCGAGATCGCGCGGAAACGAGAGGAGCGCCTTCGCTTCCTCGAGCGTCACGGTGTCCGGTTTCATCTCCTTGAAGAGCGATGCCGCCTTCGGCTTGGCTTTCTTGCCCTTCTCCTTGTCCCAGAGACCGAGCTGCACGTACGCGCCGAAGCGCCCCGTACGCACGACGATGGGCAGACCCGTCACGTCGTCGACGCCGAGTTCGCGATCCTTCATCACATCTTCCTTCTTGATCTCCTTCGTCTTGAGTTCCACGAGCTTCTTGAACGGTCCGAAGAAGCTCCGCATGAACGGCACCCACTCCTCCTTGCCCTCGGCGATGTCATCGAGCTGTTCCTCCATGCGTGCCGTGAACTTGAGATCGACGATATCCGTGAAGTGTTCGGCGAGGAGATCTGTCACCGTGAATGCGATGTCCTCGGGGGCGAGCTGCTTGCCCTCTTTGCGGATATAGCCGCGCTGCTGGATGGTGGAGATCGTCGGCGCGTACGTGGACGGACGTCCGATGCCTTCCTCTTCCAGCTTCTTCACGAGAGACGCTTCCGTGTAGCGCGGCGGCGGTTTCGTGAAGTGCTGCTCGGGCGTGATCTTGTCGAGACCGAGGACTTCCTTCTCGGCGAGTTCCGGCAGGAACTTCTCGCCGTCGGCTTCCTCGGCCGCCTTGTCCTTCTCGATCTGCTCTTCGTCTTTGTCCTCGAAGTACACGCGGAGGAATCCGTCGAAGAGCACGGTCTGTCCCGTCGCGCGGAACGTGTACGCATCCACGACGATGTCGGCGCCCACACGCTTGAGTTCAGCCGCCGCCATCTGGGTTGCGATCGAGCGGTTCCAGATGAGCGAGTAGAGCTTGAGCTGCTGATCGTCGAGCACATCGGCCACGCTCGCCGGCGTACGGTTCATCTCGGTCGGACGGATGGCTTCGTGCGCTTCCTGTGCGCCCTTGGACTTCGTCTTGTAGAGGCGCGGCTCGCTCAGCACGTACTCGCGGCCGTAGTGTTCCTGGATCGTCGCCTTGGCGTCCGTGAGGGCCTTCTCGCTTAAGTTCACCGAGTCGGTACGCATGTACGTGATGAGACCCGTGCTGCCGCTGCCGGCACCGAGGTGCACACCTTCGTAGAGCTGCTGCGCCACCACCATCGTCTGCTTCACGGAGAAGCCGAGTTTGCGCGCGGCTTCCTGCTGCAGCGTGGAAGTCGTGAACGGAGCGGGCGGGGTCTTCTTCAGTTCCTTCACTTCGATCTTCTCGACGGTGAACGGCTTGCCGTCCACATCCTTCACCACGGCATTCGCTTGCGCGTCGGAGACGGGAACGAACGGCTTGCCGTCTTTCGCTTTGAGATCGGCGGTGAAGGTCTCTCCGCTGTCCTTCTTCAGATCGGCCTGCACCGTCCAGTATTCCTCGGCGTTGAAGGCTTTGATGAGACGTTCGCGGTCGACGATGAGACGCACGGCGACGGACTGCACACGCCCTGCGGAGAGTCCGCGGTACACCTTCTTCCAGAGGAACGGGGAGAGCGTGTAGCCGACCAGGCGGTCGAGCACGCGACGCGCCTGCTGCGCGTGGACGAGGAGCATGTTGAGGTGACGCGGATGCGCGATGGCTTCCTTGATCGCGCTCTCCGTGATTTCGTGGAAGACGATGCGGTTGATCTTCTCCGGGTTCTTCACCTTGAGTGCCTCAAGCAGATGCCAGCCGATCGCCTCTCCCTCGCGGTCTTCATCAGTCGCGATCCAGAGCGTTTCAGCTTCCTTCAGTGCGGCCTTGAGATTCTTCACCGTCGTCGCCTTCTCCTTCGGGATCACATACTCGGGCTCAAAATCATGCTCGGTGTCGATACCGAGTTCGCTCGTCGGAAGGTCGCGGATGTGTCCCATGCTGGACTCCACCACGTAATCTTTGCCGAGGAAACGCTTGATGGTTTTGGCCTTCGTCGGGCTCTCGACGATCACTAAATGTTTGCTCATAGTCGCGTGAGAGGATCGGGGATGGAGTCATCTTTGTCAAAAGGTAATAAGGAGGGAGGATGGACGTCCGTGATTTTTTTCCGGTACACGGAGCGCGGTTTTCTCTCTCACGGACTTGATTTCTCCCGCGGATCATCGGTTGACTGAAATTAGACGCTGTTTCTGAATACTACACCGACTTTTCCGCAATGTTCTCACGTTGTGTTCGTGATTTTTGGCTTCCAGAAGCCATTTTTGTTTTCGTTTCACGGTTGCCACGGATTTTCAAGTGATTTTTTGGCTTGCGGCTGCGGTTTCCGGAAGTACAATTCTTCCGTATTTACTTCCTCCCCCCTTTAGACCCATGTCTAAGCAGGATCTCATTGCCGCCATCGCGGACGCCGCCGGCATCACCAAGCGCGCCGCTTCCGATGCCCTCGAGGCACTCATCGGAACGATCACGAAGGAACTCAAGAAGGGTCACAACGTCACGGTCACGGGCTTCGGCACGTTCCGTGTCTCCAAGCGCCAGGCTCGCACGGGTGTCAACCCGCGCAACCCGACGCAGAAGATCCAGATCCCGGCGATGAAGGTTCCGTCCTTCAAGGCTGGCAAGACCCTCAAGGACGCTGTCCGTTAATTGAGGACTCTGTAACGAAATCAGAAGGCCTCCGTAAGGGGGCCTTTTTCGTTGCGTACTGCGGGAGTCGAAATGGAAAACGTTCTCTGCTATCCTCGCTCGGCATGAACGATCTCATTATCGAGACCACCGGCAACCTCCTGAAGATGCTCGGCATTCCGTTCACGGATATCACCGTGAGGCAGGACGGCGAGATGACGCGCGTGGAGGTCGTGAGCGATCAGGCGAGCCGCCTCATCGGCTGGCACGGCGAGACGCTCAATGCGGTCCAGCACCTCGTGAAGTCCATGATCCGCACGGCGAAGAGCCTCGAGAAGGCGCCGTTCATCGTCGTGGACGTGGACGGCTACCGCACGATGCAGGAGGACAAAGTGAGGAAGATTGCCGAGGCCAAAGCGGACTTCGTCCGCCGCACGGGCGCGCGAGTCACACTGCCGCCGATGAGTCCGTACTTCCGCAGAGTCGTGCACATGCACATTTCTTCGACACCGGCGCTCGCCGACCTCGCCACCGAGAGCATCGGAGAAGGCGACTACCGTCAGGTGGTGATCCGCATGAAGACCGGCAAGAAAGCGGTCGATTCAAACGAAGGCGAAGAGCTCTCGCCCGTCATGGCGGGTGATGACGGACTCGAGAATCTCGACGTTTAACGCGCCTTCTTCAGCTCTTCGTACAGCCGTTTTTCGTCACGGCTCAGCTTCGTCGGGACCGCGATGTCCACCGTCACGTAGTGATCGCCGTGGCGCGACGTGTTCACCACCGGCATGCCTTTTCCTTTGAGTCGCAGAACCTGCCCCGGCTGCGTGCCGGCGGGAATCGTGATCGTCGATTTCCCGTGCACGGTATCCACCGTCGCTTCGGTGCCGAGCACGGCGTCGACGATCCCGAGCTGGAGCGTTGCCTGGATGTCATCACCCTGACGTGTGAATCGTGCGTCAGGCAGCACGTGAATGCGTACGATCAGGTCACCCGATGCGGCGCCGAGACGACCCGCTTCGCCCTCGCCTTTCACACGGAGCGACTGCTCGTCGTCGATGCCCGCGGGGATGCGGACGGTGACGGTTTTCTTGTCGCTCAGACGTCCTTCGCCGCTGCATTTCCTGCAGGGCTTCTCGGGGACTTTTCCGCTTCCTTTACACTTGGAACAGACGACGGTCTGCTGGATCATGCCGAAGATCGATCTGGTTTGGCGTGTCACGGCACCTGTGCCTCCGCACTCGGAACACGTGACGGTTTTCGATCCCGCGGCGGCGCCCGATCCGGCGCACTCCGCGCAGGCGATTTGTGTCTTGAATGTGATCGCTCGCTCGGCGCCGGTCACGGTGTCTGAGAACGGAATCTCGACGTCCACTTCCACCGTGCGTCCGCGGCCATCGTCGCGCCGTCTGCCGCCCCCGCCGAAGAATCCCTCGAAGAGATCGTTCAAATCCCCGCCGAACTGCGACGGATCGAACCCCTGGAATCCTCCGCCGAAGCCCTGTCCTCCTCCCCCGCCCTGTCCGAAGTCTGCGGAACCGAAGCGGTCGTACGACGCTTTCTTCTGCGGATCCGAGAGCACCTCGTACGCCTCGTTCACCTCCTTGAATTTCGCTTCCATGCCTTTGTCACCCTTGTGCTTGTCGGGATGGATTTCGCGGCTCAGCTTTCTGTAGGCCTGCTTGATCTCCGCTTCGGAAGCGGTTTTCGGGACGCCGAGGACTGCGTAGAAGTCTTTTGCCATAGCGTGGAGCCCGATTGTAGCACTTCCGGAAAAGCGTGTTTTGCGCTATAATGGTGTGATGCGTCCAAATCCTCATGTCGTTCACGCTCTCAAGTACGCCACACTGACGTTGCTCGGTGCTGTGCTGGTGGTTGTGTTCGCCTGGCTCACGAAACAGACGGATACCGGCGCTCTCTCGGGTCGTCTTCTCTCGCAACAGCAGCAGGGTGTCATCCCGACGGTACGGTTCGATGAACAGCGCGCGATCGAAGGATTCTCTGCTCCCGCCGACACGAGTGTCATCTTCACGGTGCCGCAGGGTACGCGCATTCCGGCCATCACGTTCTTTGGCGGACCGGACTACTGGCTCAAGCGTTTCTGGGGCTACTGCTTCAGCGGCAATGAGGTCGCGAACAAGGCGAAGGGGCTCCTCGGCAAGCAGATGTACGATGGCGTGTTCTTCTACTCGATCGGCGAACGAAACGCACAGACCGCACGTCCGAAAGTGTCCGACACGGATCTCCCCGGCATCCTGAATTCCACGATCATCCCCGACAAGAAGGCTCCGGCGTCCATCGCCGAAATTCTCTACGGCGGACAGACGTGTTACGTCATGAGCGAGGTGATCCTCCCCGTCGGTGTCGATACTGACGGCGACGAGCTGAACAACGAACGCGAGCGTGAGATGGGCACGGATCCGAACTATCCGGACACCGACAACGACGGTATTCCCGATGGCACGGAAGTCTTCAGGACGAAGACACAGGTGAAGATCGCGGACACGGACGAAGACGGTCTCGGCGACCGCTGTGAAGACAAGAATATGAACGGTACGAACGACAAAGGTGAGACGAGTGCCCTCGTTCCCGATACCGACCGCGACGGCCTCTGTGACGGCGGCGGACTCGCGGCACGTTGTCCTGAGCCCAAGCAGACGGTCTGTTCCAACGATAATGAGGGTAACCGGAATTGTATTTCCAGACCTTCCTCGCCGGTCTTCGGTGAAGACATGAACCAGAACTGTCTGGTGGATCAGGACGAGACCGATCCCACGAATCCGAACACGTTCGGCCCTCCCGATTGGCACTACAAGTGGGGCAAGATGCAGTCCCAGCTGGGTAACCGTCCCACCGATGCCGCGATCGGCACCGATGCGCCGGAGTTCCCGATCCCGAACCTGCCGCTGGATACGAATTAGGTCCCACCTTGAGAAAAAACCGGAAATCAGGTACAATACTCGTGAAAATACACAACAACTCTATGGTCAAACACTCACCCTCTCTCGTGATCGGAGCGCTCGCGCTCGCGTTCACCATGCTCCCCGCATCCGCATTCGCGTACCTTTCTCCGGAGCAGGTCTTCGGTGGACAGAGTATGACGCTCGACCGTACGGATGCGACGACGTATCAGGCTCCGCCGCTCCCGCGTGACGGCGATGCGATGATCGATTCCCAGCAGCAGAATTCGGCCGAACTCCGTTCCGCCGCACAGTCGTCCCTCGAGCCAGACTACGCGGAGCCGGTCGACACCTACGTTGCACCCACGCAGTCGTCCAGTCTCGGCCTCTTCGATCAGACGACGACCTACGAGAAGCGCATGGATCGCATCGAGGAATCAAAGTCTGGCGGCCCCACCATCATCATCGGTGGTGACGGTACCGTCATCGACAGTAACGGCAACGTCCTCCACAGCGGCGCACCGCTCGTCACGGCCACGGGCCCCGAGAGCATTCTCGCGCTCGTCGCGATGATCCTCGCGGCTGTCAGCACCTTCGCTTACGCACAGATCCGCAGCCGCAGAATGCAGGTCGCAATCTAACTTCCAGACACACATCCAATCCATGAACGCTCTTCTGATTCCCACATCGTCGGTTCGCAGGAAGATGCTGCTTGGCACAGGCGCGGTCGTCGCCATGCTCGCACTCGGTTTCTTCCTGCGCCCCACGCAACCCGCTGACATCTCGAAGAGCGGTATTCCGATCCCCTTTCTCACGCAGGACAGCTCACTCAAGGGTGCGGTCACATTCTTCGGACGCAGGAACGGCATCGATGTCTACGAAGTCACCTATAAGAATGGAGAGAGGTCGGAGACACTTCTCCCCGATCGCATCTACCTCGTGCACATCCCCAATCTTCTGGAGATTCTCGATGCACCGCTCGATGTCGTCGTGACGTCGGTAGTGACCGGAGGCCGCAATGTGAACTACTACGGCTACCGCTACTCCGATGCAGCCGCATCCGATGAGCGCAAGAACTTTGCAGCCGTTCTTTTCAAGGACCGCTTCCCCGCCCAGTTCTTCGCTTCGCAGAAAGCCAAGGATGAGGACGCCGCGCACGGGAACCAGCTCACAGCCTTCGCACTCCAGAACGGCATCACGTTCCGGAAGACCGATGGAAGCTCGGGCTCGGTCCGTCTCGATCCTCTCGGCTCCCTCTACGTCTTCATCGTGAACGAACCCGGCGGCGCGAATCTCTTCGCCCGTGCGGGAGGTATCTGTCTGAACGGCGTGCTCGAACCCGGCGAGGAGTGTGATGACCTCAACACCGATGATACGGATTCCTGCTCCAACACCTGCAGGTACAACATTCCGATTCCGTTCGGTTCCGGCAGCATCGCTGCAGGAACGAAGCTCGCAGTCTCCGTGCAGACGGTGGCTCCCGGCGGCAATGCCGTCCTCAACCAGACGGGTGTCACGCTCATGCGTTTCGACACCGGCGGACCGGAGGACACGCGTCTCAATTCCATCATCGCGAAAGCCACGACGGGCTCGCTCCTGAACGCCACGAAGTACGAGCTTTGGGTCGATGCCGACCACGAAGGTCACATCGATACGAAGGTTGCGACCGGTTCGGTCTCCAATGGACTCCTCACATTCGGCACCATCGGCGGACTCACAGGATATCCGATTCCCGCGAATGCCGTGACGACGTTCGAAGTGCGCGGTTCCATCGCAGCTGCGCCGTTCTCTTCCAAACTCCAGCTCGGCCTCGCATCGACCCGCACGGACTACGTCGCCGGTCGTCGCGAAACGCCGGCAGTTCCCCTCTCCGGCATCCGTCTCGACGGATTCTGCGGACAGGCTGTGTGTCAGATCGCCGTCACAAACCGCCCCTCCACGGTGTGGACCATCACGAACTTCCCCGTCTGCGGCAATGGAGTGATCCAGAGCGGTGAGACGTGTGACGACAGCAACACCGCGAGCGGTGACGGCTGTTCCAACCTCTGCGCTGTCGAGCAGGGCTACGCCTGTACCGGCACTCCCAGCGTCTGCACGATCATCTCCGTGTGCGGCGACGGTGCGATCACGGGTTCCGAGACCTGTGACGATGCCAACACCACCGCAGGTGACGGTTGCAATGCATCATGCGCTCCAGAGTCAGGCTACGCATGTCTCGGCCAGCCGAGCGTCTGCACGCTGCAGACCGCTGCGGTGACCGCCGTACGTCTCTCCATGCAGACAGGCTCCCAGATTGTCGCAGGACAGACGGGTGTGACGTTGCTTCGCTTCAAGCTCACGGCAGGCCCCAAGCGCATTGTGAGCGGCAATCCGGTCACGGATACCTTCCGCATCCAGAGCCTCATCGTTCGCTCGACGACGGGCGCACTGAGTGACTTCTCTGCCTGCCGCATCTTCGGAGACACCGATCGGAACGGCACTCCCGACCAGCTCGTTTCAGGCACGACGTGCCTCGCGCTCGCCGGCACGCTGACGGTCGGCGTACAGGATGCGATCACGCTCCTCTCCGAGGAATCCAAAGATTACTTCCTCGTTGCGGATTTCTCTGCGACTCCTGCGGGTTCCGCATATCAGGTGCACATTCCGGATGACAACGTCTTCGTCACTGTGAAGGCGGATTACACGGGCGGCTCTTCGAATCAGGACATCACCGAGCATCGCTACGACAACGTCTGTATCAGTCCCGTGACGACGAATCTCACGCTCTGCAGCACGGGCGTCTGGGCTCAGACGGCTACCGGCAGCACCACGCTCTACACCGTCTCCATTCCTGTCGTCTGCGGCAACGGCATTACACAGGGCACCGAGCAGTGTGATGACGGTAACCAGTCCAACACCGACGCCTGTACGAACGTCTGTCAGAACGCCGTATGCGGCGACACCTTCATCCAGGGCACGGAAGAGTGTGACGACGGCAACCAGATCGAAACCGACGACTGTGACAACGCCTGCAACCTGACCACTCCGACTCCGCAATTCTGATCATGGATTACCGTAAACACCTCAAAAGCATCGGCCTCACCGTCTCCGCCGTCGCGGTGGCTGCCGTGATGGTGTTCGTGGCGACCGTCGAAGAGGATATCCCCCTCCCGTTCGGATTCGGAAGCTCCTCTTCCCCGCTTGTCGGCAACATTGTTCAGATCGGTGTGAAGGGTGGCATCGTCGTGAAGAAAGTCACGTTCCCGACCGGTACCGACACGGAGAACCTTGCCATGGACGAGCTCTACCTCGTCGTCGTTCCGGACGATGTGAATGTCACGTTGTCTGCCCTCGACGACGCCTTCACGGGCAGTGGCGGCACCCACAGTGTGAACTACTTCGGTTACAAGTACGTATCGGCTGATGCAGCGACGGAGAAGGCGAACAAGACAGCCGCACTCCTCACCCAGCGCTTCCCCGGCCAGTTCTTCGCATCCCAGAAAGCGAGGGATGAAGATGCCGCACACGGCGATGCAATCGCTGCATTCGAGTCCGCCAACAGTATCACCATGGCGGCCACGAATACCGCGACCGGCGCACTCCTTGAGAGAAACTCCCTCTACTTCATCATCGTGAACGAGGCCACTCCTGCCACGCTGCGCATCCGCACTTCACCTGTCTGCGGCAACGGTGCCATCACCGGTTCCGAGACGTGTGATGACTCCAACACGACGGACGGCGACGGATGTTCCGCCACCTGTTCCACGGAATCCGGCTTCGTCTGTTCCGGTGAGCCGAGCGTCTGCACCGCAGTGGTGTGTGGTGACGGCACGAAGCAGGGAACCGAAGCCTGTGACGACGCCAACACGACCGCAGGCGACGGATGCAGCGCCACCTGCACGGTCGAGTCCGGTTACACCTGCACAGGTTCCGCACCGAGCGTCTGTACGCAGAATCCTGTCTGTGGAAACAATGTCTGCGAGGGCACCGAGAATCTTGCGGACATCCAGTGTGGCGGCGGCACATGCGCGAACCCTGACTACTGCCCTGGAGACTGCGCTGTGTGTGGCAACTTCATCCGCGAGGGCGCTGAACAGTGTGATGACGGCAACCAGTCGAATACGGATGCCTGTACGAACACGTGTCAGAATGCTTCCTGCGGCGACACGTTCCTCCAGAGTTCGGAAGTCTGTGACGATGGAAATACTTCTTCGGGTGACGGCTGCAGCGCGACCTGTACGCAGGAGTCCGGATTCACGTGTAACTTTGCGACGCCGAACGTCTGCTCCGCCGTTTGTGGCGACAGCCTCATCAAGGGTTCCGAGACGTGTGAC
>CAZDRX010000021.1:0-19015 GCA_964508225.1 uncultured Candidatus Peribacteria bacterium
GACCGAAGCTTATCGCAGCTGGCCACGTCCTTCATCGGAGTTAAGAGTCGAGGCATCCATTCGATGCGTTGAGTAACATATATTTTCGAGACTAACTCGCCCTGCCTTGCGGCAGGTCAAGAAAGTGAAATTGTGCTGTTCACGTACCATGGGGCGGGCAATACGTAGACACGTACTGCAGCCTCATCGTCGTCTGAACAGAAATCATTATTGAACTCTTTATCAGCCGATGGTGCGAATGAACGCGGTGGGAGGCCATCCGGTGCCCTCGCGGGCAAAAAAAACGGGTGGCTCGCGCGCACCCGTAGAACCATGGCTCGAAGTGAGCTGGTGATGCTACGGGTACGAGCGGGTAACGTGCATAGTGCTGAGGCATTGTACTCACCGAAAAAGAAGGGTCAAGAAGAAAAGTAGGGAAAAAGTAAGGAATGGAAACGACCCGAAAATCCGTACCGATTCCGGGCGGATCCCGAGAGAAATACGGATGCCTTTGACAATATCTAAGACATAATTTATGATCACGTCAATGCATCGTCTCTCCAAGTCTTTCACCGCCGGCCGCGAACGCCATGAAGAGCCCGAAGTCCGTCACCGTGTGCCGGACGGCGTCACCGTGCTGCCCAAAGGCATCTCTACCCTTGCCGAGCAGATGCAGGCGCGAAAGCGTGAGCTCCTTGAGGGGAACGGAAAGGCTCCGGACGCGGCAGCGCAGTAACCGACCCGTATCCAGGGGCGCACGAAGCCCGCGCTCTTCGTCATGCACAAAAAAGCGGCCCGAAGGCCGCCTTTCTGACCGCTGATACTGCGATTACTTGTCGTCGTCGTTCTCGACGGCTTCTTTGAGCTCCTGCTTCTGCGTGGCGCCGCCTTCTTCGACGTCGATCTCGCCTTCTTCGATACCCTTCTTCACGAGCTCGGGGTCCTCCTCTTCGATATCGAGATCGGTGATCTTGTCGGTGACGGGGATCAGATCCTCCGTCTCCTGCTCTTCATCGAAGCGCGTCTTGAGCTTCACCACTTCGGCCTCGCCTTCCTCGAGCTTCACGACCGGCGCCTCGGCGGGCACTTCGTCACTGAACTTGAGGAGGTCGACCTTGAGACCGAGTGCCTGGAGTTCCTTCACGAGAACGTTGAACGATTCCGGCGTGGACGGCTTCTTGATCGATTCGCCCTTCACGATGGACTCGTACGCCTTGCTGCGGCCGATGACGTCATCGGACTTGATCGTGAGCATTTCCTGCAGCACGTGCGCGGCGCCGTACGCCTCGAGTGCCCAGACTTCCATTTCTCCGAAGCGCTGGCCACCGTGCTGGGCCTTGCCTCCGAGCGGCTGCTGGGTGACGAGTGAGTAGGGACCGACGGAGCGGGCGTGGATCTTGTCTTCGACAAGGTGGAGGAGCTTCAGCATGTACACCTCTCCAACCGTGGTGAGATGCTTGAAGGTTTCTCCCGTGCGTCCGTCGAAGAGCTGCACTTTGCCGCTCTCGGGCAGACCCGCGAACTTGAGGAAATCGACGATGCGATCGGTGGGGATACCGTTCAGAGCCGGCGTCGCGAGCTTGATGCCGAGCGCTTTGCAGGCCCAACCAAGATGCGTCTCGAGAATCTGTCCGATGTTCATACGGGATGACACACCGAGCGGGTTCAGGATGATGTCGACGTACTGACCGTCCGCGAGGAACGGCATGTCTTCCTTGGCCACGATGCGCGCGACCACACCCTTGTTTCCGTGGCGGCCGGCCATCTTGTCACCCACCTGCACTTTGCGGGTCTGGGCGACGAAGACCTTGATCTGCTTGATGACTCCGGTGGGCAGTTCGTCACCCTCGGCGCGGTCGAAAACGTGCACGTCGACGACTTTGCCTCCGGCGCCGCCCGGGAGGCGGAGCGAGCTGTCTTTCACATCTTTGGCTTTGTCACCGAAGATCGCCTGAAGGATGCGCTCCTCAGGTGTCAGTTCGGTCTCACCCTTCGGCGTGATCTTGCCGACGAGGATATCGCCTTCGTGCACGGTGGCACCGATGCGGACGATACCGTCGCCGTCCAAATCCTTGAGCTTGGCTTCACCGACGTTCGGGATGTCGCGTGTGACGGTCTCGGCGCCGAGCTTCGTGTCACGGACGTCCGTGATGTAGCTCTCGATGTGGATGGAGTCGAAGTGACCCTGCTCCACGACGCGATCGGAGATGATGATGGCGTCCTCGAAGTTGTAGCCACCCCACGGCATGTACGCCACGAGGAGGTTCTGACCGAGGGCGAGCTCACCGCTCTCGACGGACGAGCCGTCTGCGAGCACGTCGCCTGCTTTCACTTTCTGGGCGGTCTCCACGCGCGGACGCATGTGGAAACACGTTCCCTGGTTGGACCTCGCGTAGTTATCGAGGAGGTGCGTCTGCTTCTTGCCGGAGTGGTAGAGCACGACGATCTCGCGGGCGTCCACGGAGAGCACTTCTCCGTCTTCGTGTGCGAGGACGACGTGTCCGGATGCACGTGCGGCAATGCTCTCGACACCGGTACCCACGAGCGGAGCCATCGGGCGGATGAGCGGAACGGCCTGACGTTGCATGTTCGTTCCCATGGAGGCACGGGTGTTGTCATCGTGCTCGAGGAACGGGATGAGTGACGTGGAGACGGAGAGAATCTGCTTCGGGGCGATGTCGACGTGCGTGACATCACGGACGTGTGCGAGCACCGGCTCACCGAACTTGCGTGCGTGGAGGCGCGTGAGCGTGAATTCGTTCTTGTCGTTCACGGCGCTGTTGGCCTCGGCCACCGTGAGGTGACGCTCGCGGTCGGCATCGACGTAGAGTTCTTTGCGGATGATGTAGGCACGGACGGGCACCTCGTTCTTGCCCTCAGCCTTGAGCAGGCTGATGACCTTGGAGGCCATCTGCTTCGTGTCGATGACATCACCTTCCTTCGCAATGACCTTGTGACCGTCACGGAGTGTGACGTCGATCATGCGGCCGACGACGGCGTCGGCGTCCATCTTCACGCTGTGCTTCACCTCGTAGTACGGGGTCTCGAGGAAACCGTACTCGTTCACCTTGGCGTAGGACGCCAAGTGGACGACGAGACCGATGTTCGGACCTTCGGGCGTGGCGATCGGACAGATACGGCCGTAGTGCGAGGGATGCACGTCACGGACGTCGAACGATGCACGCTCACGGGAGAGACCTCCCGGACCCATGGCGGAGAGGCGGCGCTTGTGTGCGAGTTCGGAGAGGGGGTTCGTCTGGTCCATGAACTGGGAGAGCTGCGAGGACGCGAAGAACTCGCGGAGCGCAGCCGTGATCGGACGGCAGTTGATGAGCTGGGTGGGGGTGACGGTCTCCAGATCCATGACCGTCATACGGTCCTTCATGATGCGCTCGGTGCGCATGAGACCCACGCGGTACTTGTTCTGGACGAGTTCTCCGACGGAGCGGACGCGGCGGTTACTCAGGTGATCGATGTCGTCCGGAGCGCCTTCGCCGTTATTGAGGCGGATGAGCTCCTTGAGGATCGCGACGAAGTCGGAGACCTGGAACACACGGTGTGTTTCGTCGTTCGGGATCGTGAGATCGAAGCGGCGGTTGAGCTTGTAACGCGCGATGTTGCCCATGTCGTACTTCTTGAAGTCGAAGAAGAGCGCATCGATGAGCGACTTGGCGTTCTCGGCCGTGGCGAGGTCGCCGGGGCGGATCTTGCGGTAGATGCTCTGGTAGGCCTCTTCGACGGTGCGGATCGAGTCCTTCTCAAGCGTGGCGAGGATGTAATCGCGGTCCGTCTTGGAGACGTCCTTGAAGAGATTCAGGATCGCTTCATCGGTCTGGAAACCGAAGATGCGGAGGAGCTGCGTGATGGGGATCTTGCGCTTGCGGACGATCTTGCAGGTGATGATGCCGCGACGGTCGGTTTCGATTTCCATCCAGACACCGCGCTTCGGGATGATCTTGGCGGCGTGGTGCTTGGGGAAGTCCGGCATCGACGAGAAGAACACACCCGGCGAACGGACGAGCTGGGAGACGACGACGCGCTCGATGCCTCCGACGATGAAGGTACCGGAGTCGGTCATGAGCGGGATGGATCCGAGGAACACGTCCTGCTCTTTGATTTCACCGGTTTCCTTGTTGATGAGCTGCACGTGCGCCTTCATGGCGGCCTCGTAGCTCAAGTTGCGGCGCTTGCAGGTGGCGGGGTCATACTTGGGAGCATCGAATGTGTGACCGAGGAAGTTGAGCTCCATCTTCTTGCTCGAGAAGTCCGTGATCGGACTCACTTCCTTGAGGAGCTCGGCGAGCCCCTCCGTGAGGAACCAGCGGTAGCTCTGGATCTGCACGTCGATGAGCGAGCGCATCATTTCGATGGAGTCGTCCTTCGCGAGGAAGAGACGTCCGGCGACGTTCATCTGGGGACGGAGATTGGCCGGTGCCTCCTTGAGGGACGGCGGAACACGCTCCGAGACGACGAGCTTGAAGCTCGTGATCTGCGGGAGGATGGCCTGCTCGACATCGTAGGCGTACTCCTGACGGCGGGCGGGGGTCTTCTTGGCCGTGGCCTTCTTGCCGTCGGCGACGAGCATTTTCTTGGCGATCTTCGATTTGGCCGGAGGGGCAGCCTTCTTGTGGCTGGCCTTCACTTTGGCTTTCGTGACGGCCTTCGCGGCCTTCTTCACGACTGCCTTCTTCTTGGGTTTCTTCGTGGCCATACAGAGTGTGGGGGAGGAGAGAGACGCACAACAAAGCGCTGCACGCAGCCATTTCCGCAAATACGGAAACGGTACGCACAGCTCTCAGAACACAATCAGAAACCGCTGTGACGGAGGGATTCTATCGAAGATTTTGCGCATGTCAAAGCCGATTTTCAGATATTTGCATCCCCTCCGCGTTCTCAGCGATTGGCGTTGAGCAGCTCGTCGAGCGTGGCGCGTACGGCGGTCGTGAGGATCGCCATTCTCTCGACGTCAGCCGGTGTGATCGCTTCCGGCGTATCGTTCTTCTTCTGCAAAAGCGCCGTCATCTCAGGCATCAAGCCTGCAACAGACTGACGCCATGCATCCATGAGATCCGGACGCGTTGCCTGAAGCGTCCACAATGCGAGCTCAAACGGCTTGAGGTGTGCAGGGCGTTCGATGTTCGGGAAGAGGGGGTCATGTTCAGTCATGACGGCATTATAAAATATTAAGATTATATGTCAAGAGACGACAAACTCTACGCCCTCGACTCCTGATAGCGCTTCTCGACCTCCTTCCAGTTCACCACACTCCACCATGCTTTCACGTACTCCGGACGGCGGTTCTGGTAGTGCAGATAGTAGGCGTGCTCCCAGACATCGAGGCCGAGGATCGGCGTTCTGCCGTCCGTGATCGGGTTGTCCTGATTCGCGGTGCTCATGACCGAGACTTCCTTGCCGTCCACCACGAGCCACGCCCAGCCGGAACCGAAGCGGCTCGCTGCGGCAGCGGCGAAGACTTCCGTGAACTTCTCGAAGCTGCCGAAGGCCTTTTCGATGGCGACGAGCAACTCCCCCGCAGGCTTACCGCCTGCTGCGGGTGCCATGATCTCCCAGAACATCGAGTGATTGAGGTGTCCCCCGCCGTTATTGCGTACCGCGGTACGGATATCCTCCGGCACCATCTCGAGATCCGCGACGAGCTCTTCCACGGTCTTGTCGGCAAGTTCGGGATGTTTCTCGATCGCGGCGTTCAGGTTGTTGATGTAGGCCTGATGGTGCTTCGTGTAGTGAATCTCCATCGTGCGCGCGTCGATATGCGGCTCCAGAGCCGTGAAAGCGTAGGGGAGAACCGGGAGCGTGTGCGTCATGGTGGGGGAGATCGGAAAAGGATGCACCGTGAGTATAGAGGGCGGCGGTGCCGAAGCGGAAGCTGACGAGGTAAGCTGTCGGCGATGACGATGATCCGTATCCTGACTCCGGCTGAAGAGACTGCACGCGCGGCACGCGGCGATGTGCTGTGGCAATCACCTGCGTGGGCTCTCTACCAGCGATCCCTCGGACGTGAGGTTCGCGTATACGACGCGGGCGGCGCATCCGCACTCGTGATCATTGATCGCACGGCCGGCGGATTCTCGACGTGGGATCTCCCCCGCGGACCGCTCTGGACAGACCAGTCCGATCCGACAGCGCTCCTCGAAAGAATCATCCAAGATGCGCAGGCGGACCGGTGCATCGAACTGACGGTCTCGCCGGTGAAGGCGCTGCCCGAGATGCCGACAGGATTTGTGTCCTCCGGCCGGCACATCCAGCCTGAGGCGACTCGCCTGCTCACGATCGCAGAGCCGGAGGAAACGATTCTCGCGTCCATGCACCAGAAAGGCCGCTACAACATCACGGTGGCGAGGAAGAACGGCGTGACGATCCGGAAAGGGGACTTGAGCGATCTGGAGAGCTTCTACAGGCTCCTGAAGGGCACCGGAGGCAGGGACGGGTTCAGGATCTCGCACAAATCGCACTACACGCGCTTTCTCTGCGATCTCAGGGGTAGCTTCATCCTGCTGGCGGAGTACGAAGGGGTGGCGATTGCAGGGCTCCTCGGGGTCGTCCATGGAACAACCGGCTTCTACTACTACGGCGCCTCGTCCTACGCACACAGAAACCTCATGGCGCCGTACCTCCTGCAGTGGGAGGCAATCCGGCTCTGCAAGGGGCTTGGCTGCACGCACTACGATCTGCTCGGTGTCAGCCCTGATACGGCAGGGTACGACGATCCATGGCGGGGGATCACGGACTTCAAGCGCAAATTCGGCGGCACCGTCATCGCCTACCCGCCTGAGCAGTCACTGGTGCTGAAGCCCATGGTGAAGAGACTCCTTGGCTGGAAGCGAAAGATTCTCGGATAACCAAAAAAGGCCGCCACGGGTCTGACGGCCTTTGTGCGTACGGATGTTTTCGCGTGCTACCAAAAAACCCCTCCCGGTAAGGGGAGGGGTCTTTCCTGTTTCAAGCTCTAAGAGCGAGATTCAGATCGTAACGGACTAGCCATTGTAGCTCGTACCGTTGACGCTGGTATCCGGGTATTCAACCCACTTGAACAGGGTCGTACCACCGTTGTCTTTGTCGAGCCAGACAAGGTGTGACGTGCTGCTGGAGAAGGTTGCGTTCATCGGATCGGTGAAGCCCTGGAGCGAGACCTGGAGGGTCGACGTTGCAGAGTTGCTGATCTTGCCGTTCGTCACGTTCGCCTCAAGGACGAAGGTAACGTCAGAGCCCGGATCGACCTCCGTGTTGACGGAAGACTGAGTCGGGATAGCGTCACAAGTGACGACGAGGGCGGATCCGGAAGCCGTGGCGACGTTCGCCGTACATGCGGCCTTTACGGACTGGTCAGCCTTGTTGTAGATCTTGAACTCAGAGGTCGAACGGACAGCCTGGCTTGTGCCGGCCGTACCGAGGAGCACGTTCGTGGCGTTAACGTTGAAGATAACACCGGAGAGCGTGAACTTGTTCGTACCGTTCTTCAGGTTGCTAGCAGCAGCCGTGGAGAACTTGAACTGAGCGATCTGGCGCTGCGTACCGGTCGGGATAGCCGTACCGTTAGCGTTCGGGTCAGCGTTCGTGATGGACGTGACCTTCGCAAGCACGATCTGGTTGTAGTTCGTGCGTACGTGAGCGTTAGCAGCAGCTGAGCTGACTCCGACGAATACCTCACCTTCCGGCGTGGCATCGGCGTCGTTGTTGCTCAGGTTGTTGCTGGAGAGCGAACCGCGAGCGCGGACGGAACCGGTCGTGGTGCTCGGCGTGATGTCGAAGCGGTATGCAACCACCTGACCTGCGACGGCACCATCAACGTCCGTGCGGACGCGCGGGCGGATCAAGATGTTCGTGTTCGAACCCTTCGGAACAATGAACTCCTGATTCTTCATCTTGGCACACATCGAGTTACCAATGACGGAGTCGCTTCCGCAACCGGCGACGGTGGCAGTAGCAAACGGCGTCGTGGCGCCAACGGTGTAGAGCTCAAGACGATCGATGTTCGTAGCGTGCGTGGACGCGTTTGCACCGGAAGCGGTGAAGACGAGGTCCGTCACGTCGATATCTTCGTACTCAGCGTGGAACTGCAAGCGGAGAACTTCGTCGGAAAGAGTTCCGCCGAGGAGCTGGCGCGAGCGAACCGGCGTCGAGGACTTCGTGACGTAAAGGTCACCCTGGTTCCTCAGCGTGTACGCCGTAGCGTACTGCGTCAGTACCTGGATCTCAGCTGTAGCACCACCATCGGTGAAGCTTCCGCTGCTACCTTCAGCCGTACCGGCCGGGTTCTTTGCCTGAATACCGGAGAGAGCCGTACCGTCATTCACCTGCTCTGCCTGGATGAACGTTGCACCAGTGTCAAAGCGGAGTGAGAGGACGGGGTTCGTACCGATGAGCGAGGCAGAGATGTCACCGTGAATCTCGAACACGATCGACTTCTGCTTCGGAATGACGTAACCGCCACCCGTGATCTTGTCGAACGTGATCTGGCTGCTCTGAGCGGCCACACCCTTCTGGAGGATCGTGTCGACGACACCGTCGTCGTTCGTGTCGACCCAGAGAGCGTAGTTGGAACCGTTCACGAGGCTCGCGGAGGAGGCGTTCGTGAAGATGAGGTCCGTGAGGAGGATATCTGCAGCTTCAGAGGCGCGGCCTTCGAAGCGGAAGAAGCTGATGTTCTTGGCGTTCTCGACAGCTGTGTCGGTGGAAGCCGTAGCCTTGCCCGTGACCGTGAGGCCGGCGGACTTGATCTCCTGGGTGTTACCAGTGATCGTGCCACCCGGACGGTAGTCACCGATGCGGTCGTTGGTGGAGACACCCTTGACCTTCATCTGGTAGGACGTGACCGTGGACGAGAAGAATCCACCAAGCGTACAGCCCGTTGTGTTCGCAACGAGGTCGTTGGAGGTGTTCAACTTGTGCGTGGCTTCTCCACAGATGTGGATGCGGAACTTGTCACCGTTGGCCGGAGCAGCCTGTGAGCTGGTGCCGGAGTTGTCGATGAAGTTGACGCGGAATTCGTACTTCTCCTTGCCGTTCACGATGAAGTCATCGAAACGGTAGACCTGGTACGTACCGGTAGCCGTGCCGTTCGAACCGTTGGCAGCGGAGTCGGAGGAACCCGTCAGACGGACACCGGAGATGGTGCGACCCGTCGTGGTGTTGCGGAGCTCGACTTTCTCGAGAGCTTCGTTGATCTCGTCGGCAGCCGTCACAGCTGTGCGGCCCCTATTGAAGGCAGCACCCGTGGACGTTGTACCTTCGATCAAAACGAAGAGGTTCTCGACGTCGACATCCTCGTCGGCACCAGTCTCGAACCAGATGTTCGCGAGGACGGCGTTCTTGTCCTTACGCGTGTACTGCTGGGTGACCGGACCGTCGATAGAGATCGTGAACTGACCAGCGTCGATCGTGACCGTAGCCGGGAGTGTCGAAGTCTCCACCGGGAGGGTGATGGCTGAGCCGTAAAGCTGGCCATTCACGCCGTAACCGTAGAGGGAACCGACGGAGAAGATGTCGCCCGTCTCATCAAAATGAATCTTGATGTTCTTGGCTGCACCTCCCTTGATGTCGGCGATCGTGTTCATCGTGATCTTGTCACCCTGGAGAATGGTGAACGGCGGATCGAAGACGAGCGTGGCGTAGTCACCGACCGTGGCGGAAACCGTCTTGGTCAGGATCGTGCCATCGGAGCGGCGGACAGCGATGTTGATGAAGTCACCATCACCGGCTGTACCGTCGTTCTGAATCGTCATCGAGTAGAGAGTCTGATCTTCCGTGGAGTCGATATCGATCTCCCACTTTCCGATCGTGGCACCCTTGTCGCCAACTTTGATGTTGGACGGGGTGACGGAGCGGTAAGAAATGGAAACCGTACCGGACGACACAGCGGCGATGCGGAACGACTTGCCCTTGAGCGGGAAGTTGCCCTTCACCTCCTTGGCGTTCGTGACGAAGTCCGTCGGAAGCTCAACCGTCAGAGCGTGCTCTGAAGCAGTCGTAGCCGTGGACGAAAGGTCGCCTGCGAGCTGCAGCGTGACAGTCTTGCCAGCTGGGATCGTGAGCGGCTTCGTGAAGCGAACAGTAGCCGTGTAGCTCTGGCTGTCGATCGTGCGCTTGCGCGTCACGCGTGCGCCATCAACGATGGCGTAGACACCGGAGAAATCGGCGCTGTCACCGAAACCTTCGTGGAGGACCGTCAGGTTCTCGAGAACGACATCATCGGACGTAGCCGTGAGGTCGATGCTCGCGAAGACGATACCCTGTGCGCCCTTCGGAACCGTGTCGCCGACGGGGTTCTTGGCCGAGAGAGTTGCCTCAAGCGTGCCATTGCCCAGAACGACGGACGTGTATCCGGAGAACGTGGTGGAATCGGAGAACTTCTTGCCGTCGGTCGTCATCATGTCGACAACCGTGAGCGTGTACGTGTGACCTGCATCCATAGCGGAAGCAAGCGTGATCTCGACCGTGTCCTTGCTCGTGAGAGCGACGGAGTCGATCGGGAGCTCCGGAGAGCCCGTCACGGTGTAGTGGCTCTTGTCCTTACCTGCCGTCTCGTCGACGGAGATGTTGAACTGAACCTCGACAACCGTGGAGGAGATCGCGGTGACGTCCTTTACCTGGGGCGTCGAGACGGCAGTCTTGCCGCAATCGGAACCGTAGGTGAGGCCCTGGTCAACGCGGTGCAACATGACCACCATTTCTGCGCGGTTCATGTTGTCGTTCGGACGAACGCGTCCCGTGGAATCGTCGCCCTGGAGGACACAGTGATCAGCGGCTGACTGAATGTCAGACGTGTACCACTGGCCGGACGGGTTGTCGACGAACTGGGGAGCGGCGCCAGCAGACTGCAGACCGAAGGCGCGAACGATGATCGCAGCGGCTTCAGCGCGGTTGATGTTGGCAGAGGGGCGGGCGTAGCAGGGGTGCTTGCCGTAGCAAGAACCGTCACCACGGACCCAGCTCTCTTTTCCGGCCTCCTCGAAGTACTTGTAGTACCAGGCGCCGGTTGCCACGTCATCGAAGCTCGGAGTGGACGGAGTCGAGTTGATGACTCCGCCGTTGAGCTCAACGACGAGTTTGACGAATTCAGCGCGGTTGGCGTTGTCCGTGCCGCGGAATTTCGTCTGTGTGCTGTCGAGGTAGCCAGCGTCCGTAAACGCTTGAACGGCATCCTCATACCACACACCTGCAGGAACGTCGGAGTACATGGCGATCGCCGTCGCAACCTGCGAGAGCATGATGGCCGTAGCCGACACACCTGCGAACACTTTCTTCAAACGAGAAATGTCCATATATAAAGGTGTAGGAAATTAGGGGGAAATAAAGACAATGGGATTGTGCAGAGAGCACAGCAACGTTTACACGCTGCTGATTGCTGTCGTCGTATTAGGGGTCTCCGCAGAGGAAGACATCTCCTTAAACATAAAGAGCGCATACGGTTCGACAGCCAAACTTCTCTGGAACCTTGCGATGCACGATGCGTCACCCCGCAGTGATGCGAGGAAAGACCATGTGTGAACCCCGGTGCTTCCCACGAGGGGAAGGGGGTGGCCGATACGTCAATGAGCGTGCACGGACCGGTTGCTTTTTGAGAGCGACATTTCGTGAGAAATGACCCGATCAGGGGAGATCCTACCGATCTGAAGCCCTAGAAGGCAAGACCGTGAGTCTCTCCGCGTGCAATCTAAGAAACGCTGACCCTAAGAATTTGTTACAGGATTTTCACTCTTAATTTTGGCTTAACAATGCGAATAATCAGCTATCTGTTGCGGAAAAACGCATGCTTTTTCATTGGAAATGAGGAACGTGAAAGGGATGAATTGAATTGATCAAACATAGTGTTCATGGTGTGTATATATTTGCTGCCGTGAACACGACTACCAGAATAGTCATCGAAACATGACTTCTTGACATGTTTTCTTTTCTTTTCATTCTGTTTTTGGCTTACAGAAGCCATGAAGCTCGTGCTCTCCGCAGAGAGAGATTTTGAGAGATCCTGAGAGAGTCCGACGGTACGGAGGGTGTCGAGAAGGCTTCACGTCGGGGGATGTTTCGGTGTCATCTGTGTGGAGCGCACCATCGTCCTTGCAAAGACTTCCTGACAATGCGGCTTCAGGAATCCCCTCTTCCTGAGGTTTTCTGCTATCTCAGGCACCTGTGGCCATCTGCAGAGAAAGGACGCTCCTACGGGGAGCCGTGAATCAAACGGGCATCTCAAGCGTGTTTCGGACGGAAAAAGCACCCACGAACAGGGCAGCGACAGGTGCGATGCCACGTCATGACGACGCCGATCATCATGACGAGCGTGATGACGAAGATGATGAAGATGACGACGACGATGAAGAAGATCGTGCACGACACGGACGACGAACACATCGCGCGATATTTCTCGCATGGCCCGAGAGAAATTTTTACAGCTTCTTCACCGTCTGTGTTCCTCCGCTGTCGCGCACTTCGTATCCATGTTTCTTGATCTCGTCACGGAGACGATCCGACGCTGCGAAGTCTTTGTTCTTCCTCGCAAGTGCGCGCTCGTCGACGAGTGCCTGCACATCGGACGGTACGGCCGCGGCCTCAGGCGCGAAGCAACCGAACGTGCTCTGCACTGCAGCGATGAAGCGTGCGAGTTCACGCACATCTTCCTTGGTGAGAAGGGATTTCTGCGTGCGCTGTGCGTAGTAGTGATTCATGAGCGTGAAGACGACGGCGAGTGCGGCCGGCGTATTCAGATCTGTATTCATCGCATCGGTGAATGTACCGAGTGCCTCCGCGATCACCGGATCTGTCTCCCCCTTGGGATGCGGGACAGCGGACGCACCGTCGGAAGCAACCGTCTCCATCCACTCGACGACTTTGAGCCGGACTTTGCGCGCGCTCTCGAGTGCCGCGAACGAGAACTTCAGATTCGTGCGGTAGTGCACGGAAAGGAAGGCGAAGCGGACGTCGAGCGGGCTGAAACCCTTGGCAATGATGTCAGGAATAGTAAGCACGTTGCCAAGACTCTTTGACATCTTCTCGCCTGCAAGGTCGATTCTCCGCTTATGCAGCCAGATCCTCACAAATGGATGCTTTCCTGTACTGCATTCGCTCTGTGCGATCTCGCACTCATGGTGCGGGAAGATATTGTCCTCGCCGCCGGTGTGCAGATCGATCTCCGGACCGAGGAGTGCCGAGCTCATCGCAGAACATTCGATGTGCCAGCCGGGGAATCCTTCCCCCCACGGGGACGGCCAACGGAGAATGTGATGCGCGTTCTCGCCGACACACTTCTTCCAGAGCGCGAAATCGGCAGGGTGCTTCTTGGCTTCATCGAGTGCGATTCTCGATCCCGCATTTAATTTATCAAGCGTGTTGCCCGAGAGCTGGCCGTACGCGGGGAAACTCTCGACGCTGAAGTACACGCCGTCCGCGGTTTCGTACGCATGATTTTTTTCGACGAGCGTCTTGATGATCTCCACCATCTGGCTGACATACTCGCTCGCGCGCGGACGGTGCTCGGGCTCCACCATATTGAGCGCCTTCTCGTCCTCGAGATACATGTCCGTGTACTTGCGGGCGATCTCGAGCGGATTCACCTTCTCCTTCTTCGCCTCGCGCTCGACTTTGTCTTCTCCTTCATCGCGGTCGGCGACGAGGTGCCCGACGTCCGTGATGTTCTTCACGTGCGTCACTTTGTATCCCGATACTTCGAGCCAGCGGCGCAGCAGATCCGCCATGAGGAACGACGAATAGTTGCCGATGTGCGGGCGGCCGTAGACCGTGGGGCCGCACGTGTACATGCTCACCTTCCCTTTGCGCAGGGGAACGAATTCCTCGTCACGTTTGGCGAAGGTGTTGTAGAGCTTGAGCGGCATTCTTGGGGGTGACAGAAGACGCTTACGCGACGGTGACCTCCTTGCAGAGGTACACGGACTGGATGGCGTTCAGGATCTCGACACCCTCCTTTTTCGGCTTCTGGAAGGCCTTCCTGCCCGAGATGAGACCCATGCCTCCCGCACGCTTGTTGATGACGGCCGTGGCGACGGCCCCCGCGAGATCGTTCTTGCCGGACTCGCCGCCGGAATTGATGAGACCGATGCGTCCCATGTAACAGTTGGCGACCTGATAGCGGCAGAGATCGATGGGGTGATCTGAATTCAGTTCGGTATACATACGCTCATCGAGCTTTCCGTAGGAACTGTTCCCGGAGTTGAGCGCCTTGAAACCGCCGTTATTCACCGCGAGCTTCTGCTTGATGATGTCGGCCTGAATGGTGACGCCGAGGTGATTCGCCTGACCGGTGAGATCAGAAGCGGCGTGGTAGTCCTTGCCGTCGATCTTGAAGGAGCTGTTTCTGAGGTAGCACCAGAGCACCGTGAACATGCCGAGCTTGTGGGCTTCCTCGAAGGCCTTGGCGACTTCCACGATCTGGCGGCCGGAATTGTCGGAGCCGAAGTAGATGGTGGCACCGACACCGAGCGCACCCATGTTCTTGGCCTCCTCGACCGTGCCGAACATGATCTGATCGAACTTGTTCGGGTACGTCATGAGTTCGTTGTGGTTGATCTTCACGATGAAGGGGATCTTGTCCGCGTATTTCCTGCTCACCATGCCGAGCACGCCGAAGGTGGAGGCCACCGCGTTGCAGCCGCCGTCGATGGCGAGCTTCACGATGTTCTCGGGGTCGAAGTAGTCGGGGTTCTTGGCGAAGCTCGCCCCTCCCGAGTGCTCGATGCCCTGATCCACAGGAAGAATGGAGAGGTAGCCCGTGCCGGCGAGATTGCCTGTATCGAGCATCTGCTGCATGTTCTTCTGGACGGCGGCACTCCTGTCGGACTGCGAGAAGATGTCTTTCACGAAGCTGCCCCGCGGAACGTGGAGGCGCTCCTTGCCGATCTTCGGAGCGGAGAAACCGAGGAGGCTCTCGGACTGGTCACCGAGGGCGGTCTTGATATCGGAGAAGTTGAGCATGGGAGCGGGGGTGAAGTGACCGGATTGTACCATGACGCCTCCCCTGCTCTATGCTGACACCCATGACCACCTCCGACTTCGCAGAACTCCGAAAGAGAATCGTTGCCGCCGGCCTCTTCGAACGCACGTGGGTGCAGACGATGGTGAGCTTCTGGGTCGCAGCCGCACTGCTCGTCTGCAGTATCAGCGTCTTCTTCCTCACACAGAACATCGCGCTCATCCTCCTCAATGCCGTGCTGCTGGCATGGGTCTACGGACGTTTCGGGCTGCTCGCACACGACTTCGGGCACATGCAGGTCTTCCGGAGCTCGCGCCTCAACGACTTCTGGGGGAATATCAGCGGCACGGTGGTGGGCCTCAGCTACTACTGGTGGAAGGACAAGCACAACGCGCACCACGCACACACGAACCACGATCACATGGATCCGGACATCGAGATCCCGATCCTCGCCTACTCCGAGGAGCAGGCACAACGCAAAAGGGGGATCTCCCGCTGGATCGTCGCACGTCAGGCGTGGTTCTTCTTCCCGATCCAGCTGCTCGCGTCCTTCAGCCTCCGCACCTCCAGCTGGATCTACATCTTCCGCAAGGCCAACAGGAGCCACTTCAATCTCGACTTCACGCTGAGCGCGCTCCATGTGACGCTCTACCTCCTCATCATCTTCGGCACACAGGTGTGGTGGCTCGCTATCCTCTTCATCGTGGTGCACCAGAAGCTCTGGAGCGCGTACATCACATCGATCTTCGCGCCGAACCACAAGGGCATGCCCATCCTCGAAGGCCAGACCATCGACTTCATGCGCGAGCAGATCCTGACAGCCAGAAACATCCGGCCGAACTTCCTCACCGACTGCTACTACGGTCATCTGAATTACCAGATCGAGCATCACCTGTTCCCGACGATGCCGCGCCACCACTCGCGCAAAGCGCGCGAGATCGTGAAGAAGTTCTGCGCCGAGAAGGGCATCGAGTACTACGAAACGAGCGTGATCCGTTCGTACGTGGAGATTCTCCAGCACATGCACAAGATCAGCCTGTGCCTGCGCTAAACGCGTCCTAGACCTTCAGCTTCTCGCGGAGCACGTACCACTGCTGTGCGATGCCGAAGAGTGTGGAGATGCCCCAGTACAGTGACACGGCCGCCGGGAACTTGATGGCGAAGAAACCGATCATGAGCGGCATGACGTAGGTCATGACGGTCTGCTGATCGAGCTCGGGAATCCAGGACTTCTTGCCCTGCGGTTTCACGACGATCTCGTCTGACTTCTTCTTGTTTTTCGCCATCATCATCTTCATCTGGATGAACTGCAGGAGGACGAGGAGCGGCGGCATGATGTACACGCTCGGCAGCAGAAGATCGAAGCCGAGGAACATGTGGCCGAAGAATCCGGACGGAAGATTCAGATACGTCGAGTACAGGAGGTGCCTGCTCGTCTCGACCGAGACGCCGTTCTTGATGACGAAGAAGAGTCCGATGAGAATCGGCAGCTGAAGCAGTGTCGGGAGACAGGACTGCAGGGGATTGATGTTCATCTCCTTCCAGAGCTTCATGGTCTCCTCCTGCACGCGCGTGGCGTCGTTCGGATACTTCTTCTTGATCTCCTCCATGCGCGGCTGCAGCATCTGGAGTTTGCGCTGGCCTTCCAGTGCGTGCTGGTTCGGGATGAGGAGTACCAGCTTCACGACGAGCGTGAGGAGGATGATGGCGAGACCGAGGTTGTGGCTCGGCACCCACGATGCGATGAAGATGAGTCCGTTGAAGAGCGGCTTCGTGACGAACGTGCGGAAGAGCTTCGTGAAGAAGCCCGGCTCGACAATGGAGAATCGGATGGTGGCGCGGTTCTCGGGGTTGCCCGCGGCGAAGCCCTCAGGGAGATCGAGACTCGCCTCGTACATGCCGTTCTTCTCGAGAAGCGCATACTTCCACGCCGCGAGGTTCACGCGCTCACTGCCCTTGGCTTTCACTTCGGGAAGCTCGACACACGGGGTGGCTGACTGGTTCGCCATGAGATCGGTCTTCACTTCAGCTCCGTTCTGCGTATCGATGTAGCCGATATCCACGGGCGGCTGAGGGCAGCGCTTGGGCAGCGGGAGTGCTTTGTCCGTCTGGTTCGCGATGATGACGATCGGATCATTGCCCACACTCACCGTCGCGTCCTCCATCTTGAGGGTCACCGTCGGAACCGTGTTCGTGTCCTTCGGGAAGAAGTACCCGAGGGCGTAATTCGTCACGAGGAACAGGGCGACGAACGTCAGGATGAACTCGATGGTAGATGCCTTCTTGATAGGTTCGGTCACGCGGAGAGGGAGGAAAGAAGCCGACGGGCGTCCTGGAGGAGCTCGTCGAAAGGTGCAGTCAGGCTAGAGGAACGGGGGAGGAGGATCAACTGTACTACGACCTCTTTGGGTGATTCGGATACGGCAAGGCGGAGAGCCTCCCTGCAGCGGCGGCGCATGCGGTTCCGGCGCACGGCAGACTTGTCGAGCTTGGCGGAGGTCACGACGCCCACGAAGACCGCAGGAGGGGTGGTCACAGGCAGCGTACGGGGCAGCCCGCGCATGAACCTCGCCTGCACGTGCTTGCCCTTCCAGAGCATGCCTTTGGTTTTCACACGCTCGCAGACTTTGCGGCCGGAGAGACGGGAGAGGCGCATGCCTACAGCATAGCGCGTGGACTTACGTCGTGCCTCGTTCTCGTCTATCCTCTGCACGCCATGACGACCCTCACGACCGCACAGGTGCTCCACATCGCCAAGCTGGCACGCTTGGAGCTCACGTCAGAAGAAGTAAACAAAATGACAAAAGAACTTAGCTCGATCCTGGGGTACATCGAGATGTTAAATGAAGTAGACACAAGCACGGTGGAACCGACAGCACAGGTCACGGGCATCACGAACGCACTCCGCGAAGACACCGTGATCCCGAGCGAGGCCAAACCCGACGCTCTCCTCGAGTGCTCGGCGCTTCCGAAGTCCGAACACCAGATTCAGGTTCCTCACGCGCACGGATAAATGCTCTCCTCCCTCACCATTTCGCAGGCACACGAGAAGCTGAAGAAGAAGGAGATCTCCTCCGTGGAACTCACGCAGGCGTGCATCGAACGGATCGAATCCGTGGACAAGAAGCTCAATGCGGTCGTGCACCGCAATTTCGACCGAGCCCTAGAGGAAGCCAAAAATGTGGATAAGACCGGGATCACCGACGCGCCGCTCTCCGGCATCCCGTATCTCGCGAAAGATGTGTACTGCGAAGCGGGCGTACCCACGACAGGTTGCTCAAACATGCTGCGAAAGAAAGATTACATTCCCCCGTTTGATTCCACGACGACGAAGAGGCTGAAAGCGAAAGGCGCAATCTCGATCGGGAAGACGAACACGGATGAATTCACGATGGGTGCCTCCACCGAAACCTCGTGTTACGGCGTGACGAGGAATCCATGGGATACGACGCGCGTTGCCGGAGGTTCTTCCGGCGGATCTGCGGCGGCCGTCGCCGCGGATGAGGCGATCTTCGCGCTTGGCACCGATACCGGCGGATCCATCCGGCAACCTGCCGGATTCTGCGGCATCACGGGCATCCGTCCGACGTACGGACGCACGAGCCGCTACGGCGTCATGAGTATGGCGAGCTCGCTCGACACGATCGGTCCGATGGGGAAGTCGATCGAGGATCTCGCCATTATTCTCGAAGCGATTGCAGGCAAAGATGTCATGGATGGCACGACGTCCGACAGGCCGGTGGAACCGTATCGCTCCCTCCTGAAAAAAGACGTGAAAGGATTGAAGATCGGCCTCCCGAAAGAATATTTCATCGAAGGAATCCGGCCTGACTGCGAGCAGGCTATCCGTGACGCCGCAGAAACTCTGAAGCAACTGGGCGCAACGATCGTGGATGTCTCACTGCCTCACACGAAGTATGCGGTCGCGACGTACTACGTGCTGTGCCCGAGCGAGGTGAGTTCGAACATGGCACGCTACGACGGGCTCCGGTTCGGACACACGGTAGCCAAGCCCGCCGACCTCGTGGACTACTACAAGCGCGCACGCAGTGAAGGCTTCGGCGCGGAAGTGAAGCGGCGCATCATGATCGGAACGTA
>CAZDRX010000022.1:0-4962 GCA_964508225.1 uncultured Candidatus Peribacteria bacterium
TGGTCTACAGCCACCCCGAGGCGCGTGATTTCGTCGCGGCCGCACACGCGAACCGCGTGAAGAACCTGCACGTGGAGGCCGATGTCATCGCCGGAACCGCCACGGCCGCCATCGGCTGGGGGGCTCTCACCGCCGACCGCCTGAGCCTGCCGTTCGTGTACGTTCGAGCCAAGCCGAAAGAACACGGCGCGAAGAAGATGATTGAAGGTGACCTCAAGCCCGAGAAGCACGTGGTTGTGGTGGAAGACCTCATCTCGACCGCCACGAGTTCCGCCAACACCGTCACGGCGCTGCGCGAGGAGGGGAAGTGCTTCGTCACGGATGTCGTGTCGATCTTCAGCTACGAACTCCTCGCAGGCCTCGAGAAGGCGCGTGAGCTCAAGATCCGCCTGCACCCGCTCGCGACGATCACGACGCTCATCGATGTGGCACTCGAGCAGGACCGTATCACGGAGGAGCAGGCCAAGATGATCGCGGACTTCGCAGGCGATCCGGAGCATTGGGCAGCCAAGCACGGACACTAAAAGCAGCCGGGATCCGAGGATCCCAGCTGAAGTGACGGATGAATAAAGGAATCCGTCGATTATCTGCTCGCTGTTTCGAGGTGGTACGTGACGTGCACGTCACAACCCGGACAGCCTGGATAGACGGGGATGGTGACGGCATGAGCCCTCACATCAAGTTGCGACCGTGCGGTCGACTTGCAACCCGTGTAGAACACCAGAAGAAGGAGAACGAACATCAAGCGTTTCATAACCGGCCTCCCTGCAAAGGAACAGAGCACGCACCCGCCACGGTTCCACCGTGGCATTCAAAGAACGTGCACGGTGCATTGTAAGGCGGTTTATTGACTAAATCAAGATTTTATTCTATAATATGAATTAATACCAACTACCTCCATTTCTATGGCTGAAGCCACCCACAACGAACACGAGGCCCTCGGCACGCTCACGGCGCGTCTGGATGATCTGGCAACGTGCGCAGAATCTTCGTTCAATCCGGATTTCGCCGTAGATGCGATCGAAGATGCGATCGGCGGTTCCATGGCAAGCGACACGCACCGTGCCGCGATTGTGGATTTCTCGAGTGAGGATATCGCCCACCTTGAGGAAGTCGTGAAACGTTTCGACAGGAATCCGCCGGCACTGAACGACAACGCCGATCTGGAGCTCTATGCGGACATGATCGGCGAAGCCGAGATGCTCATCGGTCTCCGCAAGCAACAGATTGCGGACGAAGCTCGGCTCGGCGGACGCACAGCGCGCATCAATATGGAGATGTCGCAGCAGCAGGCTGCGCAGCGCAGGATCTTCCTCGATTCCGCGCACAACACGCTCAATGCAGCGGGCGATCTCGGTCGCAAGAGGACGAAGAAGCTGGCCTAAACGCCGAGACGGTTTACGAGACGCTGGATCGCAAGATCGTCGAGGCTCCAGATGAGCCCGCAGATGGCATCGCGTATCTCGGACTCGAGTCCGCTCAAACGTGCGAGCTGTTCGGGAATACCGGCGGCGGTTTCCGCCGAGAGAACGTCGTGAAGCTCAGAGCGAACCGCCGCAGTCTTGCCAAGCATGTGGAGAATGGCGCGCCGCTGGGAGAGCGTCGGAGCCCCCTGCCTGAGATGCGGAGGGAACTTGAAACTCCGTACCGTATCCGCCGGTCTGTCGAGAGCGTCTTGCGGCAGCCCGAGCACGCGCACTCCCTGGAGAAGGACACTCACCTCACGGTCACTCTGCTCTACATCGAAGAAGAGTCCGGTCGCCTCGAAGAGCTCCTGCTGCAGCAGCGAATACGCCGGCGTGACGACCTCGGGAGTCATAAGTATGTTATTTTCAACTATTATTTTTGTTTTGTCAAAATACGGAATCCTGGCTAGAACTGCTTCAGGAAACGGAGGTCACCATTGAAGAACAAGCGAAGATCCGGAATCTGATGACGGATCATGATCATGCGCTCAACGCCGAAGCCGAACGCGAAGCCGCGGTTCTTCTCTGGATCGATCCCGACATTCTTCAGCACGTTCGGGTGCACCATGCCGCAGCCCACAATCTCGAGCCATCGACCCTCGCGACTCTGCGACTCGTCCCCTCTCCAACGCATGTCCATCTCCAGACCCGGTTCCACGAACGGGAAGAAACCGGTGCGCCAGCGGAAGTCGGCATCGGTGCTCACGAGTTCCTTCACGGCGGTTTCCATGACGGCTTTCATGTTCGCCATCGTGACATCGGGTCCGATCATGAGCCCTTCGATCTGGTGGAACATCGGCGAGTGCGTGGCGTCGCTGTCTTTGCGGTAGACCTTACCGGCACAGATCATGCGGAAGGGCGGCTTCCTGCCCTCCATGTAACGGATCTGCACGGGGGAGGTGTGTGTCCGGAGCACCGTACGGTCCAGCGAACTGACCCAGAACGTATCCTGCGCGTCGCGTGCCGGATGCGTCTCGGGGATATTGAGCATGTTGAAATTGTAGTGCTCGGTCTCGAGCTCGGGGCCCGACGCGGAATCGAAGCCCATACGTCCGAAGACCTCCTCGGCCTTCCGGATGAATTCATGCACGAGGTGCAGGTGACCCGATTCCTGTGCGGGAAGATCGAGTGTCACATCGAGAGCGTCACTGTCGCCCAGTGCCCCGCGCGAAGCGGCACCGAGAGCACGCTCGCGATCAGCAAAAGCCGTCTCAAGCTCCGTCTTGATCGCATTGAACTCCTGTCCCTTCGTCCGGCGTTCCTCTGGCGAGAGGGAACCGAGATCCTTCATCGCAGTGGTGAGTGCGCCCGCCTTGCGCCCGAAGATCTCCTGACGGATGACGTCGAGATCAGCCGTGGAGCCTGCGGAAGCAATGCGATCGATGTAGCCGTTCCAGGGGGATGAGAGTGCCATATCGGACGGAAGTGTACGGAAAAAGAACCCCGCTTACGAGAGCAAGGCCATCTCAATGAGGAAGAACACGAGAAAAATGAGGAGCCCGATCCACCATGTGAGAATTTCGAGAATGAGGAACAGGAAGACGAGTGTCGTGGCGGTGGCGATGAGGAGCCCCTCCCGAAACGAGAGCGAGAGCTTGCGGCCTGCGTCCATCCCTTCCATGGAGAGACGGCTCCAGATGAAGTAACAGACCAGTGTGGAGACGCTCGCCGCCGAGAGGAATACCGTGAGGAAGAAGAACGGCACCGCCACGGCAGGAGACGCAAGGGGGCTCACGTTGAAAAGGATCACCATGAGTGATGCGAGCGAGAGGAGAGCCGCGGCGGCGATACGGGCGAGGGTCTGCGTCATGCGAGTGTCTGGAGAAACTGTGCGAGCGCCTTGAAGTCAGCCTGAAGCGCTCCGCGTAGACTTCCGTTATGGAGAGCTGCCGCGGGGTGATAGATGGGGAAGACGGTGATCTCATCGGTGAGCTTGAAGGGCTTGCCGTGGGCGGTGCTGATCGTCTGGCTCGGGAAGAAGTGTCCGAGGGAGTGACGACCGAGAGGGACGATGACTCTGGGCTTCAGGAGCGCGATCTCAAGCATGAGCCACGGCATGCACTGTTCCTTTTCGATCGGCTCCGGCTCACGATTATTCGGCGGCCGGAACTTCACGACATTCGAGATGTAGACCTCCTCACGCTTGAGCCCGATGGAGGCAAGCAGCTCATTCAGGAACTGACCTGCAGCACCGACGAACGGACGACGCAGCTCGTCCTCTTTCTGTCCGGGAGCCTCTCCGATGAACATGATCTTCGCTTCCGGACTCCCCTCGCCGAGCACCGCGTTCGCGGTCTTCGCAAGATCGCACCCCTTCCAGACCGTGAGTTTTTCTTTCAGAAGATCGAGCGTCAATTCCATGCGCAAATCATACCATCGGATCCGGCCCCCGCTGCATGACGAGTTGCAGGTCGCGATGAATGTCGCTGAGTGTCTGTGATGACCATCCGGTCGCGTACAGCACCTGACGGGGCAGCATCGCACGGACTTCGTCCGATCCCTGTGCGCCATCGATCTCCGCGACACTCACCAGATGCTGCATCGCAGAGCGGACTTCTCGCGCGGTTTCACCGGATCGGCCACTTCCTCCGTCAAAATTCTCAATGGCCGCGAGCAGGCGCTCGATGGGCTGTTCGAGGGGATGATGCGGGTACGTCATAGCTGACTAGTACTCCGCCTTGATTTTGCGGATGCGCTCGAGGAGCCTCTTCTGAAGTGCTTTGTCAGCCTGACCGAGGATGCGGAGCGTGGCGATGGCGGCGTTCTTGGCACCTGCGACCGTCATGACGGGAACATCGGACGGCATGCGGAGGCTGCTGTGGATGTCCACCATGTACTCTTCGAGGGTCGCATGCGGCGGACAGTTCACGACGGGATGGACGCACGATCCGGCGACGACACCGCCAAGTCCGTTGCTCATACCGACACACGTGATGATGACGGTGGGCTCCGTACGGGCGTTGAGTGTCTCGATCACCTTCACCACTTTCTCGGGGACTTTGTGCGCGGAAGCGACGACGATCTCGGAAGAAACCCCGTACTCGTCGAGGATCTTGGCGATGGTCTTCGCGAAATCGGTGTCGACCTTGGATCCGAGGAGAAAAGTGACAGTAGGCATGGCCTGACTATACCAAAATCCCTTCAATTGTGAACGGGGAGCCGATATACTCCCCCGGCTACCTGAATCCGTGGGGCTCTAGCTCATCTGGTAGAGCGCTTCCATGGCATGGAAGAGGTAAGGGGTTCGAGTCCCCTGAGCTCCACCATCAATCTTCGTCGTTCCGGCAGCAAGGAAAATTATGTTCCAAACGCTGGTACAACACATCGAGCCCCTCATTCAGGCCTACGGCGCCCTCGGGGTTTTTCTGGCGAGCGTGACGGAGGAGATGATCGCACCGATTCCGTCGACCATCGTCGTCTTCACCGCCGGACTCGTCCTCACGCACGGACTCCACGGACAGGAGGCCGCGATGGCACTGCTCTTCAAGGTGATTCT
>CAZDRX010000022.1:4972-18761 GCA_964508225.1 uncultured Candidatus Peribacteria bacterium
ACGCTGGGCTCACTCTTCCCCTACACCATCGCACGCATGGGAGAGAAGGTGGCCATCGACCGTTTCGGCAAGTACATCGGCATCGACTGGTCCACGATCGAGAAGCTGAAGGCATGGTCGGCAAAGACGTTCTCGGATGAAGTCATCATCTTCGGCACGCGCGCGATCCCCGGCGTGCCCACGATGGCGGTGTCCATCATCGCCGGTCTCGCACAGATCCCCGTCATGGAGTACATGCTCTACAGCTTCCTCGGTTGCGTGATCCGCACGACGATCCTCAGCTTTGCAGGATGGTTCGGCGGGCGGCAGTACGGCTTCCTCATGGAAATCGTCAGCAATTCCGAAGATCACCTCCTCATGATCGCCATTGCGGTGCTCTGCAGCGCCGTGGTGGCCTGGATCGTGCTCCGGAGCAAGAAGAGCGCCTGAAAAGGGACGATTGCCGCATGGAAAGAAAACTGATAGCCTTTGCGGGCTGTTTTCAAGACAGCGTGTGCGCCCGTAGCTCAGCTGGATAGAGCATCAGCTTGCGGAGCTGGGGGTCGTAGGTTCAAATCCTGCCGGGCGCACCAATTTTTTCATCGCTGGATAGAGCATCAGCTTGTGAGCTTCAGGGTCGTACGGTTCACATCCTGCCGGGCGCACCAATTTTTCATCGCTGGAGAGAGCGTCAGTCCTGGGGAGCTGAAACTATTGCACCCCTGATTCTTTTCGCCGCGGCTGCTGCTTCCTGAAAAACCGCGAGTGCCGCTTCGGCCTCGCTGGAATTCCTGAATCCATATGCACTGCGGAGGAGCGCAAGCGTATACGGACGATCCTGCGCGAGCACATCATCACCCGCGATCCCTACGCCGAGCTCAGCGTTGATACCCATACATATCACTATGACCCTCTCATTCGAAGAGTCAAAGAAATGAGGTCGATGCACCGAAAGTTCAATCCAGAGCCCTGACATGACCTCTCAGACAGAAGATTCTTTGACATTAGATACATTCATGCTGTAATATATCAGTATGCAAAATCCCGAACTCGACCCGAATGCAGCAGCCAGTCCTTCTGGCGCAGAAAGCGCTGCAGTTCCTGCAGCCGACGAAGCAACGAAAGACGATGTCCGGTTCCTCCTCCGTTTCGGCGGCGTCGAGAACGAAACCGACCGCGCTCTTGCCATCGCTGCGGCGAAATTTGTCGAGTCACCCACCGATAACCTCGCCGAGATCGACGGTCACCTGAAGAACCTCGGGGATGTCGAGACGACGTACATGATGGATGGAGTGGACGCTCCGGCGGAAATCGACGCGGTGCACGCGGACTTGCTCAAACTGTTTTGTCAGCACCACATAAATGCCGCGAGGGCCGAACTTGCGAAAGCAGAACCCGACAACACCGCTCTCGATCTCGCGATGCGCATGGCGCTCGATTCCGCGAAGAATCTTTCCAAGGGATACAAGATCCCGTCTTACCAGGAAGAAGTCGAGGAGCTCCAGCGAAGGGTGGCGGCGCTCAGAGGTTCCTGAGAAACGTCCTGCGGTGCTGAGCAGAGACTCCGATCGTCCGGATCGCTTCGAAGTGATCGGAGGTTCCGTAGCCTTTGTGTTCGGCGAATCCGTACGTCGGAACCTCCTCATCCAGCTCGTGCATCCGGCGGTCGCGCGTGACCTTGGCGAGAATCGATGCAGCGGCAATGCACGGCTCGGATTCATCGCCGCGTACGATGGAACTGTGCGGGTGATCGAACCAGAACGCATCGCGCCCGTCGACGAGCAGGTAGAGGTCGGGGTGATGACGCGCGATCTCTGCCACCGCCTGCTGCATCGCGATCTCGGTGGCCGCCAGGATACCGATGCGGTCGATCTCACCCGCATCCACGAGGCCCACGCCGCAGACGGCGTTCTCACGGAGCCACACGTACGACTCCTCCCGCTGCTCGGGGCTCATCTGCTTGCTGTCTGCAATGCGTACCGGAATACGTCTGCGCGCGGGAAGAATACAGGCACCGGCCACCACGGGTCCCGCGAGCGCTCCTCTACCCGCTTCATCCACACCGCATGTGAGGACCGAGAGAGCCGTTCGGGTCTTCACGGCCGGCATCGTCAGGGAAGCAACGTCATGGGAGGCTTGTTCGACGACCGCTGGAGTTCGAGCTCATGCGTCACCCAGACGTAGAGAATCATCACCCAGAAGACTCCCTCGCAGGAGAACGTGTTCAGCCACACGAGCGTGACGCCGAACATGTAGACGAGGAGGGCAGCTCCCGCGTGGAGCCGGTACCGCGTGAGGAGCCCGATGGAGAGTGCCAGCTTGATCCACCACGACGCCGCCCAGAGCTGCGGTCCGCTCCTGCCCGAGAAGACCCATGCAACGAAAATCTTCAGACCCGGCCACGCACTCATGTTCGTGTATGTGAACTGCTCGAACTGCCAGCCGAAGTTGCCGGGGAACGGATCGCCGAACATGAAGTATCGCCCCGTGAGATGTGTGAACATCGCGATGGCAAGCGCATACGTCATGAGCGTCCAGAGACGACCGTTCATCTCCGGTCTCGCAAAGAAGAAAATGCCGAGCCAGAGTGCCTCTGCGTTGAGGTTCCTGAGTTCGATCTGGTGGTAGACGGCAAGGTAGACATTGAGCTGGACGAAGAAGATGAGAAGACCGGCAACACGGGTCCGGTAGTTCATGACGAGGAGGAAACCCGCAATGGCCTGACAGGCGATGACGACGACAGCGAGCTGGTCGGCGTACGGCTGCGACCAGTGCATGAAGCTCATGTACGGCTCCCAGCCGAGTCGCTGGCCGAGCCAGCTGTCGAAGACCTGACTCAGCGAAAAACGGTGGGGGCCAAACAGGGACTCCCACCACTTCAGGAACGCGGCCGACAGGAAGAAGAGTCCGACGAACGCCTGCGGCACGTACCGCCAGACCGCCGTCGGTGTGAGAGATTTAAGGTTTGGCATGGTAGTACCAGCGTTCGGTGCCGGGGAGGGAGAGGGCGCAGGCGTTCTGTTTTCCAAGATAGAGCTCGCTCTGGAGCTTGGGCTCCACCCAGCCGATCCGCCATCCGTCCTTTGATTTCGTGTTGCACAGTGTGCGCACCCAGACGAGACAGGTGAAACGGTTGTGCGAGGGAGCGCTGTACACACGGGGTTGCCCCATGTCACCGGCGGTGATCTCGTCCCGCTTGGCTCCGGGGTTCAGGTAGGGATCCACGGTGTAGACCTCGGCATGACACCAGTGGTCGTCATACATGCCGCCCCACTGCGTGTAGTTCTGGAAACCGAAGAGAGCAGGCGCCGTCAGCGTGACAAACATCACCACGGCCACAGCCGTGAAGAAGATCGACCAGCCGTCGGACATGCAGTCGCTGAGTCTCACGGAAGAGGATCATAGCATTTCCTTCACTCGACGTTCACTGTTCCGACGATTCCCGGGAAAATATGATCGTGGTGCTTCCAGATTCCGGGCTTCCGGAACGTGAAACACCACGTCTCCCCGGGCTTCACGCCACCTCTCGGATCGAACTCCGGATAGATCTCGTGCGTGGGATGGATATTCGAGGCGGGCCAGCGGTTCACGGTGTCCTCGTTCACCCAGCACACCGTCTCCCCTTTTCTGATGTTCACGGGATCAGGACTGATCGCGTCCTTCGTCATGTGGATGGTGGCGGCGGGATTCGCACGATCAGGCACCGGAGTGCCACAGGATACGAGCAGGAAGGAGAGAATGACCGCAAGTCTCAGAGTATTGTTCACGATGCGGAAGAGGAAGACGGGTAGGCACTGCCTTCGAGACACTGGTCACGCATCGGCATGGGAATGCGTGCGCAGAAATCCATGCGCTGCTCCGGCGAGAGGACGAATGCTGCGTGATACAGAAGGCCACGGTAACAGGCATCCTGACCGTCTTCGGGCGGAACCATGGAGCAGAAGGTGATCCCGGCCTCGGCACCCGAGGGATCCCAGAGCTGATCTTTCGCGACGGCATCGATGCACTCCACGCGATGCGCGTGATCCTTGATGAGTCTGCAGCCCTGCAGTGCCTTCTCGGGTTGTCCGCGTGTGAGTCCGCTGATCGTACGGCCCATGCTCGGATAGCAGGTGTACTGGTACGCCTCGGGCGCTGCCGCGCACCCGTCCGCGATGGCCTGGAAGGTGCGGTTCAGCTGGTACATGCGGTCGGTCTGGAGGAAGTAACAGTCTCCTTTGTACTCATCTTTCACGACGGTGCACGGGTACTGCGGATCATTCGAGAGGTATTTCGTGAAGTGACCGAGCGCTCTGGCTTCGTCGCTGTCGGTGAGCGAGCCCACGATGTTCTCCATGTATGCGCCCGTCCTGCATGAGGATTTTCCCCCGTCATCACTGATCATGTTGCAGAACTCCAGTGTGCCGGGCAGATCGTAGCTCGACCACGCCATGAGTCCGTGACCGAGGCCGTGCCTGCACTGATGCATGAAGAAGAGATTGAGCGAATCCGGACAGATGAAGGAGAGTTTGTCTCTGAGGTGATCCGTACCGTTCTTCCGGAAGTATGCCTCGATCGATCCGTGATAGAAGCCCGAATGGCACTCGGGGAGATTGAGCTTGAGCACTTCATCGCCGAACTCCTCGTAACTGACGCGGCCGAACTGATGCGCCCGGTTGTGACAGTCGAGGTGAGCCTTCTCCGCCGCCTGAATCATCACCTTCATCGTGGGAGCAGGTCCGTACGTCACGATGTATTTCTTCATCAGTGCGTCGTCCGTCATGATCGCGTCCGTCGCGGGAGCGGTGATCCCGTTGAACTGGCTGAGGAGTTCACGGCGCAGTTCCAGTCCCCGCAGGTGCAACACGTATGCCGTGACGAGCAATACCGTGACCACGGGCACCACAACGAATGCGACGATGGAGGGGATTCTTCGATGCATCGGGCAGAGGATACCCCGAAAACGGGCGGCGCAGGGAATGCGAACCGCGTCGGGAAAGGCTATACTGTGGCCACTTTCTCACCACCATCCCATGAAGCTCTTCCTCGACACCGCCAATACCGCCTCCGTCGCCGAGATCGCGGCATGGGGAGTCCTCGACGGCGTCACGACGAATCCATCCCTCGTGATGAAGGAAGGGAAAGACTTCAAGGCGACCATCCTCGAGATGTGTTCACATGTCCCGTGTGTGAGCGCGCAGGTCACCGCCACGGATGCTCCCGGCATGATCAAGCAGGGCGAGGAGTACGCAAGCTGGCACAAGAATGTGGTCGTGAAGGTGCCGATGACGACGGAGGGACTCAAGGCCGTCAGCCACTTTTCCAAGAAGAAGATCCGCACGAACGTGACGCTCGTCTTCTCGGTGCCGCAGGCGATCCTCGCCGCCAAGGCCGGAGCCACGATCATCAGTCCGTTCATCGGACGTCTCGACGATCAGGGGGAGGATGGCATGGCGCTCATCGCGGAGATCATGGAAGTCTGGAGTCACTCGAAGTTCGCGACGGAGGTGCTCGTGGCCTCCACGCGCCACCCGCGCCACATCGTGGATGCTGCCCGTCTCGGCGCGCACATCTGCACGATTCCGGTCGACGTCTTCAAGAAACTGCCCGGTCACGCGCTGACGGACAACGGGCTCAAGAAATTCCAGGATGACTGGAAGAAGGTGAGCGGCAAAGGTGCGTAGTCGGATTCAGGAGACTTCAGGCAGCACGCTGGACCGTGGCTTCCTCGTGATCGGAGCTGAGCCATTTCACAAGCTCCCCGTACGTCTGATGCGAGATGCGAGCGGTGCGACTCAGAGCTGCCGTCAGTCCGAGTGCGAGCGTGTGGGCATTCATGCTTCCGTTCGCGACCGAGGGAACGCGGGCAGCCACTTCCGACACCGCCGTCAGAACCACGTCCTGCGCATCCGGCGTCGAAAGAGAAAATTCCTTCGTCTTTGGCAGAACCGCGGACAGATACACATCAATGTCATCGCGCGAAAACTGTCCCTCCTTGAGCTCAGCTGCAGCAACTGAGATATGGTCGGGTGCACCCTGCTCTGGGGTCTCACTGCCCGAAATGTCTTCCAAAGAATTCATTGAAAGCGCATAGTACAGGCAACTTCCGTAATGTCAAGAATCCTATGCATCATCTTGGTTTGATCGGCCTCGGCACCATGGGCGCCAATCTCGCACGGAACGCGGCGCGCAATGGTGCAACCGTCGCCGTGTATAACCGGACGCAGGAGAAGACCGATCTCTTCATCAAGAATCACGGCGCTGAGGGGAATTTCGTCGCGTGTCACACACTCGAAGGCCTCGTGTCCGCGCTCCCCGCGCCGAGGTCGATCGTGCTCATGGTGAACGCCGGCGCGCCAGTGGACGCGGTGATCGGCGAACTCCTGCCGCTGCTCTCTCCCGGTGATGCGATCGTCGACGCGGGCAACAGTCACTTCACGGACACAGAACGGCGGATCGTAGAGCTCCAGCAACGTCAGATCCACTTCCTCGGCATGGGCGTCTCCGGCGGCGAAGAAGGGGCACTGAACGGTCCGAGCATGATGCCGGGCGGATCACGCGAAGCCTACGACCGCCTTGAGCCACTCCTGAAGAAGATGGCCGCCAAGGACGGAAGCGGCGGCAAGTGCCTCGCGTACATCGGCGGCGGCGGATCGGGGCACTTCGTGAAGATGGTGCATAACGGCATCGAGTACGGCGACATGCAGCTCATCGCCGAGGCGTACCACCTCATGAAGTCCGTCCTGAAGCTCGGCAACGCGGAGATCGGCGAAACATTCGCCAAGTGGAACCGCAGCCGCGAACTCAAGTCGTTTCTCATCGAGATCACCGCGGCGATCTTCACGAAGAAGGATGCGGCGGGAAGCGGTGACCTGATCGATAGAATCAAGGACGAGGCGAAGCAGAAGGGTACCGGCAAGTGGACGACGCAAGCGGCACTGGACGAAGGCACCGCGATCCCGACCATCACCGCTGCCGTAGACGCACGTCTCCTCTCCTCGCTCAAGAACCTCCGGACGGAAGCCGAAGCCGCAATCGGCACGCTGGAACTCAAAGAGCCCAAGCTCTCTGAGCGCGCCGTGAAGGATGCGCTGTACTTAAGCAAAATCTGCTCGTACGCGCAGGGCTTCGCGATGATCCAGGCCACGGGCGATGCGCATGCATGGAACATCGATCTCCCCGAGGTCTGCCGCATCTGGAAGGGCGGCTGCATCATCCGTTCGACGCTGCTCAAGACGTTTGAGGAGGCGTTCCGGAAATCCCCCGCACCGAAGAACCTGCTCCTCGATCCCGAGATCATGGAACTCTTCCGTGACCGTCACGGAAAGTGGCGCAAGGTCGTGGCGGCTTCCGTGCTCGCCGGCATTCCCGTACCGGCGTTCGCGGCGTCACTCAGCTACTTCGACAGCCTGCGTACGGCACGCCTGCCGCAGAATCTCACGCAGGCACAGCGCGACTTCTTCGGTGCGCACACATACGAACGGCTCGACCGTCCGGGCATGGTGCACACGGACTGGGCGGCTTAAGCATCCTCGCTCTGCACCTCGTCTTCCTTGAGAGCGTCCTCTGCCTTTTCGTCCTGCTGATTCTGCGCCACGATCTGATCGGCGGACTGCTTCGTGTCCGCACCGAGCTTGGCTGAGGAGATCTGCTGCTCACGCGTCTTGGTTCCCTGCGCAGTACCCTTGGCATCCGCACTCTCATCAGCTGTCTTCGTATCATTCTTGTCGGCGACTTGTCCCTTTAGCAGCGCAAGCTTGAGGGCTTTCAGATCACCCTGCTTGTCGGCAGCCACCTTGATCCCCTGCTTCTTCAGCTTGTCCTTGAGCGCCTTCATCTTCGCCTTATTCGGCGACTCAAGGTACTCGGCGGAGCTCTGGCTCACGAAGGCTTCGTCATCGTTGGACATGACAAAACGATACACCCTCTGAAAGATGATGAAAACGTGGTATAATGATCCGATGTCATCCCTGTCTACATCTGCGACTACCTGCTCGTGTCTGAACATGGTTCGACGAGAGGTTTGATGTATTCTGCCGATTACGTGCGCCTGTAGCTCAGCCCGGATAGAGCACCTGGCTTCGAACCAGGGGGTCGCAGGTTCGAATCCTGCCGGGCGCACCATGAGTACATGAAAGGCAACCCTCCGGGTTTCCTTTCGTGAGCTATCCTTCCGGCAAGGTGGCGGCTCCAGGCAAGCAAAGCTTGCCTTCGCCGCACTCTTTCTGCCTGCCTGAAATTCTCTCATCGAAGATTGCGCTTCATGTCCGAAGCCCGCCTGCAGGCGGGCAAGTTCTGAAGCGCATAGCGCCTTTCTTGGTTACTTCTTTGGCGCGACAAAGAAGTAACGCTCGACAAAACGAGGTATGCTTCTTGTGATGAGTACAAGCCTTCTTGCCTACGTCGCGCTCCTCCGCGGCATCAACGTCGGCGGAAACAAGAAAGTCCCGATGGCACTACTCAAGAAGATGCTCGAGAAGATGGGGTACACAAACGTGAAGACACTGCTTGCAAGCGGCAACGCTGTCTTCGAAACAACCGAACGTGATGCCGAGCAAATCCGTTCCTCGTGCGAGAAGCAATTCGAGAAGACGTTCGGCTTCACATCATCGTTCATCATCCGGAAGATTTCTGACATTGTGGCACTCGCCAAAGCCGATCCGTTCAAGGGTATCACCGTCGCACCGGATATCCGTCTGTACATCACCTTTCTCCCCGGGAAGCCGAAGAGCACCCTGAAGATCCCCTACACATCACCAGAGGGAGATTTCAGGATTCTCAAGGTCACGACGGGCGAAGTGATGAGCGTCCTCGACTTGAGCAAAGGATCCGGCACCGTGGATGCGATGAAGATCGTGGAGAAGGAATTCGGCAAAGAGGTAACGACGCGGAACTGGAACACGGTGCTCAAGCTACTGACGTGATCAGGCCTGCTTCGCGCGCTTGGCGAGTGTCTTCATGAGTGTAAATGCACGCTCGATGTCTTTGTCGTCGATGATGAAGTTTACCTCCGTGAAGTAGGAGATGATCTGATAGACGTTGATCCCGGACCACGCGAACGCCTTCACGAATGGATAGTACACGCCGGGGAGCGTCACGGTCTCGAGTGGCATGCGGATGCTGATGACCGAGAGATTCGTATACTTAGCGATGCGTTTCTGGCCCTTGGTAAGCGTCTCGAGCGCAGGAGCGAGCGACGCACTCAGATCGAACGTCGATTCCCCCGTTCCCTGTCCGTACGCGATGAAGGGATTGTCGTGCTTCTCCGCGATGGTCAGGAGTTTTTGATGAATTTTATTCAATTCCGGCGTCGAGAGGAACGCATATTCGACGATGTCGGAGCGCACCGTGATGTTCTTGATGGGATGCACCGTCTCCTTCGGATACTTCTCCGCGAGATCGGCGCTCCGGCGCCGGAGCGCCATCACGATCGATCCCTCCGTGACGTCTTCGAGGAGGATCTCCTCAATCTCCGGCTTCATTTTCCGGGCGAGTGCGCTGAAGTTTACGATTCCTTCCCGAAGAGCTTCTCCGTAGCTTGGATGGCCTGCAATGACCTTTTCGATGGTTTGGGCGATGGTGATCATGTGTATAGGATAGGGCATAATTGTTAAAAATTAAACATTTTCTTCAATTTTATCATTTTTCTCCGGAAAATTTCCGTTCCGGAAACGGAGACCCTACGGTGTGCGCGTACTGCAGTACACGTCGTCTGAACGGTTCAGGCGACGACCCGTTCCTTTCCATCGTCGGAGTTGTGCCATGTGTGGCGGATCAACCTTCTGTGCCCCCGTTCCCCGTCCCTCGTTCGTGCATGTCGTGCGGCCCGTCGCCGCCGAGATGCCGGACCTCATCCCGTATTCAGGAGAAGAAATTGAATGCGCGTTCCCCGATCTGTTCGAGTTTCTGACTGCGATCATGTTCCTGAACCCTACGGGGTATCCGGGAACTCTCGACGACGAGCAACGCTCGCCGCCGGGGTCCTGGTACGCCCTCAGTTGGGGCTGCATCCACCGGGATGTCCTCCCCGTCTGGAGTTCTTACTCACGCAGTGTGCGGTGGAGCTTCTGGAAAGGATGCTGGAACTGGATCGCGACGTTCGGGAAGCAGCCGATCGTCGAACCCGGGTACGGAAAAGAAACCGCACTGGCATTCTTCGATCCTCTCCCGATCAAGCTGTTCGAGCGAGCGGTCTTCCGCCTGACTCGAGCAGGAATGCTTGACCGAATGATCGAAGAGCACGGCCCAACCAGTCAAACAATCTCCGTGTACCACCCGACACCCGCGCTGGCCGAACGCCTGCGCAAGGCACGTATGACCTGCTCGACGTGAGCAACCTCCCCTTGAAGCACCGCATGCAACGGCTTCAGGGGGATTTTTTAGACCTTCCGCAAACTGTGCTTCATCCGCTTCTTCTTCGTCTTCAGGTACTTCTTCTGCTTCGCGCCCTTCGGACTGATCTCAATCGGGAGCTGCTCGGAGATTGTGAGACCGTAGCCACCGAGACCATGGACCTTCTTCGGGTTGTTCGTGAGGAGGCGGATCTTGCCCGCACCCAGATCTTTGAGGATCTGCGCACCCACACCGTACTCACGGAGGTCATCGGGGAGGCCGAGGGCACGGTTCGCATCCACGGTGTCATACCCGAGGTGCTGGAGCGCGTACGCACGGATCTTGTTCGTGAGTCCGATGCCGCGCCCTTCCTGACGGAGGTACACGAGAATGCCCTTCCCTTCCTTCGCAATGCGCTGGAGCGAGAGATCGAGCTGTCCGCCGCAATCACAGTGGCAGGAACCGAAGACGTCCCCCGTGATGCACTCCGAGTGCACGCGCACGAGGGTCGGCTTGTCGGGTGTCACATTCCCGATCTTGAGTGCGACGTGTTCGCGGCGTGCGACATCGGTGTACACGGAAATCTCGAAGTGGCCATACCGCGTCTCAAGCTCACTCCTCGCTGCAAGAAGAATGAGTGATTCACACGAACGGCGCTGTGCGATCAGATCCTTCACGGTCAGGAGCGGAATGCCGTGGTCAGCAGAAAACTTCTTCAGTTCCGGCAGGCGCATCATCGTGCCGTCTTCCTTCATCAGCTCACTGATGACGGCTCCTTCTTTGAGTCCTGCAAGCTTGCAGAGATCCACGGACGCCTCCGTGTGACCGCTGCGCCAGAGCACGCCTCCATCCTGTGCACGGAGAGGAAAGACGTGACCGGGGCGGCTCAAATCCTCGGGGCGGGACTTCGGGTTCATCGCAGTGAGGATTGTCTTGGCCCGATCAGCAGCGGAAATACCGGTGTCCACACCCTCTCTGGCTTCGATGCTCACCGTGAATGGCGTGGCGCGCTTGCTCGTGTTCTTGAGGACCATAGCAGGCAGCTCGAGACGATCCGCAATCACATTGCTGAGCGCAAGACACACGACACCGCCGGTGTGACGGATCATGAACGCAAGCTTCTCTGCCGTCGCGAACTCTGCCGCAAGCACAAGGTCGCCCTCGTTCTCACGATCCTCATCGTCGACCACGATGACGAACTTTCCCTTCTTCAGGGCAGCGAGAGCCGTCGAGACGTGCTGTTTGAGCGCGTGCTTCATGCACGGGGATCATAGCACGCGTCTCAAGCGCACCCGAGCCTTACTGCCATTTGACGGTGTAGGTCACCGTTTTCTCGAGATCGTTCATCCCGCGGCCGATACCGATGATGTACTCGTCGCCGGGGAAGAAGTGATACGGCTTGCCGCACTCGGGACCGGTGAATCCGTACTGGTCGACCTCCTTGGGCGTGTAGATGATGCAATCCACCTTGGATGTGCCCGAGACCTCCACGGTGCCATCCATCTCCTTCTCGACGGTGAAGCTGTACCAATCGCCGAGATCGTTCGGTTCCATCATGCCGGTGCGCGGCGTGCCGGACTTGAGCCAGATGGCATCGAGGAAACCGTCGTTTCCGTCACCCGTACCCACGCTCGCATTCACGGTGAAGTTCACGTCCGCGACGGTCGGCTGGAGCTGGAGATGATACGTACCCGGACGGACGTTCACGTTGAGGATGCAGCTGTTGGCAGTCTGGGTGCCGAGATAGTACTCGTTGCTAAACCCGTCATTCTCGATCAAGTACAGACGGCACGTGATCTCGGACGGATAGAACCCGATGACGTCCGCCTGAACATGGACGACGCCCTTCGCATTGATGCGGAACTGGTAGCTCGTGGGACGCTTGGCGAGAAACTTGTCCGTGTCTTTGAAGGGGAACGTCACCTGCTTGATGATGTCTGCGGGAGCAACGGACGATGCACTCGACGAAGCAGACGAGGACAGCATCGCCTTCTTCATCGCCACCTGTGCATTGAAAATGTACGCAGCAGCCTCGCCTCGCGTGAGTTCGCGGTCAGGGTAGAAGCGGACGCCCGACTGTCCTGTGATCGGGAACATGCCGTTCTTGTACGCAGCGATGATGTAACGGCTGTACCACGCGGAAACCGAGATATCGACGAATTTGATGAGATCCTGATCGGCGGACGTCACTTCCGGTGCAGCGAGACCGAAGACCGTGAAGACCATCTTGAGAGCCTCTGTGCGGCTCACAGGACTGGCCGGACGGAACCGTCCATCACTGTAGCCCTGCACGAAAGCATTGGCCTTGGATGCAGCATCACACACGTACGCTTCGTACCAGCTGCCGCGATCGACATCCGTGAAACAACCCGAGAGAATGACGGGCTTTCTGCCGGAAGCGGTGTAGAGCAGCTTCAGGAATTCCGCGCGGTTCACGCTCCTGTCAGGGTTGAACTTCCCGTCCGGATTCCCGTTGATCACACCCGCACGTGCGAGTGACTCGATCTCTCCCTTGAAGGGGTAGGTGTCTCCGACATCCGGAAACATCCCCGCGGCCAGCGCCACGAGAGGGAAGAGGAGGCCGCCTGCAATCGCAAGACGGAGCGCGGAACGGTGAAGCATACAGAAGCGGGAAGCCGATGAGCCTCAAGCGTAACTTGAACACTTCTGTTGTACAAGATTTCTTCAGCGCAATTCAGACAATCTCGCAAGCTGAGTGATCAGCGTCTCGGCGGCGATCGGACCTTTCGAGTCCGGACCGATGGAGCGTGAGCGCGCATCGTCGATACTGTCGACGAAGAGCACCTCATACACGAGGGGTTTTCCGGCTTCGAGCTGGACCTGCATGCATCCTCTTGCCGATTCCTCAGCCACGATCTTCGCATGGTGCGTGACGCCCTGCACGATGATCCCGAACGCGATGACACCGTCGGCATCGTCGAAGACAGACTGCGCGAGGAGCGGGATCTCAAAGGATCCGGGAGCGTCGATGACCGCGATGTTGCCGGACGCAATCCCTGACTTGAGGAGCGTTGTCTTCGCGGAATCCACGAGTGCGGAGGTGAGCTCGGGGTACCACACCGAGCGGATAATCACGATCTTCCAATCGGGATTCACCTGAGTCTTGCCGAGGGCAGGGGTCTCACTGTGCGTCATGGGCTTTCAGAATGTACTTGGCCAACACGTCCGTCTCAAGGTTTACCGCATCTCCGGGCTTGAGCGACGCAAGCGTCGTGAGCTTCAGGGTATGAGGGATCACCGCAATCGTCACATCGGATCCGTGCAATTCCGCTACCGTGAGCGCGACACCGTCGATCATGATGCAGCCGTGGAGCACGACGTACGGACAGAGATGATCCGGAATGAGAATGGTCAGGAGTCCGCTGCCGAGCGCCTTCACCATGCCGGTTCCTTCCGCATGCCCGAGGACGATATGGCCTTCGAAGCGCCCGCTTGCGGGCATCGCGCGCTCCAGATTCACCGAGTCCCCTTCCTCCAA
>CAZDRX010000023.1:0-13919 GCA_964508225.1 uncultured Candidatus Peribacteria bacterium
CGGCACGCGGGCTTCCAAAACGCTGGACGAGTGCATACCCGGCAGTTGCCGCAACGGCGAGCCCCGTGAGTGCAACGGTCGGCCAGAGGAGTTTGCCCATTTTCGAACGCGTGGCGCGCACGGTTGCCTCAGGATACTGCTGGAACACTTCGAACATCCTGCTCGCACCACGGTCACCGTTCTGATCCGGAAAGCCCGAAAGAAACGGCGCGTCGCTCCGGCTCACGGAGTCACGGACATTCTCGGGAATGCGGAGAGGACTCTCGCTCCTGCGGACGGAATCGATGAACTGCCCCGGCGTGACGCCGCCGTAACTCGAGTGCTTGAGGAGAATCTGCAGCGCCTCCTCACCGGTCGGGCGCTCCGGAGCGGTCTTCGACATACCGCGGCGGAAGAGGTCAACCATCTCGGGAGAAAGTCCGATCTCGCGCAGATGCTGCAGCGCGGGAAGCGGATCTTCCATGAGATGTGCCTTGTAGAGCTCCGAGTGACTCTCTCCCTTGAAGACATCCTGCCCCGTGAGCGTGTGATACAGAACGAGATACACCGAGTACCAGTCGGCAGCCGGCGTGACCTTCGCGGCACTCCCCCACTGCTCTGGTGCCATGTATCTGCTGGTGCCGAAGGTCATCTGGGATTGCGTGAGCTGGGTGGCGGCCAATTCCTTCGCATCAAACTGATCCCCTGCGCGCTCCTTGGCCAGACCGAAGTCGATGATCATGACAGCGTTGCCATCGGAACGGACGAGGAAATTGCCCGGCTTCACATCACGGTGGATGTATCCGGATTCATGGAACGCGTGCATCGTGCCCGCAATGTGAGCGGCGAGGTCGTGAAATGCGGAGAGCGAGAGCTGTCCGCGGCCGCTCTGGCGGAACTGGTCAAGCGCGAGACAGTGGGCGAACTCGTACTGGATGAACGGGAACAGCTTCGAGGCACCGGACGTATCAGTCACTGACCGCTCTCCACGACCGAGGTACTTCGGCGTCATCGGACCCATGCCTCCCTCCGTGAGAGCCCGTGCAATCGCTGCCTCACGGTTGAAGCGCGGCACCGCGTTCTGTACATCCGGTCCGGCCTGCTCCCAATTCCCGCGCCGGAGCTCCGGGCGGACGGCAACGGTCGTGAGCTGCTTGATCACCTGCGTATGACGACGGTCTTCGGGCGGGAAAGCGGCATCTTCAACGAGGTACGCCGCACCGAAGCCACCCTTTCCGATCGGCGTGATGACGAAGAACTTCCTGCCATCACTCGCTTCGATCGTGAAATCCTCCTCATCCCTGCGGTCGAGGCGCTCACGCACCATCGCAGGTGCCTGCGGGTTGCTGTAGAGGAAACCGAGCGCCTCCTCCACGACGGGATTGCGGGGCGCCGCACCGAAGTCCATTGCACTGAGTGAAGCGCGGATACCGGAAACAGCCGGATGCTCCTGCGAGAGATGGAACGCGTTCAGGATCGCGGAACGGACGACCTCGCTGGCCACAGGGGTCGGCGACTCATGCATCTCGAAACCCACATCACTGTCCGTCACCGGCGCATCCGTGCCTACAGCAAACTGGTGTGTTTCGGTCATGCGCGCGCGATCCTTCGGCAAATCAGGGTTCATTGACACAATCAATGTACCTTTTTCGCATGTTTGTCAATGTTCTGACGCAGAAAAAGCCGCTGCTGCAGGATGCGAGCGGAAAACCGGGGCTAGAGGCCCGTACTCGAGGTCGTGGTCGTCGGAATCGAGAATGCGGAGCTGCTCACCGAGCTGGTGGTGAGAGCAGGCATCGAGAAGCTGGAAGCGGAAGACGACTTTGAGGATGTGACCGTCGGCATCGAGAAACTGGTGGACGATGAACTCGGCTTCGCGAGTGTCGGAATGGAGAACGAGGAGCTCTGTCCCGACTGAGCATGTGTTGAATTTTCATCACTCGGCGGAAAGACCGAAACGAAGACCGTTCCAAAGGCAATGACACCAAAGGTGAGCGCGAGGAGAAGATTGTGCTCACGCTGAGAGAGTGTCTGCGTATTCTTGATCATGGGTATATGGGTATTGGGACACCTATATTATACTATACTATGATATATTTAGCAATAACCACGGCAAGGGACGGCCTTGAGGTACTATGACAGTGATGACACGCACACTCGTCTGCCTGCACGGCTGGGGAGGTTCCAAGGAGTCTTTCACGGAACTCCGCGCCGCACTCAAGGGAAGTGGCATTGAGATCCTGACACCCGATCTTCCGGGTTTCGGCAAAGAGCCGGAGCCAAGGAAACCATGGACGACGGATCACTACGCAGGATGGACGGAAGCCTGGATCAAGCACCATGTGAAGGGACCGTTCTTCCTGCTCGGACACTCGCACGGAGGACGTATCGCCATCAAGCTCGCGGCCACCCGCGGCCTGCCGATCGACGGACTCTTCCTCTGCGGCGCCGCCGGCATCCGGCACCCCCGTCACTTCAAGCGCATTCTCGGACTCACGCTCGCGAAATCAGGGAAGGCGCTGCTCTCGATCCCGGGACTGAAAGCGCTGCAGCCGCTGGGCAGGAAGCTCCTCTACAGGCTCGTCCGTGTCCATGACTATGAGAAGGCGAGCAGCATCATGCAGCAGACGCTCATTCATGTGAGTGCCGAAGATCTCCGGTCGCTCCTTCCCGATGTCCGCATCCCGACCGATCTCTTCTGGGGCAAGCAGGATGGCATGACACCGTTCAGCGATGCCCTCCTCATGGAGAATCTCATCCCGAATGCCGTACTCCACGCCTACGAGGGCGTACGACACGCCGTGCACCGGGAGAAAGCACAGGAGATCGCGGACGTGATCCGCGCTAGAATGGCTGCATGACGGTCTTCATCCTCGCTCTCGCCCTGCTGTCACCGACGCTCACGCTCGTGCGTCTCTTCCAGCAGAAAGAATGGCGCATCGACCGGCTCTCCGAGCACCTCGGAAAAGAACACTGGTTCCTCCAGCTGTTCGGCATCTTCCGCCCTGCCATCGGCGCTGTCTGGGCTCTCCTGATCACTGCCTCTCTCCTTCTCCCGCTCACCGCAGCACCGTACGACGGTGAACTGACCCTCCTGCTCCTCATTCTCCTGACCGGTATCGGATGCATGCAGGCCGGATCCAGACGGCAGCGTGCTCCTGTGTGGACGCTCAAGGCCATCATTATCACCTTGCTTGCACTCCTGCTTCCGCTTGCCGGGGCAGGCCTTCTCCTCTTCATGCAGTCCGGCAGCTGGGTGTCCGTGTGCGTCGGAGTGACCGCACTCCTTCCCCCGCTCTGGGTCACTCTCGCGTGGGGCATCTTCTATCCGGTCGATGCGTTCATGAAGCACCGGATCATCGCAAAGGCCGTACGCATGCGTTCGCTGCATCCTCACCTCACGGTCATCGGGATCACGGGTAGTGTCGGCAAAACGACGATGAAGGGTTTGCTCGAACACTTCCTGAAAGGAAAGAATGCGATCGCGACACCCGAGAGGGTGAACAGCGAGATCGGCGTGGCGCGCTGGCTCACCACCGTACTCGAGAAAGAACCCGCCGACTCCCGGCGCATCGTGATTGTGGAGATGGGCGCGTACCGCATCGGCGAGATCGCGCTGCTCTGTCGCATCGCACAACCGACCATCGGCGTCATCACCACGGTCGGTGCCCAGCATCTCTCGCTCTTCGGCAGTAAGGAAAATATCGTCCGCGCGAAGGGCGAACTCTTCGCCTCCCTCCCGGAAGACGGAGTCGCGTTCACGAGCAGTGACCAGCCTGCATTCGCGGAATTGAAAACGCGCGCCACGTGCCGCGTCATCGGGGTCGGCACCGACCACCACGCCACCGTACAGGCGCTCGACATCGAGGAAACGGGCGACGGCGTGCGGTTCAAAGTCCTCGGAACGGGCTTCGTGTCCCGCCTCGCGGGCACCCACAGCGTGACGGGCATCGCCATGGCGGCGGCAATCGCGGATCACCTCGGCGTGAAGCCGGAAGAATCCGCGAAGCTCCTGCCATCCTTCCACCGGATGCAGTCGACCTTCGAGGTGAAGACCGTGCATGGCGTGGCGGTGCTCGATGATTCGTACAACTCGAGTCCCGAGAGCGTGGATGCCGCGATCCGCTGGGCGGCCACGCGCAGCGAGCGGGGAAAGATCCTCCTCCTCGAAGGCATCATCGAACTCGGCGATGAAGAGGAAACGATCCACCGCGAGATTGCCGAAGAAGCGGAGAAAGTGTTCGATACCGTCTTCCTTGCACACTCACGCCATCTCCCTTATTTCAAGGAAACGATGAAGGAACGCGTACACGAAGCCTCTGCGGGAGGCCCCGTAAAGCCGGGAAGCCTCCTCGTGGTCTGCGGCAGAGTGAACCCCGCACTCCTGAAGCGCTTCCTCCCCGACGCATGAAGCCGATCCACCACACCTTCGGCCCCCACGTGGACCGTGCGTACCTCACCCGTGTGCTCCTCCTCTCGTATCTGCCGTGGAAGTACCTCCGCGGGTCATCCGCAAGAGAACTGAAGACCGAGCTCAAAGGAATGATGAAAGGCGAAACGTTCCTCTTCGCCTCCGGCCGTGAGGCGCTGCTCGGGCTTCTGCGCGCGCTCGAAATCAAGACGGGCGAGGAAGTGATCGTGCAGGGCTATACATGCGTCGTCGTGCCCAATGCCATCCATGCCGCAGGCGCCACCGTGAAATATGCGGACATCGATCCCGCGACCCTCAACCTGACGCCGGAGACTGTGGAGGCTCTCATCACACCGCGGACGCGTGCCGTGATCTGCCAGCACACGTTCGGCATTCCCTCGGAGACGAAGAAGCTGAAGGAACTCTGCGAGAGCCGGGGCATTGCGCTCATCGAAGACATGGCGCACGTGATCCCCGACCAGAAAGGACCCGCGGGCATCGGCGAATTCGGCGACTACCTGATCCTCAGTTTCGGGCGTGACAAAGCCATCTCCGGCATCGCAGGCGGTGCTGTGATCTCCCGTCATCCGAAGACATCGGGCAGGCTCCTCGACATCGAGAGAACGGCTCCGCATCTTCCCTTCTGGCACGTCGTGAAGCTGCTGGAGTACGCAACAAGAATGAACTCGATCGTCCGTCCGCTCTCCGGAACATTTCTCTTCCGTCCGGTCGTCGGGCTCTTAAACCGTCTCGGCTTCCTCGTCCCTGTGGTGACGGAAGAAGAGAAGAAAGGAAGGATGTCCCCCATCATCCACAAAATCCCGAACGTCTGCGCATCACTTGCGCTCTACTCGCTCAGGAAACTGAAGATCCTCAACGAGCGTCGGAGACTCCTCGCAAATTTCTTCCGTCACAGAGCCGTGCAGAAAGGCTGGCCGATGCTAGAAGGTATCGCGCAGGATCTCCCCCTCCAGAAGTTCCCGCTCTTCGTGGAGAACGCCGAGAAGATCAGGGAGACCTTGAAGAAGGACAACATCCACCTCGATGACGGCTGGACGGGCTGCGTCATCTGTCCGGACTCCGTGAAACCCTTCGATGCAGGATACGAATGGGGCGCTGACCCCGTCGCCGAGGCCGCCTGTCTCCAGATTCTGAGTCTCCCCACCCACCCCACGATGACGATCATGGAGGCGGAAAGGCTTGCAAGGCGCCTCGATAGCCTCCTCAAGGCGTCATCATCGGGTACACTCTGAGCGATGAATATCCAGAGAGCTTCCAATCAGCAGGAGTGGGATGATTTCCTGAGCCGTCAGCCGTGGGGGCCCTTTCTCCAAAGCTGGACGATGGGTGACGTGTACGAGGACATCGGGCAGAAGGCCGTCCGCATCGAAGCGCGTGACGGAAGCGGTATCCGTGCGGTCTGTTTCGCGCACCTGGTACCCGCCCGCCGCGGCCGGCATCTCTCGGTTCCGTACGGACCGGTGATCGATGGCTCGCTCGGAGAGAAAGAACGAACGGAGATCATCACCGGACTCCTCGCAATGCTCAAGACGGAGGCAGCCACCGAACGCTGCACATTCGTGCGCTTGAGTCCGTTCTGGTCCGGGGAACAATCTCTCGCGGGCACCGTTTCCTCCCCGCTCCACCTCCTCGCCGAACACGTCTGGTACCTGCCGCTCAGGACGGAGGCCGGAGCCGCGCGTGGAGAAGAGGAAATCCCCATGCAGATGCGGAAAACGACGCGTAACCTCGTCCGCAGAGCTGAGCGTGACGGCGTCACAATCGAGAAGTCCGGAGCTCCCGAGAAGGATCTCGAACACTTCCTGAAGCTCCATGAAGAGACGAGGAAACGTCACGGCTTCACACCGTACTCGGACACGTTCTTCCAGTCGCAGGTGAAGCGGTTCTCCGCGCGCGGCGAGTGCACGGTCTATCTCGCACACTTCCAGAACGAGGTGATCGCCGCATCGGTGCACATGCACGCATTCGGCGAGACGAGTTATCACCACGGGGCAAGCTCCGGTGCGCACCACAAGATTCCGGCAAGTTATCTCCTCCAATGGACGGCGATCAAGGATGCCCTGCAGCGCGGTGACCGTCTCTACAACTTCTGGGGCATCGCTCCGCTCGACGCAGACGGCAATGTCGCAGGAAAGCTCGGCAGCCACCCCTTCGGCGGCGTGACGCTCTTCAAGACAGGATTCGGAGGCAAGCTGCTCAATCTCACGCACTGTGCGGACGTACCGGTCAGCGCCGGATATTGGCTTACGTACGCCTTTGAGACGATCCGCAAGTGGAGACGCGGGTTCTAGACTGGCCTCAGAGCACCCGACACACCTACAATCTGCACATGCCGCCAAAACCCTCAGCACCGGACACAGGTGTCGAAGCCAAGCTCGACACGATGATCCAGATTCTCGAGAAGATGAATGCCCGCGACCGTCTCCGCACGTGGGGAGGCTTTCTGCGCGGCATCCTCGCGCTCATCCCGCTCATCATCTTCGTCTGGAGCGCGTGGTACTTCGTGGAGCATGGAGAAGAACTCATGAAGATGATCGCGAATCAGGCAGCATCCTCCGCCGCCGAGTACACGAAGAATCAGGGACAGGGCATGGTGGATCAGCTCCTGAAGGAGTACGCCGTCCCGAAAAAGTAACGTCTTTTCCGGAAGAATTACACGTCAGGAAATCCTGAGGGTTGCCTTTCGTGAAACTTCAAAAGGACGAGAGACCCCCATCTCCCGTCCTTTGGTTGATTCGAAGGGATTACTTCACCAGCTTGAGGACATCGTCCGGATTCATGCCAGCACTCACGACGAGTGTCGGGAGCCGCAGGAACTGGCCGCGCGTGAAGCGCTTGTCCGGTGACTGGCTGACACCGAAGAGGTACCCCATCTCGGCTGCCTGACTCATGATGCGGTCATTCACACCGCCCTTGGGATATGCCACGACGTAGACTTCCTTGTGCGTGAGATCCTGAATCAGCTTCTTGCTCTGTCCGAGCTCGAGGGTGACCTGCGAGTCCGTCATGGAGCGGAGATCATCGCCCGTGTGTCCGCCTGACTGGAGGTCGTAGCCGTTCGCGAGCAGAGTCAGCACCGTCTTCTCCGTGATCCCCGAGAGACCGATGTCCTTCGTCTGAAGGAAGAGCGTTGCAGCCACCCCGGCGTTCTGGAGCGCATCCGAAACCTGACGCAGGTTCTTGGCATTCACGCCTGTGATGACGAGCGCGACGGTGTCCGGGCTGATGCGTGCGTCACGTGTCTCCTGAGCAAGCACGGTGTCGAAGAGTGTCCGGAGCGTCACGATCTTCTTGCCGGCGGCCTTCAGTCCCGCGATCTGCTTGGGGAGTGAACCGATGGCGGAGGTGTCATCCGCGAAGTACTGGAGAATCGGCATCTGGTAGTCGTCCTGACGGACGAGGAACGCAGGCTGGAAGGCCTTGAGGTACTGCGTGGAAACGTAGCCTTCCTTGCCGCCGAAGCTCACGCGTGCCCATTCGCCATTCATGGAGATCGGCTTGATGATGGCCTGACCGGGCAGTTCGCCGATCTTCTCGGACTGCGAGGACGGGTCTTTGCGGATATTGAGGAAATCGAAGTCCACGAAGTACTTACCCTCAAACAGCTTCTTCTCCTCCGGCATCTTCACGTCCGTCGTGAGCTTGGCGAGGTAGCGGAACGACACGAAGCCCTGCTTGCCGTCGGCAAGCTGCACCTTGGCCCATCCGGCATTCGGGATATCGAGCACCGTGACGATCTCACCCTGATTCAGCTTCTCGACGAGTGCGGACGTGACGTCCGTGGATGCGCGCACGTTCAGGAACGGGTTATTGACGCGGTAGCTGTTGCCTCCTGCATCCATCGCGGTGGCGCGCAGACTGTCGTAGAACGCCTTCTTCTCCTTGTCCGGTACGACCGGAGCCGCCGAGGACGAGACGGATGTGTCCGAGAGCACCGTGACGCCGCTGCTGTCCCCGACACTCAGTACCTGTGTGTAATCCTCACCGTTCACCGTGCCCGATCCCGTCGTCGCCATCTCCTCCACCGTCTGGAGATCCGTATCGCTGAAGGAGAATTCATCGAAGCTCTTTTCAGGCTCTGCCTTGCCGCAACCGGCGAAGAGAATGCCGAACGAGACGATGAGAAGAAAAAATGTGAGAGAGGAACGGGACATGGGAGAAGGAAGGAAATAACGGTTACATGCGGTCGGGAACGCGGAGGGTGAGGAGTTCAGCGCCGCACTTGAGCACCTCCGCGGTGAGTGCGGTGAAATGGAGACGCGCCGCTCTGGTATGACCTTCTGCGGTCAGAATCGCGTCACTGGAATAGAAAGAGTTGAAGGCCTGACACAGCTCGTACAGGTAATTCGTGAGCTTATGCGGGAGATGTTCGGCTCTGGCGGTTTCCACGGTATCTCCGAAGGAGAGCAGCAGTTTGAGGAGCAGTCGTTCCTTGGACGTGAGCGTCTCGACCGGCGCCGCACTCCCCTCCTCTCCCGCCTTGCGGAGCACCGAGCAGGCGCGTGCGTGCGTGTACTGGACGTACGGCGCACTGTTGCCCTCGAACGTGAGCATCTTGTCCCAGTCGAAGATCATGTCCATCTTGCGGTTCTGGCTCAGGATGCCGTACACGAGAGCACCGACGCCCATCATCTCGGCGAGGTCTGCGGGGTTGTCCGTCTGGATCTTCTCTCCCCGCTCCTCGATGAGCTTCTCAGCGCGCAAAACGGCTTCGTCGAGCGCTTCCTCGAGCCTCAGGATGTTGCCCTTCCGCGTGCTCATGGAGCGGTCTGCAAAGCGCATACGTCCGAAGAGCACGTTCTCGAACACGGGCAGTTCCCAACCAAGCCTCCTGCACGTTTCGGCGAGTTGCTCGAAGTGGAGCTTCTGTGCGATATCCGTGAAGATGAGGATGCTCTGCGGGTGGTACGTATCCATGCGGTACCGCATCTGCGCGATGTCGCGTGTCGAGTAGAGCGTGGCACCGTCCCCTTTCTGTACGAGGTATGGCGGGATCCCGGACTCTTCCGGAAACTCCACGATGAGCGATCCCTCCTTTCCTTCGACGAAGACCTTCTTCTTCTTTCCCTCTGCGAGAATCGGTTCCATCTTGTCACTGTAGAAACTCTCGCTCAGATCAAGATCGAACGACACGTGAAGTCTCTCGTAGAGGTGTCCGAGGGACTTCTTCGTCACCTTGAGGACGTCTTCCCAGAACTTCCGGAGCGCCTTGTCCCCTTTCTCGAGCTTCAGGAAGGCCTCGCGGCCCTGCGCCTCGAGTGTCGCGTCCTTCTCGGCTTCCTCGTGAAATTTCACGTACAGATCGAGGAGATCCGTGATGGACATCTCGAGCGTCTCCTTCGACGGTGCCCACTTCTCCTTGGCGACAGCGAGCTTGCCGAACTGCGTGCCCCAGTCACCCATGTAGTTCCAGCGGATGATCGGATAGCCCTCAAACGTGTACATATTGCTCACCGCCTGACCCACGACCGTCCCGATGATGTGATGGATGCCAAGAGGTTTCGCGATGTTCGGCTGCGAGTACTCGACGATGACCGGCTGCTCCTTCCTCTGCTTCTTCGGCGAACAGGACGCGCGTACGTGTGCGATGTTTCCGAGGAGCGCCTTCGTCGTGAGACGGACATTCACGAATCCGGGGCCCGCGACTTCGGCCTTCTCCACACCATCCATCCCTGTGAAGCCGGCTGCGAGAACCTTTGCGATGTCATGAGGCTTCTTCTTGAGTTTTTTGGCTAGTTGCAGCGGAGCCGAAGTTGTGAGATCGCCATGTTCTTCATCCAAAGAAACATCGAAGTGGATCTCTGTCGACTCCCCGTATTCCTTTGCAAGAATCTCCGCTCCCTTTGCCTTCAAATGTTTCTGAAGATCGAACACAGGATATGAACAAGAATTCGTCGCTACTGTATACCGCGCATGCACCATGTATAGATGAAAACAAAATTTGATCTTGATCACACAATTTCTTCGTGTCTTGCGATACTTTTGAACAAAAAATGTATGCACGATCGTACACCCGATCTTGGCGAAATTCAGTGCACAAAGTGTGGATAACTCTGTGGATAATTTGTGAACAAATGTGGAAATACTCAGTTCAATCTGCGGAGAAGAGGTGATAATTTACATTTTTATCAAATTAGTATATAATATACGAGTGAGAAAAAGCAGACACATCATCACCGGATCACTCCTCGCCTTCTCCGTCTTGGTCGTGTCCGCATGCGGATCGACCACCGATAATGCGCGCCATTCTGCGGCCCCCTCCAGTGCAGGTATCAGCGGAGTCTTCTCTGTGGATGCGATCGCCACGCGTGCGGGCAATATCGGAACACGGAGTGCCGCACTCCTCGGCATCTTCGTCTCGGAGTACGTCTCGGTGGCGCCCACCGCACTCGCTGCGGAAGGAGGACTCAAAGGGATCGGCGTACAGATGCAGATCGCCATCGCGCAGCACACCGTGCAGGACCCCGACTTCGACCTTCTGCAGGCCTTCGCGGATGCGCTGCAGGTGGATGTCCCCGACATGCTGAACCGCAGTACCGACCGCCAGCAAACCCTCGATACGTATCGCGATGCGCTCACGAACGTCGCCTCAAGGTCCAACGACCGCTTCAAGGAGCTCTCGACGTCACTCACCGATCTCAAAGCGCAGCTGCGTGACCTCGGCAAGAAGAAGAGCGACGCCGACCGAGCACTCAAGACTGCCCTCAAGAACAAGGACTTCGCCGATGCCGGCGAAAAGCAGAAGGCGGTGAACGAAACACAGTCCGCCTTCGCCGAGACTGATCTGAAGCGTAAGCAGGTGGAAGACCTCCTCTCAACCTTGGGCAAGCTCCTCACGCTCTACGGCGAGAAGATCCAGGCGATCAACGCCAACCGCGAAGTGCTCATCTCCGGCGCCAAAGTGGTGGATGTTCCGGGCATCGACGAATTGGACATCCTGAAGAAGCAATCGACCACGAGGCCGTCGAACTCGAAAGGCGGGGCCACCTTCGACCAGCTCTTCCAGAGCTCCGGGCTCTAGAGAAAGCCCCAAACTCCCCTTCTCCGACGTGCCGGATGCCTCTTGGATGAGGGACGGTTTTATGGTATACTGATCTGATGGCCGAAAATGTCACACAAACGGCAGCGGCAAAGCCAAAAGGCGGTGTCTCGCCCGTCGCGGGAAAGCTCATCAATGTTCTCGATGAACTCCTTGGTCTGCATGCGGACATGGAGGAGGTTCTGAAGAAAGAAGACGACGAGGATCTGGAGCTCACGAAGGAAGAGAAAGAAGTCGTGCGCCGCTACGAGGAAGGTCTGCAGAAACTGCTCGACGTGATCGCCCCCGCGGGCATCCAGTTTGACCGCAGTCTCATGAAGCTGAACGACCAGCTCGTGGCACGCAGCTTCTACGCGTACAACTGGCCGAGCCAGATCTATCCGAACTGGCTCAGTCAGCTCATCAACTTCGACATCCAGATCGACATCTCGATGTTCATCTACCCCGCGAGCAACAAGGTCATCCTGAAGATGCTCCGGAAGAAAGTGGCCGAAATGCGCTCGAGTATCCGTATGCTCCAGCAGCGCGGTATCGTGCGTGATCCGGCGCTCGAGGCCGCCCTGCAGGACGCCGAGGAACTGCGTGATCTCCTCGCCAGAGGCTCCGAGAAGCTCTTCCAGCTCGGGTTCTACTTCACGATCTACGCCGAGAACGAGGCGAAGCTGAAGAAAGTGCAGACCGACGTGGAAGCGATCCTCGGCGGCAAGCTCATCCTCACGAAGCCGACGGCTTTCCAGATGGAGCACGGCTGGAACAGCTGCCTCCCGTACGCGCTCGACGAGCTGGACTTCAACCGCAACATGAACACGCAGGCGCTCGCCACAAGTTTCCCGTTCAGTTCGTCCGACCTCACGGATGACCACGGCATCCTCTACGGCATCAACCGCCACAACGACTCTCTCATCATCTTCGACCGTTTCGACCTTCCGAATGCGAACGCGAACGTCTTCGCCACCTCCGGTGCAGGTAAGTCCTACGTCGTGAAGCTCGAGATCCTCCGCTCGCTGATTCAGGGCGTACAGGCCTACGTCATCGACCCGGAAAACGAGTACGTCGATCTCTGCCGCACGGTCGGCGGCGCGATGATCCCGATCTCACTCGAGAGCTCGCACCGCATCAACCCGTTCGATCTGCCCAAAGCCATCCGTGGCGACGACGCCGAAGTGGGTGAGGTGCTCCGCAGTGCCGTCATCAGTCTTCACGGACTCTTCAAGCTGATGCTCGGCAACATCACGCCGGCGGAGGAAGGTGTGCTCGACAAAGCGATCCTCGATACGTACGCGCTCAAGGGCATCACGCTCGGGACATCCGAACCGGGCAAGCTCGAAGTACCGACGCTCCATGACCTCATCGATGTCCTCATGACCTCCGACGGAGGTGAGCAGATGGCGCAGACGCTCCAGAAGTACACGACGGGTAGCTTCTCCGGACTCTTCGACCGCCCGACGAACATCGAGCTGGACAAGGAAATGGTCGTGTTCCAGATCCGTGACTTGGAAGACGTGCTCCGCCCCATCGCGATCTACGTCGTGCTGAACTTCCTCTGGAACCGCATCCGCTCCGACATGCGCAAACGCCTGCTCGTCATCGATGAAGCGTGGAACCTCATGCAGTATGAAGATTCGGCACAGTTCCTCTACGGTCTCATCAAGCGCGCACGCAAGTACTACCTCGGTGTCACGACGATCACCCAGGATATCGACGACTTCATCAACTCGCCGTACGGAAAACCGATCATCAGCAACACGTCTCTGCAGATGCTCCTCAAACAATCCGCCGCATCGGTGGATAACCTCGCCAAGCTCTTCTATCTGACGGACGGCGAGAAGTATCTGCTCCTCAACTCCGGCGTGGGTCAGGGACTCCTCTTCGCCAGCAACACGCACGTGGCCATTCAGGTCGTCGCGTCCCCGAGCGAACACGCCATCATCACCACGAAGCCCGAGGAAGTCATGAAGAAACGCGCCGAAGAGAAGGCACGTGCCGAAGGCAAGCCCGCGGAGGGAACCGAGGAAGCGAAGAAGTAGCGGAGACTACTGCTGGACCTTCCAGCGGACCTCCGGAACCAGCTTGCCCGAGAGCGCGAAGCCGGCGGCTTTCCTGTGACCGCCTCCCTGAAACTGCGCGGCCATCTTGGAGACATCGACGTCGTCTCTGAGCGTGCGGATCGATCCCTTCACCTTGCCCGCGCGCTCGGCGAGCACGAGGGAGAACTTCATGCCGGGTACCGCATTCACGTAGTCGATCGCACCCGTGAGCTCGGAGTAGTCCGCACCCGTGGCAAGGAAATCCCCTTCTGTCAGCGCGGAGATGGCACCCCCCTCTGGTGTGATCGAGATCTTCTCGAGCACTCTGCCCCAGAGACGGAGGGTGGAGAGCTTCGCACTGCGGAACACCTGCTGGACGATGGCCTGCTGGCGCGCTCCGGCCTTGAGGAGCCTTGCCGCCGTGCGGTACACGCGTGCGGAG
>CAZDRX010000024.1:0-13743 GCA_964508225.1 uncultured Candidatus Peribacteria bacterium
GTCATGCGGGCAACCTCGGCGACTGGGGTTTTCGTGGTCATGATGCGATGGATGCGGAAGCGGAGCCGGCGTGCTTGTGGAGTGACTGGATGAACTTCGTGTCGACCGGAAGCTTGTGCGAGGCGAGGCGGAACGCCTCACGCGCGACTTCTTCCTTGAGACCGTCGAGTTCGAAGATGATCGTTCCCCTCTTCACCACGGCGCAGTAGAACTCCACGGCGCCTTTTCCGGATCCCATGGGCACCTCGGGTGACTTCCTCGTGATGGCCTTGTGCGGGAAGATGCGGATCCACATCGAGCCGGAGCGGCCGACACAGTGCGTGATGGCGCGACGTGCGGCTTCGAGCTGGCGGGAGGTGATCTCACCGGCTTCCTGACACTTGAGTCCGTACGAGCCGTGAGAGAGCGTCGCACCACGCGTGGCCACGCCGCTGAACTGACCGCGGCCGCGGTGCATCTTCCGGTATTTGGTGCGAATAGGCTGGAGCATGGTGAGAAGGCGTTACGCCTGGGAGGAAAGCGATGTAAGAGCGGCCGACTTGGCCTGGGCGATCTTCTTGAAGACCATGCCCTTGTAGATCCACACCTGGATGCCGATCGTGCCGTACGTCGTGATGGCGTGGCGGGTGGCAAACTGGATGTTGGCACGGAGGGTCTGGAGCGGAACGTTGCCTTGCTTGAAGGCATCGGCGCGTGCGATTTCTGCACCATTCAAGCGTCCGGAGATCGTGATCTTCACTCCGATCGCACCGGAGGACATGGCCTTCTCCACCGCCATCTTGCAGGCGCGACGGTACGGCATGCGGCGCTCCACCTGACCCTGAATGCTCTCGGCGATACAGACGGCATCGGCATCGGGGTTGCGGACTTCCTGCACGTTGATCTCGAAGGAACCACCGAACTTCTTCTCCATCTCCTTGCGGAGATCCTCGATCGCAGCGCCCTGCTTGCCGATGATGACACCGGGCTTGCTCGAGTGCATGAGGACGGACGTCTTCTTGCCGCGGTCAATCTCGATCAAGCTGATACCCGAGTCCTTGAACTTCTTCTCGATGTAACGACGGATGAGCGTGTCGGCGAGGAGGTTCGTGCGGAACTTATCCTTCGTGGCGAACCACGTGGACGGCCACGAATGCGTGATACCGAGACGGAAGCCGTTGGCGTTTACTTTCTGTCCCATTTACTTGGAGGAGGAAGAAGCGGATGAGGGTTTCTTGGCAGTGGTTGTCTTGGCCTTCTTGGCCTCTTTCTTGGCTTTCTTGTCAGCTTTCTCCATGCCCGGATAGCCGAGCGTGATCGTGATGTGGCAAAGGAACTTCTTGAGAGGGCGGACGCGTCCACGTGCCATCGGCGTACCGCGGCGGTAGTGCGTTCCCTGATTCACGATCACAGTCTTGAGCACCATCGTCTGCGGGTCCTGCTTGAAGTTGTGCTCGGCATTGGCGATGGCCGAACGAAGCACACCTTCAAAGAGGCGAGCGCTCTTCTTGTGCGTCTTTCTGAGGAGCTCGACGGCATCCGGGACGGGAAGTCCACGAACCATCTGGGCCATGAGGTTGGCCTTCTTGGGAGCGAGCCGGGCGGATTGGAGATGAGCGTGCATGGGGGAGAATCAGTGTGGATTACTTGGCGGCGGGAGCAGGAGCGGCGACGGGGCGGGGGGCATTTGCGCTGGCCTGTGCTGCGGCTTCTGCCTTGCCTCCGTGAGCTTTGAACTTCGTGGTCCAGGAGAACTCTCCGAGCTTGTGACCGACCATCTGCTCTGTGATGTACACGGGGAGGAACTCCTTGCCGTTGTGGACTGCGAACGTGAATCCGACGAACTCCGGCGGAATGTCGCAGTCGCGTGCCCACGTCTTGATGATCTTCTTCTCCTGGCGTTCGATCATTTTCATGACCTTCTTCAGGAGCTTGGGGTCGACGTAGGGGCCTTTTTTGAGAGAGCGTGTCATAGAGGATTAGAGAGCGGTCGTCGTGAGGATGAAAGCGATGGCAATGAGGGGGATGATGACCTGGTACATGGGGGAGGATGAGAGGAAGGGCGTCCTTTTCGTTCGGACAGCCGGGGGATTCTACACTAATTCTTGTCTTTCTTCTTGGTTCTGCGGCGGATAATGAGTCCGTCGCTCTTGCGCTTCGGGCGACGTGTCTTGACGCCGAGGGCGTGCTTACCCCACGGAGTCTTCGGATACTTGAGACCGATGGGCGAGTGACCTTCTCCACCTCCGTGCGGGTGATCCACGGCGTTCATGGACTTACCGAGCACCTGCGGCTTGCGTCCCTTCCAGCGCATACGACCGGCCTTGCCGATGCGGATGAGGTGATGGTCGGGGTTACTGACTGCACCGATCGAGGCGTAACACTCCTGACGGATCTTGCGCATCTCGCCGCTCGGGAGCTGGACGATGGCGAACGGAGCGTCGAAACCGACGAGGACGGCGCTGGAGCCTGCGCTGCGGACGATCTGTCCGCCGCAACCCATCTGGATCTCGAGATTGTAGATGCGGTATCCGATCGGCACGTTGAGCATGCGCATGCGGTTACCCGGCTTCACCTTCGTGCGGTCGGCACAGACGACTTCGTCGTCGACCTTGAGACCTTCCGGAGCGAGGATGTAACGCTTCTCACCGTCGACGTAGTGCACGAGAGCGATGTAGGCCGTGCGGTTCGGATCGTACTCGATCGCGGCGATCCTGCCGGTCACGTTCTGCTTGTCGTTCTGGTGGAAATCGATCTGGCGGAGCAGCTTCTTGTGTCCTCCTCCACGGTGGCGCACGGTGACGCGTCCGAGGTTGTTACGACCCGAGATGCGCTGTTTGCCCTTGCTGAGGCGCTTTTCAGGGCGCTTCTTCGTGAGTCCGGAGAAGTCGGCGATCGACATTCCCCTCCTCGCGTTGCTCGTTGGTTTCTGAAGGATGACGGGCATGGTACTTAGGCGGTGCGGAAGTGAGAGAGGTCGAGAGCTTTGCTCTTCTTGGTGAGGCGGACGATCATACGCTTGCTCCGGTGGCGCTTCTCGAGCGTGGTGCCCTGACCGACGATGCGGACTTTCGGACGGGTCCTGAGCACGCGGACGGAGGCGACCTCGACATCGTAGTAGCGGCGGAGTGCGTTCTTCACATCGATCTTCGTGGCCGACTGGTTCACCTTGAGCACGTACGTGCCTTCGGTCTTCATGCGTTCAGCCTTCTCGGTGACGACGGGGCCGATGATGACAGAGGAGAGTTCCATGGGAGGTTAGGCGGCTTTCTTGGAAGCGGACTTCTTGGCGGCGGGTTTCTTCTTGGGAGCGGCCGGCTTCTTGGCCTTCTTTTCGGCTGCAGGAGCGGGCTTTTCGACGTCTGCCTTCATGGAGGCGGACTTCTTGGCGGCGATGTCGCTTCCTCCCATGAAGTTGTCCTCCGCGGCCTTCACGGCGTCGGCGAGGAAGATGATCTTCTTCGCGAGGAGGATGTCCTCGGGGTTCAGATACTGGGCGAAGATCGTGCGGACGTTCGGGACGTTGCGAGCGGCAAGTTCGAGCTTGGTGTGGCGGCCTGCCGTCACGACGACGATGCGGCGTCCGAGCTCGAGGGGCAGCTTCTTCATGAGCTCGACGAAGTTCTTCGTCTTCGGGTCCTCCGGGTAGTTCTCGAGACCGATGACCACTCCCTCCTTGGCACGCAGCGTGAGGCAGGAGATGAGAGCGGCGCGGCGCATTTTCCTCGGCATGTTCTTCTGGAAGTTGGACTCGTTGCGGGGGCCGAAGGCCTTTCCTCCTCCGCGCATGATCGGGCTCCTGAGAGCGCCGCGGCGGGCGTTACCGGTGTGCTTCTGTGCGTAGGCCTTCTTCGTGGTTCCGGCGATCTCTCCGCGGTGCAGCACGTGCGCGATGGAGTGACGGCGGTTGCTCTGCTGACGCATGAGCGCGAGGTGCATCAGACCTTTGTTGATCGTGCCTTCAAAGAGGGAGGCTGGGAGTTCCAGAAAACCCTTCTTGGTGCCGGTGGCTGAGTAGAGATCGACTTTCATGATTATTTGGCAGCGGGAGATTTCTCAAGCGTGACGTAGACAATGGAACCGTTTCCGCCCGGGATCGGGCCCTTGATGCCGAGCACCTTCTTCTCTTTGTCGCAGACGACGACGGCGCGACCCTTGAGCGTGACCGTCTCGAGACCCATGTGACCCGGCATTTTCTTGCCGGCGTGAATACGACCCGGCCACGTTCTCATACCGACGGAACCCGGCTCGCGCTTGAAGTGCGAACCGTGAGTGGCGGGACCTCCGGAGAAGTGCCAGCGCTTGATGACACCCTGGAAACCCTTACCCTTGCCCGTGCCGACGATCGTCACGACGCTGTCTGCGGGAAGAGCCTCGACCGTGAGCGTGGAGCCTGCCTGCAGGCCGTCAGCGGCCTCGACGCGGAACTCCTTCTGATTGGCGAATTTCTTGATCTCCTTGCCCTTGCGGGTCTTCACCGTCTTCGCGTCGACACCGACCACAGCGGCGTTGTATCCGTCCTTCTCCTTCGTGCGCATACGGACGACGGAGTTGTCCTCCACCTTGAGGTACGTCACCGGAATCGCTTCTCCGGTCGGGAGAAACACGCGGGACATGCCGATCTTGCGGGCGATTAATCCGAGAGCCATAGGGGTGCTTGGAGGTTCCATCATGTCCGTTTGTTCTCCTAAAGGTGAGAAGACGGACGGGAACGTAAGCGCTTTTTCAGTCGAAAGCCGGTGCACTCTACCGATGGAGACAAGGGCGGGTCAAGAGCGATTGACGACTTTTTCTAGCATCCCGAGCGCTTGACCTCGTCCTCCAGCTCGGGATCGGGGAGCACCGTCACTTTCCCCACACCGGCACCTGCATCGATCTCGAGCATCTGACAAATACGTGTGCGATCCTCGAATGTGAGTCCCTGAATACGTCCGATGCAGTCCTCGTGATTGAAATCGATCCTCACACCTTCCTGATTCTCGACGCCGAGCTGATCGAGGATTCTCCCTTCCACCACCGTGCAGTCGGCCGTCGTCGTGCACTCCGCGATGAGCGCGGGCTGAAGTGAGACATAGAGGGGAGCACCGGGGAGGGAGTTCATAAGGAGAGGAGGAAGTATGGCGGTGGACTTTGCATCGTCACGGGATCGTCGTCAAAGAAAATCCTGCACCGACGCATCACGCGATTGTCTCGAGCGCGAAGATCGCTATGCTAGGAGCCATGGATTCCGTGCGTCATGAAAAGGCGAAAAAGCTCCGTGCACTCGGACGTCTGCCGTACGCGGCGAAGTGGAGCCGCTCATGCACGCTGCAGGAAGGACACGGTGCAAAGGACGGCACCGCGATGACGGTGGCCGGACGCGTCGTCCTCTTCCGCGATATGGGCAAGCTCACGTTCGCCACACTGCAGGATCACACCGGACGGCTCCAGATCGCGCTGCGCGAAGAGGAAATCGGAAAAGAGGAGTACCAGCTGCTCCTCAAAACCATCGACCTCGGCGACATCATCGGCATCGAGGGAGTGCGCTTCACGACACAGAAAGGTGAGCCCACCGTACAAGTGAAGAAGTGGACGATGCTCAGCAAAGCTCTGCGTCAGCCGCCGGAGAAATGGCACGGCGTCGTGGACCGCGAAACGATCTACCGCAAGCGCTACCTCGACACGATGAGCAGCCGCGAGAGCTTCGAGCGGTTCATGTTCCGTTCGAATTTCATGAAGGCGCTCCGCGAGTTCTACTGGGAGAACGGCTTCACCGAGGTGGAAATCCCCGTGCTCGTGAACTCGGCGTCGGGTGCACTGGCCACACCGTTCACCACGCACCACAACGCACTCGATCTCGACGTGTATCTCCGGATCGCACTCGAGACGCATCAGAAGGAATGCCTCGTCGGCGGCTTCGACCGGACGTTCGCACTCGGCCCCGTCTTCAGGAATGAAGGCATGGATCCTTCGCACCTGCAGGAGTTCACGATGTGCGAGCACTACGCGAGCTACTGGGATTACGAGGACAACATGCGCTTCACGGAGGAGATGCTCGCGTCCCTCATGAAGAAGACGCTCGGCACGACGAAAACGAAGATCCCCGACAGAGACGGCAAGATGATCGAGGTGGATTTCGGCGGCAAGTGGCCGCGCCTCAGCATGCGCGAGGTGATCCTGAAGGACTGCGGCATCGACTACGACCAGATGCCGACGGCGGATGATCTGCGCAAGGCCATGAGAGAAAAGAAGATCGAACTCGAGGTGGATATCTCCAAGCTCGGACGCGGGAACCTGATCGACCAGCTCTACAAGAAGGTGAGCCGTCCGAAGATCGTGTCCCCCGTCTTCATCACGAAGCATCCGATCGATCTCTCGCCGCTCGCGCGCCGCAATGACGAAAATCCGATGATCACCGACCGCTTCCAGCTTGTCGTCGGCGGCTGGGAAATCGTGAACGCGTACTCCGAGCTCGTGGATCCCGTGGATCAGGCGCAGCGCTTCGAGGATCAGTCGAAAGCGAAGGAGGGCGGTGACGCCGATGCGCACGCGAAGGACGACGAGTTCGTGGAGGCACTCGAGTACGGCTGTCCGCCGTGCAGCGGCTGGGGGATGGGCATCGACCGCATCGTGACGCTGCTCACCGCACAGGAGAACCTGCGTGACGTCGTGCTCTTCCCGATCATGAAGCCCGAGCACCAGACTCCGGCGAAAGCAGCGCCGAAAGCTGCGGCTCCGAAAGGTCTTCCCGCCGCAGATGCAGGCCATCTTCTGCAGCACGCCGATTACGGTCATTTGCTCACGGGTGCACACGGACTCATCGAGACGCACGCCGTGCAGACAAAGGCACACCTCATCGCCACCGGCGCCGCGATGGAATCGCTCGCCAAGAAGTTCGGCGGCGATCCGCAGACGTGGAAAGTAGCGGGCATGCTCCACGATCTCGACTGGGACAAGCTCGCGAAAGACGCGGAGGCTCACTGCGGCAAGACGCTTGAGGAAATGCTCGCGACGATCAAAGCTCCGGCCGAACTCCTCGGCGATATCCGCGCGCACTACGCACACAAGTACGGCGCGGAGTATCCGCTCAACTCGATGCTCCGGAAATGCCTCTACTGCGTGGATGAACTCACGGGCTTCATCATCGCGGTGACGTACGTGCGTCCGAGCAAGAAGATCGCGGACGTGGAAGTGTCGAGCGTGAAGAAGAAGCTCAAGGACAAGGGCTTCGCCGCGCAGGTGAGCCGCGAGCAGATCAAGGAGTGCGAGACGCTGCTGGGGCTCCCGCTCGACGAGATGATCGCAATCACGCTCGAAGCGATGAAGGCGGTGGCTGCTGATCTGGGGCTGTAGAAGGCTTCCGCAAACATTGTTAAAAACACATAAATATTGTATAATATTCTATTGTGACAAACACCAATATTTCCCGCTTTGAGACGAGTGAAGAGCGTCAGGAGACGCTCGGATTCATCAATAGTCCGACAAGTCGTGCGGATCCGAGAAGTCAGGCGCTCAGCGATGCTGCCGCTGCTGCCGAGAATCATCGTGGCATCGTCCATCGGATCCCGGAAGAGCTGCAGAGCAAACTTGATATCGTGCTTGGCGCTGACGGAAGAACATTTGTGTATCTTGCCGGACTCATGGGGGCACTGGAACGCGGCGTCACCTTCGGAGATACCGATCTCTCCACTTTCACGCTGCAAGCCGTGCTCCTTCAAAGAAGGGTTCATATGATGGAAGCGACTCCTGCAGTGCGAGAGGCAACCCTCGAGATTGAAAGAAGTTTCGGGATTGATCTCGAACACGCAGATCCAAACCGGATTCTCAGTATCAAGAACGTGAATTCCATCCTCGCGCACGATGTCCAGAACTACATCCACACAAAGACCAACTTCCTCTGGGCGATGGACGGTGTCCGGAGACTCACGCACGAGACGCTGCAGAGGGGAACCCAGGATCTGAAGCGGCAGGCCGCCTGAAAGGGCATCCAAGGCTGCATCCAGAGCTCCAAGGGCTCATTTCTTTGACAGGAAAAGTCGTTGGCCACAGGATATCCGGCCATGGCTCCCGGCTTCGAGCAGCGGCGCGACGCAATCCACGAAGGCATCCTCCGTGGCGACATCGGCTGTCCGTTCGCGAGCGAAGCGGCACGCAGTGACGAGATCGTGTACTGCCCTGCCCCGCGCCGCATCGATCCTTTGCGCGTGCATGCCGGCTACATCGACAGCATCACGAACTTCGCGCTGGACACACGCAAAGCCGTCCTCATCGCGCTCCCCGACTCCGATGAACCGCGCACCGAGGCGGACTGCAAGGCCTATGCGCAGCAGCTCTTTCCCGAGACTGTCTCCACGATGCGCTACGCCATTATCCACGCACTCGATCATCTGCTCGCGGAGTGCCGTGACGGCGACGACGATCTCTACCAGTATCAGGAGATGAATCCGGCTGCCGACCGCGGCGTGATCTTCGACCACTGGCGAAGGAACGGACACCAGCTCACGAATTCGTTTCCCGCGGACTCGGCCATGGGACCGCTCCTCATCCGCAGGAAAACCCGCAAGCTCGAACCCATCTTCGCCTTCACGATGGACCCGACGTACACGCCCGTCCGCGATCTCCCGCACCCCCGCTACAGCCCGCACACCGCGCTCATCGTGAACTACCGGCGGGATCTGCAGGGTCTGAAGGATACGAAACCGGGGCTCTACGAAGCGACGAAGCGATGGCTCTCACAGGCCGTGGGGTACAGCTATGGAGAGGGATTCCGCGTGGATCAGAAGCCGGAAGCGGAGGATCCGGTGAAGAGAGCGTGGAAGCCGCAGGATTGAAGACCTCAATCTGGTCCGTATCGCGAAGACGTTGCACGGTGGAGGGAATCATGACGAGAGTCCTTGCCCCTGTAATGGAATAACCGCAGAATGATGTTCTATGAAAAACCCCGCACACTTCTTCGCGCTCGTCGCCATTGCCGTCATCTTCTTCGGAGTTCTGCTCGGCGCAACAGGCATGGTTTCATTCTCGAGTATGCGTGGCAACCTCGGTCTTTCCTCCTCATACCCCGTATCCTCGTCTTCATCCTCGATGAGTCTTGTCAGCTCATCCGTCATGACGAGCATGAGTTCCTCCTCCGAGGACATGTCCAGTTCTGTGGGCTTCTCGTCTTCCGACACGCTGGCGAAGAAAGGTGATCTCTGCACGAAAAACCTCCAGTGCAAGCCTCTGGCCTGCATCAACGGTAGCTGCCAGTAACAGAAGATTACGCCGTGATGATGTACTCCTTGCCCCGCTCGGGCATGGTGATTTCGGCGGTGGTGGCAGCAGCGTTGCGCTCCGCGAGCGCGTACATGCCGGACTCTTCCCCGTGGACGAGGTAGAGCTTCTTTAAGCCCTTCACCGACTGGATGAGACGATCGAGATCTTTCTTGTCTCCATGACCGGAGTACGCGTTGATGTACTGGATCTCGGCCTTCTTGCGGATGACTTCGTCGAAGATGCGGACTTCCTGAATGTCTTTGTCGATGATGCGACGACCCAGCGTGTTCTCCGCCATGTACCCGACGGCCAGCACCGTGTTCTTCGGATTCGCGAGCTCGTTATGGAGGTGATGACGGATGCGGCCGGCCTCGCACATGCCGGAACCGGCCATGATCACCATGGGGCCGCGTGCACCGTTGAGCTCTTTGCTCTCCTCCACAGACTCCGTGTACGTGACGAGGGAGAACTGGAACGGGTTGTGCGCCTTCTTCAGGAACGTGTCGTACATGTCCTGGTCGTAACACTCCGGATGCTTCTGGAAGATGGCGGTGACGCGGGACGCGAGCGGCGAGTCGATGATGATCGGCACAGCCGGAATCTCCTTCTTGTCCCAGAGAATGTGAAGGTCGTAGACGATCTCCTGCGTGCGCTCGAGAGAGAACGCAGGGATGAGCACCTTCCCGCCGCGCTCCGCGGTCCTGATGATGACGTCACGGAGTTTCCCGCGGGCGGTGTCGATGTCATCGTGAAGGCGGTCACCATACGTGCTCTCGCAGATGAGGTAGTCGACCTGCGGCATGTCCTCGGGGTCACGGATGATCGGGAGCGTGCTGCGTCCCACATCGCCGGTGAAGCCGAGGCGGACGGTCTTGCCACCGCCTGTCTCGATCTCAAGCACGACCATCGCCGATCCGAGGATGTGGCCGGCTTCGTAGAACGTGCACTGCACGCCCGGGATGACCTGAAACGGCTCATGGTAGTTCTTGCCGACGAAGAGCTTCATGCACTCCGCCGCATCCTTCTGGTTGTAGAGCGGACCCGAGGACGGGAGCATGGACTTCTTCAGGTGGCGCTGGTGGAAGTCCTCGTCTTTCTCCTGAATGTACGCGCTGTCCTGCAGCATGACTTCCGTGAGATCCTCGGTGGCGAATGTGGAGAAGATCGGGCGCTCGAAGCCGAGCTTGTACAGAAGCGGGATACGTCCCGTGTGATCCATGTGGGCGTGGCTGAGGACCATCGCATCGATGTGCGTCTTCGGATCGAAGCTGAAGGTCGCGTTCTTCAGCGCTGCCTCGCTGCGTTTTCCCTGGAACATCCCGCAATCGAGGAGGATCGATTTATCCCCGATCTGGATCTCGTGGCAGGTGCCGGTCACCTCCCTCGCCGCTCCGTGTGAAATGAGTTTGATGTCCATGTTCCGATTATGACGGCACGGAGCGAAAAGAGACAGATGCTATTTTCAGGAAGCAGAACGGTGCTTACCTGGATTTATCAACGATGGTGACGCCGATTACCGTGTTGGTTTCGTCGAACTTGAGCGTGACCTCGGAACCGACTTCCTTTTTGAGTTGTGCGAGTGTCAGTCCCGTAAATTTGGACACGGTGCCGGTGCCGACGATACCTCCGTCTGCCATGCGAATGCCTTCGCTGCCAACTTCGGCAATGGTGCTGGTGTGGGGCGGAAATTCGAAGACAAGCTCCGGACCATTTCCAATATCGGGGAAGACCGCGGCTCCGACGATCGTGTTGCTTGAGTCAAACGTCAGCGTGATCTTAGAACCCACTCTGTCTTTCACCTGGTCTGGAGTCAGCCCCGTGTATTTGGCAATGGTGTGTCTGTCGACGATCATGCCATTTTCCAACTCCATACAACCGTCCACTACACGCACCATTTTGGTGGTCTGGGGCGGGAAGCTGAGTTCAAGCTCCGGGCTGTTCCCCATATCAGGGAAGACCGCAACGGCCACCACAGAATCTGATGCGTCGAAAGTCAGCTTGATCTTGGCACCGACCTTTTCTCTGAGCTGCTCCAAGTTAAAGCCCGTGAATTTGCTTACGGTTTCCGTACCCACAATACCTCCGTCTGCCAATTCAATACCGATACTTCCCACTTTCGCAATCGTGGTCGTCTTCGGAGGCGGAACATATGCATCGGAACGGTTCTCCGTGTTGGCGTAACCCATAGATGTTGGGGGATGATTAGAACTACTTTAGATACATTATAACATTTTAGTTCTATTTTTGCAAATCTACCCCGCATCTGGATTGCGGATAGTAATGCCACTTTTTCGGCTTCTGTCAGGGCTCGACTCATTCTAGACATCAGAGTATCTCGAAGAATAGTTCAGCTTTGAGGAAAGGCTGCGTAGATGGATAATTGATTTATATACAATTTTATAGTATAATATACTTAACATTATTCATTTTCTCACACTCAAATGAACACCAGTACAGAAGCTCCGAATCCTCTCGATGCGATCAGCGAAACAGACCAATCCGAGATCCGCGCTGCGCTCCTCGCCCTTGGAGAATCAAAAAGCAGGAAAGTGGACGGAAGAATGGTGGCGAACGATGATCCGCAGGCACAAGCCAGAGCCATGGGAAGACTCGAAGAGCTCAAGCAGAAGCTCGGCATGACGAATACGGAATTCCTCGGCCTCTGCAAAGAACTCGAAAAAGATGCGCGGAACAAGCAGAATGATATTCAGCAGAGAGAATATGACGAGTCACCGAACGCACCCGGCAGCCCAGAAGCAGCCGCTGCGGTCTATACGCGGGATCGCTTGAGTGTCGCGCTAAATATGATCGGAAGAGGGCCTGCAGGAAAACCTGTCTAAACGACTACACGCCGACAGAGGACAGGAGAGAAAGTCTCTCCTCTTCTGTCAGTGCCCGGATCGTTCCCATCTTCAGCGCCGGATCCTCAAGGGTCATGATCCGGACCCGCGTGAGACCCTTCACCGTGAACCCGACCTGCTGGAACATCCGGCGGACCTGACGGTTCTTGCCCTCCGTGAGAGTGACTCTCGCCTGATTCGGCGCCACTTTGCGGCAGACGAGCGGCTTGGTCATGGATCCATCCATCTCGAAGCCTTCCGCGATTTTCTTGAGGGCGATCGGCTCAATCGTGCGGTCGGTCGTGACCTCGTACTCCTTCTCGTGATCAAACTTGGGGTGCGTGAGGCGGAAGGCGAGCACACCGTCGTTCGTGAAGAGCAGAAGACCCGAGGAATCCTTGTCGAGTCTGCCGACCGGGAAGACCTTGCCCTGCAGAGCCGTAGGCAATAAATCACGCACCGTTTGCGTTTTGGCCTCTTCTCCGTCGAGGTTGGTGGTCTCCACCCCTTCGGGCTTGTTCATCACGTAGTAGAGCATTTCTGCGCGATCCTGAAGCACCTTACCGTCGACCTCGACCGTATCGAAGGCCGTGTCGGCCTTGTCCCCCAGTTTCGCCACCTTCCCGTTCACCTTCACCAAACCCGCCGTGATGTACTCCTCCGCCTTGCGGCGTGAAGCAATCCCGCGGGCCGAGAGGATCTTCTGGAGTCGTTCGAGCATGGCGACAGTCTACGCAAGTTCCTGATTAATTGTTGGGGATATTCTTCCGCGCCCAGATGGATGCAGTCGGCTGAAGAATATCCTGCGGATCGAAGGGGGGCTCATCCTCCTCTGCGTCAGGACGGCTGAGCGGCACATTCTTCCCGCCGGTGAGGAACTGCACCATATCCGCAAGATGACCCGGCATCTGGGCATCCGCATCATCATCGTGATCGTGGAATTCGAAACGCATGGGGGAGGAAAAAAAGCTGACGCGCATAGTAATCTTTCCAGAGCGCGTGTCAATTTCTTCGCACACCTGCACGCCGAAAAAGCGCAGAGGAATGCACTGCGTACGGATACGGAAAAAAGAACCATCCATGGTTCTCTGCTTCCTCGTGGCTGATTTCAGCACTGTGTCTTGGCACCGACCTACTCTTGCATGACGTTCGTCATACTACCATTGGCGCACTCGAGCTTAACTGCCGTGTTCGGAATGGGAACGGGTGTTTCCCCGGGGCTATAGGCACCAAGACACAATGCTGATAAAGAGAGCAACTAGATTTCGTTCTGTAATGAGTGGAACGTGGCGGAAGCTTGCGCTTCTTTAATGCCCACGTGTTGCCCGCTCATGATACAAGAACAGCACAGACTTATCGAAAATATATGTTCAATCTCCCGTTAGTATTACTCGGCTCAGCGCGTTACCGCGCGTACACCTGTAACCTATCTACCTCGTAGTCTACAAGGGGGATTATGGGGATAATTTATCTTGAGATGTGTTTCCCACTTAGATGCTTTCAGCGGTTATCACTTCCGAACATAGCTACCCTGCAATGCCGCTGACGCGACAACAGGTACACCAGAGGTTCGTCCACTCCGGTCCTCTCGTACTAGGAGCAGCTTCCTTCACGTTTCTAAGTGATCACGGAGGATAGAGGCCAAACTGTCTCACGACGTTCTGAACCCAGCTCGCGTACCACTTTAATT
>CAZDRX010000025.1:0-13506 GCA_964508225.1 uncultured Candidatus Peribacteria bacterium
GTCTTCCATGAACTTCTTCCACTCCGGCGTCCGGTTCCACGAGATTCTGAAGCTCATGCCGACGAGCAGAAGGAAGAGGACGGCGCTCGCTTTTCCTGCGATCCACCATGCACCGTGGAAGACATCGATGCCCCATCCGTAGAGAACGCCGAGGTCGTACGCGATGTGGTACGCCACCATGATGAGGATGGCGGCCACCCGCGCGATGTCGATCTCGGGGGAGCGTGCATTTTTCTGCATGAAGGAAGCATACACAGGTGCGGTTCCGGAAAATCTCTCCGTAACCGGCAACGGAAGAGGGAAGCTGTCGATACATTTGCTCTTGCGGGGGAGGGTGTACGAGCGTACACTCTAGGTATGACATCACTTCTCCAGTCCCCCGAAGTGCCCCGCACCTTTCATGCCAGCCAACTGGTCATCGACTGCCGTGCCATCAACTTCTCGACGACCGGAAGCACGGCCGAGTCCGTCCTCGCATGGGTGCAGAGTTTTCCGCAGCCACAGGCCATGCGCGTGGTACTCCCCTCCTCCGCGCCGGAGGTCCGTCGCCTCCAGTGCACCTTGCAGGGAATGGGATACTCGGTGACTCGTGTAACAAAATGCGTTCCCGCACGTTTATAAGTATCCAATGTCAAAACAAGCTTACGTCGGCATCGGCAAAGCGCTCCTCCTCTCGGTGGCCATCGTGTCCACACCCGCGCTCATGCTCCGCTTGCTCGTAGGCTAGTCCCCTGCTTTCGGCGACAGGATTTTCAGATAGAAGCGTGCAGCGAGCAGGATGAATACCGGAAGGAACGAATGCAGGTACCGTGGCTCGGACGCCGCGATGATGGTGGTGAGGAGAAGCGCGGCGACCGGCAGGAGGAGGAACCGTTCACTCCCCCGCTCCTTCGGCGACTTCTTCCACCAGAGCCCGAGGAGCGTGCCGCCGGCAGGAAACAGGACGAAGAGCGCGGTGAGAATCTGCGTGACGGCGACGAAGACTCTGTACGGCGTGAAGGCCGTCGGGAACGGGTGAATATCGAAGAAGAGGTCGTAGATTCGTCGCAGAAGTCCTGTGGCTGCCTGCGCGGGATGCTCGCTTACCCAAGCCAGATTCTCCAGTACCACGTGCGACTCCGGTGACACTTCGCGGAAGACTGTGAGCTTCCGAGCGAATGCGGTCGGGAGACGGATTTCGCCGACGCTTCCATCGTGCAGCGTCACCCGCACGCCGAAGAGATCGCCGTGGTTCGCCAGTGCGATCCGCGCGATGTCGTTGGAGATCAAGACGGGTTCGCCTCCGTTCTTCGCCGTCAGGAATGCCGACTCCGTGAGGATGATCGTGAGCGCGCAGGCGAAAAATACCGTCACGCACTTCAGGCGCTTCTTGAACGGAGTGGCATTTCGGCCGAGAAGCCAGATGACGAAGACGAGCGCGACGAGGAAACCGACGGCCTTGAAGATGGCCGCGAGTCCGATCGTGAGCCCCGCAAGTGCGAAGAGCCCGAGGCTCCCCTTCTCGTGTGCTCTATGGATCAGGATGAGGAATGCGAGCAGCAGCACGGTGAACGGCGTCTCGGCTAGTGCGTAGGCGGAGTAATCGAAGAGGCCGAACGTGACACTTGAGATGGCGAGCGCGATGAGTGCCGTGCGCTTGCCGTACATCTCGTCTGCAAGGGCGTATACGAGCACCAAGATTGCAATACTCAAGATCCACTGCGCGGACTGGAAGACGATGACGAGGTCGAGGTTACGCCCGAGCAGTGCTGCAAGGTACAGCGGCATCCCGAGCGGCCACATCGCGTCTGCAGCCGTCCAGTGATCCAGCTCCGGGTGCCAGAGGAGGGTCGCATTCCTCCAGTAGTTCCACATGTCACTGAAGACGTACCGGTGCATATGGTCGAGAGCTGAGCCCGACGAGTGCAGGGGGAAGATCCAGAGCCAGCGCAGGAGCGCTCCGATGCCAATGCAGAAGACGGCGATCCAGCGTGTGCCTTTTAGAAGATCTTTGGCCTGCATGAAGACAGTGTAGATATTTGTTGCTCTAAGCGCATTCAGGAGTGGGAGTTTGCAAGTGGAGTCTCTTCATGGCAGCACCGGTTCTTATGATGCGGTGGCCTGTGCTTTAGCGCTAGAGCCTAAGGGAATGAGCTCCTCTATTTTCGAACTATGTTTAGGATTACTATTTGAGTTATGAAATTTCCGGATGACATCTTAAAGAGCCTAGTATTTCTGGGTTATGAAGATCCTGAAACAGGTAAGAAAAGGTTTGTTGGTACCGCAGTTATTGTTGTGGTTGAATGCAAAATCCCTGAAAAACAGTGGTACCAATTAGTGACTGCCAAGCATGTAAAAGTAAGCTTGGATGGAAAAAAGGCTTTTATTAGGGCAAATCTAGTTTCAGGAGGAACAAAAGACTTTGATCTTCCATCAATTTGGTTTGATCATCCTGATGACCCGAGTATAGATGCGATTGTTAATGCATGGATTCCTCCTGATGAAGTAGATGCAATGCGCATACCAATTGAAATGTTTTTAACCGAAAAATTGTCAACAGAAGGGAAATTGGGGATGGGAGATGAGGTATTTATTACTGGTCTTTTTTCGGGCATAAAAAGCGAAAATAAAAATTTGCCGATAGTGCGCACAGGAACTATTGCGCTCATGCCTAATGGGAAAGTAATCCCAACTAAGCATTTTGGTAACATTGAGGGATATTTAATTGAAGCTAGATCCTTAGGGGGACTAAGCGGTTCGCCGGTCTTTCTTTACGAAAACAGCATATTTAAGTGGAAATTGCATTTCATGGGCATAATTCATGGCCACCTTAAATTTGATGAGACTGAAAATGAGTATTTGGGAATCTTTGCAGATGGTGTTGGTAAAATTAATTCCGGCATTGCGATAGTTATTCCTGCATATCAAATATTGGAGATAATTAATCAACCACTAGTAGTGGAGACAAGAAAGCAAATTGAGATTTACTATGAAAAAACCGGAGTTATAGAGTTGGATACCGCTAAATTAAATAGCATCCAATGACAGGAGAATTCAATCAGATAATTCTAACAAACTTCCTCTTCCCCACCTTCACAATCCCCGCCTCTGCTTTGGCATCGATTGCACTCACCACTTTGTCGTTCACTTTCACTCCTCCCTGCTCGATCAGCCTCCTCGCCTCGGATTTGCTAGCCACAGAGCCACTTGCGAGCAGTGCATCGATGAGGCTCTCCCCTTTCTTCGCCTTGTACTCCGGCATGTCCTCGGGGACGCCTTTGTTCTTGAAGACGTTCTCGAAGTTCGCCTCGGCAGCCTTGGCCGCATCGGCGGAGTGGTACATCGTCACGATCTCGCGAGCGAGGCGCATCTTGAGAGTCTTCGGATTCTCTTTGCCGTCCTTGAGTGATTTCTCGGTGGCCTTCACTTCTTCAATCGCGATGTCCGTGCAGCACTCCATGTAGAGCGGAATCAGGTTATCCGGCATCGAGAGGAGCCTGCCGTACATCTCGTCGGGAGTATCGGTGATGTAGACGCAGTTATTGTACGTCTTGCTCATCTTGCGGCCGTCCGTTCCTTCGATCAGCTTGGTGGTGAGCACGAACTTGTCGCGCTTGCCGAAGGCCGTCTGCAGCGTGCGGCCCGCGAGCATATTGAAGAGCTGGTCGTTGCCGCCGAGCTCCACATCCACATCCAGCATCACGGAGTCATAGCCCACCATGAGCGGGTACATGAATTCCGTCACGCTGATCGGGCTGTCCTCCTGCATGCGCTTCTGAAACATGTCGCGGTGGAGCATCTGCTGCACCGTGAAGTGGCTCGTGAGCCCGAGGATCTCCTTGAACGAGAGCGCCTCCAGCCACTCGTGGTTGTATCTGACCTCGAGCTTCTTCATGTCCAGAATGAGCTTGGCTTGGTCGATGTACGTCTCGAAGTTCTTCTTCACATCCTCCGCCGTGAGCGCCGCGCGCATCTCGTCCCGCCCGCTCGGATCCCCCACCATCGCGGTGAAGCTGCCGATGAGGAGAATGACGTGGTGACCCGCATCCTGAAACGCGCGCATCTTCCGGAGCGGTACCGAGTGCCCGAGGTGGAGCTTGGCTCCCGTGGGGTCAATGCCGAAGTACAGCCGGAGCGGCTTGCCGCCCTTGAGCTTCTCCTCCGCGAGTTTGCGGGGGACGACGTCGGAGACGGCACGCGTGAGGAGCTCAGTCTGATTCATCGTTTCCATGGTACTACAGGTTTCCCGCTTGTGCAGGGCAAATTCAGGTATACTGCATGTCTTATGCGTCTGGATGTTTCGCTCGCAGGCAAGCCCGAAATCAAAAGCCGCGCCCTCGGCCAGAAGTTGATCGAGGCCGGACTCGTCCGTGTGAACGGACGCAAAATCCGCAAAGCGTCCTTCGATGTGTCGACGTCCGACACCGTGGAGTGGGATGAGCTCCCCAAAGTGGAAGTGCCAAAGGAACCCAAGTCGACGGTCAAGCTCCCCGTGCTCTTCGAGGATGATTTCTGCATGGTGATCGAGAAACCCGCGGGCGTGACGGTGCATCCGGGCAGCGGCACCGGCCCCGGTGAAGAGACGATCCTCTCCGCACTCAAGCCGCTCTTCGCCAAGCGCAAACTCCCCTTCTCCGACGGCGAAGTGCTCGTGCACCGCCTCGATAAAGAGACGACGGGCTGTCTCCTCATCGCCAAGACGCCCAAGGCGCACATGGCGCTCCAGAAGCAGTTCGCCGATCGTACGGTGGAGAAGCGTTACCTCACCCTCGTCGACGGCATCCCCGACCCCGTTGCTGCGGTGATCGATGCGCCCATCGGTCGGCACACGAACCAGCGCACGAAGATGAGTGTCCATCAGGCGTCGGCCTCGCGCGCCGCGCGCACGACGTACCGCACACTCGGCACCGCCAAGAAGGCCGCACTCCTCGAGTGTGAGCTGCACACCGGACGCACGCACCAGATCCGCGTCCACCTCCGGAGCGTGGAGCATCCCGTCCTCGGCGATACGTCCTACGGGACGAATTCATCGCAGCAGATGGCGGAGAAGTACGACATCAACTGTCTCTGTCTCCACGCATGGAAGCTCTCGTTCAAGTCCCCGAGCGGCGATGACGTATCGGTGAAGTGCGCAATTCCCGCACTGTTTCTGGAGACGCTGAAGAAGCTGGAGATTGCGGCACCGAAGTAGAGGACCTGTTCCGTTCTTTTCTTGCCCAAGCGGCAAGAAAAGAACCAAAAGAAACGCGTGTGCGCCAACTCCCTCTCCGCAGACCCCCACCGTGGCGCACGCCGCCCTTGGTTTGCATTTCACAATTCCTTGAGCTTGTGCCTAGGGTCTGTAGGTCAATGTGTACTCGAGGATATCCAGAATTTCTCCTTTTACGTTTCTGGTTACAATTCTGTAGACGTTCTTGCCGCGCTTCATCGTCTGCAGATTCGTCGACGCGATGTACTTCCAGTTCGCGCTGCCCGGCTGGTAGAGCGAGAGTGTGTAGCCGTTCACGGAGATGCTGTATGTCCGGAGTGACGTCTTGCCGATGAGCGAGAGCTCATTGTCGCTCGTCTCGGCGGAGGTGCCGGAGGACGGCTGATCCACCGTGAGTGAACCGGGCTCGATCGGCGGGTTCTGTTTGATCGGGGGTTCGGAAGAGACTGACGTGGTTGTGCCGCTGCCGGACTGGCTTCCGGTCGGCTCGTAGATGATGGTGATGGAACGCGGGACGCTCTTGTTGCCGTCTGCGTCCACGGCGACGACGGTGAACTTGTTCTCCCCTGCGACGAGGTTCGCGTAGTTGGCGTTCGCGAGGTAGCTCCACGTGAGTGCGCCCGGCTTGAAGAGCTGGAGCTTGTAGTCGTTCACGAGGATGGCTGCCGTGTTCGGCGGCGCCTCACCCGTGATCTCGATCACCTTCTCCGAGGTCGTGAGTGTCTGGCCGGAGCCGACCGGAGACTTGATGCGTGCGGGCTCGACGACGATCTTGTAGGCGTTCACGACACTGCGCTCCACCTTGGCGAGCGTGATGCCCTGCGCGTCCTGCGCCTCCACCGTGATGAGCGTGGAGGCCTCCTTGGAGAGGCTCACATCTGCCGAGAAACTCAGGTCTTTCTTGATGCTGATGCTCTGGCCGTTCACGAGGAGTTCCACGACGCGTGCACTCACTTTGCCGCTTACGGTGACGGACTTCTGTGTGACGGAGTCGCGGTTCTGCGGCGTCGTGACGGTGAGCGGTGCGCCTGTGTCACTGGCGGAGGAGGATGTCACCGCGCCGGACGGAAGATCCGCCATGGCAGCCGTCTGGAAGAGTGCGTAACTCGTCGTCAGGAATTCGTCTTTCAGGAGCTGCGATGTGACCGGATCGCGGAACTCGTACGGATCACCCCCCTGTTCGATCGCGGACTTCGCGCTGCCTTCGAGCGAGAAGTACTGACCTTCGCCCACGTAGAGGGACGGTGAATTCTGGGTGTCGACGGTGACCTTGAGCCCGAGTCCGGATGCGCGCACGACATTGAGGAGCGAGCCTCCCACGAGTGCGTTCGTCGCGGCGGGGACTTCCGCAACGAAGTTCACGGTCTGCACCGTGCGGACGATGGCGCCTGTGAATGTGGAGGCGAGCGGGGCTGCGACCCAGATGCGGCCGGAGCGGACTTTGAATGTCAGTGTGGAGGTGCCGTCGGTCTGACGGTCGCTGCGCACGAGCTCCACGTCGGAACTGCCGTCGAGACGGATCCGCGTGCCATCGAAGAAGCGGAGCACCGCGTCGGCATTGCTCCTCGTGGAGACGGCGTCACCGGCGTAGAGGCGGAGGCCCGACTCGCCCGGCTGCCAGTCCTGACCCTGCAGGGAGACCTGCACGCCATCGCCTGAACGTACCTCGAGACTCGTGGCCGTCTTGCGGTCCACGGACCTGTCGAAGAAGTGGAGGAGTGCGGACGATCCGTACCACACGACCGCAACGGCCGCGACGACCATCAGCGGACGGAGCAGAGGCGTAGTCCTCCGTCGTTCATCCATGCCAGCAAGATATTGGCGGCGTCGGTGCCGTGGCAGCATTGGTCAGTGATCATAGGCGACATGGTCTGCCCTGCGCAACTGCCGAACGGTGATTTTCTTTACGAAGCGGTCACGCGGCCCACTTCGGCCTTGGAGGTGACGTGGTCTGCAATCATGACAGCTCCCCAGTCCGACATCGTCTTGTAGCCCTTCTTGCGGGCGGCTTCCAGAATCTCGGCAGACGTTGCCTGATTCAGAATGAGGCTCCTCACTGTTTCGTCGGCTACGAGCAATTCGGGCAGCGTGCACTGACCCGTGTAGTAGCCCTTCTCGTTCTCGTCATGACCTTCGAGTTTGGTGCGGAGCTCCGGATTGATCGTGCGCACGAGACGCTGGGCGAGGATGCCGCGGAGCGCCGGAGCGAACGTGTAGGTGCTGACACCCATGGAGAGGAGACGCGGAATGGCTTCGATGGCGGAGTTCGTGTGGAGAGTGGCGAGCACCAAGTGACCCGTGAGCGAAGCGTCGATAGCGGTCTGTGCCGTTTCCTGATCGCGGATTTCACCGACGAGGATGATATCCGGATCGTGGCGGAGAATGGCGCGGAGTCCCATCGCGAACGTGTACCCGTGCTCGACGTCGATCTGACTCTGGATGATATCCTTGAGTTCGTATTCCACAGGATCTTCCAGCGTGATGATGTTGCGATCCTTGCCCGCGAGTGTCGAGAGCAGGGCGTAGAGCGTCGTCGTTTTTCCGGAGCCCGTGGGACCCGTCACGAGGATGAGGCCGTTCGGGAGTTCGCAGAGTTCCTGCAGTTTGGATTTGATCTCGAGCGGAAAGCCGAGTTTCTCGAGCGGGACGATACCGCGCTGCGGGTCGAGCATACGGAGCGTGTACGCCTCGCCGAAGCGGCTGGGGAGACTCGCGACACGGACGTTGATCATGCGTCCCGCTGCCGGGAATGTGTACTGACCGTCCTGACAGACGTTCTCGATATTCAGCTTGAGCTTCGCCTTGAACTTGATGCGGCGCTTGATGGTGTCGAAGGTCTCATGCGTGATATCGAGCACCTTGGTGAGGATACCGAGTTCGCGCCATTCCACCTTCACTCCGGTCTTCTGCGGGTTGATGTGGATGTCGGAAATGCCGTTGCGGATTGCTTCCTGCTCCAGTGTGGAGAGGAGCTCCTCACCCTTGAGGAGTTCAAGCTTTTTGGCGTCGAGTGCTGGCATCAGAACATTATATCACATTCTTTCCTCATCTGGAAGCCGTGAAACCCCTCTTTTCTACTCGTCCTTGGCGTCCGGAGTTTCGGGGCCTTCTCCCCACTTCAGCTTGCTTCTGAGGGTCCCGAAGTACGTTTCGTCGCTGAAACGCAGGAACTTGGCCGTTTCGTCACAGACAATGGCGTGGACGGTGTCCCCTCTCTGCAGCGTCACGTAAGTCTGACCGTCGAGCGTGAGGCTCACCTGCACATCCCCGAACTTGTTCGGCTTCGTGAGGATCGTCACTTCGATCTCGTTCTCGCCCGGCAGCACGATGGGCTTCTGGCTGAAGCTGTGCGGGTTGATGGGTGTCAGGATGGTGGCCTTGAGGGACGGATGGACGATGGGTCCTCCGGCCGCGAGCGAGTATGCGGTGGAGCCCGTCGGGGTCGCGATGATCACGCCGTCGGCGTGGAAGGTGGAGAGCGGATCGCCGTTCACGTTCGTCTTGAGATCGATGAGGCGGGAGATCGCACCCTGCGAGATAACGGCTTCGTTGAGCACTCTGCCTTCCCAGAGCTTCTTCTTGCCGCGCTTCGCGGTGATCATGAGGAGGCTTCGCTTCTCGACTTTGCCTCTCCCCTTCAGGAAGTGCGGGATCATGGCTTCTGCCTGTGACAGCGTGAGCTCCGAGAGGAAGCCGACCGTGCCCTTGTTCACCGAGAGGATCGGCACGCGGAAATCGTCATGCTCGCGGATCGAGCGCAGAATCGTTCCGTCGCCGCCGAGGACGATGAGGAGATCGAGTTCTTTCTGCGACTTGTAGTGAGCCCTTCCCTTCAACTCGGGGATCACACACCGTTTCGCGTCGAGGAGCACTTTCGCCCCCGCCCCCTCCACGATGCGGACGATTTCCTGCAGTGTCTCCTCGCGGTTGGAGATGTCCGAGCGCGCGGTGATGCCGACCTTTCTGTACGTGAGAGCCATGCGTCTATCGTACCACTTTTAGGGTTTCTAGGGCGTGCCAAGAAGGGGTTCCTTTGCTATCATCCTCCTGATGTACGAGAAACTCCTCCGCATCCTCCGGGCCATGGAGCTCGAAGAGAAGGTGCTCCACATCGGAGTCCTGCTCTGTCTGTTCGGGCTTCTCCTGCCGTGGGTGGGTGTTCAGCTGTACGGCAACATCCAGCAGTGGGGTGGTTTCGGCTACCACACGGGCTACATCGGGCAGGCGGTGTTCCTCATCCAGATCTGGCTCATCGCGATGACGGTTTCCCCTCTCCTGAACGGGCCGATCCTCGTCCGGAAGTCCCGCAGAAACACGGTTCGTCTGCTTTTGAGCGGCCTCTGCACGTGTCTCATTCTGGCCGCGTTCACGATCCTCCTCCGGCTCACCTTCGAGGTATCCGGTGCTGAAGTCCGGTTCGGTATCTACGTCGCAATGGTAGGAAGTGCGGTCACGACCCTGTATTCTCTCCTCCGCTTTCAGGAAGAGGCGCAGAATCAGGCACAGGCACTCTTCCATCACCCCGATGAATCAGCGAAGTCCGTGCCGAAGGCGAAGTCCGAACCTGCCGTCGAGGACGCTCTTCCGCCCCCGCCTCCCCCGCCACCCCAGTCCCCTCCCGAAGATCATCACCTCTACAACGCATGATGTCCGATGCCCCCACACCAGCGGCGAAGCCCGTCTACAACGACGACGATCTGGTCTACGTCGATCCCGATACGAAGTCGGTCGTGGGCAAAGTCGAATTCGGCAAGAACGACAATCCCAAGTCCAAGGCATTTCAGGCGGCGCCGCAGCCCGAGAAGAAGGACAAGGACGGCAAGCCCGAGAGGCGCAGCTTCTTCCGCAAGGTCTACCCCTTCGGCACGTACCGGAGCATGAAGCGCATCTACAAGGTGGAGGGCAAGATCAAGGATCCCGAGCCAAACAAGACGCTCGAGGAAGTACTCCCGAAGGCGCTGAACGAGGCGTTCTGGACGTGGGGCGAGAAGAAGGTGATGCCGCCTCCGGCTGAGAACACGCCGCAGGCGTAGGCTTACTTTCCGCTGAGCACCTCCGAGACGCGCTTCACTTCTTTCGCTGCGCCGATGATGAGCGGAGTCCGCTGGTCGAGGTCTTCGATCTTCACGTCGAGGATTGCCTTGGTGCCATCGCTTGCCGCTCCCCCGGCCTGCTCCATGATGTACGAGAACGGTCCGCACTCGAAGAGGAGACGGAGCTTGCCCTTCGGATACTTGCTGCCGCCGATATTCGTGAAGATGCCTGCGCCCTTGATGAGCATGTGGTGGATGTCGGGCACCATACCGCCCGAGTACCGCAGCGTGTGTGCTTCATCCATCCATGTGTTCATCATCTTGCGGTAGTTCGGCGTGTCGGTGACGGCGCGGAGATTTCCCGGTGCGTACGTCTTCACTTCGTCGCGCATCGTGAGGTTCTTCTGCAGGAGCACGAACTCCCCCACTTCATTGAGGAAGAATGCGTGCACGCCTTTGCCAGCGCTGTAGACGAGGATCGTGCGCGGGCCGTAGACGAGATAGAGCGCGGCCACCTGATCGCGTGGAGTCTTGCCGATCGGGTTACCGGCTTCGTAGATGCCGAAGATCGAGCCGATGGCGAGGTTGCAGTCCACGAGGGATGAGCCGTCGAGCGGATCGAAGACGAGCGTGAACGGGGCTCCCGTCACGAGTTCGGTGAGACCCTCGGATTCCTCCTCGGAGGCGAAGCTTGCCACAAGGCGGCTCTCGCAGAGCTGCTCCTTGATGATTTTGTTGCTGAGCACGTCGAGCTTGAGCTGCTCCTCGCCGAACGTGTTGCTGGAACCGGCAAGTCCGAGATCTGTCGTGCGGATCGCGTTCTCCACGTACTTGCCCGCGCGTGCGATATCGTTGATGAGATGTCGGAGCTTGTCCGGAACTCCTGCGGAGAAGAGGTGCTGGTTGAGCGAGACGCGGGAAGGCAGCGTGCACGAGTATCCCGCGGGCGTCGGTGTCTGATCGGTTTTCTTCATACGGGAGGGAGGAATCAGATGAGAGCGCCGAGCTTCATGGTCATTTCCGTGACACGCATGGCGTAGCCCCACTCGTTGTCGTACCAGCTGAGGATCTGCGCGGAGCGGTGATCCACGACCTTCGTGGAGGGTGCGTCCACGATGGATGAGTGTGGGTCGGTCTGGAAGTCGATGGAGACGCACTGTTCGTGCGAGATCGAGAGGATGCCGCTCATGGCCTTCGTCTTCGCGGCGGCTTCGATGGCGGCATGAATCCCCTCCACCGTCGCCTCTTTCTTGAACTGGAACGCCATGTACGCGCAGCTGACGGTCGGCACAGGGACGCGGAACGCCATGCCGTCCATCTTGCCCTTGAGGTGCGGGAAGATGACCGCGCACGCGCGGACGGCGCCGGTCTTCGTCGGGATCATGGAGAGGGTGGCGGCACGCGCTTTGCGCAGCTCCCCTCCCTCCTTCGGCTTGTTGTCGAGGAGGTTCTGCGATGCCGTGAAAGCGTGCACGGAGCTCACGAGCAGCGATTCGACGCCGAACGTTGCGTCCATCACCTTGATGACGGGAGCGACACAGTTCGTCGTGCAGGAGGCATTGCTGATGATGTGCATGTCTTTCGTCAGCTCGTCGTCGTTCACACCCAGAACGAACGTCGGCGTCTCGTCTTTCATCGGTGCGGTGACGATCACACGCTTCGCGCCGGCATCGATGTGTGCCTGCACTTCCTCCGCTGTGTCGAAATTGCCCGTCGATTCCACGACGATGTCCACCTTGAGCTCCTTCCACGGGCACTTGGCCGGATCGCGCTCCTTCACCACGCGGACGTGCTTGCCGTCCACGGTGATGTCATTGCCGTGCACCTGAATGTCGGCGTGCAGGCGGCCATGGAGGGAGTCGAATTTGAGAAGGTATGCACGCATCTCGGCATCCGACGACGCATTGATCGCGACCACTTCCACGTCGTCCTTGTACATTTCAATGAACTGCCGGTGGATATTCCGGCCGATCCGTCCGTACCCGTTGATCGCAACGCGTAACATGGGAAGACACTAGTGCACGGGTGCTCACGAAATCAAGGACTTCGCAAGCCGGGTCGGTCTATCCGTAGATGCCGACGAGGATGCCGAAGAACGCGGTGAACATCCCGACGATCCACAGACGCATCGTGACCTTGCTCTCGCCCCAGTTGAGCGCCTCGAGGTGATGGTGGAACGGTGCGGACTTGAAGACCTTCTTGCCGTTCCTGAGGCGCTTGCTCGTGAGCTGGATGATGACGCTGAGCATCTCGATGACGAAGACGAAACCGATGAGCGGCAGGACGAGCACCTGATTGATCATGAACGCCATCACCGCGAGGGTGCCGCCGAGTGCGAGAGATCCCGTATCCCCCATGAAGAAGAGTGCGGGAGGGACGTTGTGCCAGAGGAAGGCGGCGAGAGCGCCCACGACGACGCCGCAGAATGCAGCGAGCACATAGAGACCGGACCCGTAGGCGAGACCTCCGAAGGCCGCAAACGCGATGATGAGGAGACCTCCTGCGAGACCGTCCAGACCGTCCGTCACGTTCACGGCATTCGCGGTGCCCATGACGACGAAGATGAAGAACGGGACGTACAGCCAGCCGAGTTCGATGGAGCCATCGGGGAATCCGAGCGACGTGCCGAACGGAATGTGGATCGACTGGTACTTGAGACGCAGGAAGAACCAGAGCGCGGCTGCGCCGCTGATGACGAGGAGCAGGAGGAACTTCGGCACCGCGTCGAGCCCTTTGTTTTTGCCGAGTCCGCGGATATTCAGATAGTCATCGATGGCACCGAGGATGCCGAGGCCGACAAGCATCGCCAGCGGCAGGTACACCTGACCGCGCTGGAGGATGGAGTGGCTCACGATGCCGTGATACGCGAAGAAGCGCGAGAAGCCGACCGTGAGCGCGACGGAGCCCCAGATCAGGATGCCGCCCATCGTCGGCGTGCCTGCTTTGGCCTGATGGTACGTGAGGAACACGCTCGCATTGCCCCCGTCCACGGCCTGAACACGCAGCTTCTTGCCCAGCTTGTAGCGGTGCAGGAACATGACGAACGGCCTCGTGAGCACGAGGGCGAGGACGAAAGCGAGGAAGGAGTAGCCGAGGATCTCGAGGAGGGAGATCGGAGGGCGGATGGCGATCGGAAACATGCGTGCAGATTCTACATCGAAAACCCCTCTCCGGTATCAAGTTTGGTTGTCTCCTATTCCCCGTCGTCGTACGCCGGACGCTGCTGCTGCGCACCCTTGATCTGGCCGATCATCTTATTGGCTGACCGCGAAGCCATCGACTTCA
>CAZDRX010000026.1:0-13289 GCA_964508225.1 uncultured Candidatus Peribacteria bacterium
TGTCCGACCATCAAGCAACCGACCTGCCACCTTCTTGCCCACACGTCTCCCATCAGGTGAATATGCCCCCCACTGCTTAAAGAAGAATTTACCCCCGTAGATCCGGCACTGCTCTCGGATGGAATAGACCCAGTCGGGTTTCATGGGGCGCGATCCCGGCCCGCTCTCCCCGCCAACGATGACCCAGTGAATACCCTTGAGGAGCGACGCGCTGAATTCAACGGAGCCCAACAGCGGTTCGACGGACAGGAAGCGCACATCCGCCGGCACCTGGAGGAGGTCCTTTACCCTCCAGAGATAATCCTGGGTCTCAACAGAGACCCCCGCCCATACATGGGACGGCCACGGTCTTTTGCCTCGAACCCGCTCCGTGGGTTTAGAAAACCGCTCTCTAGTCCAGATTGAAAATCGGCTCGAACGCTTGGTCAGAATCTGAAAGGTGTGGTGCCTGGCCTGCTCCATCGTCTGGAATACTTGATCGACGAATTCATCAGGAATGTCCTTGTGAAACAGATCCGACATGGAGTTCACGAACACCATGCCGGGCTTCTGTGCCTGCAGCGGTTCCACAAGTTTTCCGGGAGCGAGACGGAGGTCGAATCCCTGCTCGTACGGATGACCCTCGACACCGCGGAACCGTTCGGCGAATACGCGCGCGTAGCAGTTCTCACAGCCGGGGCTGATCTCGGTACAACCGCGGGTCGGGTTCCACGTATACCCGTTTTCCCCAAGCCATTCGATCTCGGATTTCTGCATACAGAAAAGGGGCGCATGCTACAGCGGGCTGGAGTAATGCACCATGCCACCATTCTTTGCGGTGGCAATATTGGCTGAAAGCCCGTTATTTTGTCGATTTGCGTAGGTCCTGACTATTGACTTTTTTCATATTAATTTTAAAATATATAACCCTGATTCCTCAGGGAATCCCGGTCCGATTCCTATGGCCAAAGCACCCGCTCCACAGGACGAAAATCCCACACTTCTCGCGGTGAACGATTTCGTGAACGATATGATGACAGCCGCCGCCGATCCCATCTTCCGCGGACTCGGCAAAAGCAAGACGCGTCTTCGGGAAGCGTTGAGTTCCGCTCTGAGCGATTTGCGGAGTAGCATCCTCGGCGATATTGCGAGAATCTTCAGGCGTGACGAGATTTCCACCGCCGATATTTTTGATGCTGTCGACAGGCTGGTTGTCGCATCCGTCCAGTCGCATGACAACACTCTGTACGGCCGGAATATCAAAGCCCAGGTCCGTACATTCAAGAGCAGAGTGACGACACTCTTCGCAGCTCTGCCCGTTGTGGCCGAACCTGCACCTGTACCTGCTGCCGCTGCCGCGCAGCCGCCGGTTCCTCCCGTGGAGGCTGATCCGGTGCCTGCTCCAGAGAAGCCACCTGTCGCTGCTTCCGAGCATCAGTACACATGGGATGATCCGGAAGCACGCGAAGTCTTCATGCCCGATGTCATGAATGCGATTGTCGCCGATGCGCTGCGGACGTTGCGCGACACATTGCCGCGTCTCAACCCTCCTCTCGTCACAGAGTCCGAGCACGTGCGCGGCACGGATCTGACTCTCCTTTCCGCATTCCTTGCATCTCTTCATGAGTGGATGGAGCGCACGAGTATCCGGCATCTTCACGGCCAGAAGATCAGCTTCGAGCAGTTCAAGAAGCGTATCGGCATCGAACTGCAGGCGGTCGTCCAGAAGATGCGGGATGTCCGCGGATCACGTGAGATCACAGAGCAGCCGAACATGCCCCACGCAGACATTCTCAAAATCACCGAAGCATGCGTCGAGCGTATCCGCAGCCGCATCGCAGCGATGGATGAGAAGACGGTGCTCACGCATGCCGTGACGACGACCGTGCGAAGCGAGTGGGATGCCGAACGCCTCTTCCTGCCCGAGACCGTCAACTTCCTCGAGGAGCGACTCGTCTCGGACGAGCACGTGCCTTATGTGATCCAGGGCGAAGAACTCAGACACCTGCTTTCGGTACGCAGACGGAGTCACGTTGCCGTGCTCCGGCCGAGCGACATCACGAATCTCACGAACATGCTCAACGATGATTACCACGGGAATCTCGTGCGCAAAGACGGCGGGAAGACCGTCACGACGGTGATGGAACAGGATGTGCGCACCGCTCTCCGTGACGCCGAACGCCGTGAGGAGGAAGAGAAGCTCAGGCCCCATCTGCCCGGCGTCTTCCGGAAGGTTGCCGATCTGTACGCGACGGGTCTCGTCGCGGGTCTCTCCGCCGTGATTGAGGCGAAACATCTCGCCGGACATCCGCAACAGACAGGGAGCCTCAGCAGCGGCGAATCCGTGCCGCTCGTGAACAAACAGAGCTGGTCGCAGGAGTGGCAGAATCTGGCCTTCAGCTTGGCCAGAACCGGGCTTGAGCAGCGTCTTCCGGAGCTCGAGAGCGTCCCTGCTGCCGAGCTGCTCGGCAGTGTTCGTACGATCCTTCTACAGGATCTGACCACCCACTCAGCAATCCTCGCCGATTTCTCCACCGCACTCGCCCGTTCTTTCCCTGAAGCCGCACCTGATTTTCTCGTGCAGGAAGGCAGTCTCATGCTTCCGGATACTGCGGAGATCGAGGCGGTCCTCGCTGCACCCGAACAATATGCGGCCTACACACATGATCCTGCGACCATGAAGACCGTAGCGGTGCCGCTCCTTCGCGGCCGGACGACCCTTGCGGAGTTTCCGCTCGCGAAATCCGAACTGTTCTCGTTGCAGACGATGCTCCGGAGTCATGTCGCTCACCGGAGATTCACCGGACTCACGATGGAGGAAATCATGACGACGATTGCCGAACCCGACGAAGTACTCGCGGTGCTCGCGAAACGTTTCAATGAGCAGTATCACGGAGGTCTCCCGTTCCGGACGGTGGATGATCTCATGGTGAGTGCGCGTGAGTACCTTGTGTCACAGTCTCTCAATGTCCGGAAGCCGGAAGCGGAACATCCGGTCATCGAGGAGGAATTCGACTGGCTCCTCGAGCGCAATCTCTGGCCCACCGAACGCGAACTCCAGCGCGCCATGCGCCGCATCGCATCCGATGTGTACGGCAGCACCGAACCCGTGAAGGAGAGCAAAGACCCCGTGCCGCTCATCGCCCGTCGTGCTGCTCTGCTTGAGCGATTCCATACTGTGGATCACGAACGCCATCTTGCGCGTTGGGTGGAGCTGACCGGCACCGCCGATGAATTCGATCCCGGTCTCCGCGAGAAACTCTTCACGGAATGTTTCGAAATCGAAGACTGGATGGAGAAGCTTGCCGCCGCAGGCGAGCCGCTCACACAGGTGCAGCTGGACCAGCTTCAGGAGCGTGTACGGCGCATTGCCTACAACGGCGCGCAGAACAGCTGGCATATCGCTGACTTCGAGGCCTTCACTCGCCGCACCTACCGCCAGGAGACGGAACGGACACACCCCGAAAAACTTGCGGGCCTCGCACATCCGGCTGTCACTGCTCCGAGTACGTACCATGCCACCAGCTTCAACTGGCTGAGCGAGCGCAGGATCATCGAAGAGGCCACAGCGCCGCTGCGCGAGGCGGAGTCCTGGCCGACCGAGCGTGAGGTGCAGGCCATCCTGCATCGCGTGACGACCACGTTGTATCCCGAGGGAGGACTGAGCAGCTCTGTGTTCCTCGGCTTGCGCGCATCTATCGTCGAAGCATTCGACCCCGCGCTCGCCGCTGAGGATCTTGCACAACTGCATCCCGCTGTCGCCCCGAATATCCAGCTGCCTCAGGAGGTTCTCGGTGTCACGCTGCAACGGGGAGTGCGTGAGCGTGAGATCGTGAGCACGCATGTGCCGGAGGTTGCCCGTACGATTGTGCAACGGATGCTCTCCGTAGAACCGGATGTGTTCTTCGCACGTCATGCCGTCATCACGTTGCTCGCGAATGATCCGGAGCCGAGCATGCCCGACATCCTCGGCATCGTCAGCAGTGAGCTCTACGGGAACCGCGATATCTGGCATCTCGAGGATTTCGTCGAGTACGTGACGCGTCAACTGACGACGGAGATCATGGCTATCTGGCCTGCCGCGCGCGAGGAGGCTCAGAGAGCACCGCTTGCACCTCCTGCAGATGCACCGCCGGAGGAAGCGCCCATTCCCTCGTCGGCAGATCCGGTGACGGACAACCTTGTCTTCGAGGCATCCGCCTCTGTGCCGCAACCATCCACTCCGGCTGCGGCAGAGGAGTCCATGCAGACACTCGCGGACCCGCACGACGATGCTCTCCAGCAGACGAGCTACCAAACCACGGTTGATTCGAGGGGTGAGGCAGAACATGTGCACACAGATCAATTCTTCGCTCAGGAGACAGCGACGGATCCGTCTGCCGCCGTGAGGGTCTCCCTCGTCCATCCGATGTCTTCTGATCAGCTTCAGGAGTCTCTGCCGGTTGCCCCTGCCTCTTCTCCCGAACAGGCGCCCGAGAGTGCCGTGCGCCTCCAGTCACTCATGCGCGACGCGTACCAGAAGGCGTATGACGGAGTTCCCAGCATGGACACCCTCGTGGAACTGGAGACGCAGATGGATGCTGCCGAGGACACGATCCGTGGCATGATCACGGCTCTTCCGACACAAGCGAGACTTCTCGACGCGGATCACCCTGCATTCCTTGCCGCATGTCACGGTGAGGCGGGGATGGATCTCGAGGACTTCTTTCAGAATGATTACGGACTCATTCGTTCCTTCCTCGCGAAACTGACGGCATATCAGACCGCCGTCCTTGCCGCCGATCAGTCGAGAGAAGCGTGGCCGGCATTCAATACGACACTGCGTCAGCATCGCAGCGCCGTGCTCACCTTCAACAACCACCGCAACGCCGCTGCCCGTGTAACGGGTGTCAGCCCTGAAGACGTGACGGAACTTCTCGGTCTTGGTCATGGCGCCAACGGTATCGAGGAAGTGTTGCAGAAGATCGATGAGCTTACCGAGAGGCATGACAGGCTCGGAGAGCTGACCGATCAGGGCGCTGACGACGAATTCCTCGACGCTGCCCGTCGCCTCGCGCTTGAGCAGAAGGGCTCAGGCAGGATCGAAGCCATGACGAAGAAGCTTGCCAATCTCAACAGGCTTGTCTCGGGTCCTTCTCTTCCGTCAGAGGCCACGTACACTCCACCCTCTGCTCCGTCTGTCGCTGCTCCGGCACTCGCTGCTGATACAGCGGAAGAAGGAGGACTGACGCAGGTTCCCGCCACGCACCAGTCGCTCGTCCACAGTCTTCTGCTCTACGCCGCCGGTGGTGAGGAGGCCGGAAACAAGGGCGTTGGTATTTCCTACTCACGCTACAGGCCTTCCTGTGAAGCGCTTGGTCTCAACGGAGCTGCGGATATCAGCTTCAATAATCCGGACGATGCAGGATTCCAGATGCTGCTGCAGTACTCGACGGTGACGCTTGAGGCGAAGAAAGCCATCGATGTATGGAGTGGTGGTGTGAAGGACAGGAAGCATGCCCAGTTCCCTGGAGGGAAGACCACGATTCCGACCGCGCTTCAGGGCGCAGATACCCTCTTCATCTGTGCGCTCAACAGCGCGAAGTACTGGACATTCACCGCCACGAACAAGGGTCGGCAATACGCTGAGCAGTTCGGCATCGCGCTCACGCAGACTCAAGTCGAGAATCTCGCTGCAGCCAAGGAAAAACGCATGTTCTAAGGTTGACGCTATGTCGTGCGTTTTTTTGCGTACACAAAGGGTTCCCCCTAGCGGCACACGGGCCGCCAGGGGGAGGTCACCTCCTTTCGTTTGGCTAGCTTTTCTTCTTCGTGTTCAGATCGGGCACGCGCGACAGGAGATCCTGCAGCACGCGCTCGAAGTCATTGTTACTGCTTTCGCCGCTTGCAACGGCGAGGTGTGCGGCCGCCATTCCGGCCAACAAGGTCGTCATCTCTCCACCGGGTCCGCCTTTCTTCCGCGCCTCCACGAGGAGCGGATCATGCGGATCGATCTTGAGCTGTGACGTCTTGTCGACCTTCGTGACAACTTCCACCATCCGGCCCTTCGCGCCCTTCTTGAGCACGTAGAGCGTCTTATCAATCTCGATCACGTCCGGTTTGAAGGGACGCACCACGATCGTGGCCTCCGCCATTTCTGTACCGTTGGAGCCTTTCGCCGTCAGCTTGTAAAAGCCTTGGCCAGGGCGTCCTTGGGTACCGGGCAGCGGTGCCGTCACGCAGTGATCCTTCACATAGACGTTCACGCCGCGCGAATCCTGATCCGGCGTGAGGGTGATGTCGGGAGTGTTGACCTCCCACGTCACCGTCTCCGAATCGCAGTTCAACACGTAGAGTGAGAGCTGCTGATTCGCGTGTACCGTAATCATCCTCTTCGAGATCTGGAACGGCGCACTCGCCAGAATCACGATGTCCACCACTGCTCGCTGCTGCATGTCGGACGAGAAATACGTGAGCTTGTACTTGCCCGGTGTATTCCCCGCCCGAAAATTCGCAGCACGTCCGTGCTTGAGCGTCATGATGCCCCCGATGTCGTTTTCGTCCCAGACGCCGTTGCTCGGCCCGCGCCGGATCGTGAACGTCTGGTCCGTCCCCACCACCATCTCCACCGACGCCGGCGAAATGATGATCGGGTTGTCGTTGGGGGTCGACACGGGAACGACGATGGTTGTGCCGTCATCACCCGGGCCCGTCGGTGTGCCGGGACGCAACATCGATGCCAGATTGGACAGGACGTCCGAACTGGCGGTCGCTTCGGCCTGCGTTTCGCGCAGACTGAAGTGCGTCTCGAGCTTCCGTGCGAGTCCGTTGAGGAATGTCAGCAGCGCCATCACGAGTTTCTCATCCTTGTAGAACTCGTCCTGGAGTTTGTTGCGGTCATGATGTGCGAACTTATTCACGGCGGGGATATCCAGGTACCCCACCAGAACGGTGCCTTCCATCCAGTCGGGCACCAGCGTCTTCAGCGAGCTGTCCGTCAGGCTTTCCAGGAAGTCTCCGACCGAACAGATCGGATTCTTGCCGAGGAAAATCCCATCGAATTTCCCGGGTTTGTCCGCGAGCCTGAGGAACAGACAACGGACATCTCCGAGAACCGGATGCTGCTCTGCATGCATGAACTCCTTGACCGTCTCGCGACGTGGCAGGCGTTCACCATCCAGAAAGACGCAGTCAGCGGCCCATGGCGACAGCGAGCGCGTGAGAAGCGTCCGCAGGTCACCGGTGTTCCGCAATCGTGACCAATCAACGTCTGTGAGTTCCACCACGGTTCCGGTTTCGCCTGCCTTCATTTTCCACCACGGAGGCGCCTTCCTGACGGCCTCGGGTGGATTCTTCAGCGTGCGCTCGATGACCTTCACGGCTTCTTCCCACCCGAAGGGGATGGAATGAAGCTGTGGGAAGTCCTGCGAGACGAACCAGTAGCGGACCTTCTGTGCGAGGGCGAGACCGAAGAGTCTCCCCGAATTGTTCTTTCCGTATCCCTTCCCCGGTTCCTTATGCCGGGTGAAGAGACGATTGACTCCGGAGATATCCCTGAGGAGCATGCCGGTGCCGTTGTCGGCGACCCGGATGCTTTCCCCGCGGTTGATCGTGATCCTGATCTCCGTCGAACCCGCATCCAGCGAGTTCTCGATCATCTGTCGAAGCGTTGCAACAATCAGATTATGGCGTCCGGTTCCGGACTCCACGAGCTGTTGAAGCATTCTCATACTGTCGAAGTCACCACTGTGGGGATTGTGCATGGCGTTCTAGTCTCCACCGCGTAGAGCGGTTCTGAGGGTCTGAAGTTCCTGTCGTTCAGCCTGCCGCAACGCTGCGGTGGCTCCCAAGTTCACATCACTGCTCTGTTCGATCCCGATCACGAGCAAATCCAGCTCGTTACCGATGACCCTCAGGTCTTCCGTTCGATTGCTCATGCTCGCCGTTTGTGCGGAGAGCGTGAGACGGCGGCGGAGTTCCTGGATTCCGATGGTGAGAATCTGGATCAGTTGAGCCGTATCGCTACGTTCATCTGTCGTGAATCCTTCCACAAGCGGAACGATCGACTCAGCCCTCGCGATGACGAAGCGGTTGCCGGGCGTGGATTGCCCGACAAGTTCGCGATGTCCCGCAAAGACTGCATTGATCCAGTCGGAAGCCTGGGACGGTCCGGTACTGACACCGGTTGCGCCTTGCACCTCCTGCAGCCTCGCCGCCACTCTGGCTGCGAGTTCGTCGAGAAACGGATCCGACCAGTGTCCAATGCCCGAAGGCATCGTAACCGGTGGAGACGCTTCTGCGACGTGCTGTTGCTGCGGATCTTCCGCGGCAGATTTCTTCTGCGGACGGATCTTCTTTCGAAGTGCCGCCTGCATCTCGGTGAACTGCGTGACCTCGCGGGGTCCTGCACAGTCCGCCTTCTGCCGGTCCATGTACTTTCTGAGTGTGTCTGCCGACAGGTCGATGGACTGCGCGCACTCCGTGCGCATCGTCCAGAGTTCCTGTCGCAGCCCTTCCACGTAGAGCTGCCGGATCGGCGGAATGACGGGAGCCGGAACGGCTCCGCGGGTTCCGTCGATCTTGGCGATCAGTTTCCTGCGGGCATCTTCAAGATCGCCCGCGTTTCCTGCTTCGTTCATCCATGAACGCCGGAGCTTTTCATCATCAAGCTCCAACAGATCAGCGCACTCTCGGGCAGTTTCCCAGAGCGCGAGCTCGATTCCATCCAGGAACAGAGCACGGATCAATCGGGTCGTCATTGCATACACCTTCCTTCGGGTTAGAGTTCGTACGTGTTGATGTGTGAGCTAGCCAAACATCTGAAGGATCGCAGAAGACTGCTCTCCCCAACGGGGAAAGTCATTTGCCCAATGAAACATTGAGAAAGTCCACTGTATCTATGATTTTAAGATAAAATGCTAGAAATGTCAAAGAACGTCTAAAGTGCCCTGATCGCGAGGATCAGGGCACTTTTGGGGTGGCAGAACAGGGGTTTGTGACACAGTTTCGCTACTGGAGAAACAGGCTGAGCGCCTGCGACTTCGGCAGCCGGACTGACAACACGATTTCCGCATCGTCCATCCGCACATCGATGTCCCCCGTGAACCCTTTCGCAGCGCCGTCGTAGGTCGAGACGAATGTCCCGATCGGATGTTCGCCGGACAGCAATTGGATTTGCAGCGCGGCACTCACGGGGTTCACCGGAAAGGTGGCCCGTGGGGTCGTGCGGATGCGCTGCGGGCGACGCTTCTTCGCGGGTGTCTTCTTCTCGCGCGGAGGGAGCTTGGATGCTGCGCGGATGACCGCGAGCGCCTTTTTTTCCTTGTCTCCTTTCGAGCGGGGGAAGAGTGCGAGGATCTTCGTCGCGAGGTCAGGGCTCAGATGGCTGGGCTTCTTCTTCGAGTGTGCGCGCCAGATCTGCGCATTCACTGCACGATAGTGCGTCTGGTCGTCGCCGAGCAGAGCCCGGGTGAGACTTCCAAAGTTCCCTTCGTACCGTGAGGTCACCAACGTTCGCAATGCGGCCGCGGTCTGCGCGGCTGTGGGGTTCCCGGTTTTCATGGCGGGAGGCTCCTTGTGAAATGGACGTAAGTTCTGCCGTTGCTCGGAATGAGCGCGTAAAGCCCGCGTGGGCGTTACACCTCTTTATACAATATAAATTACGTTAGGTCAAATTCATGGATTGTCTCTCACACAAGCCCTCTAGACGCTGATCATGCGACGCTCAATCTTGGTTTGCGCCGCGCCGTCGTCTTCCGGACAGGAGAGCAGGAACGCGTAGTGCTGGGTAGCGGCCGAGAGAACTTCGTGCACCGGCACCGATCCGATGCGTTCGTCTCCATAGAGCGATGCGATCCGATCCGTCTTCTTGCCTTTGCCGATCTCCACAAACTCGCCGCCGCGTCCGCGCGTCACTGCGGCACGGAACCGGTCAGGGATCATCGTGTCGGCCTCGGTCTCGATCTGCATGCTCCGGAAGAGAGACTCCAGAATGAACTCCGCCGTCGGAGCGACTTCCTTGTAGAGCGACCTCGGTGACCGGAGCACCGCCATGTCCGTGTGGAATTCGGTTTCTTTCTCACCGGCTTTCGTGCGGTAGGCGACTTTCTCCAGTTTCTGCACGAATGTTTTGCCGAAGACGGCGCTGCTCACCATGTTCGAGAGATGCGCGATCTTCCAGGCCTCATTCAAGTCCTGCACCTTGAAGAATCCGTGCAGATGCAGCGCCTCGATCACGGCCGACATAATCGGTTTCAGGAGCAGGGACAGGTTCACGCGATAGCGCTCGCTATTCGTCTCGAAGGGGGTCGTCTCCAGCCCGTCGAGGAGCGGCAGCTCGCGCACACGGGAGGCGAACACCTGCCAGTTCTCGGGACGGTCGCTCCCCATGATGCCGATGAGGTGGCTGACGCGTCCGCGCCAGTCGGCGAGCGAGAATTCCGCCGGCATCTGCTGGTCACTCGGTTGCTCACCACCGAAGGCGTCCGCATGATGACGCTGGAATTCCTGTCGCATCTGGATGGTCCGGAGCATCTCCGCGTGGCTTGCGGCGAGACGGTGCTGTGTGCCGATGGGTTCGCGCTTCTGCAGCGTGTTCACCATGACGTACGCACGCTCCTTCAGGAGGATCTTCTCCGCGATTTCGCAGTACTTCTGGCAGATGGGACCGGTGAAGTCGAGGCTGACCACGTCGTACCGTTCCCGTGAGCGCGGCAGGATATCCTCGAGTGTGCCGAGCACTGGCTTGATCCCGTACTTCGCTGCATTGAGTGCGTATTCGGTGCGTGCGATCCTGTCGCCGCCTTCCACACCGTGGATGTTTTCGGGCCGGAAGCCGAGGTCGAGGTACATCGGAATCTCCAGACACTCTTTGCCCGGCAGACAGAGCACTTTCATGTCACCGCGGAGGTTCTTCGGGATCTGCGTGTCGAGGAACCGCTCGAGGTTGCGCCGCCATTCTGCCTTGATCTCCGTGTCGTAGTCGGTGTGTTCGCCTCCGCCGAGGAATTCGATCGGCTTTGACCTGGCCATGTGATCGAGCGCTTCGGGTGATACGGCATCTTTCTTGCCTGCACCGAGCAACTGGACGCACTGCTCACGTGTATCAAGGCTGACCGCGATGATCACTTCGGGGGCACAGCCCAGGATTTCACAGAGCTCCTGCACGAGATGCGACCGCTCGGCGTCGTTCGTTCCGAGCGACATGTACGCACGGATGAACGACACCTCATTCTTTGCGATGGGGGATGCCGCGTCGCGCGATTCGCGGATCTGGTGCCATGCGGTGATCGCATTCACGCGTCCGATGCGGCAGGAGAAGACATCGGAGATGACACGCCGGACTTCACTCAGACGTTCGTCGAGCGTGGCTTCCGTTCCGCCTTCGCGCGCCTTACGGCGTTCGAGGTGCATCGTGCGCACCATGAATGCGCGCTCACGGTAACTGGGCGTGTATTCGCGCCGCTGCGGGGACGTGGGTTCTTGAGCCATGTATAAATAAGTTTATAGTATATTTTTGAGATTATGTCAAAATATTGCGCAGTCTCTGTGTGCCTTGAACTGGCTTTTCAGAGCCATATTTCCCGCTTCGGGTAGAATCCGTCCGTATGCGCACCGAGAGAGAGAACACACAGGCTGTCACGGTTTCCGAGGGAGACCGGTCATCGGTGACCGTCACGGACAAGGCGGCCGGCCATGCACATCTCGCTTTCCGGCCGGAGAGTGCGCCAGCGCCGGTACGCATGGAGTGTTCGGGCAGTGATGCACGCACGGAGATCATCGTCGGACGCGGCGCATGCGCCACGGTCTTCGGTACCAGTACCGCGGAGAAGCACACGGTCAGTGTGACGCTCGAACCCGAGAGCGCACTGCACGTCATCATGCTCGCGGACGGTGCCGCACTCTCCTGCGTGTCGGATCTCGCGGATGGTGCGAAGATCTTCTGGCACTGCTTCACGCTTGGCTCCACCGGTTTCCCTCATGCGCTCGTCTCGACTCTGCGCGGACGTCATGCCAAGAGTGATATCGACTGGGTCTTCTCGGTGCGCGGGAGCGAGCGTCAGACGATGTCTGTGCGGAACGTCTTCGAAGCGAGCAGCGGAGGAGGGGAGATCACGATGAAGGGAGTCGCCGAAGGCAGTGCGTACGCAGCGTGTAGCGGCATGATCGAGATCGCCGAGGGAGGAAGGGGTACAGACACGTACCTGACGGAGGACGTGCTCATGCTCGATCCGACCGCGAAGATCGACGCCGTCCCGGGGCTCGAGATCCGCACGAACGATGTGAAGGCGAGTCATAGCGCGACGGTTTCCCGAGTGACTGTGGAGGATCTCTTCTACTTCCAGTCGCGCGGCATCCCGCCCGCGGAGGCCAGAGCCATGTATACAGAGGGATTCCTCGGTGAACTCACGGAGCGGATTCCGGATGAGGCAATCCGGCATGAGGTGCAGAAGGCACTCATGCGGCAGCGCTAAAGATCCGTATCGCGGTTTTTGTACTGCAGCTTCATCTCGCGCCTCTGTGCGTGGCGTGCCTTCTCCTGCTCGTGCCAGTTTTCCGGAGGCTTGGTGTCGGGATGCATGACATGTTCCATTGATACGCGGTTGTCGACGGCGTCTTGTTCGAGGCGCTCGCGGATCATCGCGTCGAACTTCAGATCTTCCTGCTCCCGGGCGTGATCGATGAGTGCGAACGCTGCGTCCAGTCCCCGGCTCGGCAGGTCTTTGAGGGTGTCTCGGCGCGTGAGTGGCTGCTCGAGCGACACGCGCGGATTCCAGGTATTCGGTTCCCCCGTCATACTTTCGAAGCCGAGAGTGTTGAAGCTGATCATGGGAGGGAAAATGTACCCTTCCCGTGCACGCGGTCAACAAAAGACACCCCGGGGAGGGGAGTCAGGCGTTTCCGGACAACAAAAAAGCTCCGGGTCACCCCATCGTGTAGTAGAGAAGAAGGTCTGATCTATCGAGGCTCTTGAGAGTCCCGCAGAATCCAGATTCCGTATCCTCAGGCCATGCGGCGTGTGGAAGGGATTCTGAATTCTGAGGACAATCAAGGGGCGTCCCTCGCTCAAAAGATTGGATGTATGATGGCTCTTAGACATCCCGCGAAACGCGGGAAGGAAAGACGCCGCCAGAGCATACTTCCAGAGATAACTCCCTGGTAAGGAGATGTTCCATGCGCAGGTTCTCCTACACATACCTTGTTACGACTTAGTCCCAATCAATAGCTTCACCGTGGTACCCCCTCTTGCGAGTAAAGGTGCTTCAGGTGCTTCTATCTTTCATGACTTGACGGGCGGTGAGTACAAGACCCAGGAACATATTCACCGTGAC
>CAZDRX010000027.1:0-332 GCA_964508225.1 uncultured Candidatus Peribacteria bacterium
GAAGTTCGCTCTGAGAGGAATCCGGATCTTCGCGTACGGGCTCGTGGTGACGGCGGCGACCTACGTGTTCGATCCTGTCTCCTACGTACGATTCGGAATCCTGCATCTGATCGGCCTCTCCGTGATGCTCCTGCCACTCTGCGTGAGGCTGACATTCTGGAATGCGTTGCTCGGAGCCCTCCTCTTCGGGATCGGTCTCATCACACTCACGGTGCCGGGGACGACGGCGACACTTCTCTTCGGGGCGATGCCGAGTGGATTCCTCTCCATGGACTACTATCCGCTCCTCCCGTGGTTCGGTGTGGTGCTCATCGGAGATGCACTGGGCGGAC
>CAZDRX010000027.1:342-9793 GCA_964508225.1 uncultured Candidatus Peribacteria bacterium
GCGGACTTTTCCTGAGAGCCGGAAGTCCTTCCCTCCTCCAGAGCACGCCCGACTGGTCACGGGGTATCACCGCCGCCTCCAAGAGATCGCTCCTCATCTACATGGCACACCAACCGCTCATCCTCCTCCTTCTCCGCCTCTTCCTCGGTCCGATCCGCTGATAGGGAGAAAGGGGACAAGGCAGCCTGACTCCCCCGGATGACTTCCGAAAATGCGGCTGGAAGAGGGCAAAATGTCCTGTCTGGCTGACATTTTCGGCCTGTTTGAGGGGGATAGCCAAGTGAAAAACTACGATTCAGGCTGTGAGGGGAGCATCCAGCTCATTTTGTATAAGGTTTCATACTGAAATCCGGAATCCGTCGATCATCAGTTATGCACATTGGTGTGCACAAATAAGAGGCGAGCGGATAAACGCAGAAATTGTCATTCACCGCAGATATAAGCCATAAATCACGCACGAGGGGAGTCAACTGTCCTGTATCTTTAAAGACGCACAATGTATCTTGTACATTATTCAATACAGGGGTAAGGCTTCAGTTCTGCTTCTCCGTGATGGCGATGTTGTTCCCCAGCGTCGGCAATGTGAATGCCCACGGCGGCCACACCGATATGGTGACGGAATCCACTTCCGGCAGGTTCTTGATAATCCGGAGGGCTTCCGAGACCGTCTTCCCCGCCACCGAATCCCGGATGTACTTCCCGAATTTGGCGCCGCTCGGCGTAATCGGGTTAATCACATAGCGTTCGGTATAGGTCAAGGCGGCGGTGATCTTCACCCACAGGAAATCATCGTCCCATGGTGCGATCACATTGAGATCCATGTTGTCCTTCGTGAGTGATGTCTCCACCACCGTCTTGTCCGAGGGAATGCGCTCGTAGACCTCCCCTTTCAGGAGATTCAGCAGGTCATTCTCGTCGTAGAGGATGACGGTGTACTCGATCGTGCCCGTAATGGGGATGCTCGTGACGTTTTGGCCGATGAAATCGCTGGAAAGGTCGAAATCCTTGAAGACGGCCTTCGTGAGATCCTGATAATTGAGCTGCACAAGATGCGAAGCATGGAATTTGTTACGGCTCTGACGCTCATCCTCCACCTGCTGCTTGGCCACGTTCATGAGCTCCTGCTCGAGGGTCTGGCGTCCTCCGGGGTGCTGGGGCGTGCCCTCGATATCAGCTTTGGACAGCTGGTTCACATACGAGGTTTTGCCCCCGCTGCCGGGTTTCTGGTTACGTGCGTAGATGAAAGTGCGCTCCTTCTCGGAGAGACCGGGGAAGTCCCATTTCACACCCGCAGGGACGTTGCCGCGCTCCCCGAGAACCTCGCCGTACTGATCGATCGGATCGGCTTCGGCCTTCACGTCATGTTTGGAACGGGCAGGCAGGATGAGATCCTCCGTGAGGCGGAACTTCATACCGGCCTGATTCAGGAGCCGCGTCCCCTCCCTGAGCGAATACTGCTCGTCGGAATCATTGAAGACCGTCACGGTCATGTGGGCATTCGTGCCCGTGAAGTTCTTGCTGATCTGGTCGTACGTCACCGTGCGGGTAATCGTGACGGTGAGCAGCGTCAGCGGCAACACGCGCACACGGTCGACCGGCACCGGCAGATTGGCACCCGACGCCACGAGGTACACATTCGTCGTGAAGCTGTTCGTCTCCTGATCCGGCCAGATCTTCACCTCGGCCGAGGGCAGGAGCTTGAAAAACGCGAAGAAGAAGACGACAGCGCTCGTGATGAGCAGGACCCAGATACGGACTTTTGGCAGGGACAGGAGCCCGACGGCCTGCAGGCGGCTGCGGATATCCTGCCGCCACGTGATGGGGCTGAAACTGCGGACGGCCTCGGCTTCATTCGCCTGTCCCTTGAGAAGCGGCCGGAGTGCCTTCAGGTTCTGCACCGTCTCCCAGCCGTGACGTACGGCGATCTCCCTGCCGCGGTCATTCTTGATCGCGAGGAGCAGGCGACGGTCGGCGTTGAGGGCTTTGGCCTCACGGAAGAACTGCGAGAGGTGTTCGTTGCTGAGCTTGTCGAACCCTTCCGGCGCTGCGACGAGCAGCACGGTGCCTGCGATGCGACGAACGCTCCCCAGCAGCTGGCTGCTCGTAGGATTCTCGGGCGCGATAAGCACGGTGAGAGCCGTTCCCGTCACCTCGGTTTCAGGCATGGCGGAAAGTATGCCCGATGCACGCGAAAAGAGGAATCCGAGTGCAACCTTGTACACCCGCCCGAACCTATTTCTCGAGGACCTTCAAGCTCTCGAACTTCTTGCCGGCGATGAACTCAAGCATCGCGCCGCCACCCATACTCACGAACGTATAGGCCGACAACGGATACTTGTACTTCAGATGAAAATCGATCGTGTCCCCGCCGCCGATGAGACTGACCGCTCCTTTCTTGGTGGCAGCTGCCACTGCCTCGGCGATGCGCTTGGTCGCATGCGAAAATCTGTTGTATTCGTACACGCCGAGCGGCCCGTTCCAGACGATGAGCTTGGACTTGGAAATCGCCTCAATGTAACGAAGCAACGTGACTTTGCCGATGTCAAAGATCGACATATCACCCACGATGTCTTCCACCGGCAAGTCAAGTTTTGCGGCGGTCTCGCTCAGCTCACTCGCGACCACGGCATCACGCGGGACGAGAATCTTGGCACTCCCCTCCTTGTCACTCTCCAGCATGAGCTCCTGCGCAAGCTCGGTCCCCTCCTCGTCGTACTTCGACGTACCGACATCGAAACCGCGCGCGGCGATGAGCGTATTGGCGATGCATCCCCCGACGAGAATGTAATCCCCTTTCTTCAGGAAATTCTGGATCACGGGCACTTTCGTCTCCATTTTGGCTCCGGCGACGATGAGCGTCATCGGCCTTTTTGGCTTCTGGACTGCCATACTGAGGTGTTTGATCTCCTGCTCAAGATTGAAACCCATGTAGGCATCGAGCAGCTTCGGCACGCCCACCATGCTCGCATGCACGCGGTGGCAGTTCGTGAACGCATCATTCACGTACACATCGGCAAGCTTCGCGAGTGCTTTGGAGAACTTCGGATCGTTCTTCTTCTCCTCGGGGTGAAAACGGAGGTTCTCGAGGAGGACGACTTCGCCCGGCTTCGCCTTGGCCACCGCCTTCTCGGCTTCGGGCCCAACGCAGTCCTTGGCGAAATGCACCGTCGTCTTGAGGAGCTTCTTCAGGATGGGCACAATCGGCGCCTGACTGAACTGCGGATCGGGACCGTCCTTGGGTCTTCCCTGATGCGCCATGATGATGAGCACGGCACCGGACTTGAGAACGAACTTCATCGTCTTTTCGATGGCTTCCACACGCGTCGCATCCGTCACCTTGCCCTTCTCCATCGGGAGATCGAATCCGGCGCGGAGCAGCACGCGCTTTCCCTTCAGTTTCGCGGTGCTGAGCAGGCGATAGGTCGGCATGAGTTCAGTCTACGAAGCTGAAGCGTTTTCGCAAGTGGTGGGGTCTCACTTTGCGGGAAAATCAATCGGAAAGCGCTCATGTCGACTGCCTGATCCAGCATGCGAGCTGCTCGGGAGGCTCAAGGCCACCGAGACTGTAGCCCACAAGCACTCCCCCCTCGTTGATGACCGTGTCGATATCGCCGCTTTTCTCTGCCGAAGCATCGATCCGATCGAGGAGCGGCCGCACAAGAGGCTTGAGCGGAGCCGAGAGAATGTACGCACGGCGGCCGAGGTGAAACATCTCTGCAAGCCGGAGCTCGAGATCCCGTACCGTCACGGTCGGATAGAAATCGAAGAAGCCGTCCACCTCCTGCGCGCGGAGAAGCGCATTCCACGTTTTACGTGCCTGACCGCTGCAACGTGCCGACAGAAGACCGAAGACGTACGCGTGAGCCATGGGTGCTACAATTCTAGGGTATGACGGCGATTCTCGCCTTCCTCGCAGCGTTGGCTGGCTACGGACTCGTGATTGTCCTGTTTCCGAAACTGGGCTTGCTCGATTTCCCAGAACGGTACGGGCTTACGCGCGCACGTCTCCCCTACCCCGCAGGCATCGTGGCTGTCGCAGTCTTCCTCGTGTTCTATGCGTGGGGCAGTGAATTCCGCGAACAGCAGATCGGCGTCATTGTCGCCGTGTCACTCCTCGGCATCGTGAGCTTCATCGATGACCGCACTCCCCTCTCTCCCCTCCTCCGGCTAACTGTGCAGTGCATTGCGGCCATCACGGTGTTCGTCGTCGGTTCGCGCATCTACACGCTGACGAATCCGCTCGGCGGCATCCTGAAGCTGGATACGTTTGTCGTGTCGTTTGGATCCTTCGGGACACTGCCCGTTGTCTCCGGACTCTTCACCGTCGCGTGGCTGCTCTTCACCGTCAATGCGCTGAACTGGCTCGACGGTGTCCCGGGGCAAGTGAGTGTCGTGAGCTTCGTCGCGTTCCTCATGCTCGGCCTCCTCGCGCTCTACAGAAACGGAGAACCGCAGACCGCGGAACTCGCGTTCATCCTTGCGGGCATCGCACTCGCGGGCTGTCTCTTCGATTTCCCTCCGGCGAAAGTGCTCCTCGGTGATACGGGATCGATGTTCTTCGGATTCATGCTGGGGCTGCTCGGCGTCTACAGCGGCGGCAAGGTGGCGACAGTCTTCCTCGCGCTCGGTTTACCGCTTCTGGATGCGCTCTTCGTGGTCATCCGTCGTCTCTCACGCGGCGACTCCCCTCTCAAGGGCGGACGTGATCACCTGCATCACCTCCTGCTTGATAGAGGCTGGAGCGAGCGTCAGGTGATCGCACTCACGGCATCGGTCGGCACCGCATTCGGTCTCGGTGCGCTCTTCATGAGCACGGCACAAAAAGGTATCGCCATCGTCGTGCTGATGGGAATCGTGCTCGTTCTGACGAAGGTCGCGTCTAACGGTCGAACACCATCGGACCGCTCGTCGCGGTGAAGGCTCCGCGCGTGGAGATGAAGAGCGTCTTGCTTCCGCGCGCGAGCACGTTGACCGTGGCCGTACCATTCGCGAAGTCGAGAGGACCGAGTTCTGCGGGACGGATCACCGCTTCACCGAATTCCGGCACCACGTAGAGCCTGCCGGAGAACGACGGCGACTGGACGAGATTTCCGTTCGCATCCAAAGCGTTGATGCGGATCTTCTGCCACGTGTGCGAGAGCTTGCCGGAGGTATCGATGGAAAGGTGGTCCACGTCGGTATCCACGCCGCCGGACGGAACGGGCGCGATATTGTCGGCTGCCGCAGTTTTCACTTCCGTGACGACGACGGCCACAGCGGAAGCTGCAGACGAGGAAGCGGAGGATGCCACGGAACTCGAGGACGAGGACTCTGCCGGAGCCGCAGGCTTCACCGTAGCGGCGACTCTGACAGATCCGCGTCGAGCGGCTCTGGCAGTAGCGAGAAGCTTGAGGCGCTCCCCCGGTGTGACTCTGGCCACGACGGTCGTCTGCGCGCTCACGCCTCCGGTCGATCCGCCGGTACTCCGGGCGATCACAGGTGCCACGTAACTGTCGTACTCGGACACGAAGGCCATGGGGTTCAGCGTGTTCGTGAGCACATTGCCGCGGAAAGCCGTGCTGTTCACCGCCTGTGCGAAGCTCATGCCGCTGCTCCGTGCCTGCTCACTCGTGAACGGCCAGTACGGATGGAACGGAGCGGACGCCTTCTCGATCTGGAAGTAGAGGTGGTATCCCGTCGCTCCGAACACCGTGCCGGTGTTGCCGACGGTACCGATGTGCTCTCCTTTATGGAGCACCTGACCTTCCATGACATCGATGGCATCCATGTGGGCGTACGTCGAGTAGATGGTGGAGATCTGCGAGTCGCCGTCCGGCACAGGGGCATTCGGATGACGGATCATCACGTAATGTCCGAAGCCGACGGAATCACGGGAGACCTTCTCGACGATACCGTTTCCGATCGCAACAACCGGCGTACCGCGCGGCGCATCGATATCCACTCCGGCGTGACTGCCGTACGGGGAATTGTAACCGCCCGCCCAGAGTGTCGAGTACGCCTGCTTCGCCAGATCCGACGCCGTGCCCGCGGCGAGCGCGGACGCATCGTAGGGCGGCAGATCACGCAGCGCGATCTCCGGCACCTGATTGTACGTGCCGGTTTGCTTGTTTCCTCCGTACTGTGCCCACACGGTGTAATCCGGAACCTTGGCGATCGGCGATACGGTACCGACGAACGCGATGAGTGCATCGTCCTCCTTGCCGAGCACCGTTTTCCAGAAGGCGTACCAGCCATGCTGACCCACCATGTTTCCGGCAACGAACGCGAAGAGCGAAAACGCCGCAATCATGAACGAGAGCTTCTGCTTGGCGAGGTGAAGAACCTTGGGCTGTCTCACCTTGTAGACCGAGCGCCGGGAGAAGGAATTCTGTGTCTGGCTCATGTGGGTTTTGGTTGTAGAATTGGGTTGGTTTTCTTCAGATTTCAGTCTGCTAATATTATATATAATTTTGCTAGATATGTCAATTCATGACACGATAACATTACAGGCAGCAGATGGCTCAGAGACTCAAGAAATAGGGCTCTCCCTGGGCAAAAGCCTGTATACGCGGGGGCAGACGATCCTGATCTCGGGGGATCTCGGAGCGGGCAAAACGACCTTCGTACAGGGTCTGGCACGGGGTCTCGGCATCACCGGAACCGTGACGAGCCCGACCTATGCCCTCGAACAACGTTATGGCGACGACATCCTCTCGCATATCGATCTCTACCGTCTGAGTCCGTACGAGGCCGTGGAATTCCTGAAGACACTCGATCCGTTCCCCGGCGTGCGCGTGATCGAATGGCCGGAACGCGCGAAGGTGCCCGAGGCGACCATGACGGTGACCATCCGAGAGATCGCACATGGACGCATGATCACGGTCGAGTGCCGTGACGTGGCGATTCCGACGGACGAACAGATCGCGGCATGGACCGCCGAAGTGATGCTGCCCCCGCACATCGTGGCACACATGCGTGCCGTCGCGGATGCGGCAGAGAGAGTCGCCGACGGGCTTCTTGCACAGAAGCGCTGTGTGCGGAGGAAGGCGCTACGCGCAGCGGCACTCACACACGATCTCCTCCGGTTCGTGGATTTCGCCTCGCTCACGGGCGATGCACACTTCACCCCGACGAAAGAGCAGAGTGCACACTGGCAGAAACTGAAAGACACCTACGGCACTCCGCACGAGAGCGCAGCGGAGGAGTTTCTGCGTGAGCGCGGATTTGCGGGCGTCGGCACCATCGTGGTGGCGCACCGAGGTCTCGCGAAAGACGGCATCCGTCTCGTGAAGACCGTGGAGCAGGAAGCGCTCGCGTATGCGGACAAACGCGCGGCATTCGACAAGCCCGTGACGCTCGACCAGCGGTTCGACGACTTCATGAAACGCTACGGCGGTGGCGAGGAAAGCCCGTACGCAAAAGCATGGCGCACGGAAATGAAGCGCATCGAAGCGGAACTCTTTCCGGACGGTGTCCCCTTCTAGAGACGCGGGATGAGTTCACGGGTGAAGACCCCGAGAAGTGTCGAGAGATCCCCGCTGTAGAAGATGAAGGAAGCGGCGAGGAGGATCGCACAGACGGACGCAAGTCCGATGGAAAACTTCTGGATGCGCGAGAACGGGCCCGAGACGCCGGGGTTCACCGTGTGCAGATAGTTGTGGACACCGAAGAACACCGCAGCAAGGTGCTCAAGGATCTGCACCTTGGGAAGCAGCGTGCCAAGCGCCTCGAGAATCGTCAGCTCCGAGCGTACAAGTCCTCCGACTGCTGCGAGCAGGAACGTATGACTGAGGTACACCGCGAACGTCAGTGCAAGGAGGAGGAGCGCGATATCCGTGATGCTCTCGATGATCATCGCCTTGAACGTCCTTCCGAGACTGAATCCGTGCACCTCACGGTACTTGAAGAAGTCGAGCGTCATGTGCCCGAGAATCAGGAGCGCGAAGAATCCGAGATTGAGCACCGCGGCCGCAAGGAAGGTGGCCACGAGATACGCTGCGTGGAACGCAGGAATATCGTCATGCTCGTGTGCAAAAGCCCGGAAGCGGTAGAGAGTACTCGAAAACATGATGTTGATGTTCTTGTATATTGTATCACTTTTTCACTCTTTTATCAAGCATTGCGCACGGCCTTGGCCTTCTCGATGCGCTCTCTGATCTCCGTCTCGAATCCCCTGTCGGTTGGCTCATAGAAGCCACGATCTCCCTTGTAGCCGATCGGGAAATAGTCGCCCTTCACCACCCCTCCTGCGTGATCGTGCGGGTACTGGTACCCGACGCCGTAGCCGTGGCCTTTCATCGCTTTCGCGGGAGCATTGCGGAGGTGGTACGGGACTTCGAGGGACGTGCCGGAGCGCACGACGGACTTGGCCGCTTCCTTCGCGAGGTTCACGGCATTGCTCTTGGGAGCCTGCGCGAGATAGACGCACGCGTGCGCGAGAAAGTATTCGCCCTCGGGCATGCCCACCATCTCGAACGCCTGCCAGAGCGACGTGATCATCTGCACAGCGTGCGGATCGGCATTGCCGATATCTTCGGATGCGAAGATGGCCATGCGCCGGAGCAGGAAGCGTGGCTCCTCGCCACTCTCGAGCATCTTGTACATCCAGAGGAGTGCGGCATCCGGATCGGAACCGCGCAGCGACTTGATGAACGCGGAGATCGTATCGTAGTGATCCTCTCCCTTCTTGTCGTAGCGGTGGCTGCGCTGCTTCAAGAGCTTCTCGGCATCCTCACGGCTGATCTTCGTGCCGATCATGAGGACGGCAAGCTCGAGGAGATTGAGCGCGATACGCGCATCGCCGTTGCCCATCTCTGCGATCTTGTTCACCGCGTCCGGATGCATCGTGACTTTGCCGTCGTATCCGTCCTTATGTGCCAGCGCGCGGGTGACGATGAGTGCGAGGTCTTCGGCCGAGTGCGGCTTGAGGAGGTACACCTGTGAGCGAGAGATGAGGGCACTGTTCACCGAGAAGTACGGGTTCTCCGTCGTGGCGCCGATAAGGATGATCGTGCCGCTCTCGACAGACGGAAGAAGCGCATCCTGCTGCGATTTGTTGAAGCGGTGGATCTCATCCACGAAGAGCACGGTGCGCTGCTTGAGGCTCGTCCGGAGCTTCTCGGCCTCACCGCAGACTTCCTTGATGTCTTTGACTCCGCTCGTCACAGCATTGAGCTGCACGAAGTTGGCCTTCGTCGCTTCCGCGATGATCTTGGCAAGTGTCGTCTTTCCGGTACCGGGAGGGCCTGCGAAGATCACCGAACTGAGGACGTCCTTCTCGATGGACATGCGAAGCGGCGTTCCTGCGCCCACGATCTCCTGCTGCCCTGCGAAGTCATCGAGAGAGGTGGGACGGAGCCGATAAGCAAGGGGCGCGGATTTGTCCATGAGGAGAGAATCATACACGAATGAATTGTCACTTCTTTGGGGCGCCAAAGAAGTAACCAAGAAAACTTGTGCGCTTCAGAACTCG
>CAZDRX010000028.1:0-2921 GCA_964508225.1 uncultured Candidatus Peribacteria bacterium
AAACTGAATCTTGGGGTCCGCCTGCATAAACCTCCCCAAGCTCGGGTCGTACACGCGCCCGTTCATGTTGATCAGTCCCACACCGTTCATCATGAGGTATTCGAGTCCGCCGATGAGTCCGCCCTGATCGGCGCCGAATGCGAGGGTGAAGGTCAGTGCAGCCCAGAGGACGGTGACGAGACCCATGGAAATGAAGCTCTGCATCATGATGGTGAGCACGTTCTTGCGTTTCACGAGCCCGCCGTAGAAGAAGGCGAGGCCCGGCGTCATGATGGCGACGAGCGCCGACGAGATGAGCACGAAGGCGGTGGATCCTGCGTTGATCATGGGAAGTGGGGGTAAAGGAGGGGGATTAGACGTCGTAGTACTTGAAGAATTCGCCGGCGGTCGGGCGCTTCCGCTCATCGGCCACCTCCTCACGCTTCACACCGATGAAGTCCGTGAGGAACTTCTTCGTGAACACACCGCCGTCGAGCAGGAACTGATGATCGGCTTCGAGCGCATCGAGTGCTTCGGCCAGATCTTCGGGCGCGTGCGTGATCTTCGCGAGTTTCTCCGGTGCCATCTGGTAGAGATTCTCGTCGGTGGGATCCCCCGGATCGAGCTTGCGCTTGATACCGTCGAGTCCGGCGAGCAGCATCGCGGCGAAGGCGATGTACGGGTTGCAGGCGGGATCCGGCGACCGGAATTCCACACGCTTCGCCTTCGGGTTCTCCGAGTACATCGGGATGCGGATGGCCGCCGAACGGTTCCGCGCCGAGTAGATGAAGTTCACCGGAGCCTCGAAGCCGGGAACGAGACGCTTGTAGCTGTTCGTCGTCGGGTTGCAGATCGCACAGAGCGCTCTCGCGTGCTTCAGGATGCCGCCCATGTAGTGGAGCGCCATCTTGCTGAGTCCCGCGTACTCCTGCCCCGCGAAGAGCGGTTTGCCGCCCTTCCAGAGGCTCTGGTGTGTGTGCATGCCCGAGCCGTTGTCACCGAAGATCGGCTTCGGCATGAAGGTCACGGACTTCCCGAACCGCTTGCCGACGTTCCGCGTGATGTACTTGTAGCGCATCATTTTGTCGGCCATGACGAGAAGCGTGTCGAACTTCATGTCGATCTCGGCCTGACCGCCGGTCGCCACCTCGTGGTGGAAGGTTTCGATGGTGATGCCGGCCTTCTCCATCTCGAGCACCATCGCGGCGCGGATATCCTGACCCTTGTCGAACGGCGATGCCGGGAAGTACCCCTCTTTGTGACGGATCGTGTAGCCGAGATTGTTCTCTTCGCAGCACGATTCGCCGCTGTTCCACGTCGCTTCGTCGCTATCCACCTTGTAGTGCGAGGCTCCGGTGCCCACTTCGTAGCTGACATGGTCGAAGATGAAGAATTCGGCTTCCGGACCGAAGTATGCGGTGTCCGCCACACCCGATTTCTTCAGGAATTCGACCGCTTTGCGTGCGATCGTGCGGGGGCTCCGCTCATAGAGGTCCTTCTTCATCGGCTCACGGACGTCGCAGAGCATCGAGAGAGTCGAATCGGCTGTGAACGGATCGATCATCGCGGTCGCGGGATCGGGGATGAGAAGCATGTCGGACTCCTGAATCTGCTGGAAGCCGCGGATGGAGCTGCCGTCGAAGCCCGCGCCCTCTTTCAGGACGTCTTCGAGTTCGTGGATCGGTTTGCTCGTGTGATGCAGCGTGCCGGGCACGTCCACGAACGTGAGATCGAGCACCGTGCACTTGTGTTTCTTGGCCAGTGCGATGACATCTTTCGCTGTCATAGGGAGGTGGGGGAAAGAAGGGGGAGAAGAAGTGAGAAGTACGTCCGGATTTCTACGTGAGGCCGTCGTACGTACCAATGAAATGCTGATCAAAGATTGTTTACTGTTCCTCTTTCTTACAACAGAACAGCACATGCGTTTTGCAGCTTTCATAAGCCATGTTCAAGCATCAACACACTTTCGTATTCTTCGCATGTTGTTTACGGTTGTTCATCTGTATTACACCTTGCTACCATGCAGCGCGCATGTCCAAAGACATCATCCACGTTCTGCAATCCGTCGGCCTCGATGACAAGCAGTCCCAGCTCTACGTGGCGGGGCTTCAGCTCGGCACGGCACCGGCGTCCGATTACGCGAAGGCGACGGGCCTCAACCGCATCACGTCGTACAATCTTCTGGAAGACATGGTGCATCGCGGCTACTTCACCGTGGTCCGGAAGGTGCGTGCCAAGTGGTACGCCCCCGTGTCGCCCGAGTACATCGCTCTGGAGGCCAGAAAGAACGTGCAGGCACTCGAACGGGCTCTGCCGGAACTGAGGTCGCTCCAGAGTGCGAAGTACCGCAAGCCCCACGTCCGGTTCTTTGAGGGCTGGGAAGGCGTGCGTCACGTCTACGAAGACACGCTCACGGCCGAGACGGAGATCTTCAACTTCGCGAACTCGGCCGTCGTCCGTCAGTTCTGGCCGAACTACGACGAGGAGTATGTCTCCGAGCGTGTGAAGACGGGCATCCGGCTCCGTGGCATCGCACCGGATGATGCCGCGGGACGCAAAGTACACGGCGAAGATGAGGAGAAGCTGCGCGAAATCCGCCTCGTCCCTGCTGCAGACTTCGATTTCCGTAACGAGATCAACATCTACGACCACAAAGTCGCCATCTGTTCCTTCGATTCCGGTCTGAAGGGGGACAAAGACATGTTCGGCGTCATTATCGAGAGCAAAGAGGTGGCCGAAACGCAGCGCCAGATCTTCGAGATGGCGTGGCGGTACGCCTCAAGCACCTCCCCCAAGTCGCCGCCCAAGAAGGTGGGCCCGTTCAAGCGCCGGTTCATCGCGTAGGGAAGCGTCAAACCCTTCCATCGGAGGTGTTTTTTTGGTATACTACTCAGAACACAAAAACCGACCTATGCTCAAACGACCCATTGAATCCGCCCGTC
>CAZDRX010000028.1:2931-7025 GCA_964508225.1 uncultured Candidatus Peribacteria bacterium
GTCTCAGGACGAGCTACTCACTCCGGCAGCTTCTCGGAAGCGAAGTGCTTGGCGATATTCCCGGTACCGAAGTCGAAGCGACCGATGTCTTCGGGCATGATACGATCACGGAGTATCCCGTACGGATCACGACGTTCGCGGGAGTCGGACGGCATCTCCCCACTCTTGTCACTGCCATGATCCTCAGCACGCTCAGCACGGTCTTCATTCTCTCGGCTCTTCCTGTGTCTGCGACGGAGGGCACTTCCGGTGTCCGGACACGCGTTCTCGCCAGGATTCCCGCGCTCCATCATCAGCCGACGAGCCGTCAGACACTCACGCCTCTCGAAGCGCGCGTGAAGCGTCTGCAGGAGGAGCATGCCGCTGCGCAACGGTCCTCTGCATCGTCCTCCGAGTCATCCGCAGCATCCGAGACGTCGTCCTCTGTGCCGTCGTCCGTGGACAGTGCTGCGTCTTCGTCCGTCACACCCGAGAGTGTCACTCCGGCATCGGAGACTCCTGCGCCCGTCGTCCCGTCTTCCGCTCCTCCCGCTCCGGAACCCGTCGTACCGGCTCCCGCGATCACCGGTCTCTCTCGCGCTGACAATAAGGTGGGTGTGTATCTCACGGCCTCCAGTATCTCGCGGAAGGAGTTCTTCCAGACCACCCTCGACAGTCTTCTGGCTGCGAGCGGCACCGCCCTCGTCATGGACGTGAAGGGAGGCGTCGTTCTCTTCCACTCGGCCGCACCGATGGCCAATGAGCTTGCACTCGTGAAGCCGTTCTACGAGCTCCCCGAGATCATCAAGAAGCTTCACGAGAAGAACATCTACGTCATCGGGCGGTTCGTGGCCATCAAGGACGGCGGATTCACCGAGAAGAAGCCGGAGACCAAAATCCGTCACCCGAAGACCGGCAAAGTGCTCAGTGAGACGTGGGTCGACCCGAGCAACGACACGGCCATCGAGTACAACATGCAGGTGATCTGCGAGCTTGCCGCGGCCGGTATCGATGAGATCAACCTCGACTACATCCGTTTTTCCACTGCCCAGTTCGGAGCGCTCGGCGTCTACTCATCCGTCGAGAAAGCCGACCGCGTCGAGAAGTTCATCAAGGCAACGCGCGAGACGATCAACCGGTGTGGCTCCTTCACGAAGCTCGGTATCTCGACGTACGCCATCCTCGGCTGGGATTACGATATCAATGTCGCCACCCTCGGACAGGACGTCATCCGCTTCGCTCCTCTCGTCGACATCATCTCCCCGATGGCGTATCCGGCCACGTTCACCTCCGCCGGTTATTACGTCCCGGGCAGGAACCCCGGTCCGCGCAACTACTACCTCGTCTACCGCACGCTCAAGGGGTACACCGATTTGCTCGGACCCGAGGAGTCGAAGAAGATCCGTCCGTGGATTCAGGGCTACAGCGTCACGACCAAGGATATGTCCGATCAGATGCGCGGCGTCTACGATGCCGGTTACTGCGGATTCACGGTCTGGAACGCCGGAAACAACTACAAGCCTTCGTATCAGGCGATCCGGACGGACAAGATCCGCCCCGCGCATTGCATGGACACGCAGACGATTGCTGCGGAGTAGCGTGGCTTAGAGAAAATCTTCGTACGGAAGGAACTCCGTCTGGTGCTCCTGACCGAGCTTCACCGTGCGGTGCCTGATGGCGCAGGAGTAGACCTCCGTCCGGTTGATCACCGCCTTGATCCACGAGATCGTCCCGTTCGCGTACGCGCAGTATGCACAGGCGAACTTCTGGCCGATGCGCAGTCCCTTCAGTTCGTTACGGTCGAAGGTCAGGTGATCGTTGAGCCTGCACTTGGGGATACTTTGTCCCTTGAAATAGATTTCCTGATACACCCATGTCCACGCGTGGAGGATCATGAGAGGGATGAGGACGCTCCAGATCACCGTGCCCCCGATCACGTTTGTGAGGAAGGACACGGGTTTGAGCGGGTCTTTCGTCACGGTGAAGAAGGTTACAGGCATGGGGGCATCCTGACGGATTGCTGAGGCGACCACAATTCAAGTACGCTCATGTCCCATGAAGCAGTACTTGGATCTCCTCCGTCACGTGCTCGAGACGGGCACGAAGAAAGACGACCGCACCGGCACGGGCACACTCTCCGTATTCGGCTACCAGATGCGATTTAATCTCGCTGAAGGCTTTCCGCTCCTCACCACGAAGAAGCTGCACACACGGTCGATTTTCCATGAACTCCTGTGGTTCCTGAAGGGCGACACGAACATCAAGTATCTGAAGGATAACGGCGTGACGATCTGGGACGAATGGGCGGATAAGGACGGTAATCTCGGTCCTGTGTACGGCTACCAGTGGAGAAGCTGGCCGGGTCCGGACGGCAAGGCCTATGACCAGATCACGAAGCTCGTCGAGATGATCCGGAAGAACCCGAATTCGCGCCGTCTCATCGTCTCGGCATGGAATGTTCCGTTCATTGAGCAGATGGCGCTGCCGCCGTGTCACTGCCTCTTCCAGTTCTATGTCGCGGACGGGAAGCTGAGTTGTAAGCTATACCAGCGCAGTGCAGACATCTTCCTCGGTGTGCCGTTCAACATCGCGTCGTACGCGCTCCTCACCCACATGATCGCGCAGGTGACGGGGCTCAAGGTCGGGGACTTCGTCCACACGCTCGGAGATGCGCACCTGTACCTCAACCATCTTGAGCAGGCGAAGCTCCAGCTCTCGCGTGAGCCGAAGAAGATTCCGGTGCTGAGGCTGAATCCGGAGAGGAAAGAACTTCTCGATTTCGTCTATGACGACTTCGTGATCGAAGGATACGACCCGCATCCCGCGATCAAAGCTCCCATTGCGGTGTAAACTGAAGCCATGACTATTTCATTGATTGTTGCGGCCGCTGAAAATGACGTCATTGGCACGCATAACAAGCTGCCGTGGCATCTGCCGAATGATCTGAAGCGTTTCCGGAGCATCACGAAGGGTCACACGATCATCATGGGACGGAAGACGTACGAATCCATCGGCAGGCCGCTGCCGGATCGCCGCAACATCATTATCTCGACGACGCTCAAGAGCGTGAAGGGCTGTGAGGTGTACACGACGCTCGGCGATGCGCTGCAGACACTCGTGAAGGAGAAGGAGGCGGGGGAGGTCTTCATCATCGGCGGGGCACGGATCTTTCAGGAGGCGCTCATGGAGATCATGTCGGATCTCCGCGCGACCAAGATCTACCTCACGCGTGTGCATGCGGATATCAAGGGGGATGTGCAGCTTCCGCTCATCAGCTGGAATCACTGGGAGAAGGTCTTCACCGAGACGCATCCGGAAGACAAGGAGCATGCGTACTCGTATACGTTTGAGACGTACGAGAGAGCATGAGTCTTGTCCTTTTCTTGGCCGAGCTCTCTCATTCCACCTTTTTCTGGCGAAAAAGGCTGGAGCAACGATTTGTTACTTCTTTGGGGCGCCAAAGAAGTAACCAAGAAAACTTGTGCGCTTCAGAACTCGCTCGCCTGCAGGCGAGCTTCGGACATGAAGCGCAATCTCTGCTGTGAGCCTACCAACAGGAATTGTGTAACGACATCCAAAGGGCGGCTGCGCCGCCGTGGGTGGGGTCTGTGGCCCGCCCGCGAAGCGGGCGCGGTGGGTCGAGGCGGCGCGGCGTTTTGGCTCCACCTTTTTCGCCGGAAAAAGGTGGAGTGTACTATGCTGGCTGCTGCTGTGACGCGCAGTGGATCGATCCGTAGCCCCAGATGAGTTCACGACAGTCGATGCCGATCACGTCACGGTCTGGGAAACACTTCGAGAGGGTCGCAAGCGCCACCTCATCGGAGGCCTGTGCATACACGGGGACGAGCACGACGCCGTTTGCGATGAGGAAATTCGCGTAGGTGGCGGCCATGCGGCGGCCATCCACGATGAATTTCTTCGGCATCGGGATCTCCAGCACCGTGAGCGGTGTGCCGCATTCGTCTTTCATCGTCCGCAGGCGCTTGGCATTCTCCTGCAGCGCTTTGTAGTTTCCGTCCGACGGATCTTCTTCCACGACGGTGATCACCGTCGACTGCGCCACGAAGCGGGTGAGGTCATCCACGTGGCCGGTTGTGTCGTCGCCTTCGATTCCT
>CAZDRX010000029.1:0-6642 GCA_964508225.1 uncultured Candidatus Peribacteria bacterium
GGAAGCCCTTCCCGATGCGGCGATCGAGCAGATCGACATCGGCGGACCAACGTTGCTGCGGAGTGCCGCGAAGAACCACGCTTCCGTCACGGTCGTGTGTGATCCGCACGATTACGCGCAGGTCGCCGAGCAGATGCAGGCATCCGGCGACACGACGCACGAGTACAGACATGCACTCGCCGCCAAGGCGTTTCTCCACACGGCCGCATACGACTCGCTCATCGCCGAATCGATGTCCGGCGGTACCGTGGACGGCATCACGCTCGTGCACGGCCGGAAGCTCCGATACGGCGAGAACCCGCACCAGTGGGGCAAATTCTACGAAATCGACGGCACGCCGGAGCAGTCATGGAAGCAGCTGCAGGGCAAGGAGCTGAGCTACCTGAACCTCCTCGACGGCGACGGCGCATGGCGCATGGTCAGCGAGTTCCCGCATCCGACCACCGTCATGGTGAAGCATGCCAACCCGAGCGGGATTGCGAGCAGCGAGACGATCGAAGATGCGTTCCAGAAAGCCTACGACACCGACCGTCTCTCCGCCTTCGGCGTCATCATCGCGCTCAACCGTCCGTGCTCGAAAGCCGTCGCGGAAAAAATCATCGATCAGAAGATCTTCGTCGAAGTGATTCTCGCGCCGGAGTTCGATCCGGCAGCGCTCGATCTCCTCAAGCAGAAGCCGAATATCAGGCTCCTCGCCATGGACGGCACGCGCTTCTCCGAGAACGTCGTGTACCGCTCCGCGTTCGGCGGGATGCTCGCGCAGAATGACGACGTCCGCGAGATCCGCGAGGCCGATCTCACGTGTGTGACGAAGAAGAAACCGACGAAGGAGCAGATCAGCGATCTCCTCTTCGCGTGGAAGGTGGTGAAGCATGCGAAGTCCAACGCGATCGTCCTCGCGAAGGACGGCGCGACCGTCGGCATCGGCTGCGGTCAGACGAGCCGCGTCGATTCCACGTGGATCGCACTGAAGCGCGCGGGAAAGAATGCGAAAGATTCCGTCCTCGCGAGCGATGCCTTCTTCCCGTTTCCGGATTCCATCGAGGAAGCTGCGAAGCACGGGATCGTCGCCGTGATCCAGCCCGGAGGTTCGGTGAAGGATGCGGATGTGTTCAAGCGAGCAGATGAACTGGGGCTGGTGATGGTGCTGACGGGAGTGAGGGCTTTCCGGCACTAAAAAACCTCTCCCGAGGGAGAGGTTTTGATGGCTATCTGACGCCAATTAGTCGAGCTTCTTGCCGAGGAGAGCTTTCACGCTGTCATCTGTCTGTGTGACGAGGCCTTCCGTCATCGGATCCTCGATGGACTCAGCACCTTGCGGCATCACCGGCATCTGGTCGGCGTTCTTGACCTCTTCAAATCCTGGCATGGGTGCGTGGGGGAGAAAGTAGATGCCGCGATTATCGTCCGCCGATCCGAGAAGTCAAAGAAATCGCCTCGAGATTAAGACGAGAGTAGGATTATGTACATTAAGAAGTTCGGACTCGTCCTCTTCGGCTTTGCCCTCGGTGTCGCGGTCATGTTCCCATTCGTGCCGGAGATCTCCTTTGAGTCCCACACAGTGGATCGCGATCTGCCTGCAGCTTCGTCTTCTACTGAGTCAGTGCTCGGCGGCGTGCCGTACATCGTCGTCCATGTCGTGGACGGCGATACGATCGATGTCCAGCTCCCTGGCGGCGGGAAGGAGCGGGTGCGCTTTATCGGCATCGATACGCCGGAAACCGTCGATCCGCGGAAGTCCGTCCAATGTTACGGGAAAGAGGCGAGCGCGCGCATGACGGAGCTTCTTTCGGAGAAGATGGTGACGCTCACTTCCAAGCCCGATGAGGACAAAGACGAGTACGGACGGCTCCTCCGGTATGTCTTCCTGAACGGACAGGACGTCGGTGCCATGATGCTCGGCGAGGGATACGCGGAGAGTCTCTGCAAAAAGTTCCCGCACCCGAAGTGCGATCTCTATGAAGAGCTTCAGCAGAAAGCGATCATGATGCATCTCGGACGGTGGAGCGCCTGCACGAAATAATTGCCAAGGCTGCGGGGGAAGGGGAGCATGTCAGGTTAATACCTTTCAGCATCTGCCCTTCGCGCTCAGCGTCGAAAGTCCGGCGGACGATACGGGACACCGTGCTCCCCCTGCCGTGCTTGCGCTGCAGAACCGGCTCTTCCGTGAGCAGCAGTGTTCGGTTTCGACCTGCGGATGGAGTGCGAATTTCACCGTCGCTTCCGAGCAGGATGGCGTGCTCGGGAAGGTCAGGGAGCTTTTGTCGGTTGCTGGTTGCACGGTGACCGTTGAGCGGCATTACACGTGGGAACCGCAGGGGAATGTGCATGGAACGTACCGGCACCAAGCGCCATGGGAACGGGGATGGACGCCGGTGGCGGAGACAGCGGATTCTCCGCAGCAGGAAGAGGTGCAGCTTCCATCTCCTGTAGAGCCTGAGCTGGTGATACTGGAGTGGAGGCCGGCAGCGTAATCCTTTCCACCTTTGTCCGGCGACAAAGGTGGAGCCAAAACGCCGCGCCGCCTCGAACCCCCTTTCCAACGCCCCCAATCCTCTCCACGGCGGCGCATTTGGGACGCTTAAAGGCTCATGAGCAGAGATTGCGCTTCATGTCCGAAGCGCGACTGCAGTCGCGCGAGTTCTGAAGCGCACAAGTTTTCGCAGGTTTCTTTGGCGCCCCAAAGAAGTAACAATCGTCCAGCCGGACGCTACGGTAAGGTAGAATGTGCACTCAATGTCCAAGCCTATCTTCGCCGGCCTGAATCGCTCCGTCTTCGACGATGCAAACCCCTCGCCGTACGCTGACGGCCTCAAGAAGGGCGTGGATGAAGAGCTGGTACGTCGTATCAGTAAGGAGAAAAAAGAGCCCAAATGGATGCTCGAGCTGCGGCTTGAGTCGCTCAGAATTTTCCGTGAGAAGCCGCTCCCGACGTGGGGTGCGGATCTGTCCAAGCTCGATCTCGACAACATCATCTACTACGCCTCCGCCGGAGCGAAGGAGACCGATGACTGGGGCGAGGTGCCGGAAGATATCCGCAAGGTCTATGACCGGCTCGGCATTCCCGAGGCCGAGCGCAAAATGCTCGCCGGAGTCGGTGCGCAGTACGAGAGCAACATGGTGTATCACAAGCTCAAGGAGCAGTGGGAGAAGCTCGGCGTGATTTTCTTGGACATGGACGTGGCGCTGCAGGAGCACGAAGCGATCGTGAAGGAGCACTTCATGAAATGCGTTCCAGCCACCGATCACAAATTCGCCGCATTGCATGGTGCGGTGTGGAGCGGCGGGACATTCCTGTACGTGCCGAAGGGCGTGAAGATCAGTGAGCCGCTGCAGGCGTACTTCCGCATGAACGCGAAGAACATGGGGCAGTTCGAACATACGATGATCATCGTGGAGGCAGGTGCCGACGCGCACTACATCGAGGGCTGCAGTGCGCCCAAATACGGCTCGCAGGGGCTCCACGCGGGCTTGGTGGAGATCTTCGTGAAGGAGGGAGCGAGGTGCAGGTATTCGTCCGTAGAAAACTGGAGCCGCGATACGTACAACCTGAATACGAAGCGCGCGATCGTGCAGAAGGACGGCACGATGGAGTGGATCGGCGGCAACATGGGCTCAGGTGTGACGATGCTCTACCCGTGCTCGGTGCTCGTGGGTGAAGGCGCGCGGTGCGATCACATGGCGCTCGCATTCGCGAACAAGGGTCAGTGGCAGGACACGGGTGCGAAGGTGCTCCACATGGCGCCGCATACCTCGAGCAAGGTCGTGAGCAAGTCGGTGAGCAAGGGCGGCGGCTGTGCGGTGTACCGCGGGCTGCTCAAGATCGCTCCGCACGCGCACGACTGCACCGCGAACATCGAGTGCGATGCACTCCTCCTCGATGAAGCCAGTCGCACCGACACGATCCCCGACATTCAGGTGCGCAACAACGACGTGACGATCGCGCACGAGGCGACCGTGGGAAAACTCAGCGAGGAAGACATGTTCTATCTCATGAGCCGCGGCATCGCGGAGGAGGAAGCGAGAGCGATGATCGTGAACGGTTTCATCGAACCGATCGTGCGGCTTCTGCCCCTCGAGTATGCGGTCGAAATGAACAGATTGATCGAATTGGAGATGGAGGGGAGTGTGGGCTAAAAATTGACGAAATACGAAATAGTGATACATTCATAGAAGTGTTCTTTTGGAACATCGGCTCATCCTTGAGGCCGTGGGAAGGCACAGGCTTTCTCACACTCCCTCTTTACCGATGCGAAGACTGAACAGAGGTACGTCGTATGACACCGCTCATTTTTGGACCACAGACCACGTCAAACATTCTGGGACTCTCCGTGATTGCCGACATCAGGCGGCCGATCGAGGTTGCCTCGGATCTTCCGCTCGCCATCTACTATGGCGGCTGGACGCTCAGGCAGCTCGAAAAAAGCCCGGGCGCCAGGAAGGTGCTTCAGGCAGGAGGTTTCAATACCACGGACTTTTCCGTCGAGAGCGGTTACTACGCTCTGCGTCTGGTGACGCCATCACCCGGACCCACATGGGACGATCAGCTTGTCTGTCCGCCGAACGGCGACGGATGGATCTCGTGTCCTATCAATATTGCGGCCATTGCCATGGTGCTCGTACTCCTCCATACCGCGACGTCGCTCCTTGGCGATGCGCTGTACGGTTCGTGTGCCGAGCAGCTCCAGAGAGGGCACCACATCGCGCTTACCGTCGCAGACGGAATCGTGGTTGTCACGAACACTGCACGTGCCGGATGGGACGGGAACACATTTCCGACTCTCCGGCGTATCGAAGCAAAGAAATTGGGATGAGCCTCTGAGATTTCTCAGAATCCGACCGGCCTGCGTTTACGCAGGTCGGTTCTTTTGTGCGGGATCGCACTCATGCAGCTACGCACGCTGCCTCGATCGCTTCTTTCATGTAGATCCCCGCGCCATCGGGGTGATCGATACGGGAATCATCCAGTTCCGTGAAGGCCATGTCCGCTGCAAGCCTGGTCTGTGCTTCAGGCGTCAGCTTTGCCAGCCCTGCCTCAATCTCGTCCGCCATTTCCGGCGATGAAAAGAGAATGGCTTTGTCCGTGATGTACCCCGGGCTGCACCGGACTCTAAATCCGCGGTCATGCGGGACGCGCTCGAGGGTCACGGTGATCGGTTCGCGTCCTTTCGGGGCGGCGCTCATCGTCATCTTCCATGACGGAGAGATGATGGCCTCCTTCGGTGCTTCCTGCCCGCGTGAGCCGAAAAGCGTGCCGAGCTTTCTCGCCGCGGAAGCGTAGAGGTTCCATATCCGTGATCCAGAAGCATCGTTCCTGCGAAGGTCACGAGGGGAGTTCGGAAGAGATTCGTGTGGGTGTAATTCTTTCATAGTATTATTATAACATATTTATATATTTCTAACAATTACCATGTTCTGCGTTTCAGGAGGGTACTTCTCTGATGCTTTAGGCATCAGGCTTTGCTGCACCGTTACCTTCCCCGTCGTCGGGTGACTCTGGCAGCGGCACTTCAGGTTCACGGTCGCCTGTCTTTGCGATGGGTTCAATCGGCTGGATCGGTTCCAGTGAATGCCGGACACGGCTCTGGATTTTCCAGCGCTCGTAGAGTGCGCGTGCGCGGACTCGCTGCTCGGGCGTCAGTTCCGCACTCGCTGCAAGATATTGGAACGTGGCTTCCGGTGTCGCGATGAAACGGTTTGCTCCGGAGGGTCCATACACACGTCCCATCTCCTCCAGCCATTCAAGTTGCACGGAGTCCGGTGTCTTCACGAACTCATCGCGTTCGGCGTGTTTCGTCCCTTCCGTCTTCTTCGGTCCGTCACCGCCCGGTCCTCCGGACGGGGGAGGGCCTCCGCTGCCGCCCGAAGGCGGGATATTGCCGTTGCCGATTCCGCCGATCTTCATCGGATCAGTATAGCGTTTTCCGCTCTCCTGCGCCATCCGTCAGGCCGTGGGCTGTTTGGGGACATCCCCCTGCACGAGCGTCAGCGGATCGATGAGATCATTTCCCCAGCGGCTCCGGAATTCCTCCGTGAGGCGACGCACGGTGTCGAGGCGTTCGCTGCGCGGCTTCACCGGTACGCGTTCGTGCGCCGGCCACTCGTCGTACGTACGTCCCTGCAGATCCCGCCGGGATTTGTTCTTCGGATTTCCTCCCCATTGCTTGAAGAAGAACGGGATCTTGAGCGCCGCGCACTTCTCGCGGATCCGGAGCACCCACGCTTCTTCCAGTGTGACTGGTCGACGGTTCGCCCACGCGCTCTCCCCGCCGACGACACCCCACTTCATGCCCGTGAGATCGAGATCGTCGCCCAGATCCTCCTTGAGCGGTTCGAACGAAATCCACGGCATCGCCGTCCCTGCTTCCCTGAGCTTCTGGATGCGCGGAACGCCGTGCTTCTTATTCTCCACGGAGACGCCCCACCAGATGTGCTCCGCCTTCCGTGACGCCTGCATGTCCGGATCCGTCTGCATGAACCGGCTCATGCGCCCCGCACGCTTCGTGAGCACCTGATACGTATGCCAGTTCGCCTCCATCATCACCGTTGCGATATCCCGGATGTACTGGTTCGGGACACTCCGGTGAAAGATGTCGCTCATGGAGTTCACGAACACCATGCCGGGCTTCTGTGCCTGCAGCG
>CAZDRX010000030.1:0-4967 GCA_964508225.1 uncultured Candidatus Peribacteria bacterium
ATGTCTTAGCCCGTCTCCATCACCGCCGGCGGGTGATAGTGCTGGAAATCGGGGCTCTGCTTGAGGATCTCCTCAAGGCTCAGGCTCATATCCTCCGTGAGTTTGGGGTCCACGAGCGTCGACCACGTCCATAAGGCCGAGCTGAACCACGTATCGAGCGTGTCACTGTCCTGCTCCCAGCCTGCTCCCTTCGGAGCTTCGGCTCCCACGTACGTCTCATCGCCTTTGTACCAGACCGGCACCCTGTGCCCCCACCAGATCTGACGGCTGATGCACCAGTCACGGAGATTATCGATCCAGTGGAAATATGTTTTGTTGAATCGTTCGGGAATGATCGTGATGTCGCCGTGATGCACGACGGACTGCATGATCTGTTTCAGGCTCATCATCTCGGTCTTCTTTGAGGTCTTCGATTTCCACGGGACGACCTCTTTGTTGACGTCAATGAACCACTGGAGGCGGATCTGGGGCTCGATACTGCCTCCTCCGCGCTGGGACACAGCCTTGTTATGCACGTAATTCTCGTCGGACTTCACGAGCAGGCCTTTGTTCTTCAATTTTTCGACAATGAGCGGTCTCGCTTCGTCGATCTTCATGCCCGCAAACTCCCCCGCGACGTCGAGGAGACGTCCGTCGAAGCCGATCACCTGCTCTTTCTCAAGTCCGTGACGCTCCGCAATGCCGAAGTCGGTGTGATCGTGCCACGGCGTGATGGTCATCACACCCGTGCCGAATTCCATGTCGATCGAATCGTCTTTGATCACCGTGGCGCGCACGGGACCGTTGATCCACTCGGCCTCGAACGTATCGCCGTGCTTGTATTTCTTGTATCGCTTGTCCTCCGGATGCATGACGACGTACTTATCGCCGAATTTTGTCTCCGGACGGGAGGTCGCGATCTCGAAAGGGCCATATTTGAAGGTGTAGAACGCCGACTTCTCCTCGCGGTACTCCACTTCATCATCGGAGACGGTCGTCTGGAGCTTCGGATCCCAGTTCACGATGCGATGACCACGGTAGATGAGGCCGTCAGCGTGCATCTTCTTGAAGACTTCGTTCACGCAGCGGTTGAGGCTGGGCTCGAAGGTGTAACGCTCGCGCGACCAATCGCAGCTCGAACCCATTTTGCGCACCTGCGAACGGATCGTGGCTTTGCTCTTCTCCACGAACTCGGCGATCTTGGCCACGAGCTTCTCGCGTCCGAGTTCCTTGCGCGGGTCTTTCATGCCGCCATCGCGGAGCTGCTTGATGACGACGTTCTCGGTAGCAATGGCGGCGTGGTCAGTCCCCGGCACCCAGAGCGCACGCTTGCCGTTCATACGGGCGTAGCGAATGAAGATGTCCTCGAGCGCGAGCATCACCGCGTGACCGAGGTGCAGCTGCCCCGTCGCATTCGGCGGCGGCATGCTCACCGTGAAGGATTCGCCCTTCGGATCACAGGATTCCGGTTTGAACGCACCGCTCTTCTCCCACGCATCATAGATGCGGTCTTCCACTGCCTTCGGGTCGTAGGCCTTGTCGAGCATGACCGGAGTGTAGCGAAAAAGGTAAGGATTTTCTCTATAGGACGTCTCATGAGTTGTATACTTCCCGTCTCATGCTGCATCACGTGTCCTCCTCGGCACGGGAACCTCGTCTCCTCCACCTCATGAAGGAGGTGGGCAGCAACCTGAAAACGTGGGGAAGCGATGCAGGAACGACGTACGTGGGTGACCCGCTCCGGAAGGGTAATGTTCCGCGTGCAGCGTTCGGCGCGCTCATGCTGCCGGTCAGCCTCCTTGCCGAGGCGCCGGACTACGCGATTGCGGGAGTGATCGACCAGAAGCTGGAACCGCCGCCGAATGTCCCCTTCGGACGCACGCGCCGCGATATCGGGAAGCTCCTCGGTGATGCCGTGAGCCTGCGACCGCTCAAGACACTCGCGGACGCCGCACGCCTCGTCTTTACCGATGTGCCGCTCGACGGTATCGAGACGCTCGCCGGATTCGAACACGGAGGAAGGCTCCAGAAGACGAGGGCAGCGACGCGCGCACGCGTGAGTGACCTCTCCCTCGCGGCATGAGCCTGGATCTCGTCCCTGCGCCCGTGGAACAGTTCGCTGCAGCCCATCCGGGCATCGTGCACGGCGCTCTCGTGGTGGGAGGATGGGTGCTTGCCGGTGCCGTGATCATCGGAGCAACACGGTTCGGACTCCGGAAGCTGGGAGTATTGTCGTAAAGGGAGAAGGTTTTGCGATACAATCTGCGCAATGCCGATGTATCACTTCCGCTGCGAGGCCTGCACCGAAACGATGGAGAAGAAACTCCCGTTCGGTTCGACCGAGCTTCCGCTCTGCCCTGCATGCGGAAAACCAACGGTGAAGGTCATCGTCCCGCCGATGGTGCACTTCAAGGGAAGCGGGTTCTACAAAACCGACAGTTCCCCGAAGCCGAAAGCAGCGGAGGCACCCAAGACGGAAGCGCCGAAGAAGTCTGAACCTCCTGCCAAAACCGCATGAAGCTGAAGCGCCTGATTGCCAGCGGCATCCGACGACTCGTCGAGTGGTTGACACGGATCTCGTACCTGCGTCTCGGCGTGATGTACGGCTCCATGATTGTTCTCTTCGGATCGGTGTACTTCGCGATGCAGATTTTCTCTCCCGCAAACGCACCGAATCTCGGCGGCGGTCCGCTCTGGATCCAGTTCCTGAATGGTATCTACTTCAGCATCATCACGGCGGCATCGGTCGGCTACGGCGACATCTACCCGCATGGAATCTCCAAGATCCTCGCGAGCTTCGAGAGCCTCACCTCCCTGTTCGTCTTCGCCATCCTTGTCTCCAAACCGATCTCCGAGAGGCAGGAGGCCGCCCTGTACCAGATGCACAAGCTGACGCTCGACGAGATCTTCACGAGCATCCGCGAAGGCTTCTTCGTCATGCGCAAAGACTTCGACGGAATCATGGAGGAAGTACGCACGACGGGCACGCTCTCGGCACACGGAAAGGAGAACTTCGAGACCGCGCTCCATCAGGGCGAAGTCCTCCTTGAGGACATCCCGACCTTCTACGACAACGAGAAGAAGCTCTACATCATCGACATGCGGCGCGAGAAGCTCCTCGGCGAAGCCGTGGAACGCACCTTCGAGAGATTGCTTCGCACCGTCAACGTCCTGCAGACCCAACACGTGACGCTCACGGAGCGCACGCAGACGATCCTCGCCGAACTCCTGAAGATCGGCAGTGAAAACCTGAAGCAGTGGCGCAAGCACTCCTCCAAGTCCGTCCATCCGATGATCGAACGGAGCATGGAACTCCTCACGGAGATCGGAAAAGTACAGCTCTGAAGACTCTGAAAAAGGCGCCGCTTGGGCGCCTTCTTCTTTGTTGCGGGAGATTATCTCCGCGGTCCTCCGCGGAATCCTCCGCCTCCTCCGCGTCCGCCGAAACTGGGGCGGGGCGGCGGGGCAACCCATCCGGCTGGCGGATCGGTCATCTGCTTGAGCGAGAGGCGCGTCTTGCCTTCGGCGGCATCGAACTCGACGCACTTCACCTTGATCGTGTCGCCGACCTTCACGACATCCTCCACCTTGTCCGTGCGCTTCCACTGAAGCTCGGAGATGTGGACCATGCCGTCCTTGCCACGAGCGAATTCCACGATGGCACCCACGCCGTCGATGATGCGCGTGACCGTACCTTCGTAGACCTTGCCGACTTCCGGCTTCTCGACGATGCCGAGAATCCATTCCTTGGCCTTGAGCATGATGTCGCCGTTCGGAGCGGTGACGAAGACCAGACCGGAATCCTCGATGTCGATTTCGACGCCGAGTTCCTTCGTGATCTTCTGAATCGTCTCGCCGCCCTTGCCGATGATGAGGCGGATATCGGCAGGATCGATCGTGATCGTCTCGATGCGCGGTGCGAACGGTGAGAGCTCCTTACGGGGCTCGGGGATCGCGGCGAGCATCGCCTTCATGATGATGGCACGGCCCGTCTTGGAGCGCTCGATGGCTTCCTTGAAGACGGAGTCCGGCAGACCCTTGATCTTGATGTCCATCTGGATGGCGGTGACGCCCTTCGCGGTTCCGGCGAGCTTGAAGTCCATGTCGCCGCCGAAGTCCTCTTCGTCCTGAAGATCGGAGAGGATGACGTACTTGTTCTTGGCTTCGTCGGCCATGAGGCCGAGCGCGATACCGGCCACGGGAGCCGTGATCGGCACACCGGCAGCCATGAGCGCGAGCGTGGATCCGCAGGTAGCGGCCATGGAGGACGAACCGTTGGATTCGAGGATCTCGGTGACCGTACGGATCGTGTACGGGAACGTCTCGGCAGCGGGGAGCACCGGCTCGAGAGCCCTCTGTGCGAGGTTACCGTGACCGATCTCGCGGTTACCGACGAAGAGACGGTTGCTGGTCTCACCGACGGAGAACGGCGGGAAGTTATAGTGATGCATGTAACGAAGCTCGTGCTCGCCTTCCATACCCTCGCAGATCTGGCGGCTGCCCGGCGAACCGAGCGTGCACGTGGTGAGACCCTGCGTCTCTCCGCGCTGGAAGAGGGCGGAACCGTGAACACGGTTCGGGAGGAGGTCGACCATCGCACTGAGCGGACGGATCTCGTCAATCTTGCGGCTGCTCATACGAATACCTTCCTCGAGGACGAGACGGCGCACTTCGGCCTTGATGATCTTGTCCATCGTGCCGGCGGCATTCGCGAGGAGACCCGTGAGGTAGAGCTGCTCGACGTCGGTCGCCGGCGGCTTGGCTGCGTGCTTCTCACTCAGCTTCACCTTGGACTGCTCCATGAGGTCATTGAAGATCTTGCGGCGCACAAGCTTGGGGAGTGAGTCCTTCACGGCCTTGTTGATGGTCGGGAGTGCCCACGTCTCGAGGAATTTGTAGTCCTCCTCGTGCACGTAGAACGGCGGGGTGATTTCGAATTTCGGCTTGCCGATCTGCTTCTGGACGTCGGCGAAGAATGCAGCGATTTT
>CAZDRX010000031.1:0-4477 GCA_964508225.1 uncultured Candidatus Peribacteria bacterium
CGGCGACGATACCCGCGAGGATGAGGAGCGAGATGCCGTTGCCGATACCCTTCTCCGTGATGAGCTCACCGATCCACATGACGAAGACACAACCGACGGAGACGAAGAGCATGGGCAGGAGCACCTCCGGGAATGTCGTCGCGACGATGTTGCCGCTGCCGCCGCGGTTGAGGAGGAGCAGGAAGCCGTAGCTCTGCATGAACGCGAGGAAGATGCTCATCCAGCGCGTGTACGTATTGATCTTCTGCTGACCCTGCACACCCTCTTTGCTCAGAGATTCGAGCTGCGGGAAGATGACGGTGCAGAGCTGAAGGATGATGGATGCGTTGATGTACGGTGAGAGCCCGAGGAGCGCGATGGAGAAGTTCTGAAGCGCACCACCCGTGAGCGCGGCGAAGATACCGAGCGGTCCGGACGATGCACCATTATCGATGAAACGCTGGAGCACCTCGCGGTCGGCTCCCGGAATCGTGATGTGTGAAACGATGCGGAACAGAACGAGCATCGCCAGCGTGAACAGGATGCGCTTCCGGAGGTCGTGCGACTGCCAGAGCTGCTTCAGGTACGTAAACATGTTAGGCCTTCACAATGGTAACGGAACCTCCGGCCTTCTCCACGGCGGCCTTGGCCGACTTGGAGACAGCGTTGACGGTGAGCACGAACTTCTTCTTCACATCACCGCGGCCGAGCAGCTTCACCGAACGGTTGCCGGAGAGGATGCGCAGACCCACGAGTGCGGACACGTCGTACGTTCCTGCGGGGACACGCTTCTCGAGAACATCAAGGTTGAGAACTTCCGTGTCGACGCGGCGCGGATGCACGAAGCCGCCGAGCTTGGGCTGGCGACGGATGAACGGCGTCTGGCCTCCTTCGAATCCGAGGCGGCGGCCCTTGCCGACGCGGGACTGCTGACCCTTCGTACCGCGACCGGCCGTTGTACCGGAACCGGAACCGTTGCCGCGGGCCACGCGGTGGCGGCGGTGCGTGGAGCCTTTGTTGGGCTTGAGGGTGTGCAGCATACGAAATGAGGAACTTGAGTAGTGAATCCACAGGGGTCGTGTCATTCCTTACGTTCACTCTACCAGTGCGGGCACGGAGACTACAGAGAAAATGGGTGAATCTCAAGGGAAAAAATACCCCTCCGGCCGGAGAGAGGGACGCGGGAGAATTGCTGACTTTTGGCTTACTGTCGACATTTTTTCATCCTCGACATCGCGAGGACTTGCAATTCTGATCGTCTTTGTCAGACTGTGCGCGTGATCCAGTCACTGTCCCTTCGCCTTCAGCTCACTCTCCTCGCGCTTAGCGCGGGAAGGCGGCTGGCTGCGTAAGCGGATACAGGAAAAATAACGATCCGAAGCAGAGCCTCCTTCCCAAGCGGTGGCCGGTTTTCCGTAGGGAAATCCGGTGGTTTTTCCTTTATCACTTTTCTTTCCCCTCTCTCCCATGCACTCCCGCCCCTCCGAATTCAGCCCCATCGATACGCACATCGAGGCAACCGAACGACGCTTCAACGGAACGTCCGCCGATGTTTCCGATCTGCACGAACCCTTGGTCCACGACGGCGTCTATTCCCCGACCGATCTCATGCGCCACTGCGCAGCGATGCGCGCCGAGATCGCCGAGCGTCAGAAAATCATCATCGACGTTCCTGTCTGATCCATCCCCGCACCATGCATCACTCTCCCTCTCCCCGCCTGCCTGATCACGTGCGCAAAGCATCGTGGATCGATCCTGCCGACGTCGACTGGCTGTCGGCAGGCTTCCAGCAGATGGAACCTGCGCTCCGGACACACGTGATCGATGTCTGCTTCACGCGCCAGCGCCAGCGCATCTTCCACCTCATGACGGACGATCCTGTGGGAGCGGAGCTCCTCCGGATGTATATCGAGGATGACATGCCGGAGCGCTCCGCAGAGTCTTGACTTTCCGGTCTTTTCCTTCAAGATATCTACCACACTTTTTCCCTTCACACCGCGTGAAAACCGCCCTCCAGCTCAACGTCGGAATCCCGAACCACCCGGGCACGCTCGCCCGTATGTCCGACATGCTTCGCGCCGCCGATGTGAACATCGAAGCGCTCTTCTGCAGCGACGGGGAAAAGGAATCGGTGGTGCATCTCATCGTCGATGATGTGGAGACCGCCAAGATGGTGATGCGCGAACTCGGGAACGTGACGACGACTGAGGTGCTCGCATTCAAGGTGAAGAACAGCCCGGGCGCGATCGCGCACGTCGCCCGCATGTGTGCGGGAGCCAAGATCAACATCCGCCACATCTACGCCACCGCCGTCGGCAAAGAAGCCATGTGCTACCTCGCCGTGGACGACGTCAAGAAAGCCAAGGACGCGCTCAAATAGCCTTCAGCCCTGCGAAGGTCTTCCCGAACTCTGCGGAGGCTGCGGGACCGTTTGCCGTGACGAGGAGGCCATCCACCGTCACCGCCTGCCCCGTGTACTCCGCGCCGGCTGCCGTGAGCATGCCCGCCTGTGTGAGCGCCCCGTCATCCCAGACCGTCGCCTTCTTGGCCCTGAGAACGCCCGCCTTGGCGAGAATCGTGGGCGCAATGCAGATGGCTCCGAGCGGGATTCCTGCCTTGGCGATCGCACGCACGAGCGAGAGCGCATTCGGATTCTCGGCGAGTTCCGCGGCACCCGGTCCTCCGATGAACGCGATGCGGTCGAAGTCGGCCACGGGAACACCGCGGATGGCGACGGTCGCCTTCTCGATCGATCCGAATTTGCCCGTGCAGGGACCCACTTCCGTACTCGCGAGCACGACGGAGAACCCCGCAGCGAGGAGTGCATCACGCGTGCCCTTCAGTTCGACATCCTGAAAACCGTTCTTGGCAATGACGAGGAGTGCTTTCATGAAATCACACTACTCGCTGGTGCAGAGTCGGTCGAGGAAGATTAGCCCTGAGGACCTTTTCCGAGTTCCTTGATGTCCGTTTCGGTGGCCTTCACTTCCTTGATCGGAAGGACCGGTCCCTCCGGGATATGGATACCGAGGTCTGCTGCGGACTTGGCGGCGACACCCGTCGGAGCGACAGCTCCCGGCGCCTTGGCGTCGGTGGCCTTGGCGGTGCGTGCACCGCGGATCGCGCGGAGCGCCATCATGGCGGCCTGTGCATTCACGAGCTTGTTCGTGGTACCGAAGCGCTTGGCGAGGATGTCCTTCACACCTGCGAGGTCGAGGATCACGCGGAGCGGGCCTCCGGCGATGATACCGGTACCCTTGCTGGCGGGCATGAGGCGGAGACGTGCAGCCTTGTGCTTCACGTTCACTTCGTGCGGGATCGTGCTCTCGTTCATGGGGACGATGAGCATGGCGCGCTTGGCGTCACGCTGTGCCTTCTGGATGGCCATCTGGACTTCCGTTGCCTTGCCGGTACCGAGGCCGACCTTGCCCTTCCTGTTGCCGAGCACGACGACGGCGCGGAAGCGCATACGGCGTCCACCTTTCACGACACGCGTGACGCGGTCGATCGCGAGCGTGACATCCTCGTACTCGGAGGGTTCACGGCGCTGGTCGCGACGGCGGTCGTTCTTCTTGCGGTCGGGGCGGGAAGTCTTGGCGGTCATGAAGGAGGAAGAGAAGTCGAGAGAGGGAATTAGAACTTGAGGCCACCTTCGCGGGCGGCGTCCGCCAGAGCCTTGATGCGGCCATGGTACTTGCGTCCGTTACGGTCGAAGACGACGGTGTCGATCTTGAGATCCTTCGCCTTGGCGGCGATATCCTTGCCTACTTTGACGGCGGCGGCGATGTTCTTGCCCTTGCCCGAGCGGACGAAGGCGATGGTCTTGCCTGCCGTGTCATCCACGAGCTGCACCGTGACGCTCTTGAGTGAACAGAACACCGTGAGACGCGGACGTACGGGCGTGCCGTACACCTTGGCGCGGATGCGACGCTTGCGACTTTGCCTGAGCTGGAGTTTGGTGGGGCGCATGAGTGCTTAAGAGGGGGATTTACGCGGCGGCGCCCTTGGCGGCGGCGGCTTTGCCGGGCTTGCGGCGGACGATTTCGTCGGTGTAGCGGATGCCTTTGCCCTTGTACGGCTCCGGCGGACGCAGTGTGCGCATGTCAGCGGCCACCTGTCCGACGAGCTGCTTGTCGATACCCTTGATCGTGAGGAGGTTCTTGTTCTTCTCGTCCTGCACGATCTCGATGCCCTCAGGGATAGCGAAGTCGATCGGATGCGAAAAGCCGAGGCTGAGCACGAGAATCTTTCCCTTGGGCTGGGCCTTGTAACCCACACCGACGATCTCGATCTTGCGCTCGTGACCGGTCTCGACACCCTTCATCATGTTGGCGAGGAGCGCGCGGGCAAGTCCATGGCGTGCCTTGGACTCGGGGTTCTCGATGATACGCTTCACGCGGACGGTCTGGCCTTCCACGTCGACACCGATCTCCGGGAGGAGGTCGTACTTGCGTTCGCCCTTCGCGCCCTTAACGACCACCGTGCGGCCTTTCACCTC
>CAZDRX010000032.1:0-3621 GCA_964508225.1 uncultured Candidatus Peribacteria bacterium
GTCTCCTGACGAGGGGAAAGACCGCCTGGGGAAAGGATTGAGGACATCGATCTCTGCTTGTCTGTGAGCCGAAAAGGCCTGTTTCGAGAGCCTCTTTTCTGGTATAATCAGATGATTATACCCATACAAACCTGAACACCCGTCTGACCGTCCGCTTCTGGCATCTGGCTGCCGCCGTCCTCACCGGACTGCTCATCGCAGAAATCTACGGCGACACGCCGCATGCACTTGTGTGGTCACTCATCATGGGATCAGGGCTGTTCCTGCTCTGTGAGTGGAGAGGGGTCAGCCGCATGCTGCGGATCGAACGCGAGAATCTCGCCCGTGTGGAGCACACGGTGCGCAGGCTCCCGGGTCACTTCGATGTCATTGCGGCGAACGTGCTCACCGTGCTTCTGCTCGTCCTCTCGGTACAGTTCGTGGCCAAGGTATACGCCATGAGCTTCTCACTCTCGAGCTCCACGTCGGAAGTGAACAACACAAGCAAAGTACTGATGGCCGATATCGATGGTGACGGCGATCTGGACTACGTGGCACTCAATGTCACTTCGGCCGTCGCACACGATGTGTACACGAATGACGGTGCCGGCACCTTCACGCGTTCGACGACCCTGAACCACACGGATGCACTCTTCTCCAGTGATGCAGGAGACATCGACGGAGACGGCGACATCGACTTCGTGGCATTCGATATCGCAAGCACCATCAGCAAGTATGTGAACAACGGCTCACTCAGCTTCAGCAAGAGCCTCATCATCACGTTCCCGGATCCGGGACCGAGCGAAATGAAGCTCTTCGACGTGGAGAATGACGGCGATCTGGATCTCGTGACCAATCTCAACTCCAGCAACACGAAAGTGTTGTACCTGAACAACGGGCATGGTGTCTTCACACAGGCGGCCTCTACGCTCCCAGGGTCGACAAAATTCGAAGTCGCCGACATGAACAGCGACGGCTATCAGGATCTCGTGCTCTTCATCTTCGCCAATCCGCATATTTACAGAAACAGCGGTACGGGAGCATTCACACTCCTCGACAACAGCTGTAACTTCGCCTCAGACTCGCTCGGCACCATTGCCGACATCGACGCTGACGGTGATCTGGATCTCGTCGGACTCCACACCGGCGGCACATTCCGCACATGCAGGAACAACGGCGCAGGTGTCATGAGCGATCTCGGCTCATTCAGCGTGTCCATCACAAGCGTGGATGACATCGCCACCTCCGATATCGACAATGACGGCGATATCGACATCATCATCACGGGTGAAGGAGTCAGCGGAGGCGTCGAGGCATTCGTGAATGACGGCAACGGCGGGTTCGCTTCCAATGGTTCCGCCCAGAACACTTCGGATACCATGCGATCTGTCGCCATCGGAGACATCGACGGCGACGGCGATACGGATTTCGTCACGGGAAACGACGGCGTCAACCGTCACTTCAAGAGCAATCAGGCAGCCACGAGTGCGAATACCGCACCTACCGCACCCTCGGATTCCAGCATGACGGCTTCTCTGTACTCGATCAATAATCTCATCACGACGATCGATTCGACAGGCGATGTGGGTGCACATGCATCACTCGCCATCCCGAGCGATGGGCTTCCCGTCATCGCGTACAAAGACACAACAAACGCCAACCTGAAAGTCCTCAAGTGCGGCAATGCCGCCTGCTCTTCGGGGAATACCATATCGACCTTGGACAGCACGGGGGATGTCGGCAGTTTCACATCCATCAAAATCGGCGGCGATGGATACCCCGTCATCGCGTACTGGGACGCAACGAACGACGACCTGAAGGTTGCGAAATGCGACATTGCCACCTGCGCGTCCATTCCCACACTCACAACAGTCGACACGACTGCAGGAGGATCCGCCATTGCAACCCAGATGGCGATCGCGAGCGATGGCTATCCCGTCATCGCCTACTTCGGCTATAACTTCGGTCTCAAATACGTAAAGTGCGGGAGTGCCGCATGTTCGTCCGGCAATACAAACGGCAGCAGCTACACCGGTGTGCAGTCGCAGGATCAGTCCATCGCCATCGGATCGGACTCACTGCCGGTCGTGGTGTACTTCAACAACATCGCGAACCGCCTCGTTCTCAGACACTGCGGCAATAACGCGTGCTCGTCGGGCAATACGGACACCGACATTGGTTCCTACACCTCCGGATCCGCATACGAAACAAGTGTCGCGATCGGCAGTGACGGGTTTCCGGTCGTGGCCTTCTCGTACAACGATGGATTTGTGCATCTCATCAAGTGCGGAAACATTCTCTGCTCGTCCGTCACGAGCGACACAGAGATCGGCAGTGACCAAACTGGTCAGATCCCGATGGAGATGGCAATCGGCAGCGACGGCTTCCCCATCGTGCTGTACTCCGGAAGTGCATCACCGCTGAATACGGAAGCAGTGCGCGTCGTCAAATGCGGCAATGCAGGATGTACATCGGGCAATACATCGACACTCATCGACCAGAGGGCATACAACACCGGTGACTACATCGCTCTCGGCATGCCGACAGACGGCCGTCCGTTGATCGCGTACCGTCAGACGAGCGTCAATGATCTCGCATTTCTCAGGTGCGGCAATGCCGCCTGCTCGACAGGCGGTACGAATGGTCTGCCGAACGTCCGCTTCCTGTGGGGCTCGGGCTCCGACACACAGACCTCCACCCGCCTCCTCCAGTACCAGCTCAGAGTCGGCACCGGTGCGAGCGCGCACAATATTGTCTCCGGCAAGACTGCATCCAGGAACTGGGTGACGAGGCTCATGCCGAACGGACAGAGCCGCAGCTTCATCCTGAAGAACCAGACATGCCGTACGGGACTCACGTACTACTGGAGTGTCACCGCAGTCGACACAGGGTTCAAGACGACTTCCACGTCCGAGAAATCGTTCACGATTGATAGCGATTGCAGCTTCACCGGCAGTTCCGGCTCCTCCGGTACCTCAGATGCTACCGGTGGCGGCCTCTCGAGAGTCGTCCTCAATCAGGGCAGCACCAAACCCACCGACTCCTCCGTGCGAAACGGCATCCTCACCGTCTCCGCCTTCGTCGACGTGAACGGGGACGGCAAGAAGCAGACGAGCGAACTCCAGGGCTTCAAGGGTCTGGCCTTCACGGCCTCCGGTTCCACGACCGACGGTACGGTCGTCCGTAAGACCATCCTCCTGAACGACAAAGGCAACGGCAGCTTCGATCTCCCGCCGGGTAGCGCGAAAGGCTACAGCATCTTCTTCGCCACGGGTTCCGATGTCCTCAAAGGCTATGCCCCCACCACCGACGAGGTGATCGAAGGCATCACCCTCAAATCCGGCGAGAAGAAGTCCGTCTCCTTCGGCTTCATCCGCTCTGACCTCCTCCGCTACAAACCCTGCCTCGAGATCGCAGGACCGGAAGGGCAACCTCCCGGCTCCTCGGAAGCATCCAAGCTCCTCATCCGCCTCACCGACAGCTTCGGGGCGCCGATCGTGAAGTCCCTCACCCTCACAGGCTCCCTCATGAGCAGAGCCAACTTCTTCACTCTCCTCCAGAGATCTCAGTGTATGGCGCTCTTCACGGACGAAGCCACCCTCATCACCGCCCTCAAGAAGAGCCTCGCAGGAAGGATCGTCC
>CAZDRX010000033.1:0-2783 GCA_964508225.1 uncultured Candidatus Peribacteria bacterium
GTCGTACTTGAGTTCGCCCTTCGAGCCCTTCACGACCACCGTGCGGCCTTTCACCTCGACGGTGACTCCGCTGGGAATGCCGATGGCTCTGGATCCAATGCGTGACATGATTAGGAGATGGTACAGAGAATTTCGCCTCCGATGTGCTTCTTCCTCGCTTCCTTGTCTGTCATGAGGCCGGAGCTCGTGGAGATGATGGCGAGAGCAGCGCCGTGCAAGTGCTCGCGTGCCTCGGTGGAACCGACGTACTTGCGGCCACCGGGAGTGGAAATGCGCTTGAGGGAGAGCACCGGACGATCGTCGCGGAACACCGCGATGAGGATCTTCGTGGGTCCTTCACCTTCCGTGCGGACATCCGCGAGGTAGCCCTGCGTCTTCAGAAGATCGCAGATAGCCTGCTTGATCCTCGACCACGGGGCGCGGCAGTCCGTGTGACGGCCGTGCTGCGCGTTGCGCATGCGGGTGAGGAGATCGCCGATGGGATCAGAGAGAGACATAGGATTTACCAGGAAGATTTCTTAACGCCCGGGATATCGCCGTTGCAGGCGAGCTCACGGAAGCAGATGCGGCAGAGTCCGAAGAAGCGCATGTAGCCGCCCTTGCGGTAACAGAGCTTGCAGCGGTTGTAGGCACGGATCTTGTGCTTGGGCTTCTTGCCAGCGGCGAGAGCCTTCTTCACAGAAGCGTTCTTGTTCTGCCAGGAGATGACGAGTGCTTCGCGGGACATTGAGAGAGAAAAGGATTGGGCGAGAGATTATCGCAAGGAGATAAGAAAAACGCAATCTAAGACGCCTTCTTCGGGGCGGGACGCTTGAACGGAACACCGATCTGCTTCAGGAGCGCCATACCGCGGGCATCGGTGCGGGCATCGGTCGTGATCTGCACCTGCATACCGAAGATCTTGTTGGCCTCCGGCGGGGGAAGCTCGGGGAAAATCGACTGATCCACGATGCCGATCGAGTAGTTGCCGCGACCGTCGAGCTTGGTGGAGAGTCCACGGAAGTCGCGGATACGGGGGAGGGCGTAGTGGAGCAGGCGATCGAGGAAGTTGTACATACGCTTGCCGCGCAGCGTGACAACCATGCCGACGACCATGTTCTCGCGGATGTTGAAGTTGCTGATGGACATGCGGGACTTGCGGATGGACGGCTTCTGACCCGTGATGATGGCGATGGACTCGCCGATGAACTGCTGGATTTCCTTGCTGCCGTACTTCTTGGTGCTGAGTCCGACGTTCACGAGAACCTTCTTGATTTTCGGAAGGGCGTGCACGTTCTTCTCCTTCAGCTCTGTCTTGAGAGCTTCCGCAATGTCCGTCTTGAGCCGTTTCTGGAGGGGGATATAAGCCATAGAGATTTAGGAGCCGCGGCCACCGGAACGAACCTGGGACACGGGTGCTTTGACAGCAGTTTCGGGAGTGCTCGGCGTCTCGCCCTTCACGGCATCGGTGCCGAAAGCGGCCTTCTTCCAGAACGGAGCTTTCTTGGACGGGATAGGAGCGTCGCCCTTCTGGTCGGCTGCAAGCTTCACACGCGTGAGCACGGATCCGGACTTCTTGGCGATGCGGACCTTCTTGCCGCCTTCGATCTTGTAACCGATGCGCGTCGCCTTGCCGGTCTTCGGATCGAGAATGGCGACGTTGCTGGCGCTGAGGGACACCTCGTACTTGATCTTCTTGCCTGCGGACTGCGCCGTCTTCTTCACGTGCTTCGTGATCATGTTCACGCCGCTCACAATGACGCGGTTGCTGTCGTGGAGGACACGCATGATGGTGCCCTTCTTGCCCTTGTCCTTGCCGGCGGTGACGATGACGGAATCTCCGTGTGAGAGTTTCATGGTGGATTAGAGAACGTCGGGAGCCTGGGAGATAATCTTCTGGTAGCCCGCGGCGCGGAGCTCTCTGGCCACAGGGCCGAAGATGCGCGTGCCTTTGGGTTCTTTGTTGGCATCGATGATGACGCAGGCGTTGTCATCGAAGCGGATTGCACTGCCGTCCTTGCGCTTCATGGCGTTCCTCGTGCGGACGATGACGGCACGCTCGACCGCGTGCTGGCGGACTGTACCGCGCGGGGAGGCGCTCTTCACCGCGACGACGATGATGTCGCCGATGGCAGCGTAGCGGCGCTTGGAGCCGCCGAGCACTTTGATGCACATGCAGGTCTTTGCACCTGTGTTATCGGCCACTTGGAGGACAGTCTGCTGCTGGATCATGATGCTTTCTTGGAAGTGTCTTTCTTCTTCTCGGCGAGGGCGTCGCGGTGATCGCGGCGGATGTTCATCTCGACCTCCTCGGACTTGAACTCGGCAAGCTTGGGAGCCTGCTTCTTCAGTTCCGTGACCTTGAAGCACTTGTTCTTGCTGAGCGGGCGGCACTCCGTGATGACGACTTCGTCACCCACACCGAGTTCCATGCCGTTCGTGTCCGCCATGAACTTCTTGCTGCGGCGGAAACGCTTGCCGTAGGTATCGTGCATCACGTAGCGGTGCACGGTGACCACCACTGTCTTCTGCATCTTGGCCGATGTGATGATTCCTGTCTTGGTGCGCATGGGGATGAGAAAAGACGAGAGTGGGAAGTTAGGCTTTCTTGGAACGTGAGCCGGTATCTTTTACAGACTTTTTCTTGGCTTGTGAAGGCTTTTCCTTCGAAACCTTCTTCGTTTCGACGGCGACGGGAGCGGCAATCTGGGGCTTCTTCTCGAGGGTGCCGAGCACCATCGTCATGCGCGCAACGTCCTTCTTGTGTGACTTGTAGACGTCGCAGTACTTCTCACTCTGCATGG